>JBOFUP010000076.1:0-6117 GCA_051652645.1 Bacteroidales bacterium
AAAGCAGTGACTAAAAATATGGGGTTGGTCGATTGCGGCACAGTAGTTAGTGAGGCATCATGTTCAATCATTGGCATATGATTCATAAAGCGCATATGCTCTGCAACACGATCACCCAAAGCACGAGCTGATTCATCAAGTTCATCACAAACCTTGTGAATACCATAGAAGCTCGGACCAGTAACATTCCAGTGTACATTCTTAGCCTGAGAAGCTAAGTGATATAATCCATTCATTGTATTTTGCATATCATTCCTTAATCTAAATAAACTTGACCGCTGGTTATAAACGTCCTTAAACATTTAGGACAACCAAGAACTCTCATAATGTTCACACCTGTTAGGTTATCATCCCACCTGTAAGCAGTAATACCATGGTGGCCTACACTACTTCGTAATTCAAAGAAGTCACCTTCTGGTGGGTTTAATAGGCGATTAAGTTCACTACCCCTGTGGGTCCAGCCTGTTGCATAGTCACAACCATCATGAGGACATACTATCATTAATCACAACTCGAAGGTGAAGAGGAAGATGAACAGCTTGAACCACTGTCATAACTGCTAGGAGATGCAGCAGAGTACGTCGCAACAGTACAAGGTACATACGTATTACCTACAACACCAGAAGACGCTGTGCTTGTTGAAGCAGTTGCCTTCTTCTTCTTAGTGTACTTGCGTTTCTTTTTAGGAACAGCAGGAACTGGAGTAGGCTTTTCCTCTGGAATGATTTCAAAGACTACTGGAACAGGTGCTAACTCTTCCTTAGGAGCTGGCGGTGTAAAGTGTTGTTCTTTAACAGCTTCTTTACGTTTAAACAGTTTACTAAAAATCATAGATTAGCTCCTACATTATCATTAATATTTTGCATCACTTGAGCAGTGATAACAAGTAAATTACTAGGGTATACACGGACAGTTTTGCCATCATTTTTCATAATAGCTACCTTCTCTTCCGTGGCCCCAACCACAGAACACACAGTCATTGTTGTTCCGTACTTACCATTAGCCCATACCACATAATCATTAAGTTGAATTACACGGGCTAGTTTATCACGATGCAGATGCGTCAGCATTATTACCTCCAAAAGCTTTTGTTGGGCCAACTTGACCATTATAGTTACCTTTAGTAGCGTAGCTATGTTCCTTGTCTACCATATTATGTCTATGGAATACTACCTGACCAATCCGAAGATTAGGAGTAATTAGTAGTTCATGTGCTTGGAGCATGTTAACTAACTCCAAAGTAATTTGACCACTGAAACCAGCATCAATCCAACCTGACTTCATATGCTCTAAGAAGCAACGTCCAATAGATGAACGAGTTATGAACTCAGCGCTGATGTTATTTGGAAGGTTGAAGTACTCATTGGTACTTGCTAAGAAGCACTGACCTGCTTGGATAATCATCCCTTGCTCACCCATCTTAATAGGAGTAAAAGCAGGAGATTCACCATCAGCGATTACCACTAAAGGTTTGTCAGTCAAAGCATCTTCAACCATAATCATATCAGAAAGTGTTACATCAATTGATGATGCGTTGACGTTCTTAGGGTCAGCGTTAATAACACCTGCTTTAATAAGATCTAAAAGCTGTTCACCTGTTAAAATCATTATTAAACCTCTGGAAGTGAGTAAGGATAATCTGAACTTTTGCTACGAACCTTCTTTTCAAGAAGATACAACTCATCCATAGTCTCTTGACTTGGTTTATGAGATACAATTTGATGTTTTTCATTCTTTTTCATCAAAGTAGCATAGTTGCTTATTTTGTTTGAAACCCATACCTCATAAGTGGCATACTCTTTGAATTTAAAAAACCCAAAGTATGTACGAACATTAACTAACAATCTGAAGTTCAGAGTATATTTACTAGATTCAGTGACTGTTCCCTTTTTAAGGAGAACTTTTAAAAGGTCATCCCACTCTTGTGAAAAGGGGTCACAAGTATTACCAACTTTTAACATTATACTTCCTTAGGAACTAAATGCACTGATAAGAAGTTCTCGACAGCTTCAACACCTTTGATAATGCTAGCCCCGTTAAACACAATGGATGGGTGGCTAGATACCAGTGGATGTTTCTCATCTACTAGAACATTAATCTTATCACTAATCCCATACTGATCCATAAAAGCCAGGATGTGAAGGCATGGGATACATTTTTCGGTTATATATAAATCAATCTTCATAAAGACCTCCTACATTGTATAGACAGGAAGGTCTTGAACATCGATACCTGCCATTTTACATAAAGTTAAAATAAGTTTCACTGTAACAACAACGTCTTGATAACAGTATTCGTACATCTCTTCGGTATAGACAGACCAATCAGCCTTCTTACCAAAGGAATCTTTTTCTTCCCCTAAGTCCTTTCCCCAAGAGTCAAGAGACTGTTGGAGACGGTTAGGTTGGAGCATAGAAGCTAAGATGAGCGTGTCAAGGATATTAACCTTTCCAAGCATTGGGAAGAGTTTCCGTATAGCTGGTATATCGAAACCAATACCATTGTGAGCTATTAACAGTTTAGCATTTTCTAAGAAGACAAAAGAATCTTTTACTTCATCGGGTCTGAACCCTAATGCATAACCTGTTACAGGATCAATCAACCACAAGCAATGCATCACGGTTATCCCGTGATACAAGTTGTCACCTTCAATGTCGAATACCCAGATACCTGAGTATGTGTCTACTTTGTTGGGGTTACGTATTTCCATTAGTAAGGAGTCTCCCCATTACCGCTGGTAGACGGTGCATCGGAATCATTCAGCTTGAATGGATCAGCTGGATTAATCTCATGCTCTTCACGCTGAAGTAATCGTCCAGTTTCAACAATGTACTTCGTATGAACAACACCAGACCTACCGAACTTCCTGTCTTTAAGCAGCCGTATCATGGAGTAGTTTTTAGCTTCACCCTCGGCTTGCTTATTACGTTCGAAACCAATGATAAGTTGGCACCAACGCATAAGACTTCGTGAACCAGTGAATTGAACTTCTTTAACTGGACCACCTTCTTCATGTGGAGCACCTGATTGTGGAGCATTCAAGTGACTAAAGATGAAGCAAGTAAAATCTAACTCAGCACACATACCTGCTAGTTCAGAGGCTATCTTACTAATCTCTGTGTTCGCTTCTGCTGGAGTTAAGTGAGCAACCAGTGTTGTAATGTTATCAAGGAAAATCCACTTGACACCATGCTCTACAACCCAGAATCGCATACACTGTTTAATGTCTGCCCATTCGTTCTGACCAAAGTTATTGTACAAGAACAATTGACCATCATAACGCATGGCTTCTTCTCGTAACACATTCGGATCAAACTCAAGGTCTGGACGATGGAAAGGTGTATTGGCTGATTTGCCTGCAATGTTCTTAACTGAATCTCCCACTTGTTCTTCCAGTAAGAATACACCTACTTTGAACTTGTGTTCAATAGTCAACCAAGAAGCCATTTCATGTGCTAATAGTGTTTTGCCTAAGCTCACACCAGCACCGATTGCAACAATCTCACCAAGACGTAACCCAAAGGTCATTTGAGTCAAACCGTCCCAAGGGAATGGGATACCCCACTCTGGTTTCTTCAGAGCCTCTTCAATACAGTCAGCGATTGACACTGAACCTGCTGGAGATTCCTTAGCTGCTTTGAATCGCAGTAAGTTGTTTAACTCTGTAGAACGTCCTTCCATTAAGAGGTCGTTGGCATCCTTGATAGGAGAACCATCTTTCTTCAAACCTTTTGGGATTCGAGCAATCTTAATGTTAGGGTAAATCTTACGAGCTACGTTAACAGCTTCTTCACCAGCTTCATCGTTGTCCATACAAAGCACAACTTCTTCAAAGCTTTCCACGAATGAACGAAGTCTAGATAACACTGTAGCAATAGAACCTGCACCATCTGGTAGAGCGATCGTCGCAGGTTTGATCCTGCTTGAAGAGTTCTCAGTCAATGCTTGGTACGCAGACATACAAGATAATTCATCTTCAAAGATGTGTAAACGACCTGTCCAGATATCACCTAACTGGGCTTGATCCATACCAAAGAAATCACAACCGCTTCCGTTTCCGATAGCGTAGAAATACTTAGGGTCTAAGTTACGAACCTTAAACGAAACCAAAGTACCGTCTTTCTTCTTTGGGTAGAAGTGTGAGACTGGTGTTGAGCCATCTGTGTAAGACAAGCCCACACGAACACCAAACCGTTCAGCAACATCCAATCGGATACCTCGGGATGTTAACGCTTTGAATGGTAGTTCTAAAACCTCACCAAGAACAACAGCTAGTTCCGCTGGTTCCAATTCTTCTTTAACTTTCCGAGACCCTTCCAGAGTGCTACGGTTAGCATCAGTAATTTTTTCATAATAACCACACCGATTACAATATGTGAACTCTTCCTCGTTCTCAATGTTTCGCCAATGTTGTAGGTGATTACCTGTTTGATCCCGTCCTTGTGAAACACATTGTGGGCAGGCTGAATCACCTAGCAGCTCTTTATTACCATACTTCTTTTTCGACATAATAACCTACATGTTTTTCATAGTGTTTTCTCCTGTTGCATCTGACATCATTTTATTATTCCTCTAATTGGTTTGTATTACGGGTTGTAATAATCGTGAATATTTTTAAAAGATCTTTTAATTGCTCTATTTGAGTGGATCATACGGTAGGCCAGCTCTTTAGCTTCACCCCTACTGATTCCTAGTTTCTCAGCAAACAAAGCATGATCATCTACATGGTCTGGTAATCTCATACTATAGGCTTCACCAAACGCTATCCACTGGTTTGCTCTAATTTTCATCATTTTGATAAACTCTGATAAAAATTAAGGAAAGCTTGAGTCAGCTCATCAATAGCATCCCAGATATCATCTACTGGCCAATCATCATACTCTTCAGTAGCAAACATTATTACGAAATCATCAAGATCATCTGACTCCATTTCATAATATTTCTCAGGAAAATGTCTTGTTAGTACTTGACCAGAAGCGGCTATAATAGCTTTTCTGATAACAAGCAATTCATTAGGTTTCATGAGCAGTACCTCATACAAGGGTTAGACCCACAATAAGTGCAAGAATATATTGTCTCTGAACACGCACAAATATCTGTAGGTCTGTGGTCTTCATCCACAGGACCACCACACACAAAGCATTCGCTTACAGCTTTTTTTGAAGAGCCGATAGGGTCACGGCACATATTGTTACCTCACTTGTTCTTATTGAAATGAGCCATACGAATGGCAGCCCCTTTAGGGTCAGATTGAGCATCAACTCGAACCCAACCCCTTAAGTATTTCTCACCTTTCTCTTTAAGGATTTCGGTGTATTGAGAATTCTTCTTAATCGGCACTGGCCAGATCCTCATAGTAGTTAGGACCATATTTACGTAAACACCAGTCATTGTTTTCTACCAGTGGACCAGAGATACGGTCGATGTGGTAAATCCACGCTTCAACTTCTGAACCATCATCCATAACAACAGGGATTAGTGTACGGTTGTAGAAGTTTGGATAACCTTCTAAACGATCATAAGGACCAGTTAAACCAGCTTCTGTTGTTTCATAAACTTCAACACGAACTGGCAAGTTGTTATCGCTGTGTTGTAAAGACACTGATGGGAAACCAGAACAGTAAGCAAATAAGTCATGGTTATCTTTAGTGTGACCTAAGCCAACTACAGTACCACCAGCCATACCATTAACTCGATGATTACCCATTAAGCTACGTAAAGACCCGTAACAAGCAACAAATACTGGTTTCATTTCTAAAGTTTGTTCAGTCATTTCTTTTATCTCTATTATTAATTACAATTAAAAAGTCTTTTTACTTACACTTAGTAAAAATTTAATTAGGGACTCGTAAATCCCTAACAAAATTCACACTATCGGTAGACAGTTGTGGTTGTGGTTGTACGTATCGTCACCTGAGGCTGACGTCTAACCACTTGGCTTGCAGTGAACAAAGGTTCACCATAGTGATTTCTCAATCGAGATCTTTCACCAATGAAAGGAACATAACCTTGACGAGACCACTCTTGATAAGTTCTAGCTCTCATATTAATGTACCTTCTGTGGAGCAGGGCGAACAGTGCTTAAGTCGAAATTCTTACCTAACTTCTTCCAACTAA
>JBOFUP010000077.1:0-1277 GCA_051652645.1 Bacteroidales bacterium
TCATCATAGATAAGTACTCTTGGAGACATATCTCCAGTCTCTACTGGCTTAACAGCAAGATACTCTGTAACGTCAAACTTCTCATCATAGTTTTCTTTGATGTAAAGCTCTCTGTACTCTATCTTACCATCTTGGTCAGCGATAATAGGGATGTGATATGGATCGAATGTTACAAGAACATCTCCGATTTCTATCATCTGATTATCTTCAACTTGAAGTATAGATCCTGAAGCGATTTCATAATCATAATCTCCGATTAGAAGTTTAGCTGACTGAGTAACAACGATTCTCTCATTAGTTTCCTCGTTCAGAAGGATTTTTACATCCTTAAACTTAACTCTTCCTCTGTTTTCAGCTTTTATACTACGTGCTGCAGCAGTCGCCATCGCAACTCCTCCAGTATGGAACGTTCTCATTGTAAGCTGTGTACCTGGTTCTCCGATAGACTGAGCAGCTATAACTCCAACTGCCTCTCCTATTAGAATCTCCTTGTGGTTTGAAAGGTCCATACCATAACACTTCTGACAAACTCCCTTTTCAAGAGCACATGTTAGAGGTGATCTGATTTTGATTTTCTTGATATCTAGTTCTTTTATCTTAGCTATCAGATCTTTCTTAACCATTGTATTTCTAGGAGCTATTACCTCTCCTGTTTCTTCATCTATAAGGTCCTCAACCAGAACTCTTCCATTGATTCTTTCTTCGAGTTTTTCAATGATAGATCCGTCAGATACAAGGTCAGCAACCTCGATACCTTGATGAGTTCCACAATCTATAGAATTTACTATAACTTCATGAGATATATCAACAAGTCTTCTAGTTAGGTATCCTGAATCGGCTGTTCTCAGTGCCGTATCCGCTAGACCTTTTCTAGCTCCGTGTGATGACATAAAGAACTCCATTACTGTTAGTCCTTCTCTAAAGTTTGCCTTGATTGGAACTTCGATGATACGACCTTGCGTATCTGTCATGTTTCCTCTCATTGCTGCTAGCTGTCTCATCTGTGCAATCGATCCTCTGGCTCCAGAGTTCGCCATCATATATACCGGGTTGAACTGGTCTAGTCCATCCATCATGGCTTTTGTAACTTTCTCTGTAGTCTCTGCCCAAACTGCGATTGTCTTTCTATATCTCTCTTCGTTGATTATTTTTCCGTTTATATATTCCTGCTCTATTGCTGCAACCTGATTATCGGCGTCAGCTAGAATATCTTTCTTAGAAGCTGGAACCTCAAGATCCTCTATTCCAACAGATACTCCTGCAAATGTTGCATAGTG
>JBOFUP010000078.1:0-26813 GCA_051652645.1 Bacteroidales bacterium
GTCGGCAGTACCACCATTTCCGATACCCCATCCGTCAAGAATCAATAAGAATGCTTTTTTGCTCATAGTTGTAATACGCTTAATTGGTATTTTTCAATACAGTAAATAAAGTAGCGCAAAGGTAATAACTTTCAAGAAATAATGTATTCATAAAGACAAAGATAGCTTACACAAAGCTATAAAAAACAAGAAAAGGTTGTCTCACGACAACCCAACCCTTCTTTAACCTTAAAATCTAATACCATGAAAAAACCGATACAAATATAAGGGCTCTAAACTTATTATCCAAACAAACAAGAGCCAAAGATATGCTATTTAGCATAGTTTAGTTGTTGTAACACCTTTGTAATAATAAAACAACCCTCAATCAAAGACTCTATATAGCTATTAAAAACTTATAAATGTAGGATATTTATGAGTAAAGCACTAACTTCGTCGCACATATATACAATATATATTAAGAGATAAACATCTAAAACTATCAGATATGAAGACAATACGTACAATTATGCTCCTTATCATCTCTATGCAACTACTCTTTACGAGTTGTGCAAAAAGAGGAGGATCCTTTCTACCTACTGCCTCCGGAGCACCCTTTGAACTACTTGTTGTGGTTAACAAAGAAATGTGGAAGCGTGATGCTGGTGAGGCTATACGCGACGTACTAGAGTCTGATGTACCGGGATTACCACAATCAGAACCCAATTTCAAACTATCAGTTGTTGACCCAGCTCACTTTGACAACCTGCTTCGTCCTGTTCGCAACGTGTTGATGATAGAAGTTTCGGATATCTATTCCAAAGGATCTCGCACATTTGCTAGAGACGTATACTCGGCTGACCAAGTCATAATGACAGTAAGAGCAGGCAACGAGATACAACTTGCCCAATACCTACGCGATAACCAGGAGAGCATTGTAAGCTTTTTTGTTAACTCCGAACTAAACCGCAACATCAACTTCTTCACTAAGAAATTCAACACTGCACTACTTAATGCCGTACGTGAGAATTTCAATCAAGCAGAAGTAAAAGCCCCAGGTGATCTCAAAAACGAGAAGATAGGCAAAGACTTTATATGGGTTACTAATGACGCAGCAAAAGGAAGAATGGACCTTGTTGTATACTCAACACCATACACCAACATCAATGATCTTTCACTAGAAAGCCTTATTGCAACTCGCGATTCAGTGATGAAAGAAAACATCAAAGGATCTAGAGAAAATATGTACATGCAAACAGAGGTTAAATACTCTCCTGTGATCTGCGACACTATAGGCGTTAACGGAAAATTCACAGTCAGAATGCGCGGTTTATGGCAGATGCAAGGCGATATGATGGGAGGCCCATTTGTATCACACACACGAATAGACGAGAAAAACCAACGAGTTGTCACAATCGAAGGATTCGTATTTGCACCTGAGATGTCTAAACGCAACCTTCTCCGCAGAGTAGAAGCAATGCTATACACACTACGATTCAGCGACGAAATTAACAGCAATCTAGAGCTTAACGTCTCATCGGGCGAAAACAAATAATAAACCAAAAAGAACTGAACCCCCTTTTAACAAAAGATATAGAGATGCAAGAAGAAGATAGAAAAATCAGGGTAGCAATTACCCATGGAGATATAAACGGGATAGGATACGAAGTGATCCTTAAAACATTTGCCGAGCCGCGAATGATTGAGCTATGCACTCCCGTACTTTATGGCTCATCGAAAGTGATGGCATATCATCGCAAAAACCTAGATCTACCTCAAGTAAACTACACCAGCATAAACAGTGCTGAAGAGTTAAACCCAAACTGCCTTAATCTTATCAACTGCACAGATGAAGATATAAAAGTCGAAATTGGGCAATCAACTCAGGCAGCTGGTGAAGCTGCGCTTAAAGCTCTTGAGATGGCGACTGCCGATATGAGGGCCGGACTGATAGACATACTTGTTACAGCTCCAATAAACAAAGAGAACATACAATCAGAGAAATTCGATTTTCCAGGCCACACTGAGTATCTACACAGTAAATTCCCACACGGAAACAACGTCTTAATGATACTCGTTGCAGAAAACCTGCGCGTGGCAGTTGCCACAGGACATATTCCTATTTCAAACGTCTCAGCACAACTCAACAAGACAGAACTATTCAACAAGATCAAATTGCTAAACAATACACTAGCAAAAGATTTTGACATACAACGTCCTCGAATTGCCATTTTGGGCCTAAACCCACACGCTGGTGATGGCGGTGTGATAGGCGAAGAAGAGAGAGAGACTATCATCCCTGCTATAAAAATGGCCAAAGATGCGGGAATACTATGCTATGGACCATTTGCAGCTGACGGGTTCTTTGGAGCAGGAACATACACAGATTTCGACGCAACACTAGCAATGTATCACGATCAAGGCCTCATACCATTCAAAACTCTTGCAATGGAAAAAGGTGTAAACTACACTGCAGGGCTGCAAATTATCAGAACCTCGCCAGACCACGGTACTGGATTTGACATTGCAGGCAAAGGAGTTGCCTCGGAGGTATCAATGCGAGAAGCTATATATCTTGCCATCGATGCATATCGCAACCGTCAGAGATTCCTCGAAGCTAACGAAAACCCTCTACGCAAGCAATACTACAGCCGCGAAACAGATGCTGATCTTCGTCGCGAACTAGCTAAAGAGGAAGAAGATCCGATTTAATCCTTTAGCATTAATATAAAATATGGAGCGGGGAGCTAACTAAAAAACAAGTTAGCTCCCCACTCTTCTTATTATTACAACAGAGAAAAATAAATTCCAACATCTTTTAAGCCGATCTGCTATACATCATAATTTTAGTCATCCTTTTGTAATAATGTGTAAGCGAATAAATCATACCTTTGCAAAACTATAAAAACTGATTACTAATTCTAAACAAAAAAGTATGAGAAACTTTACACAATCTCTTAGAGCTATTGCTCTTATTGCAACTATTCTCTTCGCTTCTGCTTCTGCTTTCGCGCAAACAGTAGTATTTGAGGAGTCTTTTGACAAATTTATCGCAGGACAAGCAAATGGAAGCGCTCACAGTACTGACATTTCTGAAAGACTTGATGAATTCACATATCAATCAGGATGGAAAGGATCAAAAGTATATCAAGCTGGAGGTAGTGCTAAAATGGGAGGAAGTAGTGCTCTAGGTTATATTCAGACACCAGAGATTGACTTATCTTCAAATTCAGGGAACTTCACTCTAACTTTCGAAGCGATGGGCTGGAAGGCTGATGCTACTGAGTTTAAAATCATTATTGGTGATGATGTTTACACTGTATCTCCAATAAGAAACACAGATGATTACACTTTTGAAACATTCTCGATAGATGTAAAAGGATCTGCAAACTCAACAATTATATTTGAAGGCAAACAAGCTTCAAAGGGTAGATTCTTTTTGAGAAACCTAAAAGTAACAGAAACAACCGAAGTTACTAGCCCAACCCTAACAGCACCATCATCAGTTGCATTTGGCACACTAGAAGTTAGCGAAGAGTTGGTTAAAGAAGTTTCAATCTCTGCTGCAAACTTGACTGGAGATTTGACTGTTGAGATCGCAGGTGAAGGATTCACAACTGAGGTTACTGCTATCACAAAAGAGACTGCTGAAGCTGGAACTACTGTTGCTGTGACGTTCGTAGGAGCTGAGGCAAAAGAGTACACAGGAACGTTGACCATCTCAGGTGGTGGTATTGAATCGAAAGTTATCACACTATCTGCTGAAGTAGCTAAACTAACTGCATCTTCTATCGCAGAACTTAGAACATTCGAAGCAGACAACTCTACTGTCTACACACTATCTAGCGAAGCATTGATCACATTCATCAACGGTCGCAACAAATTTATCGAAGATGAAACTGCTGCTATCTTGCTGTTTGACTACTCTTCTAACCCAATTCTACCTACAGAGAGCCACGTTGTTGGTGCAAAAGTTAAATCTATCCAAGGTAAACTGACTTACTACTATGGTCTTCTTGAGTTTATCCCAACATCAGCTGGCGAAGTAGTTTCTACTGAAAATGTAATTCCTGAGGCAATCGTTGCTACTGTAGCTGAGATCGCTGCAGACTACGATAGCTACGAAGCTCGTCTAGTAAAAATCGAAGCTTGTGAACTAGAGCAGAAAACTATAGGAACAGGTGCTCAAGGTAATGCTGCTCTTACTCAAGGAGAAGATGAAATGCAACTTCGCAACCAATTTGGTCAATTAACTGACTTTGTTACACCAGAAGGATTAGTTGACGTAATCGGTTACATCGGTATCAACACAAACAGCGAAGGTGTTACAAACAGACAAATCTGGCCTCGTTCTACTGCCGATATTATGGTTGCAACTTCAAACCCATCAATAGAGAACAACTACTCTGTTTATGGCACACAGGGCAACATCGTTGTTAGCAGCGAAGTGAGTGAAGTAGTTTCTGTATTCAACATCACTGGCCAACTTGTTGCATCAAGAGTTGTAACAGAAGGTACAACTATGTTCCCATTGGCGAAAGGTCTATACATAGTACGTGTAGGAACTAGCTCAACAAAAGTTACTGTAGAGTAATCCAAAGGAGCCTACTGACCTCAACAAAATAAAAAAAGAAGAAGCGCGAATGTCTAAGGGATTGACATTCGCGCTTTCTTCTTTTCAAACCTAAAATAATCCTTTGTGTGTAATATAACTAATACCTGTTTTATCTATTTCACCTTTCCTAAATATGAAATCCTTATTTCATTATCTTATCACCCATCTTCTTCATTCCACCTTTCCCTGATTTCTTAGCTTGATTCTCTAGGTACTTAGTATACTGTTCTGGGGTAAGAATCTCTTTCATCTTGCTCAAATGATCATCCTTCATTTTACTCATGTCGGATTTCATCTCCTCTTTGTTGGCCTTAGACTTATCTTTCATCTCTTTAGCTTGGCTCTCTCTCTCTTCCCAAACCTTCATCAATTTCTGTTCTTGATCTTTGGTCAGATTAAGCTCCTCTTTCATCTGCTTTAGTCTCTCTTCCTTATTCATCTTTTCAGGAAGATTAGGACGATCCTGTACTCTTGCTTCTGCAAACAATGTGCCACACATTAGCATAACTGCCATCAAACCTACTGTACTACGTTTCATATTGACAAATTCTTTTAGTTGTGTAATATATTATGTTATAAAAAGCCGTTGCAACTCAAACTTTATACTACTAAGACACTCGAAAAGATAAAAGGTTTATTTTAGTGGAGAAAAAAAATCACTGACCTCATCATATTTAACTATATTCCCAAAAAAGAGTGACAACTAGACACATACATATGTCTAATTGTCACTCTCATATTATTTGATTAAGCTCCTCGTGATACCCCCTTAACACCCTTGATGGTTTTTATCTTCTTAATTAATCCTTCAAGAGTGGATGTGTCGTTTAACATCACCGTTAGCTGCCCTTCAAAAAGTCCCGCATGACTATCTAGAGATATTGACCGCAGAGATATATTGCGCTCCTTATTTATTATGGAGGTTATATTACTCACAATACCTATATCATCCTGACCTATCACGCGAAGAGTAATCGGGAATTGCGCCCCTACTTTGCCTGTCCATCTAGCCTTCACAATCCTATATCCAAAACGAGAATGCATCTCTTTGGCATTTGGACAGCTCTCTCTATGTATCTTTATACCACCGTTTATAGAAACAAATCCGAACACCTCATCACCATATATAGGGTTGCAACATTTAGCCAAGTGATAGTCTATCCCCTTTAGATCCTGATCTATCACCAGGACATCATCTCGCGATGTTTGATCTTCAACCGCTGGTTTTGACTGATAAAATCCATCAGTTGTCCTAATCTCTGGCACTGGAGCCCCCTCTCTCTCCCTTCTCTCAAGCTCAAGATATAGCTCTAATACATGATTGACATCTAGCCTTTCTGCTGCTATTTCAGCATAGAAAGAGGTCACTTTCTTAAAGCTCATCTTCTTAATCAACCTCATCAATGTGGCCTCATCAACCTCAATCTTCCTATTCTTCATTCTCCTCATCAGAGACTCCTTGCCAAACTCAGCCTGCTTGTTCTCCTCCTCCTGCAAAGACTGCTTAATTTTAATCCTAGCCCTTGAAGTTTTAACAAAAGTGAGCCAATCTCGCTTGGGACTCTGCTGTGCAGAAGATAATATCTCTACTTGATCTCCACTGTTGAGCTGATGCTTGATTGTGACGTTGCGATTACCTATCTTACCTCCTACACACCTGCATCCAAGGGATGTATGTATTTCAAAAGCAAAATCCAATACCGTAGCTCCCTTTGGCAATTTATGCAGATCACCTTTAGGTGTAAAAACAAATATCTCATTGTCTACAATCTCTGGTTTTAGCTCCTGCATCACATCCATCGGTGTAGTGCTATCACTCTCTAAAACCTCACGCATACTGTTGAGCCATTCATCAATACCCCTCTCAGACTTTCCGCCTTTATATTTCCAGTGGGCAGCCAATCCTCTTTCGGCAATCTCATCCATCCTCTTCGAACGAATCTGCACCTCAACCCATCTTCCACCTGGGCCAAGCACCGTGGTGTGTAGTGACTCATAACCATTACTCTTAGGGATAGATATCCAATCCTTCATCCTATTAGGGTTAGGCTGATACATATCCGTGACAATAGAGTATACATTCCAACAAACGGACTTTTCCTGCTCTGGAGGGACATCAACAATGATCCGAATAGCAAACAGATCATATATCTTCTCAAATTCAATCTGCTGTTTGCGTAGCTTGTTATGAATAGAGTGTATAGACTTAGTTCGGCCTTTAATATCAAAGTGGATATTCGTTTGTGCAACCTTCTCTTTTATTGGGGCAATAAAACTCTCGATGAATGCATCTCGACTAACTTTAGTCTCAGACAACTTCTTTGCTATCTCTGCGTACAACTCCCTTTGGGTATACTTCAATACCAAATCCTCCATCTCCGATTTAATACGATATAATCCGAGTCGATGCGAGAGTGGAACATAGAGATAAGAAGCCTCTGAAATAACAACATTTCGAAGTGTCTCATCCTCACAATAGCGCATTACACTCCGAAGCATATAGAGCCTATCTGCAATCATTATCAGAACCACTCTTATATCCTCAGAGAAGGTAAGAAGAAGTTTGCTAAAGTTCTCAGAATGAATTGCAGGATTCTTATCATACAGAGAGTTGATCTTCAATAAGCCCTTCATTATTGGCGAAAGATCACAACCTAAAGCAACGTTCAGCTCTTCTATAGTAAAGAAGTTGTGCTTTACTGGATTAAAAAACAGTAGTGAGAGGGTTGATCTCCTCTTGAGTGACAACTCGTTTACCATGATTAGGCAAGTGCCCATTATTCTCGTAAGGACATTTATGCCGTTTCTGGTACGCTTGTAGCAACCAGCTTCGATAGCCTTGACAACTAACTCACGCAAAATAACCCTTTCATTGTAGGATATCGCCTCTGAAAGCAGAGTCGCCAACTCCTTATATTGTCTCAAAAAGAGCACTCGCTCCTCATGAGTAAAGTAACTCAATTGATTCATAATAGTACTAATGAACTGTTTTCGTCCCAAATATACTTTTTTTATGTCGTTTAGGTTGTTTGAGTAGTTACTTTTTGTATTTTTGGAATGAATATATAAATCCGACGAATAAATTAAATCAAAGCTATGTTAACTAAAGCAGATATTGACTTACTAGCATCAAAGGGAATATCTAAAGAGCAGCTAGAGCTGCAACTTGAGTACTTCCGCTATGGATTTCCTTATATAGAAATAAAAGAGGCCGCAACTCCAAGATGTGGTATAATGCAGATCAATGATCAAAACCAAAATGGATATATAGATAGCTGGTCTAGTTACTTATCTAAGAATCCTTCTATAGTTAAGTTTGTCCCGGCATCTGGTGCTGCAACGCGAATGTTTAAGAACCTATATGAATTTCTTGACACACCCAACGATGCTGCTTCAACCCCTTTCGAACGCACATTCTTCGATAATATAGAAAACTTTGCTTTCTTCAACTCTCTTAATAGCTGCTGTTCTCGCATGTATGGCAAAGATGTTAAGGAGCTAATAGACTCTGGGCAGTCGCATGAAGTAGTTAGACTTATATTATGCAGCGAGGGATTAAACTACGGAGCTTTACCTAAGGGCCTTCTAGAGTTTCATAAGTATATAGATTCAAGCAGAACCCCTGTTGAGGAGCATCTTGTTGAGGGTGCTATGTATGCGGCAAATTCTCAGCGTAATGTATCAATACATTTCACTGTATCAGCAGAACACAGAGTGCTTTTTCAACAACTTGTTGATAACTCTTTGGAGAAGTACAACCAAGAGTATAATGCAAACTTCCACGTAGCATACTCCGAACAAAAAAGCTCAACAGACACAATTGCTGTAGATCTTAACAACGAACCGTTCAGAGAAAATGGTAAACTCCTTTTCAGACCTGCTGGCCATGGGGCATTGATAGAGAACTTAAACGAAATAGATGCAGACATCATCTTCATCAAGAATATAGACAATGTTGTTCCTGATAGCCGCAAGGAGATCATCACTCGCTATAAGCAAGTAATAGCTGGTCTTCTTGTAGAGGTTCAGTCAAAGATATTTGATTCACTCAAGAAGTTGGATTCAGGCAGCTACACTCGCGAGGATCTAAACTCTATGGTTAAATTCCTAGAGTTGCAACTTACAACTAAACTAGATAGCGTAAGCTCTCTCTGTGATAGTGAGCTTGCTGCTTATCTTCATAAGAAGTTCAACCGCCCGACTAGAGTATGTGGTATGGTGAGAAATGTTGGCGAACCTGGTGGTGGTCCATTCATAACTCTTAACAGCGATGGAAGTTCATCACTACAGATACTAGAGAGTTCGCAGATAGATCTTGACAACCCAAACAGTAAGGAGATCTTCGAGAGCTCAACTCACTTTAATCCAGTGGACTTGGTTTGTGCTGTTAAGGACTACAAGGGTGAACGCTTTGACCTAACTAAGTATGTTGATCCTAAGAGTGGATTCATTTCATATAAATCCAAGAGTGGACGAGATCTTAAAGCGCTTGAACTCCCAGGGCTATGGAATGGTGCAATGTCCGATTGGAATAGCATATTCGTTGAGGTCCCTATTGAGACCTTTAATCCAGTTAAAACCGTCAATGACTTGTTGAGACCTGAGCACCAATAGATGCTCTTTGCAACATATAAGAGTTATAGATCTTGATATTTAGTCATCTAGCATTTATTTGTATGCTCTAGTTGTTGTGATGTTTTGATATAAAAGAAAATAGATAATATAGATGGGCCACTTCTGATTTCAGAGGTGGCCCATCTATATTTGTATATATTTATTGATCCTATATGCTATGTGAATTTAAAAAAAGAGCATACTAACCGCCTTATATAAACTACCTCTCTATAGCCCTAAAAGGGTCAAACTAAGCAGCTACATATTAAGGACTTACAAAACCAAAGTGTGCATCTCCAAAAATACGTACGTATTTATAGCAAAACACGTACGTATTTCAAGAAAAGTACGTACGTATCTTCAACTAAATACGTACGTACTTTTGAAGATTTATTGTATAGTTTTTGTAGTTAGTGGCATTGATATTGGTAGATTGTCATAATGAATGGAGTAGATACAACAATAGGGTCAACCAGATTCCATTAAATGGAGAATCTGGTTGACCCTATTTATATATTAAGAACTGTTGGCTTCTAGAGAATTCTCTAGAGATGCTTTCTCTCTGTTTGCTTACTCAAGATATGTGTATCCATATAGTCCTGAACGATAAGTAGAAAGGAATTCACGCCCTTCCTCTGGAGTGATAACACCAGATTTCATAGAGGCAGTGACCCAAGTTTCAACCTTACGCACCATCTTCTTAGGGTTATATTCAACATACTCAAGAACATCTGCTATGGTTTCGCCATCGATAACTTGATCTATTTCATATTTATCCGGATATACACTTACGTGTACTGCATTGGTATCGCCAAAGAGATTGTGTAAGTCACCCAATATCTCTTGGTATGCACCAACAAGGAAAACACCAATGTAATATGGCTCAGTTTTCTTCACATCATGCACTGGAAGGTGGTATGAGAAGTTGCGGGTAGATATGAAGTTGTCTATCTTTCCGTCAGAGTCACAAGTAACATCTTGTAGAGTAGCTGTTCTGTCTGGTTTCTCATTCAGCCTTGTAATAGGCATTATAGGGAATATCTGATCAATAGCCCAAGAGTCTGGCAGAGACTGGAATAGAGAGAAGTTACAATAGTACTTGTCTGGCAGGAGCTTAGAGATTGATTTTAGTTCATCTGGCGAGTGCTTGATATTAGCCGCAATCTGATGAACCTCTCTAGCTACAGACCAAAATAGTCTCTCTATCTGTGCTCTTGTCCTAAGATCTAAGAGTCCAAGACTGAACATATTGAGAGCCTCTTCTCTAATTTGGAGAGCATCGTGCCATGTCTCAATAAGTCTTGGTTGGTTTAGTCGCTCCCAAAGCTGATAAAGCTCTTTTACTAGCTCATGGTCGCCCTCTTGAAGCTCTTCGTTATCTTTCCACGATGGAAGGGTTGCTGTCTCCATCACCTCAAATACTAGTATTGAGTGATGTGCTGTTAGTGAACGTCCTGATTCAGTAATAATATTTGGCTGAGGAATATCATTCTTCTTACATGCGTCTACGAGAGAATAGATTGAATCATTAACATACTCTTGTATTGAGTAGTCCATGCTGCTCTCTCCGATAGAGGATCTTGTTCCATCGTAATCAACACCAAGCCCACCTCCGATATCAACAAAGTCTATCTCGAAGTTCATCTTGCGAAGCTGTACGTAGAATTGTGATGCTTCGCGAAGTGCATTCTTAATGCGTCGTATCTTTGTCACTTGGCTTCCTATGTGGAAGTGTATCAGTTTAAGACAATCGTGCATATCTTTCTTGTCAAGTAACTCAAGTGCTTCGAGAAGCTCACTGGAGTTTAGACCAAATTTACTGACATCCCCACCAGATTCTTCCCACTTTCCGCTTCCTGAGCTAGCCAGCTTGATGCGAATACCAATATTTGGCTTGATCTTTAATCTTTTAGAGATTGCAATAATCTCTTTCATCTCATTTAGTTTCTCAACAACGAGATAGATTCTTTTGCCCATCTTCTGAGCCAATAGTGCAAGCTCTATGTATGCAGTGTCTTTGTAGCCATTGCATATGATCATTGAGTCGGAGTCTGTATTGATAGCCAATACTGCGTGTAGCTCTGGCTTAGAACCAGCTTCGAGGCCGATATTGAACTTCTTACCATGATCTACGATCTCTTCTACCACTTGACGCATTTGGTTTACCTTAATAGGGTAAATAATAAAGTTCTGCGCCGTATATCCATACTCCTCAGATGCAACCTTGAAACAGTTTGAGATCTTCTCAATCCTATTGTCCAAGATGTCTGGGAAACGTAAAAGGACAGGAGCTTCAACATCTCTTAGTTGTAGCTCATCCATAAGATCTTTTAAATCTACTGGCACTCCGTCCTCACGAGGGGTAACCTGTATATGTCCCTTTTTATTAATAGAAAAGTACTTCAGCCCCCACCCTTTAATATTGTAGAGTTCGGCCGAATCCTCAACACTCCATTTTCTCATCTCTTGTTAGTGCTGTGTTGGTTAGAAATTCAATTTAACTGAGTTGCTCTATCTAATATGGAGTTTACCCTATTTTAGAAAAGAGTTTAGCGCGCGAAAGTATAAAAAAAAGCTCTAATGATGGCTGTTTTTTCACTATTTATAGCCTATGTATAACAAAAGCGAATGTATGGTGGTTCAATCCTCTTGACTCCTTACTTATAAAGTAAGAATATACAAGGTCTTTTTCCGAGTTGCGGGATCTGTTTAGCCCACTCTTGTATGGATAATGTACGTATGGATTCATCCTCGCATGTGATGTTTATAGCCACGCATAGTTTTGTTTGTGGTCGGCACTGCTTGATTATCTCCTCGAGCATCTTTTGGTTTCTATAGGGCGTTTCGATGAAAATCTGTGTTTGATCTTCTGAATAGACTCTTGCTTCGAGCTGCTTTATCTTTTTTATTCTCTCTTGTGTCTCTATAGGAAGATAGCCTTGGAAGGCAAAGCTCTGACCATTGAATCCTGATGCCATGAGCGACATTAGTATTGAGGATGGACCAACAAGGGGAACAACTTTAAAGCCTCTTCTTTGAGCAATAGCAACAACGTCTGCACCAGGATCGGCAATAGCAGGACATCCCGCCTCTGAAATTATGCCTATTGGCAAAGATTGTTCAAGTGGTTTGAGGTAGCCTGATATTGCCTCTGGAGATGTGTGTTGATTGAGTTCAAAGAATGTAAGGCTTTCAATTTCAATCTCACGGTCTGCTCTCTTGAGGAAGCGACGAGCTGAGCGAATATCCTCTACGATGAAGTGCTTTATAGCTCGTACAATCTCTCTATTTATCTCTGGCAATACCTGCTCATGGGGCGTCTCTCCTAGGGTAACGGGAATGAGATAGAGTGCTTTTTGGATCATTTTGTATGTGTTAAAATGGAAATTCATTTACTAGTTGTTCGACAAGGCTATGTATTCTCTCCTCAATAGTGTGTGGTTTGACGGGTACGAATAGCTTCAATCCAGATGGATGGGTAGTTATGTGTATCTCTTTTCCCATCATCATTGGTTCGCCATCAAGATGTATCACGCCTTGTTTTTCTCTGAGAATTGTTAGGTGATGTCGCTTATAGGATGCTATATGGCTATTCATCTCTATCAATCGTGTGAAGAGTTGAAGTGCTAGGTTGGGGATATCTATATATGTGAATGGTTTTAGAATAGTGATATTCATTAGTCCATCACTCATATCTGCTCCTGGAGCTATGAATGCATTATTACCCCACTGTGAGGCATTGGCAACTGTTACGAGGAAGGCCTTTTCATTTACTTGGTCATTGTCCATTAATATCTGATAGGTCTCTGGCTCATAACTGAGGAATTCGGTGATAACATTTCGTATATAGTTGAGTCCGCCACGATTCTTGCCCTTAGCAAACTTATAGCTTACTCTTGCATCAAATCCTACACCAAAGGTACAAAAGAAAGGCAGACCATTGGCTAGACCGTAGTCTATCTTTCTTGTGTTTGATTTTTTGATTAGTGAAAGGGCACTCTTGATATTGAGTGGAATTCCTAGTTCTCGTGCTAACCCATTTCCCGAGCCTATGGGTATAATCCCTAGGGTGGCTTCTGTTTTAACTAGTGAGCGAGCTACTTCATTTATCGTACCATCACCTCCTATTGCAATTACAGCAGGAATATCTCTTTTGAGGGCCTCCTCAGCTAGCTTACTTGCATGGCCTGAATATTCTGTAAAGACTATCTCAATCTCCTCTTCTGCAAATATGCTTTGTATAGTCTCCGGGATACTCACCTTAGACTTAGTGCCAGAGATGGGATTAATGATGAAGAGGTATTTTGGTGTCATCCTTGTTTTGTTTGTATTAGTAGTAAATATAGTACGTTTGTATACATTATTAATCTTTATATGCGCTTTTTTCACACTCTCGGCGTAAGATTTGAAATATTTGCTTACTTTTGCTTGCAATATTAAGTAGTCTATTGCAGATACACAATACAAAGTATGCCAAATCATACGCATATTACATTAAGAATATGAAATTATTACAGCAAAAACTATCCCAGTACGATGTGCCTCAGAAGGCAAAAGCAATGGGGGTATACCCATATTTTAGACAAATCGAAAGCGATCAAGATACAGAAGTTCTGATGAACGGCAAAAAAGTCTTGATGTTTGGATCAAATAGCTATCTAGGATTAACAAATCACCCTAAAATAAAAGAGGCCGCAATAGCAGCTACTAATAAATATGGTACTGGATGTGCTGGTTCTCGCTTCTTAAATGGAACTTTGGATTTACATCTTGAACTAGAGGGAAAGTTAGCGGAATTTGTTGGCAAAGAGGAGGCTATTATATACTCTACTGGGTTTCAGGTTAACCTTGGCGTTGTTTCTTGTCTGACTGGAAGACAGGACTATGTTATTTGGGATGAGATGGATCATGCATCTATCATAGAGGGAAGAAGACTCTCTTTCTCTAATTCACTGAAGTTTAAACATAATGACATGAACTCTCTAGAGAAGGTGCTAGAGAAGTGTGAGAGTGATAAAATCAAGCTTATAGTTGTTGATGGTGTTTTTAGCATGGAAGGAGACACAGCTCCTTTGAAGGAGATCACTGCTCTAGCAAACAAGTATAAGGCTGCGGTTATGGTGGATGAGGCTCACTCTCTGGGTGTGTTTGGCAACCAAGGGCAAGGGCTTTGCCACGAACTTGGTGTTACAAATGATGTTGACCTAATAATGGGTACATTTAGCAAATCGTTTGCTTCATTAGGTGGCTTCATCGCTTGTGATTCAGTAACTGCAAATTGGCTCAGACATAACTCTAGGTCGTATATCTTCTCGGCTAGTATTACTCCAGCTTCGACCGCTGCAGCGATGGCGGCATTGGAGATTATGAAGAGTGAACCTGAGCGATTGAGCAAACTATGGGATAATACTCATTATGCTATAAATGCTTTTAAGGCTATTGGTTGTGAGGTTGGCCACACATCAACGCCTATCATACCACTTTATGTGCGTGATAATGATAAAACATTTATGGTTACTAGAGCACTTTTCGACGAGGGGATTTTTGTTAATCCTGTTATCTCGCCTGCAGTGGCTCCGCAAGACACATTGATAAGAATATCTTTGATGGCTACTCACTCGAGGGAGCAGATAGATTTTGCTGTTAGCAAGATTGAGAAGTGCTTTAAGCAGTTGGGTATTATTTAACTAGATATATAGAAATAGTCTATAGAGTTTGAAACTCTATAGACTATTTTTTTGTTTACCATATTTAAGATAATGATAAATAATATGGTGGAATGGATTAAGAATAGCCTAATGAGCGAAGAGCTAACTATAGAGACAACCCTGCTGAGGCTTGTAACGAGTTTAATACTTGGCGCTATTGTTGGTATGGAGAGACAACATCGTAAACAGTCTGCTGGCTTCAGAACATTTGCAATGATAACAACTGGTACTACTTTGATGATGCTTGTATCTATAAGAATTGGCCTTGAGTATGGGGGTGATGTTGGTCGTATTGCAGCTCAAGTTGTTTCAGGAATAGGTTTTCTTGGTGCTGGTGCTATTATTCAGAGTGGCGGAAACATCAGGGGGATGACTACAGCCTCTAGCATATGGGCTATGTCGGCCGTAGGGCTTGGTGTGGGATCAGGTATGTACATTGAAGCTGTTTTTGGGACTATGGTAATACTATTTATATTGGTTAACTTGGAGAAATTTGAGAAGAAAACAAGAATTGAATGGTTGCCAAGAACATTGGTCGTTGAGATTGAGGGGATAGTGGTTGATAATGAGAGTATACTTAGTATATTAAGGAAAGAGGATATTGAGTCTCAACAACTTGGATTGGTGGTAGATATAGCTGAGAATTGTGCTTGTATAAGCATGCACGTATATATTAAGAGTGAAACAAACTACATTGATACTCTTGATAAAATAAGAAGAATTGCTGGAGTGAAAAAGGTTAGGCTAGAGATATAGGAGTGATAATAGAGTTGTTTATACAACTTATAGTTGCTTGAAGATATTAGGCTAGAGGTTAATCCTCTAGCCTAATATATATAGATCAATTGGTAGCTTGCCTTCAATATTACGAATATTGGTATTCGCTCCATTGGAGATTAATAGCCTAGCGATATCCTCCTCTGAATTTTCAAAAGCATAGTGTAGTGGGGTATTACCGAAATTATCTTGAACATCAATATTAGCTCCTGACTTAATAAGTAGTTCAACTCCTTCGAAGAAAGCATTTCCTGCAGCAAATATGATTGCTGTCCTTCCATTATAATCTCGTGCCTCAAGTGAAGCACCCCTCTGAATCAATAGCTGAAGTGAATAAAGATGGGCGTCTGCCGAGGCTGCATGAATTGGTCGAGTATCATAATGATCTGCAACCTCTAAAGATGCCCCTAGGTTTATTATCCTTGAAATAAACTCATCGCACTTTAATGCTATGGCATTATGAAGGATTCTATTACCAAAATCGTCTGGTGTATCAATTGAGACTCCTGATGATATAATTTCTTCTACAAGCTTAAACTCTTGCAGGTAAAGTGCTTTGTGGATCTCTTGACCTACGTGGGCTCCTGATTGAATAAGTAAAGTGGCTAGTTCGAGTGTATATGTGCCTGTCTCTATCATTATATGGAACGGGGTATAGCCTGAGAGTGTACGAACATTTACATCTGCACCGTTTTGAATCAAGAGTTTTGTCAATTCTATATCTCCATTCTCAACTGCAAAATGAATTGATGCCCACCCCTCTTGGTCTATTTCATTAGGCGAAATACCATTGGCTAGCAACTTATTTATATCCTCGATAGGTGCATTTGTTGTTACTGCCTTTATTAATTCTGATATATACATATTGGATGTGATCATTTATATTGAACTACAAAAATACCAAAAAAGAGGGGCTGCTAGTTAGCAGCCCCTCTTTTTTGGTATTTGATAACAAATTACGCCTCTAATTCAGGTGCAATAAGTTTATATCCTTTACCGTGAACATTGATAATCTCAATATCAGAGTCGTCTTTAAGCAGTTTACGAAGTTTTGTGATGTAAACATCCATACTTCTTGCATTAAAGTAGTTATCATCAATCCAGATTGTCTTCAACGCATAGTTGCGCTCAAGAATCTCATTCATGTGAATGCAAAGAAGGCTAAGAAGCTCTGACTCTTTCGTAGTCAACTTTGTTGCTTTCTCGCCAATAGTCAACAACTGCTTTTGTGTATCAAAGGTAAATTTGCCAATTTTGTAGAATTGAACTTCCTTCATCTTCTTACCTTTAACACGACGAATGATAGCCTCAATACGGAAGATTAGCTCTTCCATTGAAAATGGCTTTGTGATGTAGTCATCTGCACCAATCTTGAAACCTTCCAAAACATCCTCTTTCAAGGCTTTTGCTGTAAGGAATACGATAGGTATCTCAGAGTTAGTTGATCTGATCTCTTGTGCAAGAGTAAAACCATCTTTCTTAGGCATCATAACATCAAAGATGCAAAGATCATATTTATTCTTTTGGAATGCACGCAATCCTGCTTCGCCATCTGCTTGCAAGTCTACGATATATCCCTTTGCTTGTAAATACTCTCTTAACAACATGCCAAGATTCTCATCATCTTCGCATAGGAGTACGCTCAATTTTTCTTCCATAATTATTGCTTTATTGTTGATAGTGTAATAATAAATTTAGTACCAATACCCCACTCGCTTTCTACTCGAATGGTGCCTTTATGATCTGTAATAATCTTCTTAACATATGCCAAACCAAGGCCAAATCCCTTAACATTGTGAACATTGCCTGTTGGTACACGATAGAACCTCTCGAAAACCTTCTTCATGTTTTCTTTATTTATTCCTATACCATTATCCTCAATGACAACAACTATCTTATCTGCTTCATTTCGCGTAGATATTTTAAGCTGTATTGGGATTTCAGGCTTACTATATTTTACAGCATTGTCCATAAGGTTGAAAACTACATTTGTAAAGTGCATCTCATCAATGTAGACCATGTCCTCTGTGGCTTGAAGGTCCATAGTTATAGATCCTCCAAATTGCTCAACTTTTAGATTGAATGTACTTACTACTCCTGTAATAAGATTTGATAGATTCATCTCTTTTAGCTTCAATGAAGCTTTTTGCTTATCAAATAAAGACATTTGCAAGACTTTATCTACTTGAAAGCTCAATCGCTTTGTCTCATCATTGATAACTGTTGCTATATGTTGAAATAGGGCACTACTCTTTCCAACAGCTGGATCTTTCAACATCTGTGCAGCTAGAGAAATTGTAGATACAGGAGTCTTAAATTCATGTGTCATATTATTTATGAAATCATTTCTCATTTCATTCAGCTTCTTCTGTCGAATGACTGAGTAAATAGTGAAAATAAATGTCAGAAGTAGTACTCCTGTGAAAATAAATGACGGTACCATGAATCTAACTGATTCTAAAATATAGTCTCTTTTAGCAGAAAAGTATACCTTAAGATAACTATACTTGCTTGGAGGATCATTGGGGAATATTATCCTTGAGAATACCTCATCTCTATTACTGGGATTATAACCAGATGTTCTATAAATTATTCTACTATCTCTATCAACTACTGCAAACTCAAAAAGAAGGTTCAATCCATTATTCAGAAGCTCCGCACGGAGGAACTCCTTCAATTGATAAAAGTTGATCCTCTCCTCCAAAGGTTTTACACCGGCTGAAGAAAGCAGGTCTAGTATTAAATAGTCTAAAACCTCTCGTTGGTATAGATATCTCCCTTTTAGTGCCTTCTGTAGCTCTGAAGTAGTTTGTTGAATAGTATTTTTACCATGCTGATTTGATATATATATATTGGGTTTTACTGACCCATAGATTTTATCTAGCTTACCGATAGAACTTGAATCTAATTTAACTCCTTTACTATTCTCAAGTGCTGCTAATGATTCAGTAGAGTTTAGCTTCGAAATATTTGCATAGTATATAGATTCTGGATTTTTTCTTAAATCATCCTCAAGATATCGCTTTGTCTCTTCGGTCTCTAAGCCTCTTGTAACTTGGTACAAACTTCTCTTTACTGCTTCTGAAAACTGCTCATTACGCATTTGGACTATCTCCTCCAGATAGTTTATTTGCAAAGAAAGAAGTCCTACAAAAGTGGCAACAAGAACCAAGATAAGAGACCAAATAGTAGATTTCTTCATACAGTTTTGTTACATATTAGTATTTCATATCTCAATTTGAGCCTATATTTATAATTGCTTTTGTTTTATAAACAAACAACTCCATCAATTGTTTACCTAAAATAAAAAACATTCACACAAAAGCTCGGAGCAAATTTAACAAATACTATGTTAATCACAAAAGAAATACCATTATTTTACATTGCAACCCTTAATTAAATTGGTATACACTGTGTTTTGGAACAACTTTCTGATTAATAATAGATTTTATTTATTGATTTGGCCAGAACAATCTATATGGTTACTTGTACAAAACGAGTCCTAAAACAAGTCTAAATCATTTATTCTCTATACTATAGATTAGGTCATATTAATATTGAGTTTCTATCCCAAATTAATATGACCTAGATTTCAAACAAATAAAAAAAATTAGATTTCGTATTAGTTAAGCACTTTAGATTTTACAAATATGCTATATCCTATAGTTTGTCAAAAATAGAAATAAGTCTCAATTATGCGTAAACAGCCTAACACTAATATTAAACACAAATTAAGATCTTAGTTACTCTGCCACTACTTGTGCTTCATATTCTTTTAATAGTTTGTCTTGAATATCGCCATTAACTAATTCGTAAGAAGAGAACCTCATATTAAAGGATGCCCTTCCACCAGTGATAGAACTTAATGATGTTGAGTAACTATACATTTCCTTTAATGGAACTCTTGCCATAATTTTCTCAAATCCTCCTTCACTATCCATGCCCATTATTACTGCTCTACGGCCTTGAAGATCACTCATAACATCACCCATTTTATCTGAAGGGACAAAAACAGCAACATCATATATTGGCTCCAAGACTTTTGGACCGGCCTCCTTGAATGCTTGACTGAATGCATTTCGCCCAGCTAATCTGAAAGATATCTCATTTGAGTCTACTGGGTGCATCTTACCATCATAAACAATAACCCTGACATCTCTTGCATATGAACCCGTCAATGGACCTTGTTCCATTCTATCCATTACACCTTTTAATATAGCGGGGATAAATCTAGTATCAATAGCACCACCTACTATACTATTAACAAAAAACAATTTACCTCCCCAATCGAGAGATAACTCTTGGGTATCTCTGGCATTAATCTTAAACTCCTGCCCATTAAATTTATAAACATCTCTCATTGGCACTCCATCAACATATGGCTCGACAATCATATGTACTTCGCCAAATTGACCGGCACCTCCTGATTGCTTCTTATGTCTATAGTCTGACCTTGATGCTTTTGTAATTGTTTCTCTATAAGGTATCCTCGGCTCTGAAAATACAACTTGCATCTTCTCATTATTAGCAAGCCTCCACTTTAATGTTTTTAAATGGAATTCCCCTTGCCCATGAACGATTAGCTGCTTTAGTTCTTTCGAGTGTTCTACTATTATCGTAGGGTCTTCCTCATGCATGCGGGTCAACAGTTCACTTAATCTCTCTGTATCACCCTCTTGTAGTGGCTTAATAGATCTACTAAACTTTGGCTCGGGATATTTAATAAAATCAAATTGCCACTCACATCCTTTTTGGTTAAGAGTATTTCCTGTCCTGGTATCCTTTAGTTTTACAACCGCTCCGATATCTCCAGCCTGCAGCTCTTCAACCTTACTCCTATTAGAGCCAGCTACACAAAATAACTGAGCAAATCTCTCTTTTGAACCTCTTGTTAGATTCAATAAATCAACTCCTTCATGTATTTTTCCTGACATTACCTTAAAATAAGAAACCTCTCCAATATGTGGCTCAATTGTTGTTTTAAACACATACACACTTGTAGGCCCATCTGTAATTGGTGATACATCTTCTTCAGTTGTGGTTTTAACATGTGGCATTTCTGAAACTAATGGAACTACATTACCCAGGAACTCCATAAGACGCCTAACACCCATATCCTTCTTGGCACTACAACAGAAAACTGGAAATATGGATCTGTGAATTAATCCAAGATGAATACCATGCCTCATCTCATCCTCTGTTAAGGTTCCCTGATCAAAGAATTTTTCCATCAGAGCTTCATCATTTTCTGCTGCAGCCTCAACTAACTTTTGATGTAAATCTTCTGCTCTCTCCCTCTCACTGTCTGGAATTTCAGAAACAGTAGGTACTCCACCGTCTTTATTCCACCTATACATCTTCATTGTAAGAACATCTATTAATGCCTCAAAATCTGGGCCTACACTAAGAGGATATTGCACAACTGAAATCTTAGTACCATAGAGCTCTTTTAATCCTAATATGGTACTATCATAATCTGCTTTTTCTGAATCAATTTGATTCAGAACAAATACAATTGGCTTATTTAATTTCTGTGCATACCTAAACTTCGTTTGTGTTCCTACATCAACACCCCATTCTGCATTCATCACCAATAAAGCTGTATCAGTAACATTTAATGCAGTAATCACACCTCCAATAAAATCATCAGCACCAGGGCAATCAATAAAATTCAACTTTCTACCTAACCATTCTAATTGAAAGACTGTACTAAAGACAGAGTAGCCATATTCTTGCTCTACTGGAAAATAGTCACAAACTGTATTCTTAGTATCAATATTACCTCTTCTTTTAATAATATCTGACTCAAATAACATACTTTCTGACAAAGTTGTCTTTCCAACTCCACTCCCTCCAATAATAGAGATATTCTTAATTTCGCTAGATTGATATACCTTCATGAGACAAATTATTAAGTGTTAAAAATAAATACCAAACAAATCAACTTTGCAAAGAAAGCAAAAAAACAAAAATAAACACCAAAGGAATCTATGTTAGTAAAAAGTGTTATCGAGCATAAAGTGTAAATAAAACAGCGAGTGATTTAGTTGAAAGTAGTAGTACAAAATGCTAGGATATATAGTTTATCAAGATAAAATATCATTCTCTATTATATATGATGGACTTTAGGTATATCCTGGGTTCTAACTATGACAAAACTATAATGCTATTAGATCAACCAATTATATAATGTCACAATTCTGTAAATCGTAATATATAGAGCAAGAGACTACTGATATTCTGTGGTAATTAATCTCTAACCAATATAACCTTCATGTCTACCTAATTGATCATTCAATTCATAAAATGACAAAAAGGGATAACACTAAGTAGAAAAAAACATCAATCAAAGTCTGGTGATAGATGATAAAATAACTGCAGTATAAACTAAACGAATTCGAGTCGATTGAAAGTCTACAAACAAAATTTGCATGTCTAAGAGAATAGTCCGCTTGTGTGGGTTATTGAACAGAAGCGGACTATAAAAGATCTAGTACTTTATCTTAGGGTAGATATTTATCATCAATCTGAACATAGTTAGAAGATCTTGAAGACTTAATCTAATTATTGACTTAAAGAGATTGATAGAAGTTATCTAAATATCATAGTAACTTCCAATTTCAAACATGATATTAATAATGTGTTGTATTTATAGTAGATATTAATAACAGAAAAAATATCTTATTGCTTTATTGTTTAAATAAATAGTTAGAGTTGTTGATTATCCTACTGTATTTAAAGACATATAGTCATTTGTAATTGTATAATAATCAACATCTACTAAAATAGCAATAAAAAAAACTCACATAAAATTTGGAGATAAGAAAAAAAACAGTACCTTTGTATCGTATTAATGACGCGGATGTGGTGTAATTGGTAGCCACGCCAGACTTAGGATCTGGTGCTGCGAGGCGTGGGGGTTCGAGTCCCTTCATCCGCACAAAGAGAGTAGAAACAATATTGTTTCTACTCTCTTTTTTTATAAGTACAAGTTTATGCATAGAGGGAAAACTGGGGCTCTGCGGATAAACTCAGTTGATACGATTTATTTTATGCATATAGCTTTGTTAGTCTATACATGAAGAACTTTATATCCCCAACCCCTCTAAACTGAGATCTCAATGCCTTAATTTTAGCATTAAATGATTCAGCAGATGCATTAGTGAGTCTTTCTTCAAAATAGTTGATAATTGTTGTATGGTGGTTTTCAAATGTCTCTAAAACCTTATTAAGACCTTGCTCGTTGAACGCTTCAACATCATTATACCATTTAGCCAGATGTAACTTTGCTACATCTGGCTTTATTTTCTTGTTGAATATTTCTGTAAGCCTCATTGACAAACCATAGGCATTTTCCAGCACAGGGAATTGCTCAAATAGAATTTTTGCTCTATCAGTTTGTTGACTATTCCACTTTGATTTGTTTTTGAATATTATATGTTTACTCTTGGCCATTATCTGCGGCATCGTTTCACCATTAGCCATTCGTATGGGCAACCATCCGCCTATTTTTTCACGTTCTTGTTTTGTCTTAGCCTCTTTTCTCTTGAGTTGATGCTCCTTTATCTTCTTGTTCTCTTGATCTAGTATTTGCCATCTTAGACGGATTCGTATTTGATCAATAGCCTCCGATATAAGTTTCTGTACATGAAATCTATCATTTATAAGTTTAGTGGCTGGAAAACACCTTCTTGCCGTAAGCATCATAGCCGAGGAAAGGTCTGTTGTAATGGTTCTTACTCCAATACGTCCTTTGTGTGGCAGACGTTTGAATATGGAGCTGACAATATCCGATGAAACACCCCTCACCATTGCTACAATAGCACCCTTGCGACCATGTGCGGATTTATTGGTTAGTATAGTATATACATCCCCATTACTAAGACATGTCTCATCAAGGCTAAGATTGTCCCCAAGATTATTGGGAAATAATAGATACTCTTCTGCATGATTCAATTGAGACCAACTGCGGTAACCGCTGAAGATCTCCTTGTATTGTTTGCGAAATGTTTGTCCGTTGAGGCAATTGTGTGATGCTAGCGTAGATATGCTAACGGGAGTGTTATCAATAGCCTTCTTTTAAAAAAGCGACAAACTCAGCGTTAAGCTTACTTTTGTCGTGCTCAGATAAGTCCCATTTATAAGTGAATATTTCTCCAGTAGTCCGGTTAAGCCATTTGCGCTTGCATACGTGAAGGTAACAAGCTCTACCTCTTATGGGGTAATCCTGTATTGTTCGGTAAGAGGTAAAGCCATGTGATATGATATTGGGATTGTATTTGTCCTCTTCTAACTGGACTTTCTTCTCATTAAGCCAAATATCAAACTGACTATCACTCTTTTCATGTTTGAGAATATCAAAATTGTCGATTAAAACTGATGGAAGGATATCGCGGAGAATATTATCGGTTTTCATACTCCAAAGGTAAGCATAAAAATAAATTCAACAACCTGAAAAATCCGCAGAGCCGGAAAACTGGATCTGGGCTCTCCCGATATACAATGGAGAGTAAACTTTATCAGATTACCTTTGCATCATAGACACAAAGGCACTATTACTCCTAGCCCAGGTAGTTTTACCTTCCGATATACATAAAAATTACGATAATACGATAAAAGCGATATTAGCATTTATCTTGACGAGATTACAGATCCTTCACTCATGTTGGATTCTGATATTGAGTCTAAGGGATTCACTTATACCATAACAATTTAAGATTTCCCTATACGTGATAAAGGAGTTGACCTCATTGTACGCAGAAGGCGTTGGTTTAATATGGCTACCAATAAATCATGTACAGTCCCATTATAAGGCCTTAAAGCCAAAGGTCTCCACTACTCTTAGAAGTTTGAGGCTCTTTTTAAAGAGGTGTATGGAGATCATACCTACGACATCCAGTTCGCTTGAAAATTATTATCACATCAATGGAGATACATTTAAAAAACAGTATAAAAAACAGTATAAAGAACAGTTAAGCGGCTATAGATATTGGTCTGAATTATCACAAACCGATGAATGGCTTATATATCTAGGATATTTAGGAGAAAGTATATGTATAGTTAAAACCTCTATCAACGATGGATAGTTTTATAGCATAGTACCCAATAGAGCCTCCAGAGGTAAAAAGGGTTGTATTATTGCAGTTATACAAGTTATTAAATCCGAAGATATTATCAATACGTTACGCTTAATTACGATAAACAAAAAGGGTACAAGTCAAAGAAATAACGATGGATTTCTCCAATAGAATGAATCTTATTGCGAGACGCAGGTTTCACAAAGCAATAAGGACAATAGATTGTTTTCATATGCAGAAACTTGCTTGTGATGCACTTCAGAAGATGCGTATTGCTCATAGATGGGATGAAATCAAGGCTGACTAATGAATTACGAGCAAGAGAGCATGGAATAGAATACACTCTTTAATTTTTATGAGAATGGTGATATCGCTAAACAATTATTGGTAAGATGCTGATCGCTGATATTTAAATTCCAGGAGAATTGAACAATATCTCAGAAAAAAAGAGCTCAAACACTTTTTGAGACGTATACTGACATAAAAGAAGTTCACTCCTTAAACTCATACCCTACGACAGATATTCAATAAAAACAGAAAAAAGGAAGTAGCTAGACTCTCACTAGCACAGTGGTGTAATAAAGTGGAGTATATAGGAACTAAGAGTTTTAATGTTGTAGGAAAAACGCTATCTGAGAATAGTGCGCAAATACTATACTTCTATATCAATAGAGCTACCAATGCATTTGCTGAATCTTTTAATGTTAAAATCAGATCTTTTAAAGCATGTGTAATCGGTAACTTTGAACCGTCAAAAAATGGCAAAGTAAAAGCGACATTTTAGTGCATAAAAAAAAGTTCCCATCTTTGATCTTCGCTAAAAGAAAAATAAGATGGGAACTCTAGAGAGTAAGATTTTAAATCAAAAATCCTAAAGTGGTACAAAGTTAAAGAATTATCAGCAGAAAAGCAATGCGTAAGTCAAATATCTAAAGAACTAAATCTTCATAGAAGCACTATTAAGCGGTATCTTGATATGAACGAAGATGAGTTTCTTTCTAGTAACAGTTACAAGCGAGTGTTTAATTACAAGATTGATATTTATGAGCCATTTATACACTCTAGGTTAAAGTCTCATCCGTATTTGTCATCGGCACAGATACATGATAGATTAAAAGAAGTATACGATGATTTTCCGAACATAAATCCCAAAACCGTTTATAATTATGTTCGTCGCATAAGATGTAAGTATAATATCCCTAAATCAGAAGAAGATTTATCTCGCAAGTATGACAAGATTCCAGAGACTCCATTCGGGAAATATGCTCAAGTTGATTTTGGGGAGAGGTATATGAAAGATGATCATGGGAGATACATAAAAGTATATTTCTTTGCTATGGTATTCTGTAGATCAAGATGCAAGTTTATATATTTCCAGCAAACTCCATTTACGACTAAAACTACTATTTATGCTCACGAACTTGACTTTGAATACTTCGGAGGAATTCCACGTAAAATCATTTATGATCAAGATAAGATATTGATACATAGCGAAAATCTTGAGGATTATATTCTTACCTCAGCTTTTAAAACTATCGTTAATCAGAACGGATTTAAGGTGAGCTTTTGTAGGAAACAGATCCATAATCAAAAGGTAAGATTGAAAATGTAGTTAAGTGTGTAAAGAACAATATTCTTAAAGGTAGGTCATTTAAGAATATTACAATACTAAATCAAGAGGGTAGATCTTGGCTCTCTCGAACTGGAAATGGTAAGAAACATGCCACGACATTAGATATACCTACAGAAGCATTTAAACAAGAAATACCATACTTGCTACCATATGTAGGAACACCTACTATAAAAGAGGAGAAGATGCATGAATATCATGTCAAAAAGGATAACACAATTAATTTCAGGAGTAATTACTATTCTTTGCCTACAGGAACATATCAAGGTATAGGTACTACAGTCTTTGTAGAGAATGTGCATAATGTCATAAATATTTACAATATAGAATCTGGCAAAACAATAACCTCTCATATTCTTTGTATTGAACGGGGCAAACACATAGTAAATAATGCTCATAAACAATATCGCTCA
>JBOFUP010000079.1:0-67616 GCA_051652645.1 Bacteroidales bacterium
TTAAGTCCTGTGTGTCTACCATTTCACCATCCGGGCAGACCTTGAGCGAAAGACGGGACTCGAACCCGCGACCCTAACCTTGGCAAGGTTATGCTCTACCAACTGAGCTACTTTCGCGTTTGATTACAGTACAAAAGTAGGCTATAATTATTGAATCTGCAAGCTTTATCACTAGTTTTTTTAAATAAAAAAGCTATCTCTCTGAATACTAATAAATAAAACATTGAGGGTAGTGGTGGAATAAAAGAATATCCGACCACTACCCTCAATGTTTTATAAAATATATCTATGTAGTCTTCTAAATTAGACTATGTAGATAGAATTCGAAGCGTGTTTTGGAGATCACGATTAATATCTTTTTCGTTCTTGATAGCTTTGTTGAATGGTACATAGACGATTTGGTCGTCTTGTATTCCTATCATTACGTTTCGTTGCCCCTCTAGAAGTGCGTCGATAGATGCAGCCCCCATTCTAGAGGCTAAAATTCTATCTTGAGCCGTTGGGGATCCTCCACGTTGAAGGTGTCCAAGTATTGATACACGTACATCGTATTGTGGGTACTCTTTTTTTACTCGCTCAGCCAGACCGAAAGCCCCACCCGTTAGCTCGCTCTCTGCTACAAGAACAATAGAACTATTCTTTGATTTACGGAAACCATTCTGTATAAGTTCAGCTAATTGGTCAGTCTCTGTGGTCATCTCAGGTATGATGGCAGCTTCAGCACCAGAGGCGATGGCTCCGTTTAGGGCAAGAAATCCGCTCTCGCGTCCCATCACTTCAATAAAGAAAAGTCTGTCGTGAGAGTTGGCAGTGTCTCTGATTTTATCAACTGCTTCCATTATTGTGTTAAGGGCAGTGTCGTATCCAATAGTTGAATCAGTACCAAAGAGATCGTTGTCAATAGTTCCAGGTAGACCCACTATAGGGAAATTGTGTTCTTCAGCAAAAATACGAGCACCCGTTAGTGAACCATCTCCTCCAATAACAACAAGAGCATCTATGCCCTCTTGTTGAATTCTATCAAAGGCTATTTGTCTACCCTCTGGTGTCATAAACTCTTTACATCTGGCAGTCTTTAGTATGGTTCCGCCATGTTGTATAATGTTACTCACATTTTGGGTTTTAAAGGGGACAATTTCACCTGTGATTAGTCCCTTGTATCCACGATAGATTGCCTTAACCTCAATTCCGTTGTAGATTGCAGCACGTGTTACTGCTCTGATAGCAGCATTCATTCCAGGAGCATCTCCTCCTGATGTAAGAATTCCAATGCACTTAATAGCCATAATTAGTATGCGGTTTGATAGGTTTCAATTTATGTTTTGATTCTATGATCAAGCACAAACGTAATGAAATGTCTTTTGAGAGACAAGCAAAAGCGAAGGAAAATTACTACAAAATTTGGAGTATTCTCGTTTTATTTCACTATTTTGTTGTCATATTGCTATCTAAGTGTCTCATAGATGCAGTCGTGTGATATTTGTGCAGATGGATGATAGTGTAGTTTGTGATTAACACAAGCTAAGCTTCGAGCTACAGAACAGACTGTGGTTATATTATGTGAGACCATAATTATAGTGCTTTCAAGATTTATCTCTTGAAGGATTTCGTATAGTCGTGTTTCAAATTCTCTATCAAGATATGAATTTGGCTCATCTAGAATTAGTAACTCAGGTTTAGATATTATGGCTCTTCCTAAAAGAGCTCGTTGAAGTTGTCCTCCAGATAATCCACCGATAGGACTATTCCTCTTCTCAAATATTCCTATTTTATTTAGTGTATGGTTGACCTTTTCGTGTTGCTCATTTGAGTATGATGCTCTTAGGGAATTAATAGGTTTAAGCCCAGAGAGAACAACTTCTGAAACTGTAATCGGGAAATGTTTGTCTATAGTATTCGTTTGAGGAAGATAGCCGAAATTTATACTATCTACAGGCTCTCCATCTCTGAAGTATTTTATATCACCAGATATAGGTTTGTTTAATCCGATAATGTTTTTTAGCAGAGTCGTTTTTCCTCCTCCATTTGGTCCAATGATTCCTAAGAAGTCGCAATTTTTAATCGTAAGATTTACATTCTCAAGAACAACTTCATCATCATAACCAGCATATAGGTTTTTTATCTCTATCTGTTTACTCTCCATAAGCTATAGATTTAGCTATTTTCACAGTCTCTTCGCTCCAATTGAATGAAAGAGGATCTATCTGTATAACTTTAGCTCCACTCTCCTTAGCTACTATTTCTGCATTCTTAATATCGAATTCCTGTTGTATGAATATCACTTTTACCGAGTCTCTTCGTGCTCTATCTATTAGTTCCTTTAAATGGGATGGGGTAGGTTCCTTTCCATTATCTTCTATAGCTATTTGTTCGAGGTTGTAGTCTCGAGCAATATAAGCTAATGATGGGTGGTAAATCATAAAAGTTCTGTTATCTAGATTTGCTACGGTGTTAGCAAATAATTGGTCTGTTTGATCTATCTCTAAAAGAAGAGTTTCAAGATTTTCGTTGAATGTCTGCTCGAATTCTGGTTTTAATTTGATGAACGCCTCACAGATATTTATGGCCATCTGTCTAGCAGCCTTAGGGGAGCTCCAATAGTGTGGGTCTACGCCTTCACTATGCTCGTGGTTGTGTTCTGGGTCGTTGCAAGCATGTCCGCCAATAATTGGAGTGATTGATTTATCAAGCGTGAAAATCTCAAGATTGGGATTGTTTTGTTTGATTTTGTTCATCCAAGCTAGCTCGAATCCTAACTGACCAACTTGTAGATAACCTATACTTTTCCCTAATTGCAAAATAAGTGAAGGGGATGGGTCGAATGATTCAGGGCTGCTGCCTTGAGGAACAACGCAGAATATATCAAAAATATCTCCTCCTATTGCTTCAGCAAAGTATTTCTGTGGAAGAATTGTTACAGCAATCGTTGGTTTGCTCGGTGCTGGAGATTGACATGAATGTAAAAACAGTGTTGCTAGTGAAAGTATGGATAATATAAGTGTTACTCTTTTCATTTTTATTTATTTAATAGTTTTGTTTAATTCTGTTACAAACATAGTGATTATTAGCTTGTAAACAATTTTTATTTGATGATTTTAACTATATAATCTGTCAGTTTTGAACTTGCAGCTCCATAATCTCAATTATCTAAATCTTCTTGGTGATTTTTTTTTAGATAATATTTGGTCAGTAAAAATATATGCCCTATATTTGCAGTGCAATTGAGCGGCGGATGTGGTGTAATTGGTAGCCACGCCAGACTTAGGATCTGGTGCTGCGAGGCGTGGGGGTTCGAGTCCCTTCATCCGCACTTAAGAGTACAAACTTTTAGTTTGTGCTCTTTTTTTTATATACATACTACCACTAGGCATTTTTATTATAACGAAGCCACCATTATCTCTTTTTTGAAAAGGGTTAATGGTGGCTCTTCTGTTTTTCTGGAATTATTATAGTAACTGTAGTGGATATATAATATATGAGGTTTTGTATTTATACTAAGAAGAAGCAGAAAATTGAAGCAATGATAATTCCTATTGTTGTAAGTATAACTCCTCGTTTGAATTGTTGTGAGGTTGTCTTGAACATAAATAGACCAGAAATGGCAAGGAAGCATAGTATTAATCCATATCCTACCATGAACCAAAGAGCAGGACTCTTTGAGGTTATCTTGTGTAGAGAGACAAACTGTTTGAATGGTGTTATATACTCGTTTAGTTGATATATTGCTATACCACTTGCTTTGTCATACTCACCAACGTTGAATATTATTTTATCTTGATTCTCAGATTTAACTTTAAATCGCCTATATGATATCTCCTTTTCAAGATCTGCTGAGTTGAGTCCAACTTCTAGCTGTTTTTCATATTTAACTTCTTTCATTAATAGGTCTGACCCTCTAAACATAAGAAGTATTCCGCTAAGAGCATAGATTAGAGTTAGGCCAACAGCTAGAAATCCTAGATCTCGGTGAAGTTTGCGCATTACAATGCTTAGTGTGTTTTGTGCCATCGGATGTATATTTTCTGTTTTGTTAAATGATAATACAAAAGTAGTTGATAGATCATCTATTTTAAATAGCTATTTGTGGCTATTTTTAGGCATTTATTACCAATTCATAGTGGTATAACTGTTGATGGAGTTTAATGATTTTATTAAAAATGATTACTTTTGTGTCATTATAAGTAGAATATTATACCCTGAATAATGAATTTTAGTCGTCTATGTCTGGCCTTTGTTGCCTTCTTTTTATTAAGTTACAGTCTTTCAGCCTCAAATGCATCTTCTCCTTGTGACACAGTTGCTTTAAATACTAAAGAGTCATCGATAGATGAATTACCTAAGTTTTCTAATATTAAGGTTCGAGCACTCATGCGTACGGAGTTTAGAGCAGAAGCTGATAGGGGAGAAGATTTGGTTTCTAACTTTAGACTAAAGCCTGCTATGATTGATCTTTCTGGTGATCTGGGTAAGCATATCAGTTTTTTAATACGTCAAAGATTTGATTGGTCTACAGAGATACAGTCAGACGGCGTTCCTCTTTCAACTCCTATGGCGCAGATACAGATTAAAGCAAATAGTAAACTTAGCTTCACGCTTGGAAAACAGATGATGACGATGGGAGGTAGTGAATTCTGTTATAACCCAGCACATGTATTCCACTATTCTCTCTTTCTTAATTCAGTACAGCTATTTCAAACTGGAGCTTCAGTAAGGTATAGTGAGGGGATCCATCGTTTTGCCGCTCAAGTAACAAAGGTTACTAATTCTAATTTTCAGGTTGAGGGTTATAAAAGTGCATGGAATAGTACAGTGAATTGGGGGGCAGATTTCTTTAGTGGGTTTTTTAGAACAAACTACTCATATATGCTTACTAATGCTGGAGAGGGTGAACTTTTACACTCCGTAATGTTAGGTCATCAGTTTAACTTTAGAAGGCTTAAGTTTGAGTTAGATCTATTTAGGCAAAATTCAATGCGATATTATAGTGGTCTTGCTCAAGATGATGGATCGATACAAGCTAGAACTACTGAGCGCTCATTGGTCGGGTTTGCTGAATATATTTTTCCGGGTGATAGGTTCTTACTTGGAGTTAAGGGCGCGCTAGATGGCCGAAAATTGAGCGATAGTGGGGATGTTGTAGCAAATGAGTTGACAGCTTCTGCTCAACTAAGATATAGGTTATTCCCAAAGTATGGCGTAACACTTCATATCGTATATGCTCACTGTTTTGATAGATCAAATGGTAAGTATGGTACTCAATTTGATGGTAAAGATAGTGATATGCTTCATACAGGTTTAGTATGGGACTTCACACATAGCTTTAAAAGAAAATAGATTTATCAATAAGAGTATAGGGGGCCAAAAGTGGCTCCCTATCTTATTATAGTAGTAGAAATAAGTCTATCATATCTATATCCCATCGGTCTGTGAAATATTTCAATTAGATAGCAGTTTTGTGTTTCATGAAAATCGCCTTCAATCGTTAGGGTGTTTGCACTCTTCTCTCCATGTGGGAGATGTAGGTACATAAAGTTGTAGTGACCTTGCTTTAGAAGTAGTGAAGCCTCATATTGATTTCTTTCAATTGAATATTGCATCTTACATCTTTCATCAAGTCTATATCCAGAGAATTCACCTAATATATAGATATCACCTTTGGGGAGTATTTGTTCTGGGTTGAGAGTGAAGTGGACTACATGGTATTGCGCCTCAGTTTCACTTTGTTGTTCATCTGCATCGAGAGTGCGAATAATGTATCGTCCATCTTGATCTTGATCATAGTAGTATGGCCTTGAGGATCTATCTTTGTTTATCTCTAAAGTTGTGTGGTAGTATGGCTCGAAGTATTTTGTGTTTTCAGTGCCAATTCCATTGTATTTATGTGTTGTTATCTCGAATTTCCTAAACTCATTGCCAGCTTTGAATATTAAACTTCTATTGCTTGCAAAGACAATCTCGTTAGGGTTGCTATACAATGGAGTACTAACCCAAATTTGATTGTCCTCCCTGTAGTTTTGTCTCACACGGACCTTTATCTCAGCACTTGGGTTTCTAATTTCGTAGTTTTTGGTGTTCAGAAGTATCTCTAGTTGTTGATGCTTATCTCTATAGTCTATATCTGTTATGGTCTTTATAGTTGTCCTTGTTGGTATTAGTTCTTCAGTTACTGAGAATTGAGCACTCAGAACAGCTTGGGATCTATTATTGTCTCTATAAATCTCTAAGCGGTAATTGCCAGATAGGCGAATTTGCATTTGCTCGTTAGGTAGTGTTACTCTATAATTTGTGTATGGGATAAGTGTGTTGAATGAGTATTGGTAATCATCTATCTGTTGGTTGTTAAAACCATTGAGGTATTCAGATTCACTCATTTGACTCTCCGACCCATCTGCATTGCAGTGGATTAATGCATATGAATACCATTGATTCTCTTGGTTTAGTTCGTCAAAAGATAGTGTTATCTTATCGCTACTATTGAGTCTGATCACAGGCGGGAGTTCCCATGAATCGTTTACTCTAAGATTAGCAGTGTAGAAATCAGATGTTTTTATTTGGGAAGCTATATATTGAGGATAGAAGTTTCCTACAATAGCTATTAGAATTACTATTTTGTTAATCATTATCACTGTTTTGAGGTAATTCGATCTCTATGTCAAGGAGTAGTTTGTTGGATGACTTCTCATTTAGGAACTCTCTACTGTCATAAAGGGTGTTCCATACAGGAGCAAACTCAAACTCTTTATCAATCTTAAAGTCTTCGGAACCGTATCTGTATAATTTGTCAAAGAGAAACCCCACAGAAATAAGATGTATGTCTATAGCTGGTTGGTAAGTCCGCATTCTAGTTGTGTCATTGTACATCTCTGAGAGAATGCCAGCTTCACTTAGATGATAAAGTATTTTTTGGGTCAATCTAGTAGGGATTTTACATCGGTAGCTGATCTCTTCACCTGAGAGAGGAGGCTCTTGATTTTCAAAGCGTTTTACAATAAGTGTTGTAATAATAAGTGTTACAAAGTCTCGATATCTATTTGAAATAGAGCTTGTCTCTTTCTCAAAGTTGTAATTTCTTGAGTTTTGGCTTGTGTGTGTCAGTAGAGCGCCTAATAGGCAAATTGTCCATGATACTTGTAGCCAAAGTAAAAGCAGTGGTAGTGCTGCGAAACTACCATAAATGGCATTATATTTTGATACCCAGATCTGTCCGCTAATATAGAAGAACTGAAAAAGTTGAAAAGATATTCCGCAAAGTATACCTGGAAGAATAGCATACTTGACCTTCACTCTTGTGTTTGGTATTAATACAAACATAAATGTAAAGGCAAAGCTAGTGAAAAGGAAAGGTAATATCTGGAATATTACTCTTGTTACAGGGCCTAGGATATGCGTGTAATTGCTGTTTGATAGCATTGTGGTAACGTATATAGATAGACCACTTGATGCAACCATGAAAATAGGTAGTAGGAAAATAAGAGAGAAGAAATCGGTAAATCGCCTATAGTAACTTCTCCCATTCTTAACTGACCATATCTCGTTGAATGATTGTTCAATATTTGATATTAGCCCAAGTACAGTCCATAGTAGGAGCAGAATACCTGCTCCTACAAATAGTTCACTCTTGGATTGTTCAATATATGAGTCTACAAAAGTTAGGGCTTTAATTAGTACATCCTTCTGACCAGGGAAGTAGTCCATGAGTTGACTCTCAACAATGGAGCGTTGATCAAACCCTTTTGCAATAGAAAAAAGAAGAGCTAAAATTGGTACGATTGATAGTAGTGTGCTGTATGTAAGTGCGGATGCTTGAGTGGCTAGGCCATATTCCTTAAATAGTCTTATGGCTAGGGTAGGAGGGCGTAGCACAATTGCCATGGCTCTTCTTATGGGTGAAGGATCATCATCAGAGATTCTGAATATATCAACCTTAGCAAGTTGTTTTATCTCAGAGAGGATTATGTTGTATGTTGACTTCAAAGCTCTCATATATGTTGTTTTGTTTTATTCGAATAGGCTTTTAACTATTTCAGGGCTTTTTAATTCAATCTTTGGGTTAATGTGATACTTTAGATACTCAATTAACCCATCTAAAACACTATTTCGATCTTCTCTATTAATTGGAAGTTGACTCATGTCTCTGAAATCCAACGTAGATAATCTATATAGTAGCTCTGTGTCATATTGTGTTAGGAGGAGAGGGCTTGTTGGTTTGCTTGATTGTAGCATTCCATTTTCAATATTAAACCAATCACCACTATGCCAATCATTTAAATTATAAGCGAATCCTATGAATTTGGTTAATTTAATTATGAATATTAGGTGGAAATTTCCATACCCACTTTCTGTTAAATCAAGAACTTGAACAGCACTCTCAAGAAAAGTGTATAGTGATTGTTGTTGTGTGTTTTTTGTTACAAATTTTTCAATAATCTCAGTCAGGAGAATAGCTATTGCTGTCTTTACTGGATTAGTGTGGATTGAACTCAGTGGGGTTGAGATTCTAACCTCTTTTATTCTCTGCAGTTCTCTGTTGGGTTTATGTTCAATCTCAAGATCTACTATCGTTAGGGGTTGGAATATGTTTCTCTTTACAGATGAGCGTTTACTTCTAGTGTTTGGAATATTGAATGCAATTATGCCAAACAACTCAGTGAAAATATGTACAATTGAAGCTTTGTCATTATATTTTATTGTGTGTAAAATTACACCATTTGTTTTGTAGAACATTCTATTAAAGTTGTTTGTTTGCAAAGATATAAATAATTTTGTGGGACAAACTTGTCTAAAATATATATGGAAGAGCTTACTTTGACAACACCTAGCCTATTGTTCTCTGCGGTTTCACTGATAATGTTGGCTTACACAAATCGTTTCCTTGCTTATGCATCATTAGTTCGATCTCTTAAGAAAGAGGTTCAAAGTAGTGATCTTCCAATGGCTGAGGCCCAAATTGCAAATCTACGAGAGCGTTTATATTTGACTCGTACTATGCAGATATTGGGAATTAGCAGCCTTTTGTTATGCGTGCTTTCGATGTTTATGATTTTTATTGGTTGGAGTCAAGCTGGAGTATATAGTTTTGCGGTTGCACTTCTTCTTCTTATTCTATCTTTGGGTTTCTCAATTCGAGAGATATTAATATCTGTCAAGGCATTGGAGATTCATTTAAGTAATCTGGAACAGAAAAAATAGAGCAAAATGTTATTGATTGGATACTATTTGTGTTATATTTGTAGTGAGAACTAGTTGTACTCTAGTATATTGAAAGGAATTAATAGAAATATCATATGTTGATCGAAAAACTATATAAACTCTTCTTAGAGTACCCTGTTGTAACAACAGATACTCGCAATTGCCCGCAGGGATCAATATTTTTTGCGCTCAAGGGTGACAAATTTAATGGGAATCACTATGCTCAACAGGCTCTCGATAATGGTTGTGCTGCTGCTGTGGTAGATGAGGTTGAGTTTGCAACTGATCCGCGTATTACTCTTGTGAGTGATGTTCTAAAGGCTCTTCAGGATTTAGCACGATATCATAGACGAACAATGAAAGTGCCCGTGATTGCAATAACGGGCACTAATGGTAAGACAACCACAAAGGAGCTTGCTGCTGCTGTTTTATCAAGAAGGTATAATGTGCTATATACAGAGGGAAATCTCAATAATCATATTGGAGTGCCTTTAACTCTGCTTCGTCTTACTAAAGAGCATAATTTAGCAGTTATTGAGATGGGTGCTAACCATCCTGGCGATATTAAGGAGTTAGTTGAGATAGCAGAACCTAATTTTGGACTTATCACTAATGTAGGAAAAGCTCACCTTGAAGGATTTGGATCTTTTGAGGGAGTAATACGTACTAAGTGTGAGATGTATGAGTATATTCGTAGGAGTGGAGGGAAGATTTTCCTTCATAATGAGAATACAATCCTATCTGATCACTCAAAAGGTATTGAGTCAATACTTTATGGAGTTCACCCTAGGATATATCTGCATGGCCATATCTTGTCTAACAATCCATTTATATCTTTTGAGTGGCATACATTAACTTTCCCGTCTTATGAGGGGGTGGTTAATACAAAACTTATAGGAGAGTATAACTTCTACAATGCTTTAGCCGCGGCTGCAATAGGTTGCTATTTTGGTGTGGCTTATGATGATATATCATTAGCCCTCTCTGAATATGAGCCAAAAAATAATCGATCCCAGCTTAAGGTTACTAGCCGTAACCATGTGGTAGTAGATGCCTATAATGCTAATCCAACAAGTATGAAAGCTTCTTTGAGAAACTTTCACTCTATGGAAGTATCAAATAAGCTACTTATCCTTGGTGATATGTTAGAGCTTGGTGAGCACGCTGCTTATGAACATCAACAAGTAATAACCCAATTGGAGGAGTATGGCTTTGAAGAGGTATTGCTTGTAGGTGCCAATTTTAAGGCTACTAAGAATAATATGCACTGTTTTCCAGATTGTGATGCCCTTATATCTTTTATAGAGAGCAAGAAGTATAATGACCGCTATGTGTTGATTAAGGGCTCAAGAGGTATTGCTTTAGAGCGTTGTCTTGATATTCTTTGAAACCCTTTTTACTTAGTAATTAAGCTATTTGCTATTGTTGGAATTTATTTAACAATAGGGCTACGAACCAAATAATATAGAGCTTTGTTTTATTCCCAGTTGATGATATTTTATATATCTTATCAACTGGGAATTTTTATATGTGTTTTCTTGAACTATAGATTAAATTATATTACCTAACCTTTAACTGAGAGCTCTATGGAACCACCATTGAGATTTTGATTTTTATGTCCTTACGTGGGACTTTTAACCTTAACTATTCTCCCCCCTTTCTTAAACTTCTAATTTATTTTCCTTTTGGGGAGAAGTCTTAATCTATTTAAACTAATTCCTATTTTTTAGCTATGAAGACTCTAAGAAAAATGATGGGCTTCGGCGTCATCGCGTTTGCAATTTTCGCTTTTAATGCGTGTAGTAGTAAAGATAGTACAGAAGTTCCTTCTTCAGGTCAAGAGGTAACATTCCAGTTGGACGCAAAAACTGTAATGGAAACTAAGGCTGCTATTGCTGGATATACTGAGTGTAACGATACTAATATTCCATTGCAGGTATCTATAGTATTAAGTGGTACTGAAGATGTTGTTATTAGTGATGAACCTGTAAATTTATTTGGAGATAATTACAAGACAGCTCCTATTTTGTTGAAATCAGGTGAATATACTGTAGAGAGTGTAACTGTTTATAATGGTACTACTGTTATTTATTCTGGTGTTAAAGCTCCTGCTGAATTCGCTACATTTATCCCTGATGGTTATTTGATGGGCGAACAGAAGTTTACAGTAACAGATTACACAAAACCTACAGTTCCTTTGTATGTGCTTTGTGCTAAAGGTGAGCCAGCAAACAAGTTTGGTATGCCTAAGTTCCAAATAAACAGAATTGAGGTTAACTGTTTCGACTTATTCTTCAACGTTTGTGATCCTACAAAAGGAAACGAGCACGAAGTTGGTACAGGTATGATTTCGGTTTATGACAAAGTAGATGGTAATTTATTGTATTCAGATGAGTTTGGAGAAGGTAATATTGCAACTCTTTGTTTCGCAAATGATTTAACTAAATTGGATGCTGAAGAAGTATATTATATTGAAGTCGTTTTAAATAATTCATTCTTAGTAGGAACTCCTGTTACTCTTTCAGGTAATGCAACAGTAGAGCAGTTATTGAAATATAAAGAAGCTTCAAACTGGGATGAAGATATGAACGCTATTCACGTTCAATATTGTGGTCAAACAACATTTTGCCTTCTTCCTGGACTAATCTGTGATATTTGTGAGACTCAACTTTATGAGGACTTCGAAAGATACAGCGACATTAATCAATTCTATGAAAAATCAGGATGGCTAAATCTTAATGGTGGAGAAGACATGTTGCTAAGACATCCAGAAGACAACCAATGGATGTTAGCTATTGGTAACGATAGAGAGTTTATGTGGAAAACTGTCAAATTTGCTTACACAAGTGGTGATGTAGTATCATTAGATGCATTTGTTAAATCATATGCAAAAGAGTGGAACAAATGGGATGCTGTAGTTACATTAGCTCTAGCTGACGAAGATGGTAATATAATTGAAGGGACAATGAAGGATATTAAGATGAGTTCACCTTGTGGACATGCTTCATGGACTACAATACCAAGATGTGGATTTACTCCAGAGGTAGAAAGTGGATGTTATCGTCTTTATGTAAAAGTTAAACTAGCTGAAACTTGCATAGGTGAATACTATTTCGGTATGGATAATGTGAGTTCAATACCAAAAGAGATCTAATTTTGGAAGTTAATTTTTAGTTCGGTTGTTTGATAACGGGCTGTTGTCATAGTACGACAGCCCGTTTTTTGTAAACCAAACAAGATTGATTATGGCTGAAATTAGAGTTAGATGGCTATGTAAAGTCATACTCTTGTCTCTATCGTCGCTCTTCATCTATTCTTGTAATAGTGATGAGGGCCAACAGAGAGATGTGAAAGGACAAGAGGTTGTATTTGAGTTTGATGCTAACCAAATCCTTAATACTAGAGCCGGGGATCAAGATGTAGAGTGTTCTACAAGTAGAAACACACTCTTTATGGCTGAGATAAGTTTGATTACACCTAAAGGGAGATCCCTTAAAAGTGGTAGAGTTTCAATCAGTGAAGGTAAGCTTAAATCAGATCCTTTTTTCTTGGAGATTGGTAGCTATATTGTTGATAATGTCACTCTTTTTGATGGTATGATCCAAAGGGTAGCCTATTCTGGAGTAAGGAAAGGTGGTGAGTTTGCTAATTACATACCTCCACACCCTGATGAGGGAAATAGTTACTTAATGGGGGAACAGACATTCGAAGTAACAGTATATACAAAGCCGAGTATTTCAACTTATCTTCTTTGTGCTAGTGGCGAGGAAGCTTCTAGCTTTGGAATGCCAAAGTTTGAAATAAACTCTGTTGATGTAGCTTGTTTTGATATATTTTTCAATGTTTGTAATCCAAGTGCGAATAATGAACACTTTGTTGGTTCTGGTGTGATTACACTTTACGATAAAATTGGCGAGGAAAGAGTTGCTATTATTAGTGATACGTTTGGTGAAGGTGATATTGCTACACTTTGCTTTGCGGATAACTTGACAATAGCGGACCAAGAGGAGAGTTATTACGTAGAGGTAGTTTTTGATAATTCATTCCTGAAAGAGTCTCAAAGGGTACATGGAGAGTTACTAAGTGTAACTCAATTGAAATCATTTAAGAGCGATGATGGTGGATGGAATAGTGAGATGAATTGTGTTCATAAAGTTTATTCGCCTAAATAGACATTTATTGCTGATTTAATTCTTTTTTATTTAATTCTAATATTCATAATTATGAAAACTGTTATTTCAAAATTGTTTTCATCTTTTTTATTTGTGGCTTTCGTTGGATCTTTAGCTACATCATGTAGTTCTAAAGATGAAATTGATAACCCTACTAGTAAGCAAGAAGTGGTGTTTCAATTGGATGCGAAGACTGTGATGGATACCAAGGCTGCTATTGAAGGTTATGCAGAGTGTTTAACAGATAACTCTCCAATGCAAGTTGCCATTGAGCTTACTGGACCAGAGAGCAAGACTATAAATGAGTTTGTTTCTCTTTATGGAGATAACTACAAGACAGCTCCTGTATTGTTGAAATCTGGTGAATATACAGTACAAAGTGTAACTGTTTATAATGGTGGAAATGTAATTTACTCAGGTGTGTCAGGTATTAGTAACCCTCTTCCTGAATTTGCTACATTTATTCCGTCAGAATATTTGATGGGTGTTCAAAAATTCACTGTTAATGACTATACAAAACCTACAGTTCCTCTGTATGTTCTTTGTGCTAAAGGTGAGCCTGCAAGTAAGTTCGGTATGCCTAAATTCCAAATAAACAGAATTGAGGTAAATTGTTTCGATCTATTCTTCAACGTTTGTGATCCTGAACAAGGTAATGAGCACATAGTTGGTTCTGGTATTATACAACTTTGGAAAGAGGATGGTTCTGTTAAACTTTATGAAGATAGCTTTGGCAGTGAGAATATTGCAACTCTATGCTTTGCTGATGATTTGACAATAACAGATAACACAACTGAGAAGTATCTTTTGGTTGTTAGATTGAACCCTCCAGCTCCTTTAGCTGCACAAACAACGATTGCAGTTGTTTCAGTTGATCAGCTTTTGAGATTTAAAGAGGTTGTGGCTACTGAAAATACAAGTGGATGGGATGCTGAAATGAATGCTGTACACGTTATAGTATGTGGTGGAACTCCTTTCTGTTTACCTATTCCGGGTATTTTGTGTGATGGTGAAGACCCAGATCCTGATCCAGAGTGTGATGGTTTGACTAATCTTTATGACAATTTCAATAACTATGTTGCTTTGAATGGATTATTTGTTGATGGACCATGGGTTAACTTTAATGGTGCTTCATTAGATGTAGCAAGTAGTGATGCTTCGCTAGGATTGCAAACAGAGAGCAATAATGGTAAAAATAAGCAGTATGCTGAGATGAGTTTTGTTGCTGGTGAAAATGATGCAACAACTCGTATTTATGATTTTAGAACAAAAAGATTTAAGTTCAAACAAGGTGAGAATATCGCATTCGAACATTGGTTGAGATCAGTTAGAGACGTAACTTCTAATGATAAGCATAAATTCATTGCAAAAGCAACGTTGGAGCTGTGGAATGACTTTGGTATATTAACAGAAACAAAGATTGATTGGTGGTCAACTCCAGATTCAGATCCATTAACAGCTACAGGTAATGGAGATTGGCATTATGTTCCAGCGCCTAAGTATGGCGATCCATTCCCAAATGAACAAGTGGTGGATGGTTGTTACTATCTTAAAATAAGAGTTGAGATTATGCCAATTGAGCAGAAGAAAGGCGATCCTGTTATCTTTGAACAAGGTCGCAGATACTATCTTGGTATAGATAATTTAGTTAAGTATTCAGGTGAGAATCCAAATCAGATTTAAATATGATGGGATTAGTTTGCCAATAGAGAGAAGAGAGTGTGTGTCAATTGTGACACGCACTCTCTTTTTTTAAAGTATCTCTTTTAAGTGTTGACCAGTGAAGGAGTCTTTGCAATTAGCCACTTCCTCAGGCGTGCCGCAACAAACAAGATATCCTCCAGCATCCCCCCCTTCGGGGCCAATGTCAATGATATGGTCAGCGCATTTAATAACCTCAATATTGTGTTCAATGATAAGCACTGTATGGCCATTGTCTATAAGAGCATTAAAAGCTTTTAGAAGAGTCTTAATGTCATGAAAATGAAGACCAGTAGTCGGTTCGTCAAATACAAATATTGTAGGAACACTCTTCTCTCCGCTGAGTATGAATGCTAGCTTAACTCTCTGGCTCTCTCCACCAGATAGGGTTGAAGAAGATTGTCCTAATTTGATGTAACCTAAGCCTACTTTCTGCAGAGGGAGGAGTCTTTTAACTATCTTCTTCTCGGTATTTGATTTACCTTCATTTGCAAAGAATTCTATGGCTTCATTTACTGTCATATCTAGGATATCCGTAATGCATTTGCCACGATACATAACCTCAAGGATCTCACGTTTGAAGCGAGCTCCGTGGCAAGACTCACATGTTAGTTCTATGTCTGCCATGAACTGCATCTCGACAGTTGTTGTGCCTTCGCCTTTGCACTCGTCACATCTCCCACCATCGGTGTTTAGGGAGAATACACCAGGAGCATACCCCATTTGCTTAGATAGTGGTTGTTCAGAGAATAACTTTCTTATCTCGTCATAGGCTTTAAGGTATGTGCATGGGTTTGATCTAGATGATCTGCCAATTGGATTTTGATTTACAAACTCTATAGCCTTTGCACTTTTAATATCTCCGAATATACCAGAAGAAGAACCAGGTTGTTCATTGGTTTCGCTATATATTTGTTTTACGTTCTTGTAAAACACATCTCTAACAAGTGATGATTTACCAGAGCCACTAACGCCAGTTACAACAGTAATTACATTTAGTGGAAATTTCACGTCAATACCTTTTAGGTTATTGTGTGTGGCATTTCGTACTTCAATATAATTGTTCCAATTACGTCTGAAGGATGGTGTATCTATCTTCTCCTTGCCAGTAAGGTACTGAACCGTATATCCTTTTTCTGAAGCTATAAGATTATTAATATCACCTTGGTAAACAACTTCACCACCTAATCTCCCAGCATCAGGTCCTATATCTATTATATAGTCTGCAGCTCTCATTATTTCTTCATCATGTTCAACAACGATTACACTATTACCTTGTATTTGTAGCTGTCTAATGACCTTGATAAGTCTTTTCGTGTCTCTTGGATGTAGACCAATACTTGGTTCATCAAGGATGTAAAGCGAACCAACTAGAGCACTACTCAAAGATGTTGCTAAGTTGATTCGTTGACTTTCTCCACCCGAAAGAGTAGATGAAAGACGATCAAGTGTAAGGTATCCAAGCCCAACATCAATAAGAAAGTTTATTCTGTTATTGATCTCTATTAATAATCTATGAGCAATTGATAGATCTTTTTCATCGAGGTTGAGATTATCAAAAACAGATTTCAATTCGGAAATAGGGAGAGTTACAATCTCACCAATACTTTTGCCTCCAACCTTCACATATTCAGTTCCCTTTTTTAGCCTACTCCCGTTACACTCAGGACAAGTTGTTTTGCCTCTATATCTAGCCAACATTACTCGACATTGAATCTTGTAATTATACTCCTCTAGCATTTTGAAGAATTGATTAATCCCTCCAAAATAGCTGTTCCCATTCCAGAGTAGCTCTTTTTGTTCTCTATTTAGCTGGTTGTATGGTTTGTGTATAGGAAAGTTGAATTTGTCAGCAGAGTTGATAAGCTCACTTTTCCACTCACTCATTTTCTCACCTTTCCAACAAACTATAGCATCTTGGTAAACAGAAAGAGATTGATTTGGTATAACTAGATCAGGGTCAATTCCCATTATTTTACCAAATCCCTCACATCTAGGACATGCTCCACCAGGTGAATTGAAGTTGAACATAGAGTCAGTTGGCTCTTCGAATGTAATGCCGTTGTCTTCAAACTCTTTTGAGAAATTTAGGATCTCAATCTCACCACTCTGTTTATATAGTTTCAATATACATTTATTATGACCTTCGAAGAATGCTGTCTCTACAGAGTCGGAGAATCGACTAATGGCATCAGGATCAGTGGTAGTTGCAACCCTATCAATAAGCAGAAGTGGTGTGTCTTGTTCTGAGAGTTCGTATTTATGTGTGAGAATATCTTCTATATCGACTATCTGCTCGCTAATTTCTACGCGATTGAAACCTTGTTTAAGATAAATATCTAACTGTTGTATAGTGTCCCTTTTCTCAGGGATATTAATAGGAGCAAGAAGAGCAATTCGGCATTTCTCCTCTTGGTTTGTTAAAACAGCTACTAAGTCTTCGACAGTGTGGCGTTTAATAATTTCTCCTGATTTGGGTGAAATTGTTTTACCAATTCTGGCAAACAACATTCTAAGATATGTATATATCTCCGTGGATGTTCCGACAGTAGAGCGAGGGTTTCTACTATTTACTTTTTGTTCAATAGCTATCGCTGGAGGTATACCAGTAATAGAATCGCACTCTGGTTTACTCATTCTACCAAGAAATTGTCGAGCGTAAGAAGATAGGCTCTCCACATAGCGTCTTTGCCCTTCAGCGTACAGTGTCTCAAAGGCTAAAGAAGATTTACCCGAACCAGAAAGCCCGGTAATTACTACGAATTTATCTCTTGGGATATCAACGTCTATATCTTTAAGATTATTGACGTGAGCCTTTCTTATTTTTATATTGTTATCCTCAGGCATTGCTTAAAGTATTCTGATTAAATAATCTACAAATATAGAATATATGAATTCTATCTAAAAGCGATTCACGAAGATTAAATCTTAGAATTGTAAATAGTATTCAAAAAACCTTTTATTATCCATTTTATAGCTAACGCTTTGTAATTAAGTCTCTTTTGTGTCATAATTATAGGGCTGTAAATAGAAATTAAGACAGCTTTATTGTCTCAGTCAAAAAAAAGTGCGTTATTTGCGTGTTAAAACCCAAGCGGAATAAAGTTCCTAAATATGATAATATGAAGTTTACAGCACAACAGATTGCAGCTTTTATCGGCGGAGAGGTTGTTGGAGACCCAAATGTAGCAGTAAGTGACTTTACAAAAATAGAGGAAGGAAGGGCTGGAGCTCTATCTTTCTTGTCTAATCCAAAATATGAAGAGTATCTATATACTACAGAATCTTCTATTGTTTTAGTCAATAGTAGCTTTGTACCTTCTAAGGATGTCAAGGCAACAATGATAAAGGTAGAGAACGCTTATGCCTCATTAGCTAAGCTTCTTCAGCTAGCAGAGAGTGTAAAGCCACGCAAGATTGGTGTTCATAAAACAGCCATCATTGCAGAGTCTGCCAAAATAGGTAATGGCGCATATATAGGACCATATGTCGTTATTGGTGAGAATAGTGTTATTGGTGAGAATGCATTCATCGAGGCGCACTCATTTATTGGGGATTTTGTCTCTATAGGTGATAGCCCAAGACTTCATGCTGGGGTTAAGATTCTCGATGGGACAGTTATAGGGAATAATTTCTTTGCTCAAGCGGGTGCCGTAGTCGGCTCTGATGGCTTTGGTTTTGCCCCAACTACAGATGGTGTGTATGATAAAATACCGCAAGTAGGAAACGTTAGGATTGAAGATGATGTAGAGATTGGAGCTAATGCCACTATAGATAGAGCAACAATGGGTTCTACTGTAATCGGACGAGGCACAAAACTTGATAATCATGTTCAGATTGCTCATAATGTAGAGGTTGGTAAGAATTGTGTAATAGCAGCTCTTGTTGGTGTCGCAGGATCAGTTAAGATTGGAGATAATTGTATGTTTGGAGGTCAGGCTGGTATTGCTGGTCACTTAAAGATTGGTAACAATGTTAAGCTTGGAGCTCAAACGGGAGTAATGAATGATATACCTGATGGCGAAACTTGGATGGGCTTCCCAGCCAGACGCTCAACTTCTTTCTTGCGATCACAAGCTCTTTTGGGGAAATTCCCAGAGATCAATAGAACTATATCAAGATTAGAAAAAGAGATTGATACAATAAAGAAACAATAATATAGATTTATAGTAGGCGATCATATTGCTGAGATACTATAAATAGAAATTTACTAGTTGATTATGTGTAAACAGAAAACCTTAAAGGACTCTTTTTCATTATCTGGAAAGGGTCTTCATACCGGATTGGATATCACAGTTACATTTACTCCTGCTGCGGAGAATCATGGTTATAAGATTCAACGTGTGGATTTGGATGGAGAGCCAATTATAGATGCAGTAGCAGAGAGTGTGGTTGATACCCGCCGCGGCACTGTAATTGGAAAAAAGGATGTTACAATAAGCACTATAGAGCACGCCTTGGCAGCATTGTATGCTTATGAGATTGATAACTGTTTGATTAAAGTTAATGCTCCTGAATTTCCTATTCTAGATGGTAGTTCAAAATTTTATGTTGAGGAGATTGAGCGTGTTGGTGTTGTAGATCAGAATGCAAATAAAGACTACTATATAGTTCGTAAAAAGGTTGAGGTGAAAGATCCAGAGAGTGGGTCTTCTATTCTTATACTACCGGATGATAAGTTTAGTGTAAGTGCATTGATCTCTTTTAATTCGCCAATCTTATCTAATCAATACGCTACTCTTGAGGATTTGAAGAACTTCAAGAGTGAAATAGCATCGGCTAGAACTTTTGTGTTTGTCCACGAGATTGAGCCTTTGGTTAAGAACAATCTTATCAAAGGAGGAGATCTAGATAATGCTATCGTTATTTATGATAGAATAATGAAGCAGGAGGAGCTTGATAGCCTTGCAGACTTGATGAATCAACCACATAAAAATTGTGATAGTCTAGGGTACTTGAACAATAATCCACTCGTTTTTGATAATGAACCAGCACGCCATAAACTTTTAGATATTCTAGGAGATATAGCACTATTGGGCAAACCTATCAAGGGAAGGATTATTGCAACACGCCCAGGGCATAAGATCAACAATCTTATGGCGCGTCATATTCGTAAGGAGTTGAAGCGACTAGAGGTTCAGTGTCCTGTTTATACTCCAGATGCAACACCCCTGATGGATGTTAATCGAGTTAAAGAACTTCTGCCTCATAGATATCCTTTCTTAATGGTTGATAAGATTATTGAGATAAGTGATAATCATATTGTTGGTGTTAAGAATGTTACTGCAAACGAAGAGTTCTTTATGGGGCACTTTCCTGAGGAGCCAGTTATGCCAGGAGTACTTCAGGTTGAGGCTATGGCTCAAGTAGGAGGTATCCTAGTTCTTAACTCCGTAGAGGATCCTAAGGCATACTCTACTTACTTCATGAAGATTGATAATGTTAAGTTCAGACAAAAGGTAGTACCCGGAGATACTCTTATCTTCAGACTAGAGATGACATCGGAGATCCGTAGGGGTTGTGCACAGATGAAGGGGTATGCTTTTGTTGGAGAGAAGATAGTTTCAGAGGCTGAGTTTATGGCCCAAATTATTAAGAATAAATAATAGAATATATATTTAATATGAAACAGCCTTTGGCTTATATACACCCGGAAGCAAAGATTGCTCCTAATGTAGTGATTGAACCATTTGTTACAATTGATAAAAATGTAGTGATTGGAGAGGGGAGTCGCATTGGTTCTAATGTGACAATTTTGGAAGGTGCTCGTATTGGTAAGAATTGTGTTATATATCCAGGAGCAGTTATTTCAGCTCCACCACAAGATTTAAAGTTCAAGGGTGAGGATTCTCTTGCTATCATTGGTGATAACACAACAATTCGTGAATGTGTTACTATCAATCGTGGAACTTCAGCAAAGGGTAAAACAGTTGTAGGTGATAACTGTTTGCTTATGGCATATTGCCATATTGCTCATGATTGTAAGATTGGTAATAATGTTATCATGTCTAATGCAACTCAAGTAGCAGGCGAGGTAGAAGTTGATGATTTCGCAATAATTGGAGGAGGATCTTTGATACACCAGTTTGTTCATATTGGGTCACACGTTATGATTCAAGGAGGTTCCCATGTGACAAAGGATATTCCTCCTTTCATCAAGGCAGGAAGAAATCCTATTTCATATGCTGGTGTAAACTCTATAGGCTTACGCCGCCGCAACTATGACAATGAGAAGATCAGAGAGATTCAAGATATTTATCGTTATCTCTATCAGTCAGGTATGAATAATACTGATGCAGTAGAGCATATCGAGGCTGAGCTTACAGCATCACCAGAGAGAGATGAAATCATTCTTTTTGTGAAGAACTCTCAAAGAGGTATCATCAAAGGATATATTGGTTAATTTGTTTAACGACATATAACATACGTAAGGATATGATTTACAGATTTGTACTTCTCTCAGATGAGGTGGATAACTTCGGGAGAGAGATAAGCATTGATCAAGAGGCTACATTTGAGGAGTTTCATGATGCTATCCTAGAATCAGTTAACTATAAAAAAGGTGAGATGACATCCTTCTTCTTGTGTGAGGACAACTGGGAAAAAGGAAAAGAGGTAACTATGATGGAGATGGATACAGATTCATCCGAAGATAGTTGGGTTATGGCACAAACAAAATTAATTGATCTAGTAGAGGAAGAGGGTCAAAAACTACTCTTTGTCTTTGATATGATGATAGAGAGATGTTTCTTTATCGAGCTTGAGGAGATTAACTCAGGATCACTAGCTAAGGCGTATTGTTCAAAAAGTAAAGGTGAGGCTCCAGAACAATTTGTATCTTTCGAAAGTTTCGAAAAGGAGACAAATAGCTTCATAGATGAAGATCTTTATGAAGATGATCAATTCGATATATCAGAGCTCGACGAAGAGGGCTTTGATATTACCGATGGAAATCCATATGAAGATTAAATAGATTAATAATTCAAGCAAAATAAAAGCTATGATAGTATACCAAAGTGTACTATCTTAGCTTTTTTCTTTTGAATACATAAACCAAGTTAAGTGATTATGCATACTCTTATCGTTCTTCTCGGTCCAACGGGCGTTGGGAAAACTGAACTCAGCCTATCAATAGCCGAACACTATGGAGCAGATATAATATCATCAGATTCAAGACAGCTATACTCAGCCATACCCATAGGCACTGCTGCTGCGACTCTAGAGGAGAGGAGTCGTGTAAGGCACCATTTTGTTGGTACTCTTGAGTTGGGTGATTATTATAGTGCTGCTCAATTTGAAGTAGAGGCACTCTCAAAGCTTGAGGAGCTTTTTAAAGATAATAATGTTGTTGTAATGACTGGGGGCTCTATGATGTATATCGATGCTCTATGCAATGGTATTGACGATCTGCCTACAGTGGATGATCATCTCCGAGCTTCCCTTGTAGAGAAATTCAATTCACATGGATTGGAGACAATTTGTGCTGAATTAAAACTTCTAGATCCTGTATATTATGATCAAGTGGATCTAAAGAATCACAAGAGAGTGCTTCATGCACTCGAGATTTGCTATATGACAGGTAAACCGTATTCAGAGCTTAGAACCAATACAAAGAAAATTAGACCATTTAAAATAATAAAGATTGGTCTCAATAGAGATCGCAAAGAGCTTTATGATCGTATTAATAGAAGGGTTGATGTAATGGTTGAGCAGGGGTTGCTTGATGAAGCTAAACGAGTAGAGCCATTCAAGCATTTTAATTCACTAAATACGGTTGGCTATAAGGAGCTCTTTGCATATTTTGACGGTCAATATACCCTTGAGTTCGCTTTAGATAAGATCAGGCAGAATAGCCGCATATATGCTAAGAAACAGTTGACATGGTTTAAGAGAGATAAGGATATACAATGGTTTCATCCAGATGATAAAGAGGGCGTGATATCTCTCTTAAAGCAACAAATTTAGGCAATTATAGAACTTTAGCTATACATTTTTGTCTCACTTTACCAAACAAACTCTATCTTTGCTAATTAAGAAAGAAATATATCAATAGCCACATATGTATATGAATAACGATTTTAAGAAGTATGCAACTAAGCATTTAGGAATGAATAGTCTTGCACTAGATAAGTATATGGATGTAACAAGTAGTTATATCTCACCAACAATCATTGAAGAGCGTCAGTTAAACATTGCTCAAATGGATGTGTTCTCCCGCTTGATGATGGATAGGATCATATTTATGGGTACAGCTGTTGATGACTATAGTGCAAATGTTATTCAAGCACAACTTTTGTATCTTGACTCTGCTGATCCAGGTAAAGATATCTCAATATATCTCAACTCTCCTGGTGGGTCAGTGTATGCAGGACTCGGTATATATGATACAATGCAGTATATCTCTAGTGATGTATCTACAATCTGTACAGGTATGGCAGCCTCTATGGCGGCAGTACTTTTGGTAGCAGGGACAACTGGTAAACGTTTCGCTTTGAGACACTCTCGTATCATGATTCACCAACCAATGGGTGGCGCTCAAGGTCAAGCTTCAGATATTGAGATTACTGCTCGCGAAATCTCAAAACTTAAGAAGGAGTTATATACTATTATAGCTGATCACTCTGGAAATCCATTTGAACGTATTGAACAAGACTCGGACAGAGATTTTTGGATGACTGCTCAAGAGGCAAAAGAGTATGGTATGATTGACAGTGTATTGATGAGAACAAAGTAATAATTCTATATGGCTAAGAAAAATCAAAATCAAGAACATTGTAGCTTTTGTGGTAGACCAAGTAATCAAGTTATGATGTTGATTACAGGAATAGATGGCTATATATGTGATACTTGTGCAACTCAAGCTGCTCAGATAATTAATGAAGGTCTTGAGAAAGAGAAGAAGAAGAACGGTAAGTTTGGTTCTCTTGACTCAACTGAGTTGCCAACACCACAGCAGTTAAAGGAGTTTCTTGATCAATATATTATTGGTCAAGATGATGCTAAACGATATCTATCTGTAGCAGTATACAATCACTATAAAAGATTGACTCAGAAGATTGATAGTGATGATATTGAGATTGAGAAATCAAATATAATGATGGTGGGCCCAACAGGAACTGGAAAGACTCTTTTGGCACGAACCATAGCAAAGCTTCTACATGTTCCTTTTACTATCGTAGATGCTACAGTTTTAACAGAGGCAGGTTATGTAGGTGAAGATATTGAATCATTATTGACAAGACTACTTCAAGTTGCAGACTACGATGTAGAAGCAGCTGAGAGAGGTATTGTATTTATTGATGAGATAGACAAGATAGCTCGTAAAGGAGATAACCCATCAATCACTAGGGATGTCTCGGGTGAGGGTGTTCAGCAAGGTCTCTTGAAGCTATTAGAAGGCTCGGTTGTTAACGTGCCACCTCAAGGAGGTCGTAAACACCCTGATCAGAAGATGATACCTGTGAATACAAAAAATATTCTATTTATTTGTGGTGGTGCTTTTGAAGGTATTGAAAAGAGGATTGCTAATCGTTTAAATACACGAGTAGTTGGTTATGGAGCAGCACAAAAGCGTGCAGACATAGATCGTCATAATCTTATGCAATATGTATCGCCTCAGGATTTGAAGAGTTTTGGTATGATACCAGAGATAATTGGTAGACTTCCTATACTTACCTACCTAAATCCATTGGATAGAGATTCTCTTAGAAGGATTCTTATTGAACCCAAAAATTCTATTGTTAAGCAGTATGAGAAGCTTTTCAAAATGGATCAAGTGGAGTTATCTTTCGAAGATTCAGCCCTAGATTTTATTGTAGATAAAGCAGTAGAATTTAAGACAGGAGCTAGGGGGTTACGCTCTATTACTGAATCTATTATGATGGATGCTATGTTTGAAGTTCCATCAATGGAGATTAAAGAGTTAGTTATTACTGGGGAATATGCTCAGGATAAATTGTCAAAATCAAATCTAGGAAGACTTCAATCTTCTGTAAATTGATAAAATATATAAGAGCTTAACTCCTTTATATACAACTACGAGGGTCTGATCCTGCAATAGCAGAGTCGGGCCCTCGTTGCTTATGTAGTTTTAGCTTCACATTTGTTTAGGTTACATCTCAACTTCTAGAGCCCAATTAATCTATCTCGGCTTCGCACCTACACAACTCTTGTACTATTCATTGATTAGTAAGTGGTAGTTGTTAATACTAATAACGCATTTGTTGGGCTGTACATTCTACTTTAGAATGCACTGCCCAACAAATGCGTTATCATTTATAAAAAATATTGGTATTACGTATTCAGCAGTATATTGCTCAATAGTAGCTTTGTGGAGAATTTAATTTTATCCGACTCATTAGAATTTACTTATCCAGTTTTTCAAAAGAATAGTACCTTGAGGTGTAAGTATAGATTCCGGATGGAACTGTACTCCGTGAATATTATGTGTTATGTGAGAAATAGACATAATATCTCCAACCGAAGACCTCGAGGTAACAACTAAAGATTCAGGAAGGTTATCTTCCGATACAACCCAAGAGTGGTATCTCCCAACTTGCATAGAGTCTCCTATGTCTTTGAATATGTATTTGCTTTCAATTATATCTATTTTTGAAGATACACCATGGAATGGTGTATCTATATTTTTTATTCTACCGCCGAAAGCCTCAGCTATTGCTTGATGTCCTAAGCAGACTCCAAATATTGGTTTCTTGCCAGCATATTCACTGATAATGTTCATCATTAATCCAGCTTCACTAGGAATACCAGGGCCAGGAGATAGTACTATTGCGTCATACTTATCTACCTGATCAATTGAAATCTGATCATTTAGGATAACTTCTACCTCAACATTCTCAATCTCCATTAAGAGATGTCTGAGGTTGTATACAAATGAGTCGTAGTTGTTTAGTAGTAGTAGTTTAATCATTTCAAACTCTAGTCTATCTCTAGTCCATATTTTGTGGCAAGCTTGCGAATTATTGAATTCTCCTCTTTTAGTTCATCGAATATCTCACGTTTACTAAATGCTTTTCTCTTCTCTTGTTTGTTGACTCTAACATTAAGTGTTATGTCGCTATTTCGAAGAACTTGTCTAAGATATGGTAGTAGGGTGGAGGCCTCTGTTGTGAGTTTCTCTTGTTGTATTGTATTATCTACCATTACATCTATCACAGTTCCATCCACTATGGATGGTTTACAGCTCTGCATCGTATTAACCATTATGTGTTGATCAGGGATGCGGTATGTATACTCTTTCCATACCTTTAGGAGCTGTTCAAGAGATATCGATTCGTTCATCTGTACGTTAGATGCTGAATCTTGCTGAGTGTTGCTCTGAGAAGTTCTAGGGTTATTTCGACCTAAAAGAGATATTCCTCTCGTTCTTGTTTTAGGCTGTTGACTTGTTGGTTGGTTATTACTGTTTATTTGAGATGGGTTCTCACTCTTTTGGGCCATCTCAATTTGTGATACAGGTGCTTGCTGAATGACAATGCTAGTTGGTGTATTGTTGTCTATAGGAGTGTCACCCTTTTTAGCTTGGCTGGCTATTGAGGGAATTGAGGCCATACGGCCAGATCCTCCTTCCTTATTTTCCTGCACTTTCGTGAGTCTGAGCAGGGCTAGTTCGACTAAAAGTCTTTTGTTTTTTGATTGTCTATAATTGATATCACACTCAGATGTTATTTGTAAAGCGTCAAATAGCATCTGTTGTGAACAGTTTTTGGCTTGAGCAACATATTTGTTTGCGACAGCCTCAGCCACTTCCAAAAGTGAGACAGTCGAAGGGTCTTTACTCACCAATAGGTCTCTGAAGTGAGATGAAAGACCTGTTATGAAGTTTTGACCCTCAAATCCTTTAGAAAGTATCTCATTAAAAATTAGAAGAGGCTTCTTTATGTCACCTGATAAAAATGCTTCAACTAGTTGGAAATAGTAGTCGTAGTCTAGTATGTTTAGATTATCAATTACAGCTTGGTAAGTGATGTTTCCACCAGTGAAGCTAACTACTTGGTCGAATATTGACAGAGCATCTCTCATCCCTCCATCAGACTTCTGAGCAATAATGCTGAGAGCTTCTATCTCTGCGTTTACACCTTCTTGTTTTGCCACCATAGATAGATGGTCAACGGTATCATTAATACTTATCCTGTTAAAGTCGTATATTTGACATCTAGAGAGGATAGTGGGGAGTATTTTATGTTTCTCTGTTGTAGCGAGAACAAATATTGCGTGATGAGGAGGCTCTTCTAGTGTTTTAAGAAAAGCGTTGAAAGCAGCAGAGGAGAGCATGTGTACCTCATCAATGATGTACACTTTGTATTCACCAATCTGTGGAGTGATACGAACTTGATCTATTAGAACTCTAATGTCATCAACAGAGTTGTTCGAAGCAGCATCAAGCTCATGAATGTTGTATGATCTGCCCTCGTTGAATGAGCTGCAAGACTCACATATGTTACAAGCCTCACCATCACTGGTTGGATTGAAGCAGTTAATGGTTTTTGCAAAAATTCGGGCACAAGTCGTCTTTCCTACACCTCTTGGTCCGCAAAATAGATATGCGTGAGCCAACTTACGTGTGGAGACAGAGTTTTTAAGAGTCTTCGTAAGTGAGTTTTGTCCAACAACTGATGAGAAGGTTGATGGTCGATACTTACGAGCTGAGACTATGAAATTTTCCATTTATGTTTTTTACGCAATTAACGTGTTGCTCGTTTCTGATTAACTACAAATGTACATATTTCGACAATAGTAATTGGATAGATAGAGTAAAAAAAGGTATTATTGTACATTTGTGTATTCATTCAACAAAATATTTATGTTATCAAAGAAGATTAATCTATCATTTTATCCTTATGATTTAAGGATGAAGCACACTTTCACTATCGCTGGGAGCTCGAGAGTTATGACTCCAGCAGTGATGACTAAAGTTGAATTTGATGGATATGTAGGATATGGAGAGGCAAGTATGCCTCCATATCTAGGAGAGGATCAAGAGAGCTGCATGAGATTTCTATCAAAGGTTAAGCTTGATCGCTTCTCATCACCATTTCTTATGGAGGATATTCTAAACTATATAGATTCTATTGATATAGGTAACTGTGCAGCTAAGGCCTCTGTTGATATAGCACTTCATGATCTGGTAGGCAAACTGCTCAATGCTCCATGGTATAAGCTCTGGGGTTTAAATCCAGATTTGGCTCCAAAAACATCATATACCATAGGAATGGATTCAATCGATGTAGTAAAACAAAAATCTTTAGAGGCACCTTATGATATTTTGAAAGTGAAGCTTGGAGGAGAGCACGATAAGGAGTTGATTCAGGCAATACGCTCGGTGTCTGATAAACCAATATGCGTGGATGCAAATCAGGGGTGGAGTGATAGGTTTGAAGCCTTGGATATGGTTGAGTGGTTGTTTCATCAAGGGGTAACCTTTGTAGAGCAGCCTATGCCAAAGAATGATCTTGATTCTATTGCGTGGTTAACTCAGCATAGTTCTTTGCCTATTGTGGCAGATGAGTCGTTACAAAGATTATCTGATCTTGAAAGATTAAGGGGTGTTTTTTCGGGTGTTAATATTAAGCTTATGAAGTGCACTGGAATGCGAGAAGCTCAGAAGATGCTAAACTTATCAAGATCTTTTGATATGAAAGTGATGATAGGTTGCATGACAGAGAGTTCGTGTGCAATATCCGCTGCTGCTCAATTGTCACCAGCTTGTGATTGGGCCGATTTAGATGGAAATGAGCTTATATCTAATGATTGTTTTGATGGAGTTAAGGTTGAAAATGGACAAATTATTCTTACTGAATTGCCAGGGATAGGTGTGATGCCTAAATAAAATTGTGAGGGGTAGCTGTTTGCAATCACAGTTATCCCTCACAATTTTATTTAGAATCTCCATCCTATACCTATACAGAATAACATGTGTTTGCTGTTTTCGTCATTGTTAACATCCTTGAAAACATTTGTTAGTCCGGCGTTGTATCTCAGATTTGCTGTTACTCCAATAGGGAAGTCATAAGCTACACCCACTGCGAAACTAACGTCGACAGGGTTAATCATCTCTTTTATATCTATCGAGGCTTCAACGCCACTAGTACTACCCTTTAGTTTTGAATTAGTGTTAAATCCTATTTGAGGTCCCAACTCTATATAGAGTTCTTTTATTAGGTTTAATTTTAACATTAAGGGAATTTGTAAATAGTCGAGGTTTAGTTTCGCTTCCACTCCAAAATCGTCTTCTTTAACTCCTTGCATTGAGTATAATAACTCTGGTTGGAGAGATAAAGTTTCGTTGAACTTGTAGCTAAAAAAGAGGCCAAACTGCGCTGATATTCTAGGATTCATCTCTCCGCCATTTGTCATTGTTGAAATTAGTAGTCCAGCTTTTGGGCCGAAACTGATTTTCTCTGTGGCATACATTGAGATTGAATAAATCAGAATCATTAAGATTGTTGCAATTCTTTTCATAGTTTATTCAGATTATACGTTGTATATGAGTGTGTTTTTTTTGTAAATATATGGATTTTATATATACCTTGCTTATTATTCTTCATAAATATATCTCTTGCTTAATATTTTAAATCTCCTCTATCATCTTTAAAATATCAAAATGCTAGAGCCTCGATTATATAACTAGCTCTAAATTGTCTATATTCGCAAGCTATAATTAATATGTAGACCATCTACAAATAAAATGAAGAAACTACTTTTTACAACATATTTGCTCATATTGAGCACGCTATTTACCAATATCTCAATATTACAGTCGGCAAATCATCCTAGGATATTGGTAAAGGTAGAGGATAGAGAATTGCTGCTTAATAAAATTCAGACTAATAGTTGGGCAAAAAGTGCCCTAGAGTCTTTACGTGGTGAATTATGGCCATTCGTAAGTCGATATGCTATGACTATTGAGTATGATCCTGCCGTGCTTACATCAAGATATAGGATGAATTGGAGAGAAGGGTATAGATATACTGATGCGATTGTTGATGATAGTGGACGTTCTATAATTCAGCAGAGTGGTGACGCTAGTGGTCCAACTGTTAGGTTTTCAGAGAAGGGGTATCCAGCTGATTCGATTGGGTTTGAATATGAAATACCATCAGTGCATGAGCTCATTCCATATGATGTAGACTCTCTTCTTAGAGTTCGCCACCCACTTTCGGGAGATTATGTAAGAGTTAAGCCTAAAGAGTTAGATGCATTGATAAATAGTAAGATTAATGCTATCGCTCTAAAGTCTGCATTTGTCTATTGGTTAACCAATGAAGAAGAGTATGGGTATCTTGCTGCTGATATCCTTGATCAGTGGATGAAAGCTTCACTACTTCAAAATTCCATTGTTAATGGTAATATTGGAGGGATTTTTTGTGTGGATACTGAAGATGATTCTTACTATAATGAGCTATTATTAGCCTATGATTTCATTCATGATTTTATGTTGGAAAATGGATATGAAGTAGCGCCTTATCAATCAATCTTCGAGAGTCTAGCAGAGAATGTTTTGCACAGAGGATCTATTACAAACAACTCCTTTATAAAAAGTAGTTCTACTTTGCTATTTTCTGCAATGAATATAGAAGATAATCAAAGGAGAGAGAATTTTGTAGAATATTTTATATCTAAAGATACTATAGTTGATAAGCAGTTTGGCCATTTATCATTAAAGAGCATTATCTCTCAAAGATTTACGCCCCAAGGTTACCTTAAATCGCCAGCGAGGCTTCAAAATGAGATTTTACCTCAACTTCTTATGGCTGTTTATGCATGTGAACTCAATGGATATTCAATAGTAGGTAAATATCCTCAGCTTCTAGATACCTATTCTCAGATGTTACAGAACTCTTTCCCAAATTTAAATCTTCCTGCATTCGGAGATGCTGGACGAGAGAAGATTGATCCTTTAATTATTGCACTATCAATGGCAATAAATAGAGAAAGAGGTGGGGAGTATTATGCTAACGCTGTGGATGCACTAAGAAAATTAGCACATAGAAACTGTTTTGATCTTGATAAATCAGGACTTTGGGGTCTGATATTTATTAATGAGGATATTGATAAAGAAAAAGCAACACCATATTATTGGCAAAATTTTGGTTCTGTTGAGTATGCAAGGAACTTCTTTGTCAGAAGTGGTATGAACCCCAACAAAGATCAAATGATAACCCTACAAGGAGGAACCTTCTCAAATAATCATGCTGATGGATTATCTATGGAGTTGTATGATAAGGGGGTTATGCTTGGTAGCGATCCTGGTACTTTAAGAGATCTTTTTCATCCAATGCATATCGATTATTATTCACAGTGGGCTGCTCATAACACAGTAGTACCAGCAGGAAGCGCAAGCCCTGACAAATTGTTTAAGGGTGGGGATGCAGCTAAGAGCATTGGCAATATGGACCGTACAGCAACTGGAATGACTCAATCCTTAGGTTTTATCAGTGGAAGGTACACAGAGAGATATACAAAAACTAATCAGGAGAGAACAGTCGCTTATATTAGAACGAGTGATTCTGCAGGATATTTTGTTGATATATTTAGGTCTAACAATAGATTAATGAATGACTATATTTATCACAATATTGGGGATTCTGTTAATTTGTACGATCACAGCGGCGCTGCTATTAATTTGATAGAATCAACACCATTCACCGTAGAGCCAGATTTCCCCGGAATTAGATTTATTGAGAATACTAAATCAACGGGGAAACGATCAAAAGGTGTCGTGGCAACATTCTCGCTAAACGATTCTGAAAATAATCCACTTAAAGTTCAGACACTTTTCGTCTCTAATGCATCTAAAAACTATTATGTTGGTAGTTCACCGAGATCTATAACAGCTCATGCTCCTTACAATCTCAAACCTACACCAACAGTATTGGTAAGGCAAGAGGGTGAAGCGTGGCATAGGCCATTTACAGCTGTTATTGAGGCTTACAAATCTTTAGAGAACCCAAGAGTGCTCTCTGCTGAGTGGGAAAAGCCTGATATCAAAAATAGAGTAGCTGCTTTAAAAGTGACATTGGACAAAGAGATAGAACACTATGTATTTCAATCCCCTGAGCCTATTGCTCTCTTCAAAGATAATGCATGGAGTTTTAGTGGTTATTTCGGTCTGTTGGTAAAGGAGAATGGTAACCTCAAACGAATGGAAATGGCCAAAGGTAAGGTCATGGGATATGGTGATTTCACATTTACAGCTAAAGATGCAAATGCTAACTTCACTATTGAACTAACAAATGATGGCTTTATAGTAGAGACGAATCAACAACTAGAGGTAAAGTATACACCTTATTCACGCATTAGCAAGAAGAGTCCTCAAATAGATAAAGGAGGTACGAAACAGAGACTAGCAATGAAAAGGAGGTCTAAGGATACCTTCATCGTACCAGCTGTCAAAAATGGCGTTGTCAGACTTAAGTAATACTGACCTGAACCTCAACTTTATATTTGATAAGTAACATAATATTAAAGTGAACATATAGCTTTAATATTATGTTCTATATCTATCGTAAAAACAAACCTAAACAACAATTCTTAATATTACATGTAATTTTTCCTTATTAAAAAGACGATGATGAAAACCAAACTTTTGCTATTTCTAGCTCTATTTATGTCGGCAACTATTATGTTTGCGCAGAAGAGCTTAACTGTCTCAGGAGTAGTCACTGAGGCGGCTACTAATCTGCCAGCGATCGGAGTTAGTGTATTGATTAAGGGGACAAGTCAAGGTACTATAACCTCATATGATGGGGATTTCACCTTGGATAATGTGCCATCAGATGCAGTTCTAGTATTCTCATATGTTGGAATGAAGAGTATAGAAGAGCCTGTTAACGGACGTAAGGTGATTAACGTATTTATTTCAGAGGATACTCAAGCTCTAAATGAAGTCGTTGTAGTGGGCTATGGTACAAGTAAAGCTAAAGACTTGACATCTCCTATTACATCAATCAAATCAGATGAGATAAATAAGCTATCTTCATCGAATGCAATGCAAGCTATCCAAGGTAAAGTACCTGGAGTGCAGATTGTAAACTCAGGTGAGCCAGGTGCTGGACCATCTGTTCGTATTCGTGGTGTTGGCTCATTTACCAATGAAGGACCTCTTTATGTGGTCGATGGAATGTTTTTTGACAATATCAACTTCCTAAACCCATCGGATATTGAAGATATGTCAGTACTGAAAGACGCCTCGGCAGCAGCTATTTATGGTGTACGTGCAGCAAACGGTGTTATCCTTATTACGACAAAGAAAGGTAGCTTCAACCGTGATGCGACGGTGACTTACAACGGATATGTTGGTGTTCAAACACCTACTAATATGTTGAAGATGGCATCAGGTCAACAATACACTGAGATGCTTCAAGAGAAGGGTGACGCAGGTAGCCTAGATCTTCTTCGAAAAGCAGCTCAGCTTTGGGGTGGTACAGGTACAAATCCTACTACTAACACTGACTGGTATGACGAATTGAGTCAATCAGCATTCATGCAAAATCACAGTGTGGATTTGAGTGGTGGAACAGAGAAAGCAGCATACTCAATAGGTCTTAGTTACCTATCTCAGGATGGTATCTTGAAGGAGAATTCAGACTTTGAACGATTTACAATGCGCACAAAGGGGGATTATAAACCTTTTGATTGGTTGAAAGTTGGAACAAATGTTGTCCTCACAAAATCTACAAAACACTCTGGTAGTAATGACGCTTGGTTCAAGGCTTTCATTGCACCATCTATTGTCCCTGTATATGATGAGAACAATGCTTTAGCATCTGGTAATAGATACGCCAGCTTAGCTGACATAGGATTAACTAATGGATATTATGCTAACCCAGTAGCTATGGCTCACTATCAGACTTCACAAAATGAGATACTACAGATTATGCCATCGGTATATGCAGAGCTATCATTTATTCCGTCAAAACTTACATTTAAGACTACATATAGTCAAGATATAAGTTTGGATAGATACTATTCATATACTCCAACTTATGTAGTAGGTACAACTCAGAAGCAAGAGATATCGTTCTTAGACAAAGCCGATAACTATTACTTCAATCATATTCTTGATAATATCTTGACTTATACTGATAGTTTCGGCAAGCATAATATGACTGCACTTCTGGGTAATTCTATCAGAGAAGAGAACTATAGATTCCTTAGAGCTACTGCTCAAGATGTGCCTAGTGGTGCGCCTGAGTATGGGTATATTGATAAAGGAGACTCAAATTCAGCAAGAGGTTATGACAATGGTACAACCTTTAGAGGGTTGTCATTCTTTGGACGTGTTACTTACAACTATGATAGCCGTTATTTATTAGCTCTAACAATGCGAGCTGATGGTAGCTCCAAGTACAATGAGAAATGGGGGTATTTCCCATCTGTTGGTATTGGTTGGGTTGCAAGCGAGGAGTCATTCATGAGGGATCAGAAATTCTTCGACTTCCTTAAAATGCGTGCTAGCTGGGGTAAACTTGGTAACGATAAGATAGCAGCAAGTGCTGGATTTGCAGGTGTGAACAACCAAAATGGTGCTTTCGGTGATGTTATCAATCCTGGTATAATCAATCAGAATACATTCAGTTGGTTGAAATGGGAGGTTGTTAGTGAAACTAACGTAGGTGTTGAAGCTCATATGCTTGATTCAAGGCTTAAACTAGATGCTGACTATTATACTCGTACAACAAATAATGCTGTAGTTAGTACTCCTCAACCTATTACAGGGGAAATGGTACCTGCCAACGCAGGTAAGATTCGTAATAGTGGTTTAGAGTTAAACCTAACTTGGAGTGATAAAATAGGAAGTGATTTTAATTATAATATTGGAGCCAACTTATCAACTCTTAAGAATGAGGTTGTATCTCTCAAAGGTAATGTGCCATATCTACTTACTGGTTCAGCAGAATTCCGTACTATTATTTTGCCAGGAGAAGCAATCAACTCTTTCTACGGATATAAAGTTGTTGGTGTATATCAAAACCAAGCTCAAATTGATGCAGACCCTATCTCTAAGAACCATTCAGGTCTTGAACCAGGGGATTTAATCTATGAGGACTTGAACAATGATGGTATTATAGATTCAAATGATAGACAAATATTAGGATCTAACCTTCCTAAGTTTACTTATGGGTTTAATATGGGTATGAGTTACAAGAACTTTGATTTCTCAATGTCAATGGTTGGTGTAGCTGGGAATAAGATAGTAAACCAAAAGAGAGGTGTACGTCGTTTCGATAGTTATATGAACTACGATGCTGACTTGGTTGAGAATAGATGGCAAGGAGAAGGAACTTCAAATAAGTATCCTTCAGCAGCAGGACTTGATAAGCCTTGGAACATCTCAAACTTTAGCTCGTTCCTAGTGGAGAGTGGTAACTACTTTAGAATCCAGAATATTCAGTTAGGTTATACATTCAATCACATTGGACCTAAAGATAAAAAGGGTGTATCTCTTAGAGTTTATGCATCTGCTGACCGTCCTTTTACTTTCTTCAAGTATAATGGATTCACCCCAGAGATCTCAAGCGGATTCGACACACAAACTTATCCAATGGCTTCAAACTACACTTTTGGTGTGAAGCTAACCTACTAACCTATTAAACGACTGTAAAATGAAAAATAGAGCAAAAATATATTGTATCACAGCACTATTAGCTGGATCACTTTTCACTCTAGGTAGTTGCTCAGACTATCTAGATAAGATGCCTGAGAACCAACTTCCAGTAGATGATACAGACTATACTATCACTTCGAATGCTTACAAGCAAGTGGTTGGTATCTATGGTCTAGCAGGGCAGAGATTTACTGCTTGGGGTTCACTAGGTTTTATGGCAGTTAGAGGTGATGATACAGAGAAGGGTGGTGCAGAGAATGATCAAGCAGAGTTTAGAGATCTACACAACTTTAACTACACTTCAGTTCCTAATTTTTGGGTCAATAATGAGACTTGGAAAGGACTATATAGAATAGTAATGTCCTCAAATCTTGCTATTGATGCATTAGACAAGTATTCCGCATTTGCTTCTGCAGCAGATAAATCAAAGATTGAGATTTACAAAGGAGAGGTTAGATTCCTTCGTGCATACTCTTTCTTTATCCTAGCTCGAGTATATGGAGGTGTACCTGTATTTACAGACAACAAGAGTCCTGATGCTACAATAAAGAAATCTCACGAAGAGGTATTACGTTTTGTTATCTCAGAGTGTGAACAGATTTCAACTATTCTTCCAGCGATCAGACCAATTAATGCTGAACATAAAGGAGCCGCTACAAGCTACTCAGCTTTAGCTCTTCAAGCGAAAGCGGCTTCAGATATTCTTGATTATGATGTTATGCTTAGTGCCACTAACGCTATCATCGAGTCAGGTGAGTTTGAGCTTTTCGAAGACTATTACAACTTGTTTAAAAAATCTGGAGAGCTTTCTTCAGAGAATCTTTTTGAACTTCAGTATACTTTCCAAGGTTCGGAGACTGGTGATTCGTTTGTTTCAGATAATTATTGGGCTTTCCAAGGTCCTGGTGTTGGTGCAAACTTCAAAAGTGTTAAGAAGTTTGGCTCAAACAATGAACAAAATATGGAAGGTGGATGGGGTTTCTTACCTGTTAACAAGAAACTGTCTGACTTTATGATCGAGCGTGGTGAGGGTATTAGGTATAGTACAACTGTATTACCTACCTCAGGGATGTTCGATGCAAATAATAGAAGTTGTTTCATCACGCTTTCTAACGACACTCTATATCCTGGAAATGATGGATCACCAACTCAGTATAATGGTAAAGCTTACCTGCCTTCTGTTGAACTAATACGTAGTTTGTATGGTGGTGATAAGAATGTAATCATGATTCGTTACGCAGACATTCTTCTTCTTAACGCAGAGGCCCGTATTGCTACCGGGGGAAATGGGGATCAGCAAATAAACCTTGTTCGTCAGAGAGCCGGAATGCCTGCTATTTCTGGTGCAACTATGGACGACATCATTGATGAAAGATATGTAGAGCTTGGATGTGAGTATGGAGAGAGATATTATGACCTTGTTCGTACTGGAAGAGCTACTACTGTATTAGCTAATCAAGGTAATGGTTACACAACGGATAAGAGATTCTATCCTATTCCTCAGGAGCAGGTTGACTTGAATCCATCTTTAGGTAATTAATTATAGTATAAAGAAAGAGAGAGCACTAGGGAATTCCCTAGTGCTCTCTCTTTCTTTATACTATCAAATTTTCTTAATGCTAACATTGTACTGTTACGATCTAGAATAAAATTTTAGCATAGTACTAATCTTATTCGATTGTTTGATTTCTACTTTTATAAGTGCCAATTTCAAGTGTACAAATAACCACCCCTTCTTGTTAACCTTTTACAGCACACTATAATGTCCTCCATACTAATTTTTGCAATCTCTTTACTACCCGCTGAATAGAGAGATCATATTTTACCTCTTAATCTGTATAATAGATAGCTTAAGTATAGATATCTTAAAAGCCTCAGAGGTTCTTATCTAACTGCAGAAATGATGTTATCTCATAGTGTTTTTTGATTCGTTTGTCAGTACCAACAGCCTATAGGTAGCCTATAGTTAGGTCGTAGCTCAAGTTCTCAATGGCTTTTAATCGCTAATTGTAAGTAGGAGGAGTTAACTAATAATGTTTTATAACTTACACTCATGTTTTCACAAAGGTATAATCTTATAAATAAGGGGAGTTTAGTCCATTTTGACTAAACTCCCCTTATTTATAGAATATAAACTATATAAAGTCTTTATTCTTCTCCTTCAAGATCTTCCTCTCCCGGGAAAGAGTGGCAATTATTAAAGCCAAATCCTTCTTGTTGAGGGCAGATAGCAGAAGTTGAATAGCGGTGTACCTCATTCGATGGAGGGTTTCCGTTATTGAAATCCCACATTACATCATGTATATTTGTTGGGATATCACCTGACAGTTTATTGCCAAAGACAACAAAATTGAATAGAGATTCTGCTAAAACTACATTTTGTATACCTCCTGTAAGGTTGTTATTACTAACATCGAAATAGTAAAGGATATTGTTATTGGGAAGTTTTACTTCTCCTGTAAGATTAGCATTTGTAACTAAGAAAGTTGTAAGCTTAGTCAGTTTGTCTATATTATCAAGATTTCCAGTAATATTGTTTTTTGTCGTCGTTGCAGAAGTGATAACGAAGTGGCTTAGATTTGAGTATGAGTATATCTCAGATGGGATCTCACCTTCTAATACACCTTCGTTCTGATCAATCTGTAGCATCTCCAAGTTTGGTTTACCAGCAAGCCAATTAATTGAGCCATTAAGTTTGTTGTAGTTTAGCAATATCTTCTCAAGCTTTGACATATTAGTAAGCATTTCATTAGGGTTAAAGGATATTCCTAATGATCCAAGACCTAATACTTTTAGATTAACCAACTCTTTAAATTCAGTTGGAATAGTAAATGAAGATCTTACTTTGCTGATAGTAATCTCCTCAAGTGATTTCCAATTTGAGATGTTGCCAGGGAACTGAGAAACTTTATTCGCGGATAATGAAAGTTTCTTTAGTTTAGTCAGTTCACCCATATCGCTTGGAAGTGAAGAGATATTTGGCATATATAGAGTTAGTTCTTCTAAGTTTGAAAGCGCAGATATACCACTTGGCATAGCTCCACTAACGTAAGGTAGTCCTAGTGAGAGTATCTTAATCGACGGAAGCTGGTATATCAGAGATATTGGGTTTGTAGTTATATCATTTGGTTCAATATTTGATATATATAAGTGATTTAGTTTAGTCAAGTTTTTATACTCGTCTGTTGGTTCCCATTTCAATGAAGAACTTTGAGCAGCAGAGATATAAAGAGTCTCAAGATTAGTAAGAAGAGTTAATTGTCTTGGAACTTCTCCCACTAGAGCGTCAGCAGCTAGAAGTAGTGCTTTAAGTTCAGAGATGTAGCCTAGCTCTTTTGGAAGATTACCTTTCATTCCTGCAACTCTAGAAAGATCAAGAGACGTAACTCTATGCTCTCCATTTATCACTTCAGTTTCTACACCAGCCCAGCTAGTCATAGGTTTTGCTATATCCCATGGGAATTCAGTAGAGCGGCTATCGCCATACCAATTGTGTCCCTCAGTTGCTTTGTAAAGTGTTACAAGAGAAAGGCTATCTTGAAGTCGGCTATATGTGTGTGTTGCTCCTGATTGTGAAATACCAATACGTTTTTGTACCTCACCATTTTTTGAGATAAGTAGGTGGGCATAACGATTGAAGTCATCGCTGTATGCTTGTGGGAGTACATTAACTTCTGTTTTTCCCGATTTTCCTGATTGAGGAGTTACGTTAAGCCATTCAATACCAGTTTCTGATATCTCAATAGCCCATTCGCTACCTGTTGATTCAATATTAAAACTTTGGGCAGTAGCTGATCCTGTAAAAATAAGAGTGTCTGTACTTATAGACAGGGATTCAGGCTCAATAGTCGGTTCATCATCCTTTGAGCAGCTAGCTAGTGTTGCAAGCAAAGTCATTGCTCCAAAGCAAAGTGGAGCAAATCTGTAAATTTTGAATGTTTTGTTCATATATCTATTTTTTAAGTAATTGTAATTATCAAAGAGCCAATTTAAAACTCATATCTTCTATTTTAATGATGTAAATACCACCTTGAGTTAATACAATCTCTTTTTTGTCATTAAGGATATTCTCTCTATGGACTAATAATCCAGTCGTACTATAGAAATTAGCCAATAATGACTGGCTTGTACTGTTTTCTATAGTTACGGTCAAGTACCCACTTTTGTATACTTTTAGTTGATCTTTGATATTTTCTTCTATGTCTGTAGACTCTGACGTTGTCACCTCCAAAGGTAATGAGTTTGCTGAGATTGAATAGCCATTGGTTGATCTTACAACACAGGTGTATTTCGTAGATCCTTTAGCACCCACTACTTGGTGAGTTGTTAAATTTCCAATGTCTTTGTTGTTGTAATCACCAAGGTAAGTTCTACTAACAGTGAGATCGTGATATCTCATGAATATATCGTCTATTGATAGAGTGTTAGAAGTGTTACCCCTGCTCCAAGATACCCTTACTCGTTGTGTGTTCTCTGGGAGTTGTTCTGTGTAATATCTTCCTGTAGTAGAGGTGTTAAGTTGGTTGATTGTTTCAAAACTTTTCCAAGATCCATCAACAAAAACATCTAGTTTTATGCTCCATAGGTCATTATTGTCCAAAACATTGTACCAGAATCCAAAACTCTCTAGGTTAAACCCATAGTTGGGAGTTGTAATATCTCTTGAGAGGTTTGTTGTTTTCATCGAAGGTGCCGCATCTCCAAATACTTCATTATTGACAGAGAAACTACCCGATGGGTTTAGCTCACTGTTCATTACACCGTCTGCAAAATCCCAGATTTTGTCAATAATACCATTGTCTATAACAGTTTCAGTATAGATATCTAGGAGGTAGCTACTAGCTCTTTCAGACTCATTCCAGCTTAGATCAAATCCGTTTTCTAATATATTCGAAGCTAAAATATTAGTTGGTGAGCTCATCACGAATCCACCAGAAAGTTTAAAGCTTATCTCACCGTCACTCTCTATGATCTCTGTTATTGGTTTTTGCATCAATTCCCCAGACCATAGTCGAGAGCTAGGGGAGGTGTTGTCTGTAAATTCGCGTTTATTGCTACTTCCTGGATATGGGTCTCCACTCAGAGTCGATTTACTTTGAATATTGTCAGCTGCCTCAATCTCGAAGCACTGTCTCGAAGAGTTTGCATTAACTTGGTTGTTCAGCCAAGGAGTATTCGATGTGAAATCGAGGTGGTATATCATCATTCCATGACCAGAGAGAGCTCTATCCCACATTGTTTGTTGGCGATTCTCAATGATGAAATACTCATTGCTATTATTGCTATTTCTTAGAATATATGCTTGATTACTCTCTTGAAGAGGAGAAAGTGTGTAGTCATCAGCTTTTTCTAGTTCTGTTAGAGATAGCCACCCACTTTTCCATCTCTCCCAAGCATTAAAACTAGGTGGGATGTTACCATTGCCGTTATACGGACCATTCGCCATTATGCTCCAAGAGTCTAGTCCGAATGCTTGCCCATTAGTGGTGTAGTCTGTGTCGTATGTGTCAGGAAGTCCTAGTATGTGTGAGAATTCGTGGCAAAATGCACCAATTCCAGACATTCTCAATCCATCTTTATCAGCTAACTCTGATCCACAAGCATAGTCGTTGAATTTTACTCCATCTTTTTGTGGAAGCATATTGTCGGTGAGACTTAACAGTAGCTTTAGGTTAGCAGCATGTGGCCATATACTCTCTTGTGGACCACCTTCCGCTTCGCTATATCCTGCATAGAATACAAATAGATTATCAGCAAATCCATCTTTGTCGTCATCGAGAGAACTCATCTCAACAGAGCTTAGGTCTACTAATTTCAGTGCATCATATACCATCCTAGCAGGATCTCTATCGTAGCCTTCTGAGCCGTTGCCACCATAGCTGCTTAGTGTGTTTGGAAGTGTTATTGGTCCCAATATTTCGAATTCAGGATCGAATTGCCCCATAGAAACATCTTTGAAATAGTCTTTTGCACTACCCACTTGTCCATATGAGTTTGTGTATCCTGTAGTATTTAGCATATTAGAGAATTCACTTTTTGGGGATGGAATCTGGAATTTGACATCTGAGAATTCAACTAAAAGAACTAAGCCTTTTTTCTTACCCTTAGCCGACATAGGGCTACTAACACTCATTTGTTGTGCTCGGTTAATATAGCTTCTATTATTCTTGGTTGCGATATCCTCTTTGGTTACAAGTATATCTTGATAAATTACATGTTTGTTGCTAGATAGAAGATTGCTTGTTGCTACAATATTTGAAGGTGTAAAATCACCAGAAATATTTTTAGTTAGATAGACGTAATTTCCTTTTTTATTGGTAGTTACGACATATCCATCTGTGGTGGTTCTGAAGTGCATCGACTCATCTCCGTGAAGTTCAATAGTAAGAGTTGATCCGTCAGCGTTTTTAACTAACTGAACGCCAGGTTTAGCTGGAACTGCTTTGATGTTTGTTGTTGAGATAGCAGTAAGAAGAAGTGCTCCTATGTATCTCAGGCTTCTAAGTTTACTCATAATGTTGTAATACAGTCCTTTTAATATTTGATATGTTATAATACTCTAGCCACAGATAGAGGGGCGAATATAGTATATTATTTTATATATTTATCTATTGACAAAAGAAATGATAATTATCCTTCTGCAGATACTATTTATTGTATCGCGATATTGGTGAATATAATATAATGATACGCAAAAAATATTTATTTACAAGCTGTATCGTGCAGCTTTTTACCCTAAATTTACTTCGTTGTGTTTTTGACAATTTGAATTGTATAATTATTCATTTGCTGCCTTTTTAATAGTTTAGAAAAGGAATATCGTCACGGTGTAACTTCATAAATTGATAACGTGGAGCGATTCATATATATCCTTTCTTTAATTGCTATCGAGAAGGTCTTTTGTTTGTTTAGTTTAAATCCTTAGTCTTTTTGGTTAAAATAGTTGGGATTTAGAGTTTAAAGGTACTCTCTTTTCCTCTATTTGTCATCATTTCTTACGTCTTAATATCTATTTTATTGATGTGGAAGTCTTTTTGTTGATTTAAATTCCTAATGTACAGTTGTTTGTGCTCTTATGTCTTTGTGTTACTTTTTTCAGAGATATTTGAGGTATATTCTTTTCTTTATTTATAGCTATGTGTCTCTTGTGTTTTTAGAATTGACGTTTTGATAGAATAAGGTCTATCTTGGTTTACAAGATGTCTAATACCCTAAGATTATAGTCTTTATCCTCTAATTTAAGTGTTTTGATTGATCTGGTTGTTTCTGTTTTTGTGTTGGTTAAATTGTTGATTGTTAGTCTTGTGTGAGTGTTTTAAGGTCTCTTTTAAACCTCTGCTTATTGCTTAAAATTTACTGGTCTTACTAAATTCTTATATTACATCTTAATGTTTTAAACAAAGATTAACTGTATGCTAATTTCAATTAAGGCGTTTAAAGTTTGTGAGGTTTGATATTTTACACTTCTTTTGCAAATGGTAGTTCCGGAAAAGTTCACTCTGGAATTATTTTTTTTTGTTACGGATTAATTTGGAGTATATAATATAGAATGAATTTATTTTACATGAAAAAGTTCTCTTTTTTCTTTTTAGCAGTATTTAGTTTAATGCTGCTATCCTGTGGTGGTGAATCAGATGGGCCAGGCCCTGAAGTAGTAGATCCAGAGTTGTCTGTGCTTGGAGCACCAGAGGACTATATGGCAAAGCCAGTGCCAGGATTGTTACGTTTTAGAGTAAAAGCAAATCGTGAATGGGTTGTTACTATTAGTGAAGATGCTAAGTATTGGATCTCTTCTGACATAACTGAAGGTGTTGCATCTGATGAAGAGCAACCAGTTGTTCTATCTTTCGATAGAAACATAGAAGAGACGCAAAGCAGAAGTGGGATGGTTAATATTTCGCTTAAGAATGATCCTAGTAAAAGTGTAACTATAAATATTTCTCAAAAATCAGAGTATCTCTTTGTTCAAGATAGTTTGGCTCTTGTGGAGATTCGTAATGCACTTAATGGTGATAACTGGAATAAGAAGTGGGATCTTTCTACTAATGTTTCTTCATGGGTTGGAGTAGGCATGAGCGAGATTCAAGATGTTCGTCGCGTAGTTACTGTTTGGTTTGCGGCTTCGAATAACGTAGAAGGGGAGTTTCCAAAAGCATTCTCAAAACTTTCTGCTTTAGGTGGAATTCAATTTGTTAATGAATCTAAGCTGACTGGTTCTATTCCAAATGAGTTGGGAGGTCTTAAGATGTTCGAAAAGTTATTCTTGACAAATTGTGCTGTTGGAGGTGCTATACCAGGAGCTCTTAAGAATTGTCCTCTTCTTGATGCAATAGCTATTGAGGGTTGTGAATTTACCTCTATCGATGATGAAGTTGGTGAAATTCCTTCTCTTATTGGTTTTACCGTTAATGGTTGCAAGCTAGAGGGTAACCTTTCTGAGCAAAACTGGTACAAGAAAATGACTAATGTTGTTCTTCTTGATATTTCAGGCAACAATTTGGAAGGTATATTTCCTGAGACTTTCTTAAATGGTAAGTCAGGTTTAATATCATTGGCTTTTAATGGTAATAGATTTGTAGGAGATTTTCCTGAAGCATTAGCTGCAAAGAAACCTCTAATGGAGAATTCAGAGTCTGCCATCAATATTTGTCCTCAGCAAGAAGGGTATGGCTTTACGGCTGGAACTTGTCCAGAGTACTCAGATAGTTCTCTGTAATTTTATTCGTAATATTAATTCTAAACAAATATTTTCATGAAGTTAAAACAATTAAGTGCAAAGTGGTTTTCACTTGCACTCCTAATGGGTGCAGTAGCATTAACAGGGTGTAGTGAGAAGGACGAGGATGTTATCCCTACCAACCCAATTTTGGAGCTAGGAGCCTCGACTCTAGAGTTTTCATACGAAACAGAGACTAAATCGGTTGATTTTGAGTCTAACTACTCTTGGACGGCATTGAAACCTTCCGATGCTAGATGGGTACAGATTCTTCCTTCAGATGCAGGAAGTTCAACCGATGGTATTACGCAGCTTCAGTTCGTAGTTGACGTTAATACAGCTGCAACAGACCGTCAGGCGGTTATTCGTTTTGTTCACGATAAAGGTAATACAGAGACTAGTATCGTAATCAAGCAATCAGCATTTATTCTTCACCCAGAACAATATAAGGACTCTTTAGCTCTTGTGAAACTTTACAACGACTGTAAAGGTTATGGATGGTCTGATGCGTGGGACCTAGAAGTTCCTTTCGAGGAGTGGTATGGTGTTACTACTGACTTGATTAATGGTCAAAAACGTGTTACAGAGATTGATCTTGTAAACAGAGGTGTTTCAGGAGCTCTTCCTGAGCAGTTGACAGACCTTACTGAGCTTAAGAAATTTGTTATCTATAGCGCAACTATCAATACTACTTTCCCAGCTTGGTTCAGCAAGATGCCTAAACTAACATTCTTGGCTCTGCCAGCTTGTGGTCTTACGGGTGAACTTCCAGAGGAGATTTATGAGATGAGCCAACTTACTCGTCTTGACTTGTGGGAGAATCTTGAACTTGGTGGAACAATCTCGTCTAAGATAGGTCAATTGACAAATCTAGAGGTTTTAGATTGGAGAACTTGTGCTTTCACAGGCGCTATTCCTTCAGAGATAGGTAACTTGACAAAACTGAAATCTATCTACCTTCTAAACAATCAATTCTCTGGTTCTATACCATCATCAATAGGTAACCTAACAGAACTGACAACTATTATTCTTTCAAACAATAAGTTGACAGGGTCAATACCTACTACAATTGGTAACTTGAAGAACCTAGAGGTTTTTGATGTTAATGAGAATGATATGAGTGGCACTCTTCCAACAGAACTAGGAGATTGTCCTCAGCTTTGGGATCTTCGTGGTATGAACAACGCATTTAGTGGTGAAATCCCTGCTGAGATTGGTGCTCTACCAAACTTGATGATCTTCACAATGAATGGAAATCAACTCTCTGGTTCAATCCCTGAGACTTTTGCTGCAAATACAGAGTTGGTTCACTTGGTAGTTAAAGATAATCAACTGACAGGTACTATAGACTCACGTTTCTCTAAACTAGAGACTTTAGCTCTTTCTGATAACGATTTTGAGGGTGAGATTCCACAAGAAATTTTCTTATCATATACTATGGAAGAGTTAGGTCTAGGTGGAAACACTAAGCTTTACGGTGAAGTGCCAAGCACATTCTTCTCGCGTGGTAATTTCATTAATGTAAATCTTAATGGTATCAAAGAGCTAGAAGGTATGTTCCCAGAAGATCTTACTAATATGTATATGTCTAACTTTGATATTGGTGGTTGTAGCTTCTCAGGTACTATTCCTTCAGATATCTTCTTGGTAAAAGACCTTGTTACATTGGATCTTTCAGAGAATAACTTTGAAGGAAATATTCCTGTAACTGCTAAATCAGCTACTCTTTTGCATAGCTTCAGAGTTAATGGTAACCGCCTAACAGGAGAAATTGACCCAATCATTAAAACTCATGAAAACTGGAATAGCTGGAATGCTCACCAGTTTATTTGTCCTCAACAGGAGGGTTACGGATTGACAGGTTGTCAATAACCAATTAAAAATTAGAGTAATGAGATTACTGAATAGAGTACTTTTATTATCTACCATTCTCTTCGCTACATTTTCTTGTAGCGTTGAGGATGATGTAGATCAACCTAGAATAGAAATTTCTGTTTCTGAGGTTACAATATCGGAGATAGGTGGAGTAGCGACAATAAAGCTTAACGCATCTACTCCTTGGAGAGCGAAGCCTCAAGCTTCTGCAGAGTGGTTGAGCATTGATCCAGAAAACGGCGTTGCTGGTGAGGATATCGCTATTAATATACATGCTTCGACTTACATTGCAGGTGAATCAAAAGAGGCTATAGTAGATTTTGAACTTCTTGATGGGACAAAAACGACTCTTAGAATATTAAGAGGAGATGTAGTTTCAGGACGTGCTACCGACTCTCTTGCATTGGTAGCTTTGTACAATGCAACAGGCGGAGAGCGTTTTTGGCGTAATCCATGGAATCTAAATTCATCAATGAGTAATTGGGAGGGTGTATCTCTCGAAGAAATTTCAGGTGAACTGCGTGTAACTCGTCTTATGATGCAGGAGCGAAATATGAGAGGTGAGCTTCCAGAGCAGCTTAGACACATGGATGAGCTAACACAGCTTTCTTTTGAAGCTAACTACCTTTTGACTGGAGAGTTTCCTGCATTTTTGTTGGAAAATTCAAAACTTCAACTTTTCAATCTTGGAGATAATAAATTTACTGGAGAGATTCCAGCAGAACTTTTTGATCTTTCGGATTTGACTTGGTTGATTCTTAAAAATAACCAATTTACTGGTGAAATTCCTTCTAATGTTGGTAATGCTACAAATCTGGTAACTCTATTTATAGAGGGAAATCAGTTTAGTGGCTCTGTACCAGCTTCTATATCCAATTTGGTAAACCTTGAGTACCTAAGTTTAGCTAACAATAATTTGTCAGGAGAACTTCCTTCTTTCAATAATATGAGCTCTCTTAGTGCATTAGATTTGTCTTCCAATGCAATTTATGAAGATGAAGTTGTAGGTCAATTCCCAGATTTGCAGCCAAATATCTACGCTAAGTATATCAGTGGAGGATTCTCTGGAGCATCTCCTAAATTCGAGAATATGCCTAAGTTAGCAGAAGTTTACTTAGGGGTTAACAACTTCTCGACTTCTCCTGAATTTACTAATTGTCCTGCCATCAAGATTGTTGATGTAAATAGAAATCCATTGGAGTCTTTACACCCATCTTTGATGAATTCAACTTCAATTGTTGAATTGTATGCATTTGACTGTAAGTTATCTACTTTGCCTGAGGTGACGATTGATAATGCGACTCTAAATATGTTGATGGTTAATAATAATGTTCTGGAGTCTATCCATCCATCTATTTCTAAACTATCAAACCTTCAAGAGTTATACATACAAAACAATAAGTTAACAGAACTTCCTGAAGGTCTATCTAATCTGAAGATTATTGTGATGCTTCAGATGGGTTATAATCAGATAACTAGCTTGCCATCAGATTTCTGGGGTATGACTACCTTAGGTATGTTGTCAATGCCTTGTAATCCTCTTGTTGCTACATTACCAACAAATGCTTCTGAATTTTTCAATATTAGCATTTTAAATATAAACTGTTGCCAATTTGAAGGTGGTATTTCGGCTCTTTGGAAAATACCTAGAGCATCTGAAATTCACGCATCACAGAATAACTTTTCTGGAGAATTGGCATCTGATGATGAAGCAAAAGCAGCTCTTAAAGTGATCCGTTACCTTTCAGTCCTTACTCTTGATGATAATCAGTTGAGTGGGAATCTACCAGTCGAGCTTGGAAGTGTAGAATCATTAGAGGTTCTTCACTTATATAATAACAACTTTTCTGGTACTGTACCTGAAGAGTTGTATCAAACTTCAAACTGGTGTAAATGGGGTCCTTTGAACTACATTAAGAAAGGTAACGAAGGATTAATTATGAAAGACGTCTGTGCAGGTAGCTAATTCTAGTTATTTGATCAGTTAACACATTAACTTATGATTAAGATAAAATTTCAAACAGTAATGCTTTTGTTATTCACTGTGGCTATTTTATTTACTGGATGTAAAGAGGATACTTTTGTATCCTCTTCCGTTCAGGAGATAAAGTTCACTGCAGATGGAGGACAAGAGCTTTTGCGTATCTCTGCCTCAGGGAGTTGGGAGGTTAATAGTAACCAAGAATGGTGTACTCTTTCAGCTCACACAGGTTCAGGGGATGCTTCTATTCGTGTATCGGTTGACCCAAATAACGATCTTGAGGGTCGTGAAGCTTATATTGACATTAAATCAGGATCTGAGAAAACTCGTGTTGCAATTGTTCAAGATGGACACGAATATATAGCCCTTTCAACTGAGCGCACTGTTGTGGCAAACGTTGCTGGTTCGGTGAAACTCTCCATTGAGGCTTCTGCGGCATGGGAGGTGACAAAAGATTCTGAATGGATTAGTTCCATTTCCCCATCTGAGGGATCAGGCAACTCTGAAGTGACTATTAACTTCAGCGAGAATACTCAAGATGATAATAGAGTTGCTCAATTGACTTTTAAGATAAAAGGTACATCATCACAAACAGTTTTTACTCTTGAACAATTAAGCATACATGGTAATGCAAGACAGAGAGACAGTATTGCTCTTGAGGCATTCGCTGCAAATTGTTTGACTATTAATAGAGAGAAATTGTGGAATAGATCTAACCCAATTAACCGTTGGGCTGGAATTACAACTAAAGTAGTTTCTGGAGATCTTCGTGTTTCGGAGATTAATTTAGCTTCTTTGATGACTTCAGAAGATGGTGAAGCAACTCCAGGGATAGTCGGTTCACACCTTCCATCAGAACTTCAATTCCTAACAGAGCTTACTTCTCTTCAAATCAGTTCTTTTAATCTTGGAGGTGAGATTCCATCATTCTTAGGTAAATTAACAAAGTTGACAACTTTGAATCTATCTTCTAATGTATTTGAAGGAACTCTTCCTGCAGAATTGGCTCAACTGACCAATCTTAGAGTGTTGAATATTTCAGCAAACTATTTATCAGGAGATCTTCCTAACTTTATTGGTGATTTGACTTCTCTTACAGATCTTAATATATCAATAAATAACTTCCAGCGTATACCAGACAATTTTGCTAGATTGGTAAATCTTACAAAGTTAAATATGTCAGGTTTAGGTCAAATACCTGATCTGGAGGAAGTTCCTTTAAGATTGTGCAAGTCTAAGGTGAATGTAAAGAGTGATAGTTTTGAGAGAGACTTCCCGGTTACTATTACTTATCTGTCTAAGCTAGAGAGTCTGAGAATGCACTCATCGAACTTCAAGGGATCAATTCCTTCTACAATAAGTAATATGCAATCTCTAGGTGAGTTTGTAGCATATAACAATAAACTTTCAGGCTCTATTCCTGCTAGTATCCAATATGCTACAAAGATTCAGGTATTGAACTTATCACAGAATCAACTTTCTGGATCTATACCAGAGGGTTTGTCTGCACTTTCTCAATATCTTTTGACACTAAATCTCAGTGAAAATCAGCTCTCAGGGGAACTTCCTTCTGATTTTGCAGATCTTTATTGTACTTCTTGGAACCTTAGTGACAACAACCTGACCGGAAATGTAGATGCTATCTTCAACAGAGGATGGGCCATAGAGGTTTATTTGAATAATAATAACTTCTCAGGCTCTGTTCCTGAATCATTGGGTGCGGCGAAGAACATTGAGAGATTACATCTTTCTAACAACAACTTCACTTCACTTCCTGACGGAATATTTGACTTGACTTCACTTCATGATTTAAGAGTTGATAATAATAAGATTACTCAGATCAATCCAAATATTCAGTATCTTTCTAGATTGTCTATTCTACATCTGCATAACAATGAGATTACAGGTGAGATTCCTTCTTTCTTGGGCAATATCAATCGTCTTTCAAATCTAACCCTTTCGGGTAATAGATTTATTGGCGAGGTACCACAATCTCTTATCGCTCTGAGTGACAAGAATGGAGCTCCTACTGCAGAAGGATCATGGTCTCCTTCTCCGCTAGATTGGAGTCAGATTTGTCCACAACAAGATGGGTATGGAGTAGATTACCCGTCAGGATATAACCCTGATCAAGGTAATGGAGAACTTGATGGTGAGATACCATCAATTGGAGTTTAATATTTTGTATACTCAGTGTTATTCGTAATATTCTTAAGATTAACACTGAGTATATACTTATATTTTAGATAAACAATACAACTAATTTCAACAGCGAATCAATGCGTAGATTATTTTTAATGATTACCGGATGGTTGATTCTTTCTTGTGTGGCTTTTGCTCAAGAGCGAACCATTAAAGGAGAAGTTACAGCCGCTTCGGATAAAGAGCCGCTAATTGGAGCTTATGTTATTAACACTAGCAAAGATGGTACGGTAGGTGAGATCACTGATTACGATGGTAAATATCAGATTAGTGCTAAATCAGGAGATGTTTTAAAGTTTTCATACATCGGTATGGAGAGTGTTTCTGTGACTGTTAAAGATCAGAACACTATTAACGTAGCCATGAACTCTGATAGTAAGGAGCTTGAAGAGCTTGTTGTTATCGGTTACGGTACTCGTAAGAAGGGTACAATCACAGGTTCTGTAACTCAAGTTGATGCTAAATCTATAGAAGCTAGACCAGTTGCTAGTTTCGACCAAGCACTTCAAGGACAAGTAGCAGGTCTTTCAGTTACTACTTCTAGTGGAGAGCCTTCTGCTTCTTCTTCAGTTCGTATACGTGGTGTTGGATCTATTAGTGCAGGTACTGCTCCTTTGTATATCATGGATGGAGTAGCTATCTCAGCAGGAGACTTCTCGACACTTAATATGAATGATATTGAGAATATCACCGTTCTTAAGGATGCTTCTTCAACTTCAATTTATGGTGCTCGTGCTGCTAACGGTGTAATCGTAATTACTACTAAACGTGGTAAGTTTGGTGATAAAGGTACAGTTAGCTTTAGAGCTCAGTATGGTATCTCTAGTTTGATGGAGTCAAACTATAAGATGATGAATACAGAGCAGATGCTTGAGCTTGAGGTCTTGACTGGTATGCGTTCAAAGGATGATCCAATGATTTCATCACTTAGTAAGATTAACACTAACTGGACAGATGAGCTTTATCGCAATGGTCACACTCAAAACTATGAGTTTTCGGCTATGGGTGGTACAGATAAGTTGAGCTACTATATTTCGGCTGCTTACTTCGAGCAAGAGGGTATTACGGCTCGTTCTGGTTTGGAGAGATATACCGTTCGTTCTAACATCGAGACTAATGTAAACAACTGGTTGAAACTTGGGCTTAATATGACAGCTGGATACTCAGAAACGATGTCTACTGTTTCTGGTTCATCTATCGCTAACCCTGCTTTGGCTGCTTTTGTTTCAAAACCATACCGTGCGGTTCGCGACGAAAATGGTGATGTAATTACAAACTTCGATGGTGATTTGAACCCTGTTCACTACATCGAGACTAATCCATCAAAAAGTACGGATGTTAAACTTGTTGCATCGCTTTTTGCTGAAGTAAAACTTTTGGATAATCTTAAGTTCAAAACTCTTGGAGGTATTGACGCAGTAGATATGAGAACGTCTTCACGCTCACTTCCTAGCTATATCGGTAACCTACAAGTGGGTGGTAACGCTAGTGAATCTTTTGGCCGTGGATACCGTTTGACATGGACAAACACTGTGACTTACTTAGGTAATTATAAAGATAAGCATAATTACACTCTACTTGGAGGACAAGAGGCTATCGTTTATAACTCAGACAACTTTGCTGCAGCTACTCAGGGTATAGCAGATGATCGTCTTTCTCATATGGGTGCTGGTATTATTCCGGTCCTTGCTACAGGTGGTTACTCTAGTGGTTATACTTATCTTTCAGCATTTGCTCGTGGAGAGTATAACTATGATTACAAGTACTATGTAGACCTATCTCTTCGTGCTGATGGATCTTCTCGTTTTGCTAAAGGAAATAAATGGGCTCCATTCTGGTCTGTTGGTACAATGTGGGATGTTACTAAGGAGAACTTCTGGAATGACAACAAAATACTTACAGGCTTGCAGCTTACTGCAAGTATTGGTACTTCTGGTAACTCAGAGATTGGATATAACGACTACCAATATTGGGTATCAACAGGTCCTATCTACAATGGAGTATCTGGTATGGCTCCAAGTCCAACTCCAGGTAACGAAGATTTGACTTGGGAATCTATCATGTCGACAAACGTAGGTTTGAATCTTCGATTCATCAATCGTTTCAATATGAAATTGGATTACTATAGTAAGGTTACTACTGATATGTTGATGGCTGTTCCTGTTTCGCAAGTTACTGGTTACAATACTATCACATCCAATATTGGTAAGATGACTAACCAAGGTGTCGAGTTTGAGATCAGTGGAGATCTATACCGTAGTAAGAATTGGGGTGTTAATCTGTCTACTAACTTCTCTTACAACCACAACCGCATCAATGAGCTTTATGATGGTGCAGAAGGGTATGTATCTGCTAATACAGGGACTAAGCTTCAAGTAGATAGACCATACGGTTCATTCTTTATGCCTCGCTACGCTGGTGTTAACCCTGCAAATGGTGATCCTCTTTGGTATGACAAAGATGGGAATGTAACTAATGAGTTTAGCAATGAGAATGCAGTATTCCTTGATAAAACTTACTACGCTCCATGGAGTGGGGGTACTACTCTAAGTGTTGATTACAAAGGATTCTCTCTTTCAGCTTTCTTCAACTGGGTTGCTGATAAGTATGTATTCAACAACGTAAGATTCTTTACCGAGAACTCATCACCAGAGTATATTTCTGCTTGGAACCAATCAACAAAGATGTTGAATATGTGGCAGAAACCAGGAGATGTGACTGAAATACCAAGAGCCGGGACAGAGAACCAATTTGATGATCGTTGGATTGAGAACTCTTCATTCTTCAAACTTAAGAATGTAACTCTAGCTTATAATTTCCCTTCAACTCTTTTGCAGAAGGCAAGTATAGGTAGTGCTCGTATTTTTGTTCAAGGACAGAACCTATTTACATTGACTAAATTCCAAGGTTTTGATCCAGAAGTAGATTCAAACTTGACTTTTGGTAGATATCCTTCTTCTCGTCAGTTTGTATTTGGTCTTGACTTAAAGTTTTAAAGTAGCGTAAACAATGAAAAAGATATTAATGATTTTAGCCACACTCTTCACACTTAGTTCTTGTGATGGCTTTTTGGATGTCGAAGCAGAGACAGGTATTCCAGAAGAGGAGGCAATTGAGACTATAGATGATGTACGTGCCTTCCGTGTGGGTATATACTCTGCATTTAAGAATTCAGGCGGTATAGCTTATACATCTGTTTTAGCTTCTGAAATGCAAGCTGATTTGATGCTTCCTGTGCAGGGAAACACTCAGTCTTTTGCACAAGAGGTAAACTGGACGATTAACTCTCAGAATTTCTCAGGATCTTCTGTTTGGGAATCTATGTACCAAGGTATTGCTAGAACAAATTTTCTACTATCTAAAACTCCAGCTTTAAAAGCAAAGCTGGAAGAATTAGGTACTAGTTCTGCAAAAAGTCAGATTGAAGAGATTGAGCAAATTGAAGCAGAATGCTACTTTGCACGTGCTTTTGCTCGTGTTGAGTTAGTTAAACTTTTTGCTGATGCATATGATCCTGCTAAGGCATCTACTCAGCTTGCTTTACCTATTTGGAATAAGCATGGTATAGGTACTCCAAAGAGAGAAACGATGGAGGTGTACTACAATGAAGTATTAGCTGATATTGAAAAAGCATCTATACTAACACAAGGTATCTCAACTGGTAAATATGCCGATGAGGTTTACTTTACATTAGGTACTGTTCTTTCTTTGAAAACTCGTGTTCACGTTTACATGCAAGAGTGGGAGAAAGCTATCGAGACAGCTACAAAAGTAATTGAAGATTTCGATTACGAATTAGCTGATGCAAAAGATGCTACTATCTACACAAACTCATCTTACTATAAGATGTGGAAGAATGATACAAGTAAAGAGATTATCTGGAAAGTTGCTTACATTAATACAGAAGAGAACCTAGCTTCACTAGGTGGTAAATTGACTGAGATGGCTACTGGACTTCAGCAGCTTCCTGACTTTATCCCTTCTAATGATTATTTGAATCTTTACGTAGCGAATGATATTCGTCGTAAGATTTTCTTTATCGACAACGTGGCTACTGACTACTCTTCTGGACTAGTTGCTACTCTATTGTCTAAATACCCAGGTAATCCTGAACTAAACAATAGTAGTGTTGAGCGCTATGTCAATATGCCTAAGGTATTCAGACTTTCAGAGATATATCTTCTGCGTGCTGAAGCTTACTCTGAAATTAACAATTCAGCTCTATCATGTGCAGACCTTACTACACTTTTAAGTAAGCGTATTGATGGAACAGGTTATGAAGTTGTTGCATCTGGTGAAGAGCTAAAGCGTATCATTCGTGAAGAGCGTGTTAGAGAATTGGGTATGGAAGGTCACAGATTATATGATTTGAAGCGCTACAAGCAAGGTTTCTCTCGTAAGTCTCAAACAGGAACTCAGCCTATTGCTTCTAGCTTATCTATAAGTGCTGACAACGTAAGATTCACTTGGCCAATTCCAAAACATGAACTAGATGTTCCAAACTCACAAATGGTGGGTAATGAAAGTAACAATTTGTAATAACAATCTTAAAATTGAACTACCCTTATGAGATTTAAGAATATTCTCACAGCAGCATTGCTGCTTCTCTCTATCACGGCTTGTTCGTTTGAGGAGGTTATTTATGATGGTCCAAATATTGTTTATTTTGACAATAAAGCAGAGATTAGAGATGAGTTGGATGAATTAAACAGTGAAGTCTCTTTCCGTCTAGTTTCTCCTTTGGCTAAATCTTACGATCGTGAGTATAAAATCCAAAGAGCTATAGGAAGTACTATTGATCCAACAAACTATGAAATTCTTACCACTAGTGTAATTATTCCAGCAGGGTCATATTGGGGTGATGGCAAAGTTTCTTTCTCAGCAGATGCTTTATCTGCTAAAGTCGATACTCTAGCACTTCGCATTAACCCAATGGATGGACAAGTTGCTCAATTTGATGATCTTTTAAAGATTTACGTATCTCGTCGTTGTGACTTTGATCCAATTCGTTACAAAGGTGATTATACATTCTACTCTACTATGTTTGGTGGTGGAAAAACTGTCGAACTAGATGTTGTGACAGATAATCAAGGTCTTATTGTTAAGGATCAAATCATGGTTAAGAGTTGGTATGGTCGAGGAAATGATGTTGTAATGAAATTCGAACGTAGTGAGGATGGTAAGAGAATCGTTCCTACTGTAGAGGTTCAGTCTGGTGGTGAGGTTCAAGTAGGAAGTTCTCTTCTTCCTTTCAAAGTTCACACTTCAGAGATGTACAGCTATCCAGGTCTACCAAAAAGCGAAAATGAATCATTCCTATTCACTTGTAGTGGAGAAATGACCGTATACCTTGTCTTTGGTGTATTCCAAACTCTTGAAGATGGAACCCTACAGACTGGTTATTTGATTGGTAGCCCATCTCCAGAATATCTAACAAAAAACAGCTCACCATATAGTTTAGGATCTAAAAGTGGTTCTTTAGATATGAGGGGTGAGGTTCGATTCTAATAAGTAATAGAACAATCACATTAACCAATGAGTATGAATAATTCAATTAAAATGCTTTCTATAGCATTGGGGCTTGCATCAATTTCTGGTGCTGCTTACGCAAAAAGCCCCATGAGTAATCCTATACAAACTGCGGTTCCATTTTTGAATGAAGCAACAAATGCTCGTTCAGCTGCATTAGGTGGAAGCGGTGTAGCAACATCGGCGGATCTTCATTCGATCTACACTAACGTTGCTAAGACTGCTTACTTCGAAAAACAAGGTGGAGCATCTCTTTCGTATAGCGATTTCGGACAAAAACAGTTGACTTTTAATTCAATCTACAAGTTGGGATCTAAGCATGGAATTACGTTGGGAGCAAGAGTGCTCCCAACTGTTTCTACTAGTTTCCTTGATGCAAATGACCAGCTTGGAGAGGCAAAAGCAAATAACTTTACCATTGATGCGGGTTACGCATATGCTATTAGACCATATTTATCTTTAGGTTTGGGCTTACACTATATCTACTCCGATCATGGTATCCCAGGAACTGAAGTCGTAAATACGTTAGCATTTGATTTAGGTGCTTATTTCCACAAATCTTTTACAGGATTTGGATTGCCTATGGCATGGGGTGCTGGCTTAAGTCTCTCTAATATTGGACCTAAAGTGAGTTATTCCCAAGAAGGAGCTCAAGAGTATATGCCATCAAATATTGCACTTGGAGGCTCATTGTCCGCAACTGTTGCTAAAGATCACTCACTATCACTTTCTTTGGATCTTAACAAACTGATGGCACCAACACCTAAGAATGCATCAAGCGATCAATTAGTAGGTAAAGTACCAAATTACAACTTTATACAAGCTATTATTAATTCTTTTGCTGATGCACCAGCAGGATTTACAGAAGAGCTTAAAGAGATAATGATTTCTACAGGTATTGAGTATAACTACCGTGACTTCCTTTTCGGAAGAGTTGGTTATCATTATCAAAACAGATCAAAGGGTGACTTAAATTACTTAGCTATCGGTGCAGGTGCTAATTATGCAAACTTTCAGTTAGATCTTAGCTACAATAGATCGGTTGCAGATAATCCATTGCAATCTAACTATGTAGCAGTTTCTTTAGGATATAGCTTTTAATATATTGTGTTTATTACGGAGTAATAGGTATTAGAGTATTATTTTGAGGACTAAAAAGTATTAGTCTAGATTAAATCAACTTCATTAATAACCAATTTTAAAAACTAGCATGATGAAAAGAAAACTTTTTGGATTGATTTTTGCAGCTGCTGTTGCAACACCTTTAGTAACACTCACATCTTGTAGTGATGATGACAAAACAAAGGTTGTTCCCTCTACACCGTTTATCAAGGTATACAATACTGAGATCTCTTTCAATGAAGAGATGACTCAAGCAACGATTCAAGGTATTGTGTCAAATGTTGAGTTTGAGGTTCTTTCTTATCCTTCATGGATTGAGAGTGTAACTCTTAAGGCTGAAAACGGTGGTGAGTTTTACACAGCAATCGTTCTTCTTAAAGCATCTGATTTTGATGATGAGAAGCGTGAAGGTGTTATTACGTTTAAGGATAAATCATCTGATTACACTTCTGATTATACAATAGTATGTGAACCGAGCAATTTTAGTCTTAGGGTTTCTTGGGCAGATGAGTTCAATGATATCTTTGATTCAAATGCATCAGTTGAGGGAGCTATAACTAAGGCTATTGTTAACATCACATCTAAACCAGGAGAAGATGTTCAATTGAGAGCATTTGAGAGAATTGGTTTTAGATTCAGCGAAGAGCCATCTGAGTTTGTAACTATAACAGAGGTTCCTGCATCAACTCGTGCAGCCTATAATGTTAAGTCATACGAAGTGAGTTTCGCAACTTATTCAAACGATAATCAATGGAATCCAGTGATTCGTGAATTCCGAATTTATCCTATTCCTGTTGCCCACCTTGAGATATTTAATCCAAACAACACAGGTATTCAGGATTACAAGGATGTAAGGCAACACAGAGATGACATTGTTCGCTTCGAAGACGGACTTTATATTTCGGTACCTAACGAAGGAGCATCTATAGACGTTACTTTCCAAGCAACAGAAGAGTGTGAGGTTTCTCTTGGAGAACTTGAATACGACATGAGTGTAACTCCACCTAGCTTCTCTGATTATTCAATCGTTAAGAAATCAGAGTCTGAAATAATCAAAGGCAGAAGAACTTATGTTTACACTTTAACAATGAGTAAATGTCCTGATGATCTAGAGTGGGGAAGAGGTTCTAACGTTGTAATAGTTCCAACTTCTAATATAAATGAGTCAAAAACTATACCAGTATCGCAAGACGGTTGGTATTAATATTGATTTATAATAATCTGTATATCATTAAAACCAGAGAGACTTGTAACTCTCTCTGGTTTTTTTAATTTCAATCTTATGTCACAGAGAGTATCACTATTTTTTATTATCCTATTTTCGTTTCTTCTTTCTGCTTGTACCAATTCAGGGCTAATCATTGTAAATGACACGGATTTAGAACTAGGTAACTATACGGACAACAATAGAGTTTCTTTTAATGTTTCTATCTGCAATAACTCTTCCTCTCCAATAAAGATTGACTCAATTACAACATCTGTATCATATTTGACTTCAGCATATAGAACTATGGAGCAAATTAATCCAGGAGATACACTACACATACCGATGTTGCTATTCACTCAATCATTAAAAGGAGATGTTATTGCTCAGATAAGTATATTTCATTCAAATACAACTAAGCCGCTTAAACAACTTGTTAAGGCTGCAATAACTCCAACTCCAGCAGATATTGCCGATATTTGTACTGTACCATTCGGACCTCTTCTAATTGAACGAAATTTAGTTAGTATGGGTGATATACTGGTTGGAAAATCTAAATCAGACTCTATACTTGTTTATAATCCAACAGATAGAGCTGTGAATGTAACTCTCCCTAGAGCTTATGGAAATGCTACGGCGACAATGAGTTCTTCTATTATCAATTCCAAAAAGGCAGATTATTTAGTAGTTACTGCCAATTATGATAATGAATCTGATATAGGGAAGAGAATATTCCACACTTTTAGATTTAATTTTGATAGAGGGCTTACTTCAGATGCTAGTATTTTCCTTCAAGGGGACCTTTCTGAAGACTTTTCATCACTAACTAGTGAGCAATTAATGCAGGCTCCACGAATAGAGATAGATTCCACTACATTCGATTTTGGTTCTATTTCTGAGGGTGAAGAGATTAATCATACTTTTAGATTGAAGAATGTTGGAAAGCGTACTCTAAAGATTCGCAGCCACTCCTCTTCTTGTGATTGTACACTCCTAAAGCTGAAAACAGACTCTGTCGGTCCTGGTGAATTTATTGATCTAACTCTATATTTCAATTCTAAGGGTAAATTCGGAGATCAGCAAAGACAAATAGTCATTAAGACAAATGATCCGAATAGATCCAGATTAGAGCTTTGGCTTACGGGTAAAGTTAAATAGGATAAACACAAAACATATTATACAAAACCAAACTAAACTACAAGAAATGAACGCGAATAAGATCTTGCCTCTGGTAATAGCAGGGGCACTAGGAGTGGGCTTTCAAAGTTGCTCGAATGAAATTGTAGAGATACAGGAGTCAACTGTGGCTAGCACTCAACAAGAGATGGTTAGAGCCATATTAAGTGACTCTCGTGCTGCTTATATGTCTCTAGAGAACGTTGAACAGAATTCTCTTTGCATTAAATTAAGAAGTGCTGTTTCTGCTGCTGCTCTCCAATCAAGAGAGGGTGGTGTAATTACTATTGGTGTTGAGCAAATTGACGCTATAGCTAGGGAGATTAACGTTGTTTCAATGGAACGTGTATTTCGTCATGCTGGTAAATTTGAGGCTCGTCACCAAGAGTGGGGGCTTGATAGATGGTACAAAGTGACCTTCGATTCAGAGGCTTCTCTTGCTAAATCTGTTTATAGCTATAGTAGATCCTCTGATGTTGAGTTTGTTCAAACTATTCAGAAGCCTGAGTTATTGGCATCAGCATCAGATAAATTTCCAAATTTTTATGCTGGACTAAGCGAGCAAGAGTCTCCTTTTTCTACTGAATTACCATCCAATGACCCACATCTTCCAAAACAGTGGCATTACGGTAAGACAACAGACTCTGAGTGGGCTAGAGACGGAGCTGATATATCTCTTTACGATGCTTGGAAAATAACTGCGGGTGACCGTGATGTTGTTGTCGCAATTGTTGATACTGGTGTAAGATATGATCACCCAGATTTGGCAGATAATATGTGGATCAATGAAGGTGAAATACCTGGTAACGGCATTGACGATGATAATAATGGTTACATTGATGACTACTATGGATTCAATTTTGCTACTAATTCAAGCAATATTATTCCAGAGAGTCATGGTACTCACGTTGCCGGAACAGTATCAGCTGTAAACAATAACGGTATTGGTGTTGCTGGTGTTGCTGGTGGAACAGGTAAAGGTGATGGTGTTCGCATAATGAGCTGCCAGATATCATCTAACAATATTTGGGGTCGCCAACCAGAGGCTTTTACTTACTCTGCTGATATGGGAGCTGTAATCTCTCAGAACAGTTGGGGATACACTCAAGCAGGTTACAGAGATAAAACAGTAGAAGATGCAATGGACTACTTTAATAATGCACAAAGACCAGCTGGTTCTCCAATGCAAGGAGGTATCATCTTCTTTGCTTCAGGTAATAGTAACTCTGGTGCTACTTTCTTCCCAGGTGCTTATAACTTTGAGAACAAAGATGGAATGTTACTAGGTTGTCACGCTGTTTCTGCTACTGACTACAATATGAAGAAGGCAGACTATTCTAACTATGGTTCGCAATATGTTGACCTTTCTGCACCAGGTGGATCAAGTGTGGCTAATAAGGCTGTGTTGAGTACTGACATTGACGGTGTTAACTACAGTTATAAGAGTGGTACTTCTATGGCTACGCCTCATATCTCTGGTATTGCTGCTCTTGTTGTATCAAAACACAAGGGTGATATAGACCCAGTTAAAGTGTATGACCTTATTGTTGCATCAGCTAAGTCTCTTGAGGAAACAGAGCCTCAGTATTACACCGCAATGGGAGTGGGTCTTGTTGATGCTCTTGGTTCTTTAGCAGAGAATGATTACACTCCTCCTGCAGCTGTAGAGAATCTATCGATTGAAGAGTCATTTAGTCAGTACTATATTAATTGGAATGCTGTACTTGACCCTAATGATGGTGTTGCTAAGAAGTATAACATCATTTATAGCTCAGAGCCTATTACTTCAGATAATTGGTCAAATGCTTATAAGGTCGTTAACTATTCAAACAACTCAATTAAAGCAGGTCAATCATTCCGTCGTAAGCTTGATTTGACCGATTCAGAGATTCAGAGCAAAGGATGGTATATTGGTATCATTGCAGAAGATAAATGGGGTAATCAAGCAGAATTGTCAAACCAAGTAACACTTAAGCTTATTGATTCTGACGCTATTCTCCTGACACCTAATGTGGTTGTAAGCAAGGCTGAACTTATGTGGGGTGCAGACTTCAAAAATCAGAAGGTAGCAAGAGTTTACAATAGCTCAAAGCGTCTTGTAGCTGAGTTATCTTTGGGTATATTTGATGGAGTAGGTAAGAAGACTATCGATTTTTCTTCCCTTGCATCTGGTAGTTATACTATTGTTGTCGAGTCTTCTAATCTGACTCGTGAGATCAATTTCCTAAAGAAGTAATTTCTTACGAAATATATAAAAACATAGGGTGTGTCCAATTTGGACACACCCTATGTTTTTATATATTATTTTGGACCCATCTATCAGGTAGCCATATCTCGAAGTTTATATAGATCAATTTTAGGTGGTATATGTGCTAGGATCCTATTAGAGGTTTAATGTATTCAAATACTGTTTATCTTATTGACATAGCCAAATTTAATGCGAGATAGTATGCAATGGCTTGTCAAAGTAATATTGTGAAATTTATCAAGCGAAGTGTTTGTTGCAAATAAATTACCACTTTGTAAAATTGGTATGACAATGGATAATTTGGAACTCTGAGGCTAAAAAATCTGTCTTTCTCTATCTACTCCTCTAGTATTTAACATTAATAGCTCCTCATTTTCCATTAATGACTTTTCTAGACCCTTTGATTAAGTGATATTTGCCTAAATCTCATAAATAGTATAGAGTTTTTTAAGCTAAATGATAGGGGTAGAAATAGAATCCTATTGCCACCAATTGTCACCACCTATTGCCACCCTTAAAGCTTTGATTTTAAGATAGTGTTGCAATGTGGCAATAGAAATCATCAAAACTAAGACTCTGTGTGATGATTTCGCTGTTTTATTAATAGTGATTTGTTAAATCATATAATTACTTAACTCTTTTACCTTATAATTAGCTATTAATAGCCTTCTGCTACGACCTAACTAGATCCATCTTGATGCTAATGCATAGTTAGCCACTGCTTAACGGATTAATACCCTTAGCCTAATTCGAAAAACGCAGTGATATCACATGACTTTTGCAGTGAGTTTAGGGTAAAACTCTGAGAGTTTAGAGGGGTATCTCTCAGAGTTTTTGCATAAACTCACTGCGTTTTTATTAGAGTTCATTTTAAGCTATCTACCATATAGAGTAGAAGATAAATATATTAGTTCACTTTTATGGGGTGAGTATTATAGCTGTTAAGGATTTTTTGAGGGGATCATTATTTGAAGCGATAATAGATTATTACAGGATAGTCAAGTTCTTTTTTCTTTTATGCTTTGTTATTTACCCCTCTAATAATAGCCTAACGTCAACAAATGTTTTTAGCTTGATTCCTATTATTTGCCTCGGAGAGTGTACTATTCTTAACCATGTAGTTATTCACTAGACAATTGAGCTTATCTACATCAGATATCACCCCCTGCCAAGTTGTAACGTAGATAGTCATTCCGCCTTAGTAATCCATGTAGAAGAGCCATAAAGTTGGTCTAATTTACCATAGGCCATCATGACCACCATTACGAGTTATCACTCGTATTGACTTTCTATCTGTATTATTTAATAACTGCTAATAAAGAGTCTGTTTGGTAAAATATGTAGCTTGATTATGGCTTAAGCGTTTGAATTAGAAGTTTTAAGTAAAAAAAAAGGAGTGTATCCTAATTAGAATTCACTCCTTTTTTTTTGCACACAAAAACTTCTACTTGATAGTAATAATTTGAATTTTTAAATTACTCCTCTGGTAGAGTTTCAAGATGCTTATCACTATTTGGTATGTGAATGAAGAATTTAGATCCTTCACCAACCTTAGATTCTACCATTATTTTACCATTTAGAGATTCAGCTATCTTTCTGCCAATATATAGCCCGATACCTTTGCCGGGAGTTGTATTATCGACTTTATATCCCTCCTCGAATATCATCTCGATTTTATCCTCTGGGATACCAATACCTTGATCTTCAACCTCAAAAAGGACCTCTTCTCCTAGTTTTGTCGCTTTTACTATGATCTTACCACTATCAGTGAAGCTAAGAGCATTATTTATCAAGATCGTTAGTATCTGCTTTATCTTTCGTTTTGACTGATTAATGAAAAAATCCTCTTCTGAATATCTAAATATAAGCCTAAGCCCCGAAAGACGTTGGGGATACATTTGCTCTAATTCATTGAACAGCTCACTTATTCTGAAGTTGATGATATTTGCAAAGTCTGAAGATGAGTTTGTTACAACTAGATTGTTGAGATCTTCAAGTACAACTAGAATTTTATTGTTGTTCTCTTGTATAACCGAACGGAAGTGAGCAAGCTCTTCGTTAGCCTCTTCTGCAAGTATATCAGAGAATCCTACAACTGCATTAAGAGGTGTTCTGAGTTCATGTGTTATCTTTCTCATGAATGAAATCTTGAGACGTTCACTCTCTATTGCTTGTTCTTTGGTTATGAATAGCTCTTGAGTTCGGGCTCTTACAGTCTCTTCTAGATGGTCTTGATAGCGTTGAAGTTCCTTGTTTTGTTGTGAAATTTTCTTTTTCTGTATAATAGATTCTTGATGTAGTTGATTTAAAAGAATGATAGTTTTGCGTTTTGATTCATTATTTCTTATGAAGTAGAAGGCCAGAATGATTGCAACAATGGCAATTATAATAAAGAATATAATTGTAGCTTTTTGTCTTTTTATCTCTTCATTATATGTTATCTGTGCTAAATATTGATTGTGCTTCTCCTCCTTTAGTCTTTCACTGAAGTCAAAGTTTAGGTGAAGATTTTCTATTATCTTTTCTTGATTGAAGTGATCAAGAGAGTCCCTATATATCTCTCCAATCTTAGCAAATTGGTATGCTTTCTTTAATTGATTTGTTGAATAATACGCATCTTCTAGAATTGTAGCTGATTCAGATAGTATTTCAATAGAGTTCTCTTTTATACCATATTCGTAGCTTTTTATAGCTATTTCTATTGCTTTTGAGAAGTTCTTCTTGTGTAGTTGTATTCTTGCTATATTATTGTACTGCTGCCAATGTAATGGTAATTGATCTCCCTTGAGAAGAGCATCTTTTGCTCTCAGATAGAGGTCGACAGCTTTGTCGTACTCTTTACTTTGAAGGTATATATCTCCCATTTTAGAGAGTGTGATACCTTGACCTACGATATTGTCATGTCTGTTTGATGCTTCTAGTGCTAGATTAAGATACTTTATAGCTTCATCGTAGTTCCCAAGGTTTAGGTAGTTCTCTGAGAATAATTGACAAATACGTATTGCCTGTGGGGACTCCATGGCATTTGCATTGTTTTCAATGGCAGAGTATAGAGCTGCATTTGACTTGCTATAGAGTTCTCTTGTGTTAAAATCCCATGCTAATTCAGTGTATGCAGCTGAGATTTGATCATTGATCCCTTTATCGCGAAAGAAGTGAATAGCTTTCTCTATTTTGCGTGTACCCTCTATAGAGTCTTTTAGTGCTAGATAAATCATTCCTTGTGCCATATAACAATCACCTTCTCTTCTAGCTGACTGTGACTGCTTAGCATAGAAGAGAGATTTGTCGTTCATCGACATAGCCTTGTAGTAGTTCCCCATTGAGAACTCGGCTATCATAAGATTGTAGTATATTGCCGATAGGGTATAATTATCCCCTAGCTCCATGAAATATGGAGCAGCTTTGCTAAAGAACTCTTTCGATCGTTTGAAATCGAGTCCATCATGGTATGTTAGTCCAATGTTGCTTATGCATTTGGCTATGTTCATACTATCTTTAGCAATACGGCTTATGTTTATTGCTTGGTAGTACGTCTCTATGGCTTCTCTTTTCTTTCCGTTGAGAAGGTGTATGTTTGCTATCGCTCTAAGTGCTTCACCCTTGGGTTTAAGCATATTCAAGGAATCAGCTACAATAAGAGCGCTGTCGGCACATATCTGTGCCGCATCAAGATCAGTAGTACTTAACAAGTAGCTCTCGCTTATTAATTCTTCAATTCTATTTGTGTGTTCTGCAGTTTCGCTAAGTGTTATCTCCCTTTGGTTGATAACGATTTGTGCACGATTATTTTGTGAGGTAATGCTGCTACTGTAAGCTTGGGTGAGTAGCAACAATAGTATAAGTAATATCCTAGAGGATTTGATAGTAACTCTTTGTGTAGTCATTTCTCCTAAATAGGTGGAGACAGATATAAGAGACAATAGAGATTGTCTCTTATATCTGTTATTATGTTGTTGTTTCTGTATTTTCAGTTTAGGTGGAATACTCCAGTTGGAGTATTTCTTTTTAGTGCAATAAGATCGAAATCTTTTCCAATTCTTATACCAAAATCGGCAAGCTTCATCTCTATTGTTTTGAATGCAAGCTCAGGGTGATTATTGTCTTTACTGATGTGACAAAGATATACGCACTTTAGGTGCTCATCAGCGATGGATGAGATAAATAAAGCGCAGTCTTGATTGCTAAGATGTCCAAAGTCTCCATGTATTCTCTGCTTGAGATGTGCGGGGTATTTCCCATTTTGTAGCATCTCAACGTCGTAGTTTGACTCTATTACAAGATGTTGAACTTTACTTAAGTGTTTTGTGACACTCTCAGTAATCATTCCTATATCTGTGGCTATTCCAAATGAAGCATCACCTAGGGTGATAGTGTATCCTACGTTGTCAGTCCCATCGTGAGAGACGTTGAATGCTGTTATCTGCAGATCTCTAATCGAGAATGTAACCTCTTTTGAGATGTCTCTACGAGCTGAGTAAATTTTCTCAGTCATTGAGTAATTTCTATTCATCCCCTCATGTATTCGGGATGTAGTGTAGACGGGTATTGCGAACTTCTCGCCCAATACTCCAGCATATTTAATGTGATCGGTGTGGTCGTGTGTAATAAGTAGGGCTATAATTCTTTCAAAAGGTATAGAGTACTCTTTGAGAGCCTTCTTAATGCTACGTGGACCAATTCCTGCATCTATTAATATCCCGTATGAGTCTGTCCCCAAATAGTAGCAATTGCCGCTACTTCCACTTGCCAGGCTTAAAAAGTGTAAGTTCATAAATCCGTTTTTTTCCTTCCTTATCTAGCCTCTCGGCTTTACAGACTAAAACCGCACGTTCACAAAATGGACCGTGCGGTTTTAGCTATATATCTAACTATTAAATAATAAACTGTGAGCTGATTGACTCATTGTCATATACTCTTCTGATAGTTTCAGCAAAGAGGTCAGCAATAGATAGTATTTTTACTTTGTTCGACTCTTTACAATAAGGGATGCTGTCTGTGAAAGTCATCTCTGTAAGTTTTGAGTCGTTTACGCGGTCAGTAGCAGGACCAGACATAACAGCGTGTGTAACCATTGCTCTAACAGATACCGCTCCATTGTCCATCATAAGGTCAGCTGCTTTAGTTATAGTTCCAGCAGTATCAACCATATCGTCCAATAGAATAACGTTCTTGCCAGCTACATCGCCGATGATAGTCATCTTCTCAATCTCATTTGCTTTTGCACGAGATTTATGACAAAGTACCATTGGTACACCAAAATGCTTCGCGTAAGTATGCGCACGTTTAGAACCACCAACATCAGGTGATGCAATAACTAGGTTATCAAGCTTTAATGATTCGATGTAAGGAGCAATCACTGATGATGCATAAAGGTGATCAACAGGGACGTTGAAGAAACCTTGAATTTGATCAGCATGTAGATCCATAGTGATCAATCTGTCTATGCCGGCAGTGCCAAGCATGTCTGCGATTAGTTTCGCGCCAATAGATACACGTGGTTTGTCTTTGCGATCTTGACGTGCCCAACCAAAATAAGGTATAACTGCAACGATAGACTTGGCAGAAGCTCTTTTTGCCGCATCAATCATTAGCAGAAGTTCCATTAGATTGTCTGAATTAGGAAACGTTGACTGAACTAGGTACACGTGGTGTCCACGTATTGACTCTTCGAAGGATACAGAGAATTCGCCATCAGCGAATTTTGTAACGATCATATTTCCAAGCTCGCAACCAAGACTATCGCATATTTTTTCTGCAAGATAGCGGGAGTTAGTTCCCGAAAAGACTTTAAAAGGAGGTGTGTGTCCCATGATGTATGGTAAAATGTTTGGGTTTCCAATATCACCGCAAAAGTATATAAATTCGGAAC
>JBOFUP010000080.1:0-2697 GCA_051652645.1 Bacteroidales bacterium
TACTAGGTGGTCTAGGTTCAAAAGTTTCTCAGTTTATGGATGGAGCTGATGAAAGTGACATTATGACTAAGATGGCAACTGAGATGAAGTCTGGAAGTGGGTCATTAGTATCAGGTGGAGCAGGTAACGGACAAGAGGACCGGGCACACATAAACCAAAGCTCTTCAAGTAAATTTAAACAGATTTTCAATAGTGACACTGCTAACTGGATGAAAGCCAAAGGATGTTGTATACTATCAACGGCTTATGCTATATCAAGCTTGGAGTTCATACCATACACTGATCCTGGATTACTAAAAACATTAGAGGGTATATCAGACAACCATATTAATAAGAATAACGGCGATGTATCACTTTCATTTTTTACAGAGATGAGTAATAAGTTAGGTCTAGGAACTAGAATTATAGATCTTAGTGGATATGGCTTAAAGGATAAGATAGATATACTAGATGCTAATTTAACATCTAGACAAGCCGTAATTGTGTTAAGAGAAAATCCTAAAAGTCCATCTGCAAAACCTATTGGTCACTATATAGCAGTACTAAATAAAAAAGGAAGTGGAAAATACACAATAGGTGACCCTGAAAGAGATTCGTATATATTAGAAGGTGTTGGGAGTACAGGTGTCCTAACTGCTAGATACCTGATAGTTATAGAAGGTACAGAAAATACTAGTAATTTAGGTATGTCTGGGGCTACAGGTAGAATAGTTAAAAATGTAGCTAGACAGATGGCTGTTGATAATGTTCCTGAAACTAACTACGCAGATTTATCTAGGTTATCTAAAGGTAAGAGAAGATTAAATATAGGTGGTTTAGCTTCTGCTGTTGTAGACGGGGCTAATGCAATAGATAGTAAATCCAAAGAGGTGAGATCCACTGTTTCTGATTCCGCTGTCAATTTAACGTCTAAACTGACACAGATATTAGAAGACGGTATTTTAATACGTGGAGGAGCATTAGACCATGTTGGTACTACTGGAGTAGTTGGTGCAGTTGACCAAGACTTAGCAGATAGCACTATGAAAGAGTCTGCATCCAAGAGTAATCGTAGAATAACTGGAGCACGTGCAATACAAGAGAAGATACGTTTTACACAAAAGCATTCTAAAAGTAAACACGGTAGGGCTATAGATTTAGAACAGGACACAACTCATTCTATGGATAAAGAGAATAATGAAACTCTTAAGAAGATAGCTGAAAATAATGGCGGTGGAAATGGACCACTATTAACAGCACTGGCTTTGGGTATGTCTGGTATGATGTCCCTTATGTCCGGTTTAGGGGCGGCGTTTCTTGGATATAAAACCATGAAGGGTGGAGTTAAATCAGGAATGTCTGGAGCTAAAGATATATTCAATACCGCAACTGGTAGTGATGCTAAGTCAGGCATCGGTGTAGCTAAATTTAGATTAGGTAAACATATGTTAACTGCTGGAGCCAAAGCTATGTCGTGGGGTAAAAAGATGACCGGTATTGGGTCAGCTAAAATAGTGACTAATACTTTTGATAAATTAAAAGCATTTGGTAATCATACAGATACTTTATTGAAAACTGTTGGTAAAGACTCTACGGCGAGTGGATTAATACCAAAACTTATAAAGTTTACTGGCAAGATAGTAAAGTCATCATTAGGATTTATAACTAAGATAATCCCTGGTGATATGGCGGTTAAATTAGCTTCTAAACTAACCACAATAACAAGTGTTGTCGGTAAAGTATTAGGTGACGGATTGGCTAAGGTCGTGAAAAAAGGTCTAGGGGTTATAGGTCTTAAGAACGCCCTCGGATCAACTCCATTAGGTTGGATTGCCGCAGGAACAATGTTCTTATGGGATGCTACTCAAGGATGGAGAAATGCCCACTCTATACTAGGTATTACTAAAGGTGAGCCAACTGCATTGATGAAGACTTGCACTGCGTTAGCATCGGGTATACTATCAGCTTTATCTTGGGTTCCTGGATTAGGGGTTGTCATAGCGGCGGCTGATTTAATGGGGTTCAAGGGTAATAAAAAATTAGCAGAAATGCTTTATGAGATATTTGCAAAGGAAGATATAAAATCCTCTATTAGGTCTAGAAATGAAATGGGTAGTACTGATGACAGTGAACTCGAAAAAACTCAGGTTGTTGAAAATAACACACCAGTTTCTGAGGAGACCTCTTTCAAAGAGAAGTTTATGGGATTATTTAAATCCGAGGAAAAAGATGTCAGTCCAGTAGCTCTAGCTCCAAAAACTGAAAGTCCTAACACTACAGCATCTGTATCTAAACCAACACCGTCGAGTGGTGTTGCTAAATTTATAACTGCAAAGGATGATGAAGTTTATAAGATGGCTATGAGTAATGATAAAACTCTTATTTCCTTTGACTCATCTAAAGGTAAAGGTGGAAATATTATTATCAAGAATGTGGACATGTCTGCTGTGAAGAAGGATAGTGTTACCACTAAGTTGGATGAAGAGGCTGGAGTGGAGTACGCTAAGAATAATCCTACTCTTACTACTGGTGTTGAGGCAAGTGTTAGTTCTGCACCGACTGGGACATCTTCTAGTGGCGGTTCGTCAACATCTACTGAAAGTACTGGTAATAATTCACCATCTGCAACCAAAACTGAAACTACAGGTTCAACTATAGTAAATAATACTGGAATAAATGCAGTATCAAATGATGGTTCAAATGAAGCATTGGTTACTG
>JBOFUP010000081.1:0-1017 GCA_051652645.1 Bacteroidales bacterium
ATGGTGAGAAAAGGAAGCTCGCAGCGTATATGTCAATAATATCTGGTAGTAAGAATGAAATTAGAGATTTATACAGGGTTGATGTTAAGCATAACAAAACATTCGTACCAGATGCGTCTTATTCAATCGAGTCTAGACTACAATGGTTGGCTGGTATTATAGATACAGATGGGTCGTGTGATCAATACGGAGCAATTCAGATATCATCGATAGATGAGAAATTTATGTTAGATATCCAATTGATGCTCCAAACACTAGGTGTTCAGTCTTCGGTCTCCATAATGAAAGATGCCGAGATTAAAGAAATGCCTGATGGACACGGTGGTTATAAAGAATATCCTTGTAAAGTGTGCTATAGAGTATCGATACCTAGTTCTAATTCTATGAAGTTGGTTGGTCTAGGTCTTAGATGTCATAGAGTGATTATTAACTCTACGCCGAATAGAGATGCAACAAGATTCATCACTGTATCCTCTATAGAATTACAAGAACACTTAGAGTCAGTGGTATACTGTTTTACCGAGGAGAAGAATCACTCAGGTATATTCAATGGTGTTATAACAGCTCAATGCGGTGAGGAGCCTCTACCTGCTGGTGGTGCATGTCTACTTGGAAGTGTTAACCTTGCCTCATGTATTATTAAGGATGCCGACGGAGTTAATAAGATAAATGTTGCAAAATTTGTAACACTAGTACAAGAGGGAGTTGTATACCTAAATGAAGTCCTAGATGAAGGTATAAATCTGCATGCACTAGAAGAGCAATCTAAGATGGCGGCAGAGTATAGACAGATAGGTCTATCTACAATAGGTATATCGACTGCACTAATTAAACTAGGAATCAGATATGGATCACCTGAAGCAGTTATACTTTCTAGTACATTATCTAGAATAATGGCAAACGCTGCACTAAAAGCTTCTGCTTTATTAGCAAAAGAATATGGAACATATCCAAAGTACAATAGTGATTTAGTACTAACATCTAAATATATAACTAATTGTGCAAACGAACAGACTA
>JBOFUP010000082.1:0-51726 GCA_051652645.1 Bacteroidales bacterium
ACCCGCCCTACCACCAGTGAGCAATACCATACCTTCATTCGCATTATTATATGAGTAGTGGCATTTTTTAGTAGTAGCAGTACCATCTTGTGGTAGCTTGCTAACTATGTATGGTAGGTGATACTCTGCTACCCATCCATTAGCTGTTGGTATAACGCAGGCTTTTACCCAATCTTTAATAATCTCTTTTATCTGCGCTAATGTCGCAGTTGGCACACCTAGCTTAGTAATGTCTTGACAGATATACGTCCATCTTGCCCCTGCATCATTAACACAATATACGCCAGATCGGAATTCCCAGATGTGTGCGTAGTAGTTTTCGATAAATCTCCAGCGGAATGGCTCATTGATATTGACACCACTAGATGTGTCGTTTGTGGCTTTTGCACACTTACCACTTGGTGTAGTAAGTGTGTCTGTATAGCCTGTCTTGTATGCCGTTACTCCATAGCTATCGCCCGATATCGTATCTGATTGTACGCCTTTTGCAAAGAAGTCTTGCACATTGAATCTGCCTATGTCATGATACATTAGCCATGTGATAGTATTGTAGCTATCGAAGTCTTGTACGTACATATCGTCTCTGCTGCTGCATGTTGCTTTAATGTCGGCCGCAAAGTTGATTAGTGATCTGGAGCGTGTTATTGCTTTGCCAGATACAGAATAGCCCTTATTGGATTCTGTATAGCCCTTGTAGCGTGCTATTAGTTGCCCTTTTTCGAAGTGCCTCCAGCCTTGCTCTTTCTTGAGTGAAAAGAGTACTTGATACTCGTTCGTCTGCTCGTCGATTGTTGTTGTCCACCAGAATTCTCTTGTAATCTCGACCCATTGCATATAGTCCAAATTACCAACGTTAGCTGGTGATCCGTCTACTCTTAGTGTCACGTCGTCTTGCAGATATGCAAAGTCGCTCCAATCGTGGCGAGCCTCGCAGGGTCGCATTGATGATTGTATTGGCTTTGATTCATTGAGTGTTTGGTTACCAACAAAGGTTAGCCTGTCGTCTCCTTGGTTTGCGATCCAAGAGATGCCGTGTATTGTGTCGTTGATATCTTCTGTGTCCTCACTTTTGTTGATTGATCTGGACATTTTATGTGGGGAGAGGGATATCTTACAGAGTGATAGTCCTCTCATGATAGTAGTCCTGCTTTTATAATGGGCACTGTTGATATGATCTTTATGAATTGTCCTGGCACGATATCGGATAGTCCGAACTCTGTGTTGCCTGAGGCGGCTTCTATATTAAGGTCTGTGACTGGTGCGTATGCAACTCCGTTATAACTGCGTTGCATCGTTATTGTGCCTGCCGATTGTGTTGTCAGGGCGATAGTGCATCTCTCTCTATTGATCTGAAAGGGGGTAGAGTGGTATTGTTCTCCTACTTTGTTGAATATAATCTCTCTTATTGATGCCATATGTGCTTGTTTTTAACTTGTTTCTGCGCAAATATACCTGCTAAACGGTGTTACATCATCAATTTTGCAAAACGTTTTGTGTACTTTTTTTGTAGTGCAAAACTCATAACTCGCTAATCTACAGTATCAACTTGCGAATTATACCCCCAAAACAGCACAAAAAGGGGGCATTATACCCCCAAAAACTGACCAAAACAGCCCCCAAAGTGGTTATTTGAGGTATTAAACCCCTCAAAAAGTAGTGATGTAAGTGTTAAATATGTAACCCCAACTGTAACCCCAATGTAACCCCAACTACGACAATTCGTTTTGTTTTATTTGTAGATCATCTTGTGTTGCAATGGTGCTATATAGGCTATTATCCTGCCTCCTATACTCCTCTTGGTACTTACTCCTATCTCTGCCTTAAATGCCCTATACATCGACTATTGGGCATAAAAAAAGGGCAGCATAAAGCCACCCTCAACATGTAATCCAACCTAAATCACCACCACTACAAATATCCTGCCCAATCCAACCACTCAAATCACCATCAAATCACCATAAATACACATTTCGTTTTACAACACCAATATCGCTCAACTCCTCCAATCTCCCTGCTCTTCAATACTTTAACCCTCAATCCTCATTCATTCTTTATACACATTATGTTTTACTGCCCTTAAATGCAGAGAGCCTATGGAGAGTTTAAAGGTAAGTGGGAGTTTCCAGGGGGAAAGATAGAGATAGGTGAGAGCCACACCGAAGCACTTCATAGAGAGATCAAAGAAGAACTAGATATTGAGATCTGCATAGATAATTTAATTTGTAAAAGTGAATGGAAATACCCATCTTATTCTGTAACCATATATAGTTTTATGTGCCGTATGACAAATGGAAGTATTGAGTTGAAGGATCATAGCTCTTATAGATGGCTGAGCAAAGAAAATCTTTATGATGTAAATTGGATAGATGCGGATATCGTGATAGTTGACAAAATAAGATTGTAGTTCAGAGGAACTCAATCTGTGCCTAGTTTGTTTAGTTACTATTAAACAAATTAGATTATTGGCATGATACGCAAACGAATTGTTATTGTAGGTGGAGGATTTGCTGGTCTACGATTAGCCTCTGATCTTGATGATAAGATCTTTGATGTGACACTTGTCGACAAGAATAACTATCATCAATTTCAGCCTCTTCTTTATCAAGTAACCTCCTCAGGACTAGAAGCTAGCTCTATCTGTTTTCCATTCAGAAAGGTTTTCAGTAAAAAGAAGAATGTCAGCTTCTTACTTGCCGAAGTGCTGAGTTTTGATTCTCAAAAAAAGAATTTAAACACATCAATAGGCGAGATAAACTACGACTACTTGGTTATTGCCACTGGAACGAAAACAATGTTTTTTGGTAATGAGTCGCTCGAAAAGAATGCCTTATCTATGAAAACCGCAGAGGAGGCCATGCTTGTGAGGAATAAAATACTTATGCAGCTTGAGCGTGCTGCCTTAAGCGAGAGCTTAATAGAGAAGGAGAAATTGTTGAATATTGTTATTGTTGGTGGAGGAGCTACGGGTGTTGAGGTCGCTGGTGTGTTATCCGAAATGAAAAGATATGTAATCCCTAAGTATTACAGCGAGTTGAGTCCATACAATTTACATATATACCTCATTGAGGCATCAAGTAAGCTACTTGGTGCAATGTCCGAGGAGGCTTCAAATGCCTCTTTGACTTTCCTTAGATCTATGGGGGTGGATGTAATGCTTGATAGCAAAGTTATAGAGTATGAGCATGATGTCGTTAAACTCAGCACTGGTGATTCTATTGTATCTTCTCTAGTTATCTGGGTAAGTGGTGTTACGGGGAATCTATTTAATGGTATTTCTTCAGAATCTATTGGACGTGGCAACAGGATTATTACTAACTCATCACTCGCAATAAATGGAGTAAATAGTGTCTTTGCTATTGGAGATGTTGCTCTTGTCTCTGGTGCAAAGGATTACCCCAATGGTCATCCTCAAGTGGCTCAAGTGGCTATTCAACAAGGTAAACTCTTAGCCAAGAATCTTGCTAGAGCTGAGAATGGGAAACAGATGCTACCATTCTCTTATTTAGACATGGGTAGCTTAGCCACAGTAGGAAGGAATAAGGCTGTTGCAGATCTTCCTGGAATAAAAATCAGAGGGTTCTTCGCTTGGGTTATTTGGCTAGTTGTACATCTTAGATCAATTTTGGGTGTTAAGAACAAGATATCTGTATTGATGGATTGGATGTGGAACTATTTTAGTTATGGACGTTCTATAAGGATGATGATATTTAAAGGAAAGAGATAATAAAAGAATAATACAAGTAAACATATATACCTTCAAAAGGCAGGTACAATAAAGGGTGTTTCAATAAGAGACACCCTTTTCGTATCTCTTTTATACAATCTAGCACATCTTATCCTTACAATGCTAGAAACTATAAATAACGAAGGGAATAACTCAAGAAGTACGTACGTATTTGCGTAAAAGTACGTACGTACTTATAGTAAACTACGTACGTACTTTGAACAAAATACGTACGTAATTCTTAAGACTGACAAAGGGGATCCATTACTTGCTGTCTTCCAGCCTATTACTAAATCACTTCTTAGCGATAGTTTGATAGTTTAAACGTTATGATTTTTATCTGAACAAATAGTGTTATCACTAAGATTTACGATCTCTTTATCTTGATAATACAAAAAAAAATGAGAGTGCGTGTCGTTTTGACACACACTCTCATTTTTCATAGTCTGTGGATAAGAATTAATTTCTCTCCTCTATTTTCTCTTTAGTAAAATGCCCAAACACTAGGAGTGAAATCGCAGCAACAAGTCCTATGGCCGCAAAAACATACCATATATAGTGCGCATTAGCCGAGGCAGCTTCCCAAGCTTCTCTTGTCTCGAATAGCTCTGGATCTGGGCAATACTTACTTAAGAGTACACCTGCTATACCAAATCCGAAGATATACGAGAAGAATGAATGTAAGTGAGAAAAACCTAAATACATAGCTTCCTCACCTTTGGGTGCTTGATGAGAGAAGTATTCTAAGAAACGAGGTGAAATGAAAGTCTCTGCTATTGCTTGAAATACTATCCCCAAAACCATCATAAATGCGATTGGATGCATACCCAAGATTAGGTTCTCTGCTGGAAATAGATTACCCATTGCCATCAATAAAGCAGAAATGGGAATAATAAACATACCAATGGATACTGAGGTCAATGCACTCTTTTTTGCCATCAATCTAGTAACCATATTTACGAACAGCACAACGATCAATGGATTAACGTTTGCATACCATGCCGGAGAGGCGTCTTCACCAGCCATTCTTAGAACGTACTTAGGCATTGTTGCGTATAGCTGACCTTGTACTAGCCAGAATCCACTCACTATAAGTGTTAGTACAATGAGCTTCCCATTAGAACACACTTTTAGAAGAGATCTACCAATCTCACGGAATGACTTGCCTTCACCTTGGTGCTCAGTGGATTTATAAAGGAAATATATAGCAATGAAAGCAAGTAGAGTCATTGCTGCAGAGAAGTAATTTAGATAAACTAAACCTTCGCTACCCATAGACTTACGCAAAGGATCAACAACTGTTTTACCTGTAAATGCACCAATATTTACCATCATATAGAACAATGAGAAGCCCTTTGCTCTGGTCTCAGATGTAGTCTCTTTAGCTACAGTACCTGAGATGACTGACTTAATAAAAGAGCCTCCAATCATAATTACAATAAGAACAGGAACCACAGCCCACTTAAGCGTACTCTCTTTAAGTCCTGTAAACTGAGTCTCCATATCATATGATACCAAACCCGAGCTCTCTAGCATTGTGGGCAATATACCTAAACCTGCATAACCTATAGTTAACAACCCAAATGCTAGCATCATTGATTTTCGGAATCCAATCTTATCGGCCAATGCTCCACTGAACATAGGTAATAGATATAGAAAACCAGAGAAGAGCCCTGATATAATACCAGCCTCTATATCTGAGAATCCTAAAACAGATGATAAATACAAGGTAATAACAATAAATACTGCATAATAGGCCATACGCTCGAGTAGCTCAACACCGTTGGCTACCCAAAATGCCTTTGAGAACGTGGTCTTTGACATAGTGTAATATTTGAATTAGTGTTTGATGATCATACCTTAATCCACGAAGATAAAGAAAATAATCTAAATAGGTGGCAACAAGTAGTTAGTTTGAACGCAATAATTAAAAAAAATCGAAATTAAAACAAACAATAATAGAATAATGATTGTTTATATATCGAAAACCAGAAGTTAGATACTTAGATTATAATAACAGATAAATAAACCTTTGAACTATGAAACTTTACAAAAAAAGCGCGCTACTACTTTCGTTTGCAGCAGTAGCATTTACTTCAGTTTCAGCTCAAGAGAGCTCTGAAGAATATATGAGAGAGGATAAACCTCGCTCTGTAGTGAACAAATTTTGGGATAATTGGTACATTGGTGCTAATGGTGGGTTCCAAGTTTACCGTGGTGAGAATGATATGGAGGCTAAGTTTAAGGATAGAATGACTCCAGCTCTTCAATTCGAAGCGGGTAAATGGATTACACCTTCTTTTGGACTTAGAGGCGTTGTTGGTGGGTTTAAGCTAAAAGGCACTGAATTTGAGAATCCATCAAAGCTTTTTGAATGGGACTACTACCAAGTAAGAATGGACGTTATGTTTAATGTAATAAATGCGTTCAACTACAATCCTAAACGTGTATACGAACCAATTCTTTTCGCTGGATTCGGTTGGGCTGATGGAAAGGACGTTAGAGCTACTCTAACTGAGAGATTTGGTTTAATAAATAACTTCCGTGTATCTAAACTAGTTGATATTAACATCGAAGGTAGTGTATCGCTATTCCCAGAGGTGTGGGACGGTAAGATAGGTAATAGAGACCTAGATGGTCTATTCTCTGTGACTGCTGGTATTGCTTTCAAATTCCCTAAACGTGATTTTGCTCAGTATGACCCACAATGTCCAGTTGAAGTTAATAGATTGAACAGTAGAGTAAATGATCTATATGCTTCACTTAATGACGCAAATAGCAAAAATGCTCAATTGGAGAAAGATCTAATAGATGCTAGAAACAAAAAACCTGAGGTAATTGAAGTTATTAAAGAAGCTCCTATGGCAACTGCATCACCTGCTGCAGTACTATTCAACTTCAACAGTTCAAAAGTGCTTAAAGATCAGATGCTAATCATCTCGAATATGGCTGAAGTGATTAAAGCGAATCCTAACAAACAGTATAAAGTTGTTGGTTATGCTGACAAAGCAACAGGTTCAGAAGAGTATAACATGAAGCTTAGCGAAAGAAGAGCTGAAAGTGTAGCTCAAGTATTGATTGACAAGTTTGGCGTTAACCCATCACAAATTAGCACTATGGCTAAAGGTTCAAGCGAACAAGTTTATCAAGAGAACAACTGGAATAGAGTAGCTATCATTAGTGAATGATCATCTCTAGTACTATAAATTAATAGGGAGGTTGTGCCAAGCTTGGCACAACCTCCCTATTAATTTATAGTATAACAAGACAAATATGTCTGATTTTGAGAAAAGAAAATGAATCTTTCACTTTCTACTATTTATCTAGAGAATAAAACTACCTACCTTTGCAGCCACAAAAAAGAGAAGGTGTTTACATATGGAGGAGAGAAATAAGATTAGAAAAAGACTTATAAGCATTACTGTGCCTATTTTTATTGAAGGGCTGCTGTTTATGCTATTGGGTATGACAGACACGGTGATGCTAAGTAGATTTTCGGATAATGCTGTTGCATCAGTTGGGGTTGTCAACCAGGTATTTAACATGGTGATACTGATATTTTCGGTGACTACACTCGGAACCTCTGTTCTTTGCTCACAATATACTGGAGCAGGTAATAGCAATAAGATGACTCAGGTAGTTGGGGTATCTCTTATCTTTAACCTTGCTCTTGGTATTGCAACAAGTCTTTTCTTGATTCTCGGGGGAGAGATGCTTCTAGAGATGGTGAAACTTGATGCAGAATTGATGTCTGATGGTATAAGATACCTTAGATGGGTGGGAGGTTTTGCTTTCCTTCAATCAATAAGTTTGACTATCTCGGCTATTCTAAGAGCTACAAATAGAGGAAAATACTCTATGATGGTAACGTTGGTAATAAATGTAGTTAATGTTATAGGGAACTACCTTTTAATATTCGGACACTTAGGATTACCAGCTATGGGAGTTGAAGGTGCAGCAATAGCTACAACAATAAGTAGACTAATTGCAGTGGTTATACTCCTATACATTCTATTCAAATACGTTGTTCCTTCATTTAGTTTTGATCAATTCAAACCATTTCCTTTTGATGAATTGAAAAAACTACTACACATAGGAACACCTGCAGCAACAGAACAGATCTCTTATAGCACATCGCAAGTTGTTGTTACTATGTTTGCGAATATGATGTCGATAGAGGCAGTCACTACCAGAACATATACAACTAATATTGCAATGTTGACCTACTTATTTGCTATGGCCGTTGCTTTAGGAAATAGTATCTTGGTTGGACAGCTAATTGGAGAGAAGCGCAAGGATGATGCATATAGAGTTTGTCTTGATAGTCTAAAAAGAGCTATGATAGTCACAGGTATAATAGCTGGAATAGTTGCTGCGAGTGGTACAATGATAATGGGATTCTTAACTGAAAACCCTAATATCATTGCCGTAGGAGCTATTGTGCTAATGATTGACTTCATCTTGGAGTTTGGTAGGACAATAAACATGACAATGGTGTTTGCACTAAGATCAACAGGAGATGCTCGTTTTTCGGTCTATTTAGGATTATTCTCTATGTGGGTATTCGCAGTGGGTTTAAGTTATCTATTGGGGGTACATTGGGGATATGGAGTAATTGGTATTTGGATAGCCTTCACAGTTGATGAGTGTTTCAGAGCTGTTATTCTACTGCGCCGCTGGCATAGTAAAAGATGGATGCAGAGAGACCTAATTAAATAATAAGATTAAAGCCTGAGAATGCTCTATCAATGAGCATTCTCAGGCTTTAATCTTATAGATATAGATGGTAAATTAATAGCTTTCACTCTCGTTAGGGAAATCACTGCTTTTGACATCCTTAACGTAGTTACCTACTGCATCTACTATTACTTCATGAAGGTTAGCATATCGTCTAAGGAATCGAGGAGAGAAATCTTTATTTATACCCAACATATCGTGCATGACAAGAACTTGACCATCAACAAATCCACCTGCACCAATACCAATAATAGGAATTGTTAACTCAGAAGCAACTCTAGCTGCTAGTTCAGCTGGAATTTTCTCAAGTACGATTGCATAGCACCCAATCTCTTGAAGCAGTTTAGCATCTTCTATTAGTTTATTCGCTTCTGCCTCCTCTTTAGCTCGAACAGTGTACGTACCAAACTTATTTATTGACTGAGGTGTCAATCCCAAATGCCCCATAATAGGTATACCTGCACTTAGAATTCTCTCTATTGATTCTCTGATCTCTGATCCACCTTCAAGCTTTATGCTATCAGCTCCAGTCTCCTTCATCACTCTAATAGCAGAAGCAAGTGCCTCTTTAGAGTTCCCCTGATATGTCCCAAATGGAAGGTCGACCACAACGTGTGCTCTTTTTACAGCCCTCATTACAGACTGACCATGGTATATCATATGATCAAGAGTGATAGGAAGTGTTGTTGCATTACCTGCCATAACGTTCGAGGCTGAATCTCCTACAAGTATAACATCTATACCTGCTTGATCAATCAATGTTGCCATAGAGAAGTCATAGGCCGTTAGCATAGAGATTTTTTCTCCACGCTGTTTCATCTCGATTAAGCGACGTGTAGTCACTTTCCTTGTTGTAGGAGTATGTACTGACATAATCTTCGTTTTATAGTTAAGTATTTCTACTATCAAAAATTGAATTGTATATAATCTTAGTGGATCCGGCATTCAATGAGACATACTCTCCAGCTTTACCACTAGTATATTCAAGATACTGGCTATCAGAGGTTAGTTTATCAATAATCTCATCAAAGCTCTCTTGGCTATTAATAACGAATCCAGCTTGGGAATTAATCAATTGTTTTGCTTCTCTAAACTTACGATAATTTGGTCCCCAAATAACTGGCATACCATAAACGGCGGCTTCTAATACATTGTGAATACCAGCACCAAAACCTCCTCCTATGTAAGCCACTTGAGCATATCTATATATTGAAGAAAGAAGTCCAAAACAGTCGATTATAAGACAATCAGATCTGTTTATATTGTCAACCGTTGCCTCTGAAAGGAGTATATATGGTCTCTTTAATCGTGAAATAATCTCATTAATATGAGCTTTATCTATCTCGTGTGGAGCAATGATTAGTTTTACCGATGGGTTGCTATTAAACCAACTAGTAATTATCTCCTCATCTTTAGGCCATGAGCTACCTGCTATTAATACTTTGTTGTTTTGAGAAAACTTCTCAACTAAAGGGACTTCTTTAGATGCCTTCTGTATATCCACAACCCTATCGAAGCGAGTATCTCCACACACAGTAAATCTTTCTATGCCAGCAAGCTTAAGGATATTAGCAGAATCATTGTCTTGAATGAATATATGTGTAAAGCAATCTAGGAGATTTGGATTATAACTTGTCCATCGTCCAATCACTTGCCACAACTTTCTAGCTAAAGAAGACCTTCCTTGACGAGGTATAGAATTAAATAGATTCTGAGTAGGTCTAAATATGGCTGAAATGATATATGTTTCGATCTCTCTACGCTTTAGTTCATATAGATAATTACACCAAAGTTCGTACTTAATAAAAAACACCTTAGAGGGATTAACAAGATCGAGAAATCTTACTACATTATCTTTAGTATCAAAAGGTAAGTAACAAACAATATCTGCTCCATCCCAATCTTTACGTACTTGATAACCTGAAGGAGAGAAGAAGGTAACAATGATTTTATATTCTGGATTCTCTACTTTAAGCTTCTCCATGAGCGGTCTCCCCTGCTCGAATTCCCCCAAAGAAGCAGCATGAAACCATATGTATCTAGCATTCTTGTCTATCCTCTGATGAAGATTATCAAAAAGCTGCTTCTGACCTATCCATAACTCTCTCTCTTTGGTCCTAAAAAGAGATAATACTCTTACTGCTAAAGGAAGGAGATGTATTGATACACTATATAATGACATAATATGATATTCTATACTATTTATTTGAGAGGTTTACGCTTAATGTTAGCATTTGCTGCCAGTCAAAAGCGACAATTCCATCAGAATGAAATACAGAATTGAATTTAAAATCAACATACTTACTCTTTGCTATCTGGCAATAGAGCTCTAGTCTATTGTAGGTAGAGGCCCTATAGTATGGGTCTCCAAAATGAATTCTGTTGCCTGGCGATTCATATTGCCCAAAAAGCTTCTGCATACCCTCGCCATGTCTGAAGCTATTTTTAATACCTACTCGCCAATATTCGACCTCAAGCTCTACTTGAATACCAGGAGAGTAAAGAAAGTCGCTACTAACATTTCGGGCTCTCTCCATACCTAGCATCATACCAACTTGAAGCGAGAGTTTATTTAACCTCTTAACGTTTAATCTCTCAGCCAATCGAACACCTATATGTGGATGTACAATGATATTGTCTATTAGGGTATCCGCAGCTGTAGTTCCTGCATAGTGTTCCATATAGGCATGAAGCCCTGCATACATAAACTTATAGTTATACTCGGCAGCTAAACCGAGCATAAACTTCTCGCGAATCTTGTCATTCTGACGACCAAACCAATCACAAAAGAACTCTACATAACCGTTATTATTGTAGAATTGAAAGAGACACCCCTCGAGATTAGCGTCGTAATATGCAACTGAATCAGCAAACATTGCTGTTGAGTAATTCCCCATCAGGTTACGGCGACCAAATGATCCACCAATACCATTAAACCAATCATTTGTATATTGGTAATATATAGTATAATCTGGTCTTGTATCAAATGACTTATTTCCGAACTCTTGAAGGTAATTAATACCGACCATAAGTCTATTATTCCCATTAAAGGATACTCCTACTTCAGGAGCTATACGAGCACCAAATATTGTTTGAGACTGTGCAAATTCACTGGAGAACTCCCTATTATCAAAAAAGGCATTGAAGTCGGCTTCATAAGCCAACTTCAAGTTCTGTGCCTGAATATTTAATCCTAGTAGTGCCCCAAGAACAATAATAACTATTCTCTTCATAGTGATAGTTAATTTATACAATTGCGGCTACAGCACTCTGCAGACGTTTAATCGTTTCCTCTTTTCCAATGATAGAGATAATGTCAAACATATGTGGGCCTTTTGCTTCACCAACTATAGAAAGACGGAAACAATTCATTACTCCACCCATATTGTACCCATTTTCATAGATCCAAGCCTTTACAGACTCTTCTGTCGCAGATGGTGTGAATTGATCAATAGAGGATAAAACATCAACAAGTTCTAACATCTGAGATGCTGTATCTTCTTTCCAACGTTTCTTTACAACCTTCTCATCATAACTAGTTGGAGCCACAAAGAAATATGATGTTTGATCCCACAACTCCTTCACAAATGAGACTCTCTCTTTAACTAATCCAACAATAGTTGAGACTATCTCTTTAGATGCTACAACACCATTGCTTATTAGTATTGGCTGATACATATCAGCTATAGTATCATTAGAAAGCGCTTGAAGATATTTATGGTTAAACCATTTTCCTTTCTCATAATCAAACTTAGCCCCACTCTTACTACATCTATCAAGAGAGAATAGTTTGATCAATTCCTCCATTGAGAAAATCTCTTGATCTGTTCCTGAGTTCCATCCAAGAAGAGATAAGAAGTTGATAACAGCCTCTGGCAAATAACCCGACTCACGATATCCCGAAGATATATCCCCAGATTTAGGGTCTTTCCACTCTAAAGGGAAAACCGGAAATCCTAGACGATCACCATCTCTTTTGCTTAGTTTGCCGTTGCCATCAGGTTTTAATAGCAGAGGTAGGTGTGCAAATTTTGGCATTGTTTCTTCCCAATTAAACGCTCTATATAGAAGAACGTGAAGAGGTGCTGATGGTAACCACTCTTCTCCTCTAATAACATGCGACACCTCCATTAAATGATCATCCACTATATTAGCTAAGTGATAAGTTGGAAGTTGGTCTGCAGACTTATACAGAACCTTGTCATCTAAAATTGATGAATTGATAGTAACTGCTCCGCGGATTAAGTCGTTAACCACAACATCTTCATTAGGCTCAATTTTAAACCTAACAACGTATTGATTGCCCTCGCAAATCAATCGTTCAACCTCCTCTTTTGCCAAAGTCAAAGAGTTGCGCATAACTATACGTGTTGATGCGTCATATTGGAAATTTGCTATCTCCCCTCTTTTAGCATCAAGCTCTTCTGGGGTATCAAATGCAATATATGCCTTACCTTCTTCGAGAAGAGTATCTACATATTTCTTGTATATTTCCTTTCTTTCAGATTGTCTGTATGGACCATAGTTGCCACCAAAGCCTTGTCCTTCGTCAAATTTGATGCCCAACCAACTTAGTGAGTCTATAATATATTGTTCTGCACCTGGAACGAAACGCTGAGAGTCTGTATCTTCAATCCTTAGGATCATGTCTCCTCCAGCCTGCTTTGCGAACAAATAGTTATATAAAGCTGTTCTTACTCCTCCGATATGCAAAGGCCCTGTTGGGCTTGGTGCAAAACGCACTCTAACTCTTCTATTACTCATAGTCTATATTGTATCTTATGTTTTAATATTTAGCTTGCAAAAATAGAGTTTTTAAATCAATAAACTCCTAAAATGGGGATAATAGATCAATTTATTATCCCCATTTTAGGAGTTATATATGTAGTAGAATTTGTATAATGCTAAACTAAAGAGTCGCTATTCTGTGTAATTCCTTCTAAAGTAAAAGGCTTATTACGAGTGGGTGAATTTATACAATTAATAGGTTTATCTACGTCACAATCAAGGCAAGTAGTATCCGGCAGACAAGGGTCTGTATGAATAGTTATCCTCGTCTTATCAGACCCAAACTCTCCCCTAAGCACATTAGCTAATGCAACGCAACTATCATGTCCTTGTTTAATGTTGAAGAACCAAGGAAGAGTGAGGTCTAACTCAATATAGTAATGACTACCATACTTCAAGACTTTCAAGTTATGAATATCAATCCACTCATCTCTCCTATTTATATTGATAGCATTTAGAATAACTTCAAGAAGAGCATCATCTGCTTTATCCATTATATCCTCTGTTGTCTTCCTCAATATTGAGATACCAGTAAGCAGGATAATTGTTCCAAATACTATTGCTAAAAGAGAGTCAATCCAACTTATCTCAGTAAAATAGAGAATCACAAGACCAACAACTAACCCTATTGTGGAGTATACATCTGAATGAAGATGCTTACCTCCTGCAATCAATGCTATAGAGTTATACTTCTTGCCAACCCTTATACTATATGTTCCGAGAATCCAATTAACAACTCCTGCTGCTGCTATAATATATACACCAACGTCAAGCTTCTGAAGTATTTGTGGTTGTAAAAGTCTTGAGATACCCTCAAAAATAATCAACCCACCTGCTACCATGATAAGAATAGCTTCGATAGAGGCTGAAATTAACTCAGCCTTCCCGTGTCCAAATGGATGATCCTTATCTTTTGGCTTACTAGATATATGTAAACTATAGAGACTGATGAATCCTGCAGCTACATTAACAATACTCTCCATTGCATCGGTAAGCACTCCTACTGAGTTTGTCAAAAAGAAGGCAACAAACTTAGCAATTAAAAGAGCTACTGATACAAAGACAATATTGCGCTGAACTCTAAATTTTAATTTATCATCCTCAATACTAAGATCCTCGTTAGACATACAGATATTGATTAAGTTGATTCAACAAGACTTAAAAACGATATTGAGTACCTAGCATAAGTTTACCTACACCATTAAGCTTGTATGATGAGATAAAATTACGACCTGTTAGCTTATTCAAGAATAGCATAACGCTTGGCTCTGCATAAATACCCCATTGCTTATTTATATTGTAAAGTCCCTGAACATTAACACTACCTGCCACTGCGACTCCCTTGCCGTTTGAGGCAGAGAGATGATCAAAGCCCATACCTATAATACCAATTACCTCAAACTTACGATCCTCATATGGTCCAGAAAGAAGGTTTGACATATTTAGCATATAATCCAAGTGAAGTCCAACCATTTTCAGATCAAATTTTGAATACCTTGGACTTGATGTATCGTTAATATTAGAGTTGTAAACAGACAATCTAAGACCCGAGAGATTGTTGAACCATTTACCAAATGATAAAGCACTCTCAACAGTCAGCATTTCAGAAGAGATACCACTCTGAAGTCTCTCTGCATAAGCTCCTGCTCCTAAAGAAGCCGAAACAAATGTATTAGACATTATATCTCCATCTCTATATCGTTTAGTCTTGATTGCCATATTACCAGCCATTATACGATATGTAAGACCTGCTCTTGCTGTAAAGAGAAGATCCTTCTCTATTGAGTTTAGATACTCTAATTTACCCATTGGGTAGAATCCTAACTGAGGTTCAAGATATAATTCAATTGCATCTGAGACACGGAATGAACCTTGTAGACCAGCTCTAACAGATGGAACGAAAGCATTAAATGAGCTAGTTTTATAGTTTGAAGCCTCGTCTTTAGTATATGAAACACCCCATGCAGCGCCTGCATAAGCATTAAGATTGAACACTCTATCTCTACGGTAAGGGACAACAAGATTACTAAGACTTGTCATAAAATCAACCCCTACAGAGGCATACTCTGTATATCTATCATAACCAGCAGATTCTGGAATAAAGGCTCCCTCAGCTCCTATTCTAAATGCAGCAAGAGGCGTCAACCACTTACCAAATCCTACGAAGACACTAGGTGCATACTTTTTGGAAGTAAAACCTCCATCTTGAATTAAACCGTTAAGTCCACCTGCTAGAGAGATAAAACCTCTTGCATGATTATCTGCGCTGGCTCCAAGTCTGTTTGTAGCCTTATCTACCATCTTAAACCTATATGCCAAACCAGCAGATACTGATGACATTAAATCTATTGGCAACATGCCTACATCACCGCGAGCCAACCCATTAGCTACATATGCTGTAACTTTAGGCTCTACAAAAATACCAAAAGCTGGATTTATGTTGAACATAGCCTGAAGCCCTGCTCCAATACCCAAATTTATCTTACTATCTCCTTCTTGAGGAGTAGTACCAGAATTGTAAAGGCCAGTTAGGCCAACAACACCATTTAAGTCAAATACTCTTTTAGGATTATATCCGTTCATAATGTTGGTTATACTAAAGATATAATCTATATCTCCAGAAACAAACTCTGTAGAATTATCCGTTTGACCTAACTCTCCAATAAATCCAGCAGATAACTTAAGCCTAAGTGCCGAATATTGATTAAACCACTTTCCAGCCGCAAGAGATAACTGAGGTTTAATACCATCAAAGCCAAGTGTACGAAGATCCCCTGAAAGAATAGCATTCGCTCCTGCTCCAGCCTCAATAAACCACTTCTCCATGCTAGAGAAGGTTTGCTTACCATTCTTCAATCTATATTCTCTCTCACTCCTTCTATAAGTAACACCAGCCATAAGCTGAGCTAGTGCATCAAATCTACTGTGAGTAACTCCACCAGCCATAGAACTAGGGTAGATATTTACTCTTGGTTCAATATAAAGGCTAAAATTATCATGAACTCTTAAGTTAGCCTGAACACCTAATCCTCCTCCTAACTGAAATTCCCGCTTGTTTATACCTTCTGTACTTGAAGTTGGATAATATCTTTGTGAAAGATTAGCATTTAAACCAAGAATAGCATATAGATTAAATATATCCGACCTTCTATATCCTCCGAATAAAGAGTGAAGATTCAACATATAATCTGCTTGAACGGTAGATCGTTTTAGCTTTATTTCCTTATCATCTCCATCAGGAAATAATCCTGAGAAACCACTTGAGAAAGTTAGCCTAACACCAGATGATGGAGTCAACCAACTACCTAAAGCCACTGCTCCACTAGGTCCCAAAGGCCATCTTAGGTTAGCATACTGACCATTAGATCTAAGAGTACACTCTACCCCTCCAGAAACTGAGAGAAATAAATTCTCACCAAATGGTGATGTTAAGAATGAAGATAATCCTTCTCTACTCTCCCTTGGAATCATATTATAAGTTAATCCCATCATAAGAGATGGGGACCAAAAACCTTTCATCCAAGTCCTTGCATCTGTAGGATAATATCCATTAGTATACAAATTAAGTCTAGGTTCTAAAAAAAGATCCATCATTGAGTTAAGACGAATGTCTGCTCTCAAACCAGCCCCCAAGCCCAAACTTATATTTGACTCATCCTCATACATATTATAATGTACACCCAATCCAGTCACAAACTGAACTTCAAATGGCCTACTAGGATTATACCCCCAAATATGTGATGATAGATTAAAAAGATAATCTCCGACCACCCCCATATGGAATGGCATAGAATTATTTCCGTAACGCTGGTTTATTGAAGTCTCTAAGCCTAGACGAACACCTTGAGTCTCAGTAAACCACTTACCAAATTGAAGCTGAAACTTCAGACCTGGAGTAGCTAAAAGAGATGTTGACCCAGCAAGTACAGCTTCACTCCCAATAGCTGCAGACATAAAAGTATTATCAGAAAATCGCTCAGAATCCAATTTAAGAGCTCTTGCTCTTTTTTGCAATTGATATTCCAATGCGTTAAATGACACACTATTTTGTGCTGTAATACCCATAGATAGGCAGAGTGCAGCAAACGCTAATATTTTTTTGTGGTATATTATGGACATAATACAAATTAAGTAATTATAGTTTAGACAACTAAATACAAAATAGATTTAGTTGTATTGGAGATGAGTACATGGTATAAATACCAAGTACTATTTACTGTAGAAGATCCAGCACATCACCATCAACCTTAGCAACTTCTTGCAAATCAGGATCAAGTGCAAAAGCATTCTCTATATGTAAAATAGCCTCCATAACCTTATCTAGACGGTTTGCTGCTACAGCCTTCACATACTCATGAACAGCAACATCTGAAGATAATAGTCTAGCTTTCTCCCATGCTTGCTCATTTTGTTTAAGTGCTAGAAGTAATAGAACTTCATTAAGGCCACCTTTAGACATTATATAACTAGCTCCACTAACATAATCACCATTAAGCACTGATATAATTGTACGTATATGCTCTACTTCTGCAGTATTAGGAATCAACTGCATAATTGAGTCTGCTTTTGCATAAAGATTATTCTCTAGACAAATTATTGATTGGTTAATCAACAACTCTTTTGGTGCTGTTGCTGACACATATGGTTCAAGAAGTTCCGGTCTTGATCTATCTTGTTTAATATCTAATACAGCTAATCTATTTGCCGCTAAAAGGAATCTAGGGAATAACACCAAAGACTGCTCATAGAGATTTCTAAGCACTGCCGTGTCTTGATTCATCTCAAACATTCGATAATATTCATATCGTGTTAGCTTCTTCGGATCAACCTTATATAGATCTACAATCTCATTATCCTTAAGGATACGGAATACTGAGTATTCAAATTGATATTCAACTCGTCTCATCTTAGAGAGATATTGAGGCAGAGTTGATTTATAAAAGCTCAATGATCTTATCCTGTTACTCTGATGATCTATACTATTAGGGAACTTAGAAATTATAGCTCTTATATCACTTGCTTCCTTAAAGAGACTATCTTGCTCCATTAATTTAGCACAAACTTCCCAACTATCTACGATTGCATCCGTTTTAATCTTCATAAACTCTCTTGTCTTAGAGTCTAGATTAGAAAGTATCTCTGCCACAGCAGACTGCATCCTTCTCTTTGCAAGTTGTAAGTTATTGTTATAAATACCTTCAGGCGATGCTATACCCTTAATATCAAAAGCTTGAAGAGTCATATCAGGATCAACCTCTATCTCCTTTAATCTACTTCGTAGGTTAGCAATCTCAGAAGCATTCTTCGCATCACGAAGATCAATCTTTGATTCACCTACAGCAAAATTAAGTTCCACCTCTCCCTTATCATCCATCAACTGCAGTGCTGGTTGGGGTATATACTGAGGATCTGTAATATCCACTGAGTTTAGAGAGTATTCAAAAAATCTCAAGGGATTAACTGTCCCTCTAGCAATTACGAAACTATCTCTATAAAAGACCTTTCTATAGTTTTCTAATCCCATTACTACATCGGCTCTAAAATCATGCTTTGGATTTTCTACATAAATAGAGTCGTGGTATGGCATAAGGTCACTACTTCCCCTATTCTCTTGCACAGAGACAAACTTGTTCAATGGGTCAATCTCAGGATTGAACGTATGCATTCTCTCTTGAGTTATTGAATACTTAGAACCATCATATACAAATGGGCGAAGATTCATTCTCTTCTTTGTAGTAATATTATAAATGAATGGTTGGATCACTAAACGCGTATTACTCTCAAATAGGGTATTTGGAATTTTAAATCTAGTCCTTAAGTGGAAATAGTTACCCTTAACCTCTATATCCGTAGGTTCGGGTAGAATCTTTTTTAGTTGCTGGGATACAATTTCAACCTCTTTTATCTGTATTGCCTGAGTTACCATGACAACATTAATAATCTGTCTTCCTCTAACTTTCTCTCTCTTATCCTCACAACCTATACTCTCAAACAATAGCACATCGTCTCGATCTACTAAAACTGAGTACTTACCATCATCATCAGTGGCACCTATAATAATCTTTTCACCCGAATCTCTAATTGTTGCACCAGCTAATGCTCTACCCTTATCATCTTTAACATTACCTTGAACACGAATCTTCTGGGCAGTTAACGAAATCGTTGAGAATAAAACTAGTATCAATAATAAGCAACGTTGGGAGATAAATGTTTTTATCATAATATAAAGATCTAACTTAATTAATTATATAGATAAATGAGACACCTAAATCTATAGGAGCAATACTCCATTTACGGCACATCTCACTCTCTGGTGGACGACTACTATTTTCCAAAGCATCATAGCTAAACTGTCTAGAATATATAACACCAACTCCAGCAGAGAGCTCTAAGTTCCATCTTCTGCTTAGAACAAAGTTATAACCATAAGAGAAACCTCCACCAAGAACATCACCATGAAGAACATCTTTTGACACAAGCACCCCTGACTCTCTCTGTTTACGATGAAAACTGTTTACACCATATAAACCAGTAATGCCAACAAAGTGCTCGGATAGAGGCCTACCAAACCAATATTTCACCTTTGGCTGGAACTCAACAAAGTTAGCCTTATAATCTTTAATAGTAAAGGGATTAAATGCCATTGACACATCGATTGAATACTTGTCACTTACAACTAACTCTGCCCCAAAGTTTGGTGATAGTGTAGCCCAAAGTAGTGCATTAGACTTAACTGCAAATCGTTGTGCAAAAACAGACGAAAATAAGGTACTCACAACAACAAATAGCAAGAGAAGACCAAGTCTACGATTAATTGATTTACTCATGAATATAACTTTCTATAATATTACATTTGAACATATACATATAATAACCTAAACTATTAATGCATAACAAAGAGTATTTATAAAATACTAACCGATAAACACTCGTGGCAAAGGTATAAAAAATCTTACACATCCAAAATTTTAACAACTTATCTGTGTGTAAAAAAGTAAGTTACTCACGGTTTTCCACTAACAACAACTCCGCTTTTGCCAAATCTTCTGGAGTATCTATCCCAATAGTTTCACAATAAGTGATCGCCACCTTTATTTTATAGCCATTCTCAATCCACCTCAACTGTTCCAAAGATTCAGCTATCTCTAAAGATGATTGTGCAAGGTTTGTTATTTCACCTAATACTTTGGAGCTATAAGCATACAAACCTACATGTTTATAGTAAGTATGATTCTCACTCCACACCTTCCAATCAAATCCTCTTTGATAAGGAATAACTGATCTACTAAAATATATTGCCTCACTGTTTTTATTAAGAATTACCTTAGGTGTATTTGGGTTAAATATAAGCTCAAAATCACAACCTCTATCAAATGGCTTTACTAGAGTTGCTAGTTCTGTTTCTTGTTCACTATTATCAAAACAGCTCTTAAGCAGCTCTATTTGCTCAACTTGAATAAAAGGCTCATCACCTTGAATATTAACTACTACATCAAACTCCTTTCCTATTGTATTATAAGCCTCCCAACATCTATCTGTACCACTCTTATGATCCTGTGATGTCATTACCACATTACCACCAAAAGCAACAACATGATCAAAAATCCTTTGGTCATCAGTTGCCACAACAGTGTAATCAAGAATACCATCCACCTGATCATACACCCTCTTTATCATACTAACACCAGCAATTTCAACCAAAGGTTTACCCGGAAATCTTGTTGATGCAAACCTTGCTGGTATTATACCTAAAAATTTCATAATATATTAATTTAAATCTTTTTATCCTCAACAACATAAAGTTGCGAATTCTCAAATCTCACCACTCTCACTTTCTTCCCTGATTCTATAAACCCATAAATTGCAACAGATTCAAATAAATTTCCATCGATAATAATCTTGCCAGATGGCCTTAAGGCCGATTGTACAACACCACTCTTTCCAACTAAATTAACAAGTTCAAGATCAACAGCAATATAACCTCTTGATACCTGCTGACTATTTTCAAGTGCTATTCTCTTAAATGGGCCACTTAAACCTATACGAGAAGCCAGGAATATAGCACCAAAACCACCTATTAAGAAAGCAAAAAGCACAATTAAAAGAGCTCTTATATAATCCACATCAGAAACTAACTCAAAATCAAACACATCATTAGAGAGAAGAGCAAGAATAAGAGATACAACTATTAGTAGTATACCCATCACACCAGCTATCCCAAAACCTGGTATTACAAACAACTCCAAAAAAAGAAGAATGATCCCCAATAAAAAAAGAACTATCTCCCAATTTGCAGCTAAACCATCTATATACAAAGGGGAGAAATACAAAATTGAAGATAAGACAGAGACAATCAATGCAAAACCAATACCAGGTGTTTGGAGCTCAAAATAAAGACCTCCAATTATGAACATAATAAGTATTGCTTGAAACATAGGGTTCATAAGAAAGCCCTTTATCTTGTCATACAAAGATGGCTTATAATAAAACACCTCGTAAGAAGCAACTAACAATCTATCCTCTATTATCCTATTTATAGACTCGACTTTAGCCTCACAATAATTCAATTCAATTGCCTCATCAACGGTTAAGGAGAGCACTCTTGTAGAGTCATCATTACTAGGGGCTACTATTGATGCATCAACCATAGCCTCAGCTATTAATGGATCCCTCCTCCATACCAAAGAGTCCATTCCATTAATCTTACGAAACACTTTCCCTTGAGATTCGGCGGTGGACCTAATAGTGGACCTCATATAAGATTGATACTTATCCGGTAAGACCTTACCACTATTATCCACTACAGTGGCTGCCCCAATACTACCACCAGAGCGCATATATATACTATCACAAGCAATAGCTATCAATGCTCCAGCTGAAGCTGCATTGTTATCAATAAAACAATATACCGGCTTCTTACTATTCAACACTCTTGTCCGTATGGAGTCTGCAAACTCAACAGACCCCCCATATGTATTCATATGAATAAAGATAGCATCAACATCCATAGCGTCAGCCTCTCTTATTCCATTATCTACGTACAGCCAAGTTGTACTACCTATTTCCCTCTTAAGATCAATAACATAATATCTCCCTGACGATGAGAGAGCCTCCACTGAGGTGATTGATATTAGTAAAGCAATAATTGATAAAACAATACTTTTCATAATCATTTGATTAAACTGTAAATGTCAACCCATCATATGCCACAAAAACCCCACTAGGAAGAGTAGGTTCAATCTCTGTATGAAGGCCAAACTGGTGATTCATATGAATTAAATAACTCTTTGAAGGAGATATACGCTTTATAATATCTAAAGCTTGAGAGACAGATATATGAGATATATGATCGCTATGTCTCAATGCCTCAATTATCAATACCTCAACACCATCAATCTTGGACAACTCATCATCACTAATCTGGGTAAAATCTGTAAGATAAGCTAGATTACCTATCCTAAAACCAACCACAGGTAACTTATGATGGTACATTCTTATTGGCAATATCTCTATACCGTCAATATTGAATGACTGCGATACATCAATAGATTCAAAGATAATATTAGAGGCATAACCTTTTATAGTTATTGAGAAAACATAATGTAGTCGTTGTCTCAACTGATCTTGAACATAAGGCTCACACCAAATAGGCATAGCTCTATTAGCTGTAATAGGCCTTAATTCCTCCAAACCACCAATATGATCAAAATGGTTGTGCGTCAAAAGAACAGCATCAACACGATTCAAACCAACAGACAAACACTGTTGTCTAAAATCAGGACCACAATCTATAACAAAGCTTTTACCACTGCACTCCAACAATAGCGAGCAACGAGTTCGCTTATCCCTTGAATCGTCAGAGAGGCAGACCTTACATTCACAACCAATCTCTGGCACCCCAGAAGAGGTTCCAGTGCCTAGAAATGTAACCTTCATATGTCCTCCTAATCTTTTATATATTTCATCAACCCCCGACTAGCGAGACTCTTATAGTTACCATTTTCATCATTATAAATAAAGAAAGCCTCCAACATTGGGTCTCTCTCTACAATATCTAGGGATCTATCTAATCCCATAACCATAAAAGCAGTAGCGTATGCATCTGCAATCATACAATCTGAAGCGATAACTGTCGCACTCAACAATTCATGTTGAATTGGATAACCTGTTCGTGGATCTATGGTATGTGCAAATTTCTTACCATCCTTTATGTAGAAGTTCCTATAATTACCAGAAGTAGCCATAGCGACATTTGTTAATTCTAAAACCTCTTCCAGATCACCTGCAACAGAGAGTGAATCATCTTTTGGCTTACTTATACCAACCCTCCATGAATTACCCTTTGAGTTTTGACCTGATACAACTAACTCACCACCAATCTCTACCATAAAATTAACAATCCCCTTCTCACGTAGTAGATCGGCAATAACATCACAAGAGTATCCCTTTGCAATTGCTGAGGCATCTAACATAATCCTTTGATCATCTTTCAATACCCTCCCATTAGATATGTCGATAAGTTCTGAGCCTACAAATGCCATAATACTATCTACCCTTTGCGCCGTAACATCTGACCTACTCTTAAACCCAAACCCCCAAAGGTTAACCAAAGGGGCAACTGTAATATCAAAAGCACCATCAGTTATACGACTTATCTCCTTGCTTTTTTGGAAGAGTGTAGTAAACCATTTATCTAGAACAACAGTCGTATCATTATTATTAACTCTACTAATAACAGAATTCTTATTAAACATTGAAAGAGAGTTATCAAAACGCTCCAATTCCAATTCTATTGAATCCTTTAGATCAGTTGGGTACTCATAGATTATATGATATATGGTACCAAAAATCCGACCCTCATTTCTTTGAAAAGGAGCCACAGCTCTATCATCCGAATTATAAATAAGCATTGATAATAAAGTGATTGCAATCACACTTAGTAATATTAACACTTTTCTGAAACGATATATAAAACCAGCCATATTGGGTAATTTTTTAGAGTCTAATTCATAAAAAAGAAGTTACTTTGCAAATATAACTACATTTCATCACCTACAACTATGAACATCTATCAACTTTCAAAGTTAGAGTCAAAATCTCTATCAATACTAAGATCAGCAGCCTATAGAACATCCTTAAAGATTGTTGTATTTGCTTCAGTTGCATTTATGCTACTTAGTACTTTTAGAGTCCTCTCACACCTAAACATCTATCTTTATACATTCTCTTTCTTTGCAGGAGTAATCTTCACATTTGACTATGCTTTAAGAATAATAAGCGCACCAAAAGAGGACATAAACTCCACCTCATCACAAGCTAGGATAAAATACATCTTCTCTTTTTATGGATTTATTGACTTTGCTGCAATATTACCTTTCATTGCTCCCCTTTTCACTTCAGGCACAATGACGCTTGATCTTATTGAATTAGGTAGACTCCTATTAATATTCAAGATAGCTCGTTACTCAAACTCATTTAAGATGGTTATTGATGTGTTTAATGACGTAAAATGGGAGCTACTATTCTCTCTGTTTATAATGTCTTGTGTAATATTTATATGTGCTGTCTTAATGTACTATGTTGAAAGAGATGCTCAACCAGAGAACTTTAGAAATATTGGTGATGGTCTCTGGTGGGCTATAATTACATACACAACAGTTGGGTATGGAGATCTTTACCCTATAACTATTTTAGGAAGAGTACTTAGTGCATTTACTGCATTAATTGGAATTGCAATGGTTGCATTCCCCACTGGTATTATATCAAGTGCATTTATTAGGAGAATGAATGATATAAAGAAAACGAAGAACAACAACATTGACGATTCGAACAACTATACATTCTGTCCTCACTGCGGTGAAAAAATTAAAGATTAAAAATAAAAGTGAGAGTGTGGCCTAAGAGCTCACTCTCACTTTTTTATATCTACTATAAAACCCTTTTACCTATGAGATTTGTTATAGTTTGAAACAATTAACCACTAAACAGATACAGCCATGCCAAAAGCCATTGAGAGATACACACATCGTATCAAAAAACAATTTGGATGTCAAGCATCTTGGCCTCCCTCAACTCTGTTGAATCTTGGTGACTATGGTTACCTCAGGGATGGCACTCTAGTTATCGTTGGCAACCTCAAAGATCTTGGCGTATCCATAGAAAAATCTGAAGCTAAACCGTTCTCTTGCAGGTACATCAAAAAGGATGAAATAGAGACAACGTTAAAGAGTAAGAATCAAGATCCACCTAAAGGATCTCTGTTGAAAAAAGAAGACTCTGGTGCTCACTTAATATTCAAAAAACCAGGCTCTCTAATATTTGCTATTGATAATGCTATAGAGACACAAATAGCAAATTCACATAACATTGAAACTCAACTTATCGAATTAGCAAATAACGAGAAATGGAGAAACGACTATCTATATGTCTCTGATATTATATTAGCAGATGACGCATTGATCATTGTTTCATATTCCGACAAACTTGAAATTGATTTAAAGATTGAGTCTGAAAATGAATTAACAGAGTTTGCAAACATTGAGAAACTAGGCGTAAAAATATCAACTTCCTCTAGAGATATACAAGGATTTAACATCACAAACAACTCCACATCAACGCCATTATTCCAGCTAACAAGATTGAGTCACCACGAAGCACAACCTCTTTATATGCAAACTATTCTTGATTTACAAGGATATACAGCTCCCGAATTTGCATTTTCACCTCCAGTGCTTCTACCTGACCATCTCCAAAGGGTTGCTTGGGATGCTATTGATATTTATCATATAGAGAAAGAGTAGAAATAACTAACAAAAAGACACAAAATGTTATATGAACCATACAACACACAAATACATTGCTTACAATTTGGAAATATAAAAAATTGTAGTACCTTTGTATCACAAACATCGCGGGATGGAGCAGTGGTAGCTCGTTGGGCTCATAACCCAAAGGTCATCGGTTCGAGTCCGGTTCCCGCAACTCTGTTGATAATTCAACACTATTAGGTTCCTTGGCCGAGTGGCTAGGCACCGGTCTGCAAAACCGTTTACGGCAGTTCGAATCTGCCAGGAACCTCTCAAAGCACCGACTCAGATCTTGAGTCGGTGCTTTTTTTATTACCTGAATTAAACAGGATAAAGTTCTTAACCAGTGTGGATTTTAAATATCTATTCAGCATAAACAAAATAATAATAATAATAGAAATAAGACAACACCATTAACTTACGATAATCTCTTATAGTATCAAATTTCCTCCTAACAACTCTTCAGCAACCTCTTCCATGAAAGCAAATTCATCTGTTTACATAAATTACTACATACTATAGATTAAATTGTAATCACTGGGGTTGACCCTTATCGCAACACAAAAGTAATGTTAAGTTACTGCCGTTTTAGAATTAGTCTGCGAGGTTTAGTCAATTAGGCAGTGAGTGACTACTGGTTAACCTAACGCAACTTATAGTTAAGTAGTAGCGGAGCTGGTATAATAACTTGACACGACAAAGACCTTAAGAGGTCACCCCAATTTAACAAATCACTATTAATAAAACAGCAAATTCATTACACAGAGTCTTAGTTTTGATGATTTCTATTGCCACATTGCAACACTACCTTATAATCAAAGACTTACGGGTTGCAATATACTGTTGCAATAGGTGGCAATAGAATTCTATTGCCACCACCTTTTATTTAGCTTAAAACACTACGCTATTTATGAGATCTAGGTGATTACATTGTGGTTAAGATGCATAAAGAAGAGATTGATGTAAAAATAAAGACATTGAAATGTTAATTCTAAGAGGTGTAGATAGAGAAAGTCTATTTTTTTCCCTCAGAGTTTAAAATCTCCTCTTGTCATACCAATTTTACAAGACAGCAATCTAAGAATAACTGGGTTTCTGTTTATATTATTTCACACAATTACTTTAATACCACTCTGCACGCCTTCTCTTACTTAATATATCCACCTCCGCATCATCTTGATTTAATATCTTTGCAAATACAATACCTAATTCATATACGGAAGTGAAATAATTAATACATGACCTCTAACCAAGAATTAGAAGTAGTCAACAATAGCCTCGCTTCATTGTTTTATAGATAAATAGATTCCACTAGCACAACGTAATCAAATTAATAATTATATTTGAAAACATAAACAATTTAAACAATGAACAATTTCGAATTCTTCAATCCAACTCAAATCATCTTTGGCAAAGGGAGCATCAAAGAGGTTGCTCGAATTGCAAAAGAAAAGAAAATAATGATCACCTTTGGTGGTGGAAGCGTTAAAACAAATGGTGTTTACGAACAGGTAACACAAGCCCTAGCATCTCACAACTATATCGAATTTTGGGGTATAGAACCCAATCCCAAATACGAAACCCTAATCAAAGCCATAGAAATAGGTAAAAAAGAGAAAATAGACTTTCTTCTATCCGTTGGGGGAGGTTCAGTACTTGACGGAACCAAATTCATTGCTTCAGCTATAAGCTATGATGGCGAACCTTGGGATTTAATTATTGACAATAGAAAAGCCAAAAACAGCATCCCATTAGCATCAGTAATGACACTCCCAGCAACTGGATCCGAAATGAATTCAGGCGCTGTAATATCTCGACTATCAACAGATGAGAAATACCCTTTCTTCTGCCAAGAAAACTTCCCTAAATTCTCAATCCTAGATCCTGAAACAACATACACACTGCCTAAACTTCAGATAGCATGCGGCGTAATTGATACATTTGTACATACGGTAGAACAGTACATTACTCACACTGACGAATCACTATTGATGGATAGATGGGCTGAAGGAATACTTTTAACACTTAAGGAACTTTCACCAAAGCTATACACAGAAGAAAAACCTCAATACGAGACTAGATCAAACTTTATGCTATCAGCAACAATGGCTCTAAATGGTTTTATATCAATGGGGGTATCACAAGACTGGGCAACACACATGATTGGACACGAACTTACAGCCCTAAAGGGATTAACACACGCTGTCACTCTTGCCATTATTTACCCTAGCCTATTACGAACCATGAAACATGAGAAACTTGGCAAATTGGTTCAATACGCAGAGAGAGTCTGGAATATTAATAGTGGAACTGACTTGGAGAGAGCAGAAGCTGGAATTGTTGCAACAGAAAAATTATTCAACAACCTTGGCATAAACACCACCCTTTCTGGAAATGGAGTGGATCGCTCTACTATTGATACTATAGTTACTAGATGCCGAGAAAGGAACTATATTCTTGGAGAAAACCGCTCGGTAACTCCCGACAAAGTAAAGGAAATACTTGAATTAGCCTATTAATGGTAAAAACATTGGCCTCCAAATAGAAACAAAGAGCTATTCGGAGGCCAAAATTATATCCATATTATTTATTACATTTGCGAAAACCAAAGATAATATGAGCAGCAACGAACCAAACAAAAGAGAATACAACACAATAAATATTGAGTCAAATTGTTTTACATCGCTTCCTCAAGAGATACAAGATGAGATGCGCAACCACAAAAAAAAGATACAATTCAAGAAGGGTGAAATCCTACTCAAACAAGGCACATTCTCATCATCTATCATGATTATTTTTGATGGACTAATAAAAGAGTACATAGAGGGGCCAAACAACAAATGCACAAATCTAAGAATACTTACACAAGGTGATATACTTGCCCTCTCGGGACTATTTAGCAACAGAATAAACAACTATTCTGCAATGGCACTAACCGATGTTACTGTTTGTGTAATTGAAAGGGAATACTTAATCAGATTAATTGAAGAAAACCCCCAATTTGGCCTACAGCTTGTAAAAAGATATAGCCTAATGGAAAACAACTTCTTTGCCCTTCTTCACAATCAACTATACAAACAGATGAATGGCAAAGTCGCAGACACAATACTATACCTAACTTCTGGAATATTTGACACACAATTTCTTTTTGCCAACTTTTCCAGAAAAGACCTCGCAGAATTTGCATCTATCACACCAGAGAATACAATTAGAGTCCTCAAAAAATTTGAATCAGAAGGCATTATTAGACTTAACGACAAACAAATTGAAGTAATAGACAGAGAGTCCCTAATACGAATTAGTCAAATTGGGTAAAAAAAATAGCATTCGTCTCTTTTGAAAAAGACGAATGCTAAATACAAAACAACAAACCAATCACTATAAAAAATCAAAACCCTCACCATACAGTGACTCTTTTCCAGCATACGCCGATGAGTCATTCATTATCCTAAGACGAATATACCGCTCTCTAAGTTTATTAATCTCCTCACGCTGCTTATCAGTCATTTCATCTTTATAATCACTATAATATTTCTCAACAAATTCACGGAAACTTATATCTGCCTTCAACCAATCCTGCTCAGAATAATTTGATCCATTAGCAGTCGTCTGAATTATAAACTTCTCAAAGGAACTAATATAACCACCCTTAGAGCATACAGAATCACAAGAGAGAAGCAATCCCAAGGACATTAAAAGTACAATAATATATCTCACTAGGCATAATTTATTAATGTTTACAAATTATAAAGGGTTTCCTTATCCATCGAAGATGATTCCTATTTATTCATAGAATCAATAACAATTCATTAAATTAACCTTTAATGGCAAATATAATAACAAAAAACAATACCGCACAATATAATTGTGATTTATTGCAAAAAAAAGAGGCTCTAATATTAAAATATGAAACACTCGTAGCATAAAAGCAAACTCAAAAGAATAAACACAAGCTAAACAATATTAACCACACATAACAATAAAAATGGAGGGCCACCCATCAGTGAACCCTCCATTCATATCAAAAAACTATACTAACACCTACTGCTCATAGTCCCTTAAAAACTCCTGCAATCTTTGACGTGCAAAAAATATTCTGCTCTTAACAGTCCCCAAAGGCAAACCCATCTTATCTGCAATCTCTTGATACTTATAACCTGCCACATGCATAGAGAAAGGAATCTTATACTCGGGAGCAAATTTATTTATTGCAGTCATTATTTCATTCACAGTATAATAACCATCTGGAGTATCGAACCCTGAATCTTGTGGTAAATTAAGATGATACAGATCCTCAGTCTGGTCAACCATAGTTTGGTTACGAACAATTCTCCTATAATTATTTATAAATATATTTCTCATTATCGTAAACACCCAACCCTTAAAGTTGACGTTCTCGTAATACTTATCCTGATTATCAAGGGCTTTAAGCGTAGTATCTTGAAGAAGATCTTCTGCATCATCTCTATTAGAAGTTAGAGTGTAAGCAAAACTTTTAAGATTGTCTTGCAAGGCAAGCAGTCTTTCATTGAAGCCATTTGTTGTTGCCATATCAGTTATGATTTTAAGTAGTTTCTATTTTGATTTGATCTAAACACACTGCAAATGTAATTACATTTTTTATATACGCAAGCGCTTAGCCTCAATATTTTCTTAATTATTCGAAAATAATTGAACTAAAAATTTACCGCACTGATTTACAGCAATATACAACAGAAAAAAATATACTAAAACAATGAACCTTACACAAAACAAGATGAAGCGTAAATAAAATCAGCCCAATACTGAAGGAAAACAAAAAAGGTGTTAACAAGTTTAAGTAACCCATTAACACCTTTAATATATTAGAATATCAAGTAATAAATCAATCTCTAAAGAGAGTAAAAGAACCTATTTCTGGCTCATAAGACTCTATATGTCGAAGCTTTTTTCCTTCTTGAATCTCATCTACCTTAATTAATATACCAGTCTCTTCAACTTCTCCAAACTCATGATTTATTGCAGTACCAAAAACTAACATCGTAGGAGATAGACCCATATAAGCATTTACTAGAGGAGGTATATTAAGACCATAACGCCTTACCTCCTGATTTAATATCTTATAATCTGCCTTAAAATCTTCACCTGTCAATATTGATGCGAAATGTTCTTTATCAATTTTTGTCTCAATAGGAGATATAGGAACCACTAGCTTATCTGGATCTGAGAAGTGCTTTTGAAGGAAGTAAAGGATCATCATCCTAGGTTCATCCATAAAACTAGGATACATAGTCATCTTACCAAAATAATACCTCATACCAGGATGAACCACGGTCAAAGCCCCTAATCCATCCCAAAGATTATCCAAAGCGAACAACCCTTTAGCTCCAGCCTTAGAAGACTGATACTCAAGAGTTACAAAAGAACGACCCAACTCTAGAGTATGAGGAAGATAATCTTTAAGGAACTGATCAGAGAAATGGAAAAGATGTGCCATTGCGAGCTTAGGCTCACCATTCTCATCAAACTCAACTTGGTCTCCAAAAAGAAACCTATATCCACCTAGAATCTCCTCTGCATCAGGATTCCAAACAATAAGTTGCTGGTAAGGATTCTCCATTGTGTCGAACTCATCGAGATCTATTTCACAACCCGTACCTCCACCTGCATCACGAAATGCTATTTCACGCAAACGACCAATCTCTCTTACAGTATTTGGAGAGTTGTGATAATCAAGAATATAAAGCTCATTATTAGCTTTATTTGTCTTGCGAAGTAATTTCTCTGTGGTTAACTCTGCCTTTATTAACTCTTTATCTACTGGAGGAATAATTTGTTGCATAAACTGTTTTTTTAATCTTCTTGGCCCACATATTTGGTGAGCCATCTTTTTCGATTAACTGATACGAAATTGGATTACCGACATGAATTACAAAGCGCTGAGACTTTTTATTAAAAAGCTCACGAGGAAGGAAAAGCATATCAATATTAAACTTAATCCCCAACCTCTTTCTCCAATAAGAGAACTTGTAGAAGAAGTTTGAATTCTTTGCCTCAAAATATATAGGAATAATATCTCTCTTGTAGCGAACTGCCTGAGTAATAAAACTCTTTCTCCACTCTAAGTCCTCAATCACACCTTTTGAATTAACTCTAGAGACTAACCCAGCTGGAAAGATAAACATTTGACTATTAGAAGACATAGCCTCATGAAGTTGATCAAAATTATCCTTTGATTGCCCTCCATGTTTATTTATAGGCACAAATAATGGCGCCAAAGGAGTGACATTCATCAAGATATCATTTACCACAAACTTCACATCATCACCATATAGCTTGCCGAACGCAGACAATATCGCAACACCATCCATACCCCCAAGAGGGTGGTTAGATGCAAAAATAAACCGTCCTTCAGAAGGAATATTCTCAACACCTCTAATCTCAACACCGGAACAAAGATCATCAACCAAAGCATCAGCAAAGGCTAACTTCTCTTTACCCCTATTCTTTTCCAAAAAAGAATTTAACTGCTTCTCACATATTATCTTACGAAGCAGCGAGAAAACAAAACTAGGAATCTTTTTGGCCATTTCAGGAGCCTTATCTCTAAGCACCTGTTCTACATTGATTTGAATATATTCAGTAGATTGCATCTATAACTAAATCTGAATTAAGGCACAAAAATAACTCATTTATCATGAGTTTATACCAAATCCATTCATTTTTTTATTGCAAAGAGAGATTAGAAAGGCATAATGAAGTAAAAAAAGGGAGTTGTATTTCTATTTGCCATTAGAAATAACCCACTCAGCAAGCTCCTTACAAGAAGGTTGAATATCAAATCTATCACTCTCAATACTCAATATATAGTTAGCTCTAAGATAATAAGGCAAACGAAGATCTAATGATTTAGAAATAAAATCCATCAATTCGACATTATCCATCGAAGCAATAAGAGGCCTATGTTCGCGGCCCCTAAGCAAACGACTAAAAAGCAAATCCATTTCAGCCTTCAAATAGACAACTCCACCACTTGAAAGCATAATATCAATATTACCCATAAAGCATGGTGCACCACCACCTGTGGAAACAACAACCTTTTCAATCATACAAACCTCTTGTAGTAAATTATGCTCTAGCTCCCTAAAACCCATCTCTCCCTTCTCTTTAAATATCAAAGAAAGTGATTTCCTATAGCGATGTTCGATATAGTGATCCAAGTCAATAAAAGACCACCCAAGAAGAGACGCCAAACATCTTCCTATAGTTGTTTTACCAACGCCCATGTAACCAACTAAGAATACTCTTTCCATTTATCTCTCTTAAATTATACCAATAGCACAAATGTTTATGCAGCAAATGTAACCAAAATTGCATCTATATTACAAAGAACGATTACTTTTGCATCGACTACTGTATTAAATCATGATGCGAAACAAGAAATATTACGTTGTATGGGAAGGTCTAAACACTGGAGTTTATGACAATTGGGAAGAGTGCAAGCAACAGATAGCTGGTGTTAAGGGTGCAAAATATAAGTCTTTCCCTTCTAGGGAATCAGCTGTTGAGGCATTTCGTGGAGATGCCTCTATGTATTTGTCCTCAAAGCCTAAGCTCGACACACCTTCTGTCAGGTCACTCTCAGTTGGCACATTCGAACTAGAAACGATTGCAGTTGACGCTTCTTGTCTTGGCAATCCTGGAAAGATGGAGTATAGAGGTGTTTATGTTAGATCTGGACATGAAATTTTCAGAATTGGGCCACTCGAAGATGGAACAAACAATATAGGAGAGTTCTTAGCTCTTGTACATGGACTTGCACTGCTAAAACAGAAAGATAGTAATATGCCTATCTATACTGATAGTGTCAATGCTATGAAGTGGGTAAAAAACAAGAAATGCAAGACAACCCTCATAAGAACTGGCCGTAATAATGAAATATTTGATCTTATTGAAAGGGCTGAGAATTGGTTGAAAACAAATAGCTATAGCAACCCAATTCTCAAATGGGAAACTGATGTTTGGGGGGAAATACCTGCAGACTTCGGGCGAAAATGAGCACACATTATCCAAAGAAACTAATTAACACAACCTATCACCCAACAATATATTAAACAGAACTATAAAATCAGAAATATGAAGATAGGTTTTGATGCAAAGAGAGCCTTCTCTAACCACACTGGATTAGGAAACTACAGTAGATATATAATTCGTCTTGCTGCAGAAAATTGTGACTGCATAGACCAAGTAAACTTATACACACCAAGCAGAAATTTAGACTCACTACCAAGAATTGAAACACACAACGCCAATATTAGAATACCAAATGGATGGATATACAAAAGACTTAGACCCCTTTGGCGAAGCTTTGGTGTTAAGAATGATATAAACACTGACGAGATAGATATATACCAAGGCCTGAGTGGTGAGCTCCCTCTTGGTGGGTGGCCAAAAGAGGTAAAGAGCATTGTTACTATACACGATCTAATTTTCCTTAGATATCCTGAATTCTACAAATGGGTAGACAGAAGTATATACTACTATAAATTTAGAGCTGCTTGCCGGAATGCCACACACATAATAGCAATAAGCGAATGTACTAAAAGAGATATTATGTTCTATTTTAATATCTCTCCTAAAAAGATTTCAGTTCTATATCAAGGGTGTAATCCAATTTTCAGAGAGAAAATAACTCTTTCTGAGATACAAGATGTACGAACTAAATACAACTTACCAGAGAAGTTCTTACTTAATGTTGGAAGCATAGAACGAAGAAAAAATATACTACAAGCTGTAAAAGCTTTGGGGCTAATAAACAACCCTCCTCCATTATACATCATTGGGAAGGAGACCGATTATTGTAACGAGATAAGAAAGAGCATAAAGGAACTAAAACTTGAAGATAAAGTTTTCTTCTTAAAAAATATCCCAACTTCAGATCTTCCTGCAATATACCAAGCTGCTTCAATATTTATCTATCCTTCACTATATGAAGGCTTTGGTATTCCAATTTTAGAAGCACTATGCTCTGCAACTCCTGTGATTGCGGCTACGGGCTCTTGTCTTGAAGAAGCTGGTGGGCCAAACTCAATATATGTGGATCCTCATGACATAGAAGCAATGGCTAATGCTATTGAGAATATAATCAACAATCCAGCTCTTTCTAAGAGAATGAGCCAAGAAGGTATAGCTTACGCTCAAAGATTCAATGATAATTTAATTGCACAACAGCTAAATGATCTTTACAAAAAGGTCAAGAGGAATTAAGCAATAAAAACAAATATATTATGGCAAGCAACTGCAATATAGCCAATTCACCTAAACCTAACGTTTTATTTGAATCATCAAAAATAAAATATAAAAACACAGGGCTTTACACCTTTTGCAAAGAGCTATCTTTTGCCCTTCACAAAGAGTCTATAGCTCGAAATGCCAAATTCTCACTATTCTTAGAAAGCAGACACACCAGCGAACTCTTAGAAGAGATACCTTACAAATCACTTAAGATTTGGCACAAATGTTATCTAAGGATAAATAAAAAATATAACATCTGGCACGCCCCTTTTCAGCTTTGTAAATATCACCCTCGAGGTGATCACAAAGTACTTTTGACAGTTCATGATCTAAACTTCTTATATGAGAAGAGTGAGCGCAAAATAGTTTGGTACAAGAAGATGGTTAGAAGAAATATTGAAAGTGCACAGCATATTGTGACTATCTCGGAATTTGTAAAACAAGACGTAATTAAACATTTCAACGTCAAGGAGAGTGACATTAGTGTAATATATAATGGATGTACTCAATATAAAGGTGAGTATAAGAAGCCTGATATGGTAGACTCTACAACCCCTTTCCTTTTCTCCGTAGGCACAATTCTACCAAAGAAGAATTTCCATGTTCTTCCCTCTCTTCTTGTTGGAAACAACTATAAGCTTGTTATATCTGGAAATAAATCAGAATATTGCAAAACAATAGAGAGTGAAGCAAAAAAATATGGCGTCGAAGACAGAGTGATTATCACTGGCCCTATAAGCGAAGAGGAGAAAAACTGGCTTTACCAAAACTGCCACGCCTTTCTATTCCCATCAATAGCCGAAGGGTTTGGACTTCCTGTTGTTGAAGCCATGAGGTATGGCAAACCATTATTCCTCTCCCAACACACATCTCTGCCTGAAATTGGAGGTAAAGATGCATTCTATTTCGATTGGGACTTTGAACCATCAAAAATGCAATCTATACTAAAAGAGGGATTAGAATCATTCAATTCTGACAGTAGAATAAGAGAGAATCTAATGAAAAGGGCTGAACTTTTCACTTGGGAAAATGCAGCAAAAAGCTATTTCGACATATACGAAAAAATAGTTCGTAGAAAGTAAATAAATAGAGCTAAACACAACCTACACCCTATAGTGTATTGTTATGTTTAGCTCTATTTATTTACTATTTATCTATAAGACTGCGAAACTTATCTATCACAACATCCCAAGAGTAGTTCTTCCTAACATAAATCTCTCCCAACTCTCCCAAACGCCAACGAAGCACTTTGTCAGAAAGCAGTGTATGAAGTTTAATAATAAAGTCCGATTCGCCTTTATAAGAAAAAACAGCCCCTCCACTAACTCTGACATGCTCATTCATAACCTCACAATCAGCATTTACAAGCATAGCTTTACGTCTACTAAGAGCTTCTAGAAGGATCAAAGATAGTGACTCATATTTAGATGGATTCACAACAACTGTCGCACCATCTATTATCGCTGTTTTATCCTCATCTGATACGAATCCTGTATATATCACATCTGGATGATCCACCTTTGGCGTGCTCTTAGTCACACCTCCTGTGAGAACTAACTTGATAGGCTTATTTGGATATATACTCTTATACTTCAAAAAGTATGGGATTAAGCTATTTATCTTTCCACTATCTACTCTCCCGACATAAAGAATATACTCCTCTGGAAGAGAATATTTCATACGAACCTCTTTAAGATCTGAAGGCTCAACCACCTCAACTCCCGTACCTACTATCCCAGATGATGCAATCCTATCACCAAAAATAGATTCACAAAGTCTCTGCTCTGCTGCTGTATTAAATGCGATATATTGAGTTGGAGAACAGAATATATCGTAGTTTGTAGCCATAAATAACGCTGACTCATCATGAGCCGTTGGGATGAAGATACTCTTCTCTGGAACTAGTTTTATTCCATACTTCGCCAAAGGATATAGGTAAGTAAGAAATACGAAAGCCTTATAATCTTCTCTATTTTCATCTATAAAAGTGAGAAGTTCAGAAGAGTATGAGTTATTACTCTTTAGAAAAACATGCTCGTAATTATTTCCCCAATTAGTCAACCACTTACAAGTTGCAAAATATCTTAAGATGCCTATACGATGAAAGAATCGTCTGAGCTTAGTCCCTCTTTTAATCCTACGCCATAATTTACTGTCGCTATCCTGAATCGGGTCAACCTTGAAACGCCTTACCATTACATTCTCCAAGATCTCAACCCCAGGCTCAAACGAATCTTCAATATTATAAAGATCCCTCATATTAGTTGTCAACACCTCAACATCATAATAAGGAGTCAACCTCTCCGCAAGAAGTCTGCAATGCACCTCAGCTCCACCATTAACCTCCTTACCATAACGTATAACAACAAATGCTATTTTCTCTCTTAATTTATTATCTGACATAAGCTATCTCATTCTAAAGATTTCAACATCTCTATCCACTGTTTACCAACCACCTCTATAGCATAATCTTTGCTCTTAACCAAAACCCTCCGACTTAACTCCTCACGACGAAGATCATCCTTCATCAAAGATCTTAGTTTAGTGATATACTCTCTTTTGTCAAAAGCTGAGACTAACACACCATATTCATCATGGTCTCCAATAATTTCCTTTACTCCATCAGCACAATTATAAGAGATAGGAATGACCCCATAACTCTGTGCCTCAACTAAAGCCAAAGGCCACCCCTCAAAATTAGAGGTCATGCATATAATAGAGGCATCTTGCAGATAGGGAACTACCCTTTTCTTATACCCAAGAAATTCAACACGCTCAATTGCATTTTTATCTACCATGGCCTCAAGAGAAGATCTTCCAGGACCATCACCTACTATTAACAGCTCCCAATCAGGAAACTCTCTGTACAAAGCCCCCCATATATCGATAAGACGATCCACACGTTTCTGAACCTCATCTAGCCTTCCCACATAAATGAGCTGCTTTCGTTTCTGAATATTAGGTTCTTCTTCAACGTAAGCTGGGTTTGTTAATACTCTAATCTTAGAGCCCACCAGATCCTCCTGTATAATACTCGCAATAGTGTGTGCATCCGACTTGCATAGTACTCCATATAAATCCACCTCACTATATATTCTTTTATACTTCTTGATAAATCGTTTCTCTGGAGACTTGAATAATTTATACTTGGGATATCTAAGAATCCACCACTCTAAGAACTTAATAAATGATCTTTTGACTTTGGCTCTAGATTCAATAGTACGAGTCAAAGCCTCCCATAAAGGACGATTATGCAACATATAAATAACCTTACAATGCCCCTTCTGCTTTATCTCATTTAAAAAATTCACATCTATAGAAGGATCAACGAAAAGATCAATTGACATTTTAGTAACGCAATCAAGAACAAAATATTTATTCTCAGGGGCATTAATATTAATCTTATTCGGTAGGTCTAAAAATTCAATGGCCTCATTATCTGATGGGAGCATATCATCAATACCCCTCTCCCTAACAAAAACAAAAACCTTATAGCCTTTACCATGTAAATAGGAAGCAATCTGAGAAGTGACTCTTTCACCTCCTCCATAAGGATATTTATGGTGTATAAAAGCTACAGTTTTTATCATAGGTCCAAATTATTGTTTACAAATTATTATTCTGCAAAATTAGTAGTAATGAAGTAATTATCATCACTAATCCGAGTTTTAACTATGCAATATTATATAAATAGAGTGAAAAGAAGATAGCTCTGCTTTCCCCATTTCACTCTACTTATATATACTGACCAAATTAAATTACCATTTCAATATTTCACCTAAAGCTATCTGCTGGAAAACCATTTGTGATTGACTACCCTCATAAAGTACACCAATTGTATTCTCGTCAATTGAGGTTATACAAGAGTATCCAAAACTTGAATACTCGTCAAGTTCAATCTTATACTCTTGTGGCCACGTCATTCCATCATCAAAACTAACCTTTAGAGTCATATGATCACGTCTAGTATATGACTCTGGGTTACAAAAAAGCAAGATAGAGTGTTCAATTCCATCGCGCCTAAATGTATGTCTATGAATACTAGCCATACAAGTCGATTCGATCAAGGCATTACGCGAGGTTGAATGCTCTATCCAATTATCACCTAAGTCAGATGTCACACATATCCTTCTACCGTTGTTCTCTATACTCCCTCGATTACGATTATCTCGCATATTAAGCATAATAGACCCATCAAGCAATTCAACAGCCATACACTCCGTGGTATTACTATAAGCTGGATTACTTGCTACCCAACTATTGCCGTTATCGCAACTCCAAGTTATATTAGAGAATGGAAGACCATTCTCATCCCTTCCTTGAGTAGGAAAAACAAGTGTTCCATCTTTAAGAGTTATACCGTGACCCGGGGCTGGTGCATATAGCCACCACTCTGGACGCTTTGTTTTAGAAGTAATATTAACAGGTTCACTCCACGAGTTACCATCATCACTACTTTTCGTTATAATAAACTGAGACGTTTGTTTAACACCTACACCCGGTTGAGACCCCTTTGCTCTCCATTGGTGTATCCATATAGTACTATCATTAGTTAGTCCTTCTACCCACTCTCCACTCTTTTCATCCAAAACCCCGTGCATCCATAGCCCGGCAACATATATATCATCCGAATTTTCATCCACCAATATACAAGCGTCACTAACTCCATTATACTTCTCTGGCAGACCTCCCCACTCTTTCATATCCAAGACCACCTGCATCGGTCCCCAAGTAACTCCACCATCGAAACTTCTATTTATAGCAATATCCATATGACCTTGTAAATCTCTAGAACTGGTATATCTTGCATCATAAACAGCTATTAATGTTCCTTGTTTTGTTGTAGTTAGACCAGGTATTCGTGATGTATGTACACCATCATCACCTTTTCGGCGAAGAGCTACACCTGCTCGAAGCTCCCTTTTGGGCGAACACCACTCTATATCTACCTTTCTCCTAGAATTAGTCAAAACTCTCTCACAATCAATCTGAAAACGATTCGTAAGGTTAATACTCTCTTTGAGTCGGATTGACAACCATAGCGTTGTGGTGTCACTATCAAGAGATATTGGAGTAGCGAAGCGAACTATCTTACTTGACAACTGAGTTCCTCCAATTGGTGAAGCATCATCAATCAATGCTCCTTTTTTTCCCTTATAAAGTCTTAGATATTCAATATCAGAGATATTTGTTGTGCCATCAAGATTAAAAGCAATCTCTCGAATCTCATTAATACTATTCGATTGCTTAATAACGTCAAGCTTAACAACAGGGTTATTCTCCATCCTTGTTAGAATAGGAAGTAGTGGTTGACGGAGCTCGACCTTTATCTGTGCTGAAATAGAACTAGCTGTTAAAAGTAGCATTAATTGGATAAGTGTGATTTGGAACTTAATCATAAATTCAAAGATGTTTACGGTATTATTAAAATATTTCACGAAGATAAGACTTTAGATATAGTTATCAACACTTTACGCGAATAGTAACCAATATAAAATATTATAATAGTTAATAAAACAGTAATATATTAAGGGCGCGCACAAGGTATTTGAATTACTAATTACTTATCTCACTATCTAATTATTAAAACTATAAAGGTTACCACATAAGATGATGAATACTCAAATGTATTATTAAGATTGATTAATCACTATAGTATCTTATCCAAAAAGGAGTACTAATTGGGTTTCTTAGCTAATAATTAGGATATTCTATCTTAGCAAAGTAATAGTACTATCAATAATATGAAGCTAAACTCCCAAAGTACGTACGTATTTACACAAAAACATGTACGTAATTTATGATAAATACGTACGTACTTTACTTGAAATACGTACGTATTTCAAAAGATACTCAAACAAGATTGGTTACTTGTTGTTTGTCAATCTATTAGACTGGAACTTTCAAATAGGTAGTTTGGTAGTTTATTATGATCAATTCTGTAGATATAATGAATGATATTATTTCTCTATTTTTCTTGTAAATTATAACTCCTTACTTTAAGAATGGTGATATTTAGTTTTTAAAAGAGTGGAGGGTGCACTACACTACGGCACACCCTCCACAAAAATTGCGATTAGGTATTTATAAAGAGAAACAGCATTCCCAAGATTAAGATCAAATCCTATTGATCTTAATCTTGGGAATGCTGTCAACAAGTTATTGTAATAGTTTATATTCTATCAAGTTACAGTTTCTTCAAACCTTTAAGCGACGTGTTGGCATCAGCTTCAACAAGGCTGATTGCAAAACCTCCACCAGGAGCACAATATTGAGTCAACTTAGACTTGTTTGTAACCACAACTTTTCTGATCTGATAAGCTTGTGGGTTTGTTTTGTAGTGTGAATCCTTAGAATCTGAGTAAATAGTGGCAATATACTTTTTACCAGCATCAAGGAAATCGAAATTAAGCTGAGCTGTACGACCATTTTCGTCAACTGTAGATCCAACAAACCAACGGTTTCCACCTTTCTCTTTACGAGCAACTGTAATGTAGTCGCCTGGTTCTGCCTCTAGGTATTTTGACTCATCCCAATCGATAGCCACATCTTTAATGAATTGGAATGCATCCATAAACTGCTCATAATGTTCTGGAAGGTCTGCAGCCATCTGAAGCGGGCTATACATTGTAACATATAGAGCTAACTGACGAGCAAGTGTAGTATTTACGTGCGAACCATTCTCTGGGTTTAATTTTGTCATATCCATAACAAAGATACCAGGAGTGTAATCCATTGGTCCACCAATAAGACGAGTGAAGGGAAGAAGAGTTGTATGGTCAGGTGTGTTACCTCCGAATGATTCGTACTCTGTTCCTCTTGCTGATTCGTTTCCAATCAAGTTTGGATATGTACGAGCCAAACCAGTAGGGCGAACAGCCTCATGAGCGTTTACCATCACTTTATATTCCGCAGCTTTCTTCACTGCATAAAGATAGTGATCATTAAGCCACTGTCCGTAGTGGTGCTCACCTCGAGGAATCATATTACCTACATAACCAGATTTAACTGAGTTGTAGTTATTATCAACCATAAATTGGTAAGCTTTGTCCATGTGGCGTTCATAGTTTCTTACAGATCCTGATGTTTCGTGGTGCATCATCAAGCGTACACCTTTACTCTTTGCATAGTCACGAAGCATCTCAACATTAAAATCTGGATATGGAGTAACAAAGTCAAACACGTAATCTTTTGACATACCAAACCAATCTTCCCATCCTTGGTTCCAACCCTCAACAAGAATTTGATCAAAACCGTGCTCCGAGGCAAAATCGATATATCTTTTTACTTTATCGTTGTTTGCAGAGTGCTTTGGAGTTGGGTTCACTTTTGTATAGTCTGTCTCACCGAGCTTAACACTTGGAAGATCTTCACTATATGCCCATGACCCCTTACCAGTAATCATCTCCCACCAAACACCAATATATTTTACTGGTTTGATCCAAGATGTATCTTCAATCTTACAAGGCTCATTCAAGTTGTATGTCATGCTCGATGCTAGGATATCAGTTGCTTTATCACTGACAATAGCCGTACGCCAAGGTGACACACATGGAGTTTGCATATAACCTTTTTTACCCTGAGCATCTGGTGTTAAATGTGACTCAAAGATCATCGTCTTATCATCCAAATTAAGGTGCATACAAGAATAATCTACTAATGCCGCCTCATGAAGATTAATATATATACCATCTGCTGATTTCAACTGAAGAGGTGTCTGAACACCTGTTTCTGAAAAAGGTGTCTGTGAGCAGTTTGGAGTTACTGCCTCATTCATTGTTTCGCGGATAGTGGATAATTTAGTTTTCTGAACGTGATACTCTTGAGTATCATAATCGCCCGGCACCCAGAATGCATTATGGTCACCTGCCATCGCGAATTGGGTCTTCTCCTCTTTAATAACGAAGTAGTTTAGGTCTTTCTGTTGAGGAAACTCATATCTAAAACCTAATCCATCATCAAATAGTCTGAATCGAACAAGAATATGACGACCTGTTTCTGGTTGATTAAGTGTGACAGCCATCTCATTGTAGTGATTGCGTATTGCACTTTTCTCTCCCCATACAGGAGTCCATGTCTCATCAAATGTGTTGTACTTAACATCAGTTCTCTCGAAGCCACTTGTTAGGTCATGAGCATTATCTAACTCTAGCCCTAGTTTAGACTCTAGAATAACTGGTTTCGCTTTATAATTTAGCTCGTAGGTAGGGACACCGTTCTTAATGTCTACATTAAGGAGGAACTCACCGTTAGGAGATTTTAGCTCTTGAGCATCTAGTGCTAATGCAGCAGTAAAGAGCATTGAAGCGAACATGATTGGTTTCTTCATATTGTTTTAAGATTTTAGATTTAGTAGTTGATTGAACTTCTATGCCGCAAATATATATTGTATTGATATGAGATTAAGGTCAATATAGTAATAATATAGTTACTAGAGAAAAACTCAAGAATATAAAATCCTAAATAACAACGCAGTAACAAAAACCAAAACAGTAAATAAAGTAGTTGATTTTATATCGTTATTCTTCTTTTTTTCCTATCTTTTGAACTTCTGACTCAAACTCTTCACGCATTCCAATAGCTTTATTTCTCATCCGAGTCCTATAATTATAGATAGTTGTGATAGAGTATCTGAGAAACTCAGCAATCTGAGAGCTCTCTACAACACCTAATCTAACTAAAGCAAAAATACGTAGTTCAGTGTTCATTAGTTCCCCATTTTTTAAAATGATCTGCTCATCTGGTTGTAGTAATCTATTAAATTGCTCAACGAAATCAGGATATAGATCAAGGAATGTATTATCAAACTCTTGATAGAACTCAGTTAGCTCCCTCTCGGTTACCTCTTTTGACTTTAAACTCTTTATTAGGTCCTCTCTCTTATCGATCTGAGCTTGCTTAAGTATAGATCTTCGATAGTTGTCAATCTTGCCAATGTATGCAGAGCATAACTTTAGATATCTAGCAATGTACTCCTCTTGAAGCGTATTTGCTTTAGAGAGTCTTTGATTGAATTGTGAAATCTTTTGGTTGTTCTGCAAGAGAGTGCTATTAAGCTCATTTAGCGTTTGGTTACTCAATTCAATTAGATGGTGTGCCTTCTGAAGTTGATTCTTTCTTCTTTGTAGAAGAATTAGTATAGTAATAAGTATGCAAGTAAGAAGTGAAATAATGGTGAATGAAATATTCTTTAATCTCTGACTTCGAACAGATTCTTGCCTGTATGCTTGGTCAATAACGGGAAGGATACGTAGGACCTCTATTGTTCTAAGCTTAGCATTACTGAAAAGAGCATCTTCAAGAGAGAATATAATATATTTATAGGCTCTCTCTAGATCACCCTCTTCATAGAGTTGAAGAGCTAGGGTATATAATGCTGCGTTCTCTTTGACTGCACATCTGATATCTGATATAGCAGCAATAGCTAGATAGTATTTAGCCATCTCAAGTTGGCCCTCCTTTTGGAGTACCTCAGCCATATTGTATGCAGTGTATGCATATGGTCTATCATCTGGTGTTAGAGCAGTAAGATTATTACTTATGAGTATTTTTGCCTCTTCATACTCTTTTTCATCTAGTAGTCTTTCTGCTTTTATTGAACTGAAATCAAGTGAGGTGCTATCAATTATTTGCAGAATAGAGTCTTGATTTGCTTGACGTAGTTTGTTATAATCTGGTGTTAGATTATTCTTGATAGAGTAGATATTCAGGTATCTATTTAGCTCTGTCTGGGTATGAAAATATGTGATCTGCTGCTGCTTATCAATTAGATCGCTAGCTTTTATAGAAGATATGATCTCTGATGATTCTTTGTACATACCAGCTATGTTGTAAACTATGGATAGTTGAAGCTTTGCATCTATCTCTATTCGATCACTATTTATTTGCCGAGCTACCTCTAGTGCTCTTACAGCATAAAAGAGAGAAGAATCTATTATGTAGGGTCTATACTCATCACTAAGTGACGAGTATACCCTAAAACTCTCTTGTTTTGATAATCGTAAACTTCCTACCCGTCTTAGGGCCTCTATCCTTTTCTCACGTTCTATTACAAAAGCCTCACTCTGACTTATCGTTCTATCAAGAAGAGTAAGTACAGAATCAACCGAATTAGCTGTAATTGAGAAAGTGATAGTTAATAGTATAATAGTTAAGCTGAGAAACTTGGTCATTGGATTCATTCTATTTGATGAGAAAGAGAACATCAATTTAGTGGTTCTAGAAAGAATTTAATTAGTGATTCAAATAGTTGATCTCTCTCCTGCTGACTCTCAATGGCCTCAATAGGGAATCCTATCGAGATAGATCTGTATTTGCTTCCTTTGAATGCAACTGCAGCACTTATATTGGTGTCGGTATATCGAAGGAAAGTAAAGGCTTCTTTTGTTGCCGGTTCTATTCCGTCTGGTTGATCAACATGATATGACTCAGCATTAGGCTGATTGTATATCTTGAATCTATTTGAGGATCTTAGAGCAAAAGATGGAGATGGAACCACTCTAACAATCCCATTTGCAGATGCTCTATCTGTTCTCCAAATATATTTTAGAATATCTTTGGCAAACTGCTCTCTCTCTACATCCCTAGCAGGATTAAGAGATCTATCTGATATATCTGTCCCAATATAGGCTCCACTCACAATAATATTCATTCCACTTTGAGAAGCTCTTGTCAGGGCAATCTGCATTGTGGTATCAAATATTGCAAATTTAGACTCGTAAGCACCGTGGCCAATAATTGTCTTCTTTTCCTTGCCTTGAATTATGTTTATGATAGAGTAAACGTTTGAGTTAATATCTATATTACCGAGAGACTCATCGCTTACTGAGGTATAGGAATAGCCCAAAGCTGCGAATGATTTTCCATGAATGTATGGATAGTCAAATGAGTTGCCTGCAATTGGTTTGCCTGCCCAATCATCATATGAGGCTCCGAAGCCTGGTGAATCATCATCGGTCCACTTTTCTGAGCGTCTGAATTCGTGTTGCCTCCCAATGTAGTCAATTGAGTAGTGATCCGGGACACCAAAATCTACTAGATCTGTGAAACCGGCAAGTGAATCCTTTGTAGCGAAACTTCCTGGAGCAGAAACTCTATTGAAAGCGTTTACAATCAACACTCTACCTCTCTCATTTTGTGCTTTGTGTATGGATAGTATTTCAGAGTGGAAACTCTCACCGCCTCTATTTAGAGCAGACACCTTGAAGCTGTATCTCTTGCCCTCTTCAATAGGTCTTATATATTCATTTCCTTTTACTAAGACCCCATTGTCGAACGCTCCATCGTCCACCCTGGTATAGACTACATACTGCTCAGCTTTAGCTGTTGGTTCGAGAGGATCAATTGTTTCATCCCAAGTTAACTTAGCATTATTTAATTCGTGAAACTCAACAGCGAATCTATTAATTGGTAATGGCTGAACAATATATGCCCTTTTATCTCTTGATGTAATGAATTTAAGAATCCCTTTATAAATAGCTCTTGCAACTACAAAACGAAATTGCGGATCGAGTCCATATCTCATATCCGCGAAGTTTTGATGAGAAAGAAGCTCAAGAAGCATAGTTGGCACTTCAGGTGTACGTGCCTCTGCATATGATCTATCCCAGATTGCACGACGTCTCCAATTAGGGTCAAACTGAGACCTTACATCTGAGACAATAGATGTAACAACCATGTCCGTGAGGTCTCTTGAAGCCATTCTTGATGTTCCGTCGGCATACTTACCTGAATTGTGTTTGGTGTAATATATACCAAGTGTTCCTACTGTTGTATCATTATATGTTACACCAGCATCTGAGTGGAAAGCCAAAGCCAGATCAACTGGTATCTTCATACCCTTCTCTTTAGGAAGCCTAGAGGAACCTCCAATAAGATGATTTACCCAAAGGCCTCTTCCTGCATAATCGTCTATATAGTCATTCTCTCCATCCTTCATCGAATATACTGATCTAGGAAATCCTGCCCATTGCATCCAATAACGAGAAGCTTCAACAAAACGTGGCATACCACTCGTCTCAGGGTCGACATTAAACGATGTAACACCCTCTCTTGGTGACCTTGCAATATTACCATAACCACCTCCAAACTTAACAGCATCAGCTGTAATAATAGATCCTTTGTCATCCGAACGGTTGGTTAGAGTAACAGATCCTTTGTCGAACTCCATTCCATTCTCAAAATGGTAATCACCTATATGTACCCAGGTACTCCCTCCCATTTGTTGATTGACTTGTACCTTGGATACTCCGCCTAAGTGTCTTATAGTATATTGTGCATCGGTTGCACTATTAGTGAGTGATTTGTAAGAGACATATACAGCGTATTTACCTCTTTGGGGAATGTTTGGTATCCAGTGAGCCTTGCTTAGCTTATCTTGCTTTGTAGATTTAATCTCGCGATATGAACCCATAGCGAATGGGTTTTCTCCGTCTAGATATACTGTTTTCTTATTGGCAAAACCGGCCATCCCTCCTTTATGCCAGGCTCCTTCTTCTTTATATATGGAAGAAAAATTTGAGGCATCTTGATCCACAATAATTTCATTAGTGTTGCTATCCATTTCGCGAGGAAGAATTGTTACAGCTCCAGCATTTCGCAACATGGGGACAAGATATGGAAGTACATAACTCTGTGTAAATAGGTCTTCGACAGTTTGAAAACACTTCGAGCGCTGCCACTCCCAACGTTGAAGTGATTGCTCATAGTACCTTCCATGACTCTGCCATAGTGCTATATGATTACCATCTAATCCTGAGGTTATGGTATTAAGGTATGGCTTAGAAAGATCTTTTACTAGTGGTGGTGAATCATCTCGTTTGGCAGCTCTATTTTGATCAAACTCTTGTGTTCTTCTGAGTGCATTAGGAGTATAGTATGATAATTTTTTTCCATCTGCGAGAATAGTGAGTTCGTACTTCCGCATATCTGAAGGTAAAACGTCTTTAACCCTACGGTAAATCTCTGTTATCTTTTCAGGATGTAATGGTATGGAAGTGATGCTCGGAGATACTACAATCTTTATTGCTTTACCTTTCTCTACTCGATGAGAAATAACCTTTGCACTACCAGACTGAGGTACTGCTCTCATCTCTTGCTCTAAAACTTTGTTAACATCGTCTCTCCAATTGGATGATTTCTGAGCTATTAAGGTCAAAGGGAATATTGCGAATGCAAATATTATTGGGTATATTAATTTCATGATCTTACGATTCATTTGTTCGCTTATGAATATATTTTCTGTATGTAAATAGGAGCATTATGGATAGGAGAATAGTTGAAACAAGAAATATTAATTGGTGGTTATCTCCTCCTAATCTCTCTAATTGATTCTCCTCAAGCATCCCTCTTTGTACAAGATAATATGATGTGACACCAATTGCATTATGAAGAGAGTGTGCATATATTGGATACCAAATAGATTGGCCAAATATTAAGAATATACCAAAAAGAGCTCCCAACAGAGCTCTAGGAAAAAAACCAAAGAACTGAAGATGAAGCGCACTAAATAGTATGGCTACCATCAGTGCTGATAATATAGGTCGTTTTGATATTGAAGACAACTTATTTTGAAGCAATCCTCTAAAGAATAACTCTTCGCCAAAACCGGCCATAATGGAAACTATGATTATATTAATCAAATAGCTTGTTATGTCATCTCCTTGAAGAAGTATCTTAAGACTTTGCTCGGCCTTTGCCTCGGATTCTCTCATCCACTCTTGAATATGTTGCATGGAATCTGGTAGCTCTAGTGTACTATTCCAATTAGCTAATTCAACAATTATAGGTTGAAGGAGAAGTATACAAAGTGTTATTAATGCAATACCCTTGAGCTTGGGCTTTATTGTCAAGGATAATGGATTGAGCAGCTCCCCATCTATTAATCTCGTAACAACAAAGGCTGGGAGTATAAATAGTGTGATAATTGTCGTTAATTGTATTATTCTTAGGCTCCAAACTGAGTGTTGAGCAAAAAATAGAGATACAATAACAGTTGTAATTGTCCCTACGAACATCATCAATAGTGTGCCTATAATCAAAATAAACACTCTACTCCAAGGCGATATATCTCTTTTCATACTATAAAAGAACCTCTTGTATAGAACGTTTGGGCACATGGTGTGTACCATCCGATGACCTCCAATACTTTATATCATCATCCTTGATCTGATCTATTACAACATTCTCAATAGGTTTTCCTATTGCAATAACATAACATATCGAATAACGAGGATCTATAGTTAGTAGCTCTTGTATCTTAGATCTATTACACGAACCAATAATACATCCCCCAAGTCCCATCTCAACAGCGCCAAGGAGTATTGATTGCATAGCTATACCATCGTCACAGAAGATATTATCTGTTAATTGGGTATCGTATGCAACGATGATATATGCAGAGGGGCGTTCTCCTTCAATTGGTCCGGCCCAATCTTTGAGATAACCTGCCCAACCTAAATATGGGAATATAGATTCACACTGCTTTGTATCATAGATCATCTTAAACCTCAGCGGCTGTAGATTTCTTGCAGAGGCAGAGAGTCTAGCTAAATCAACAAGTTGCAATAGCTCATTTCGATATATCTCATAACTTTGATCAAAACGTCTATAGCTACGATTCTTTCTAACTAATTCAAGTAGTGTCATTGTGGATGATCTTTTTATCTATATATTATTGATCAAATATATAGATTATAATCTAAATGACAAAGGGTGTTCCTATGAATAGGAACACCCTTTGTTATCTTTATATTACCGAAGTAACTTGTATGTAGTGATTAGTCTACATTCAAAGTAACACGACGGAATGCAGTAGCTACAAGCTCTTTGTTTGAAGCTTTAAGGTAAGCTGCTACAGACATCTTGCTATCTTTGATGAAAGCTTGCTCAACAAGAGTTGACTCAGCATAGAATTTGTTCATACGACCTTGTGCGATCTTATCCAACATCTCCTCTGGTTTACCCTCTTCACGAGCTTTTTCACGTGCAATATTGAACTCTTTTTCTGCCAATTCAGCAGGAACTTGATCTTTGTTCAATGCAACAGGATTCATTGCCGCAGCTTGCATAGCCACGTCTTTACCTACTTGTGCATCAACATCAGCCAAGTTGAAACCTACCAATGTAGCCAATTTGTTACCTGGGTGAATGTAAGGAGCAACAGAAGCTGCAGTTACAGTCTCGTAGTAACCAATTTCCATCTTCTCACCAGTAGTACCACTACGCTCAGTGATGTACTCAGCGATAGTACGACCATCAACAACGATAGCATTAAGCTCTTCGATTGTAGCTGGCTTGTTCTCTAGAGCAACAGAAAGAATCTGTTTAGTCAAGTTAACAAAATTCTCATTAACTGCAACAAAATCAGTCTCGCACTTCAATGCAACGATAGCACCAAAGCCTCCGTTAACACCAGCAAGCACACAACCTTCAGACGCTTCGTTTCCTGCGCGTTTTGCGGCAAGAGCTTGACCACGTTTACGAAGAAGTTCAATCGCTTTGTCGAAATCGCCTTCAGCTTCGTTCAAAGCGTTTTTGCAATCCATCATACCAGCACCCGTTTGTGTACGAAGCTTGGTAATATCAGCCATAGTAACTGCCATAATTCTTTGTGTTTTTATACGTTTACAATAAAGTTTGAAGTTTAGAGATTACTCTCTAAACTTCAAACGATAATATATGATTGTTATTAGTCTTGTTGAGCAGCTTCAGCCTCTTCAGCTTTCTTAACTGGACGAGTAGCTTTACGCTCTTTTTTTGGCTCTTCTGTAGAGTCTACTTTCTCAGCTTGACGCTCAGTTAGACCTTCAGCGATAGCGTTGCTCATAGCTGTCAAGATAGCATCAAGTGATTTTGAAGCATCATCGTTAGCTGGAATAACGTAATCGATACCTTTAGGGTTTGCATTTGTATCTACGATAGCAAATACAGGAATACCCAAACGGTTAGCCTCTGCAATAGCAATGTGCTCTTTGCATACATCAACAACAAAAAGAGCTGCTGGGTGACGAGTCAAATCAGAGATAGAACCAAGGTTTCTTTCCAATTTAGCACGTTGACGAGTGATTTGAAGACGCTCTCTTTTAGAAAGGTTAGCGAACGTTCCATCTTTCTCCATTTTGTCGATAGTCGACATTTTCTTTACTGATTTGCGGATAGTAGTGAAGTTAGTCAACATACCACCTGCCCAACGCTCAGTAACGTATGGCATATTTACCGCTCCTGCTTTCTCAGCGATAACCTCTTTAGCCTGTTTCTTAGTACCTACGAAAAGTACACGACGACCAGACTTAGCGATTTGCTTCAAAGCTTCAGCAGCATCTTCAACTTTAGCAACTGTTTTGTGTAGGTCAATGATATGAATACCATTGCGCTCCATGAAGATATAAGGAGCCATTG
>JBOFUP010000083.1:0-3487 GCA_051652645.1 Bacteroidales bacterium
TGGGATTCGGTTTGCAGCTTCCTAATATCAAGGAGTAATTTGTAGTGTTTCGTTCTGTTGGGGGGTATTCTTCAATGGTGTGATAATATGTAGATGGTCTGGGGATTTGCCTCGGACCATCTTTTTTTGTTGTGGGTTATCCTTTCAGGGATAAAGAGCAAAATGCAAATTATTCTCGCTGATCTCGCTGATTACGCTGATCTTGTTTACATAACCACTAACCCCCTAACCTAAGAGTTTTATCCACGGATTTACACGGATAAGAGCTTCGTTACCTCTACGCTACGTGTTATTTTACTCAAACGGACCTAACCTCTAACCTAAGAGTTTTATCCACGGATCTACACGGATAAGAGCTTCGTTACCTCTACGCTACGTGTTGAATTATTCTCGCAGATCTCGCTGATTACGCAGATATTGTTTTGCATGATCTCTAACCTCTAACCTAAGAGTTTTATCCACGGATCTATCGGATAGATGCTTCGTTACCTCTACGCTTGGCTATCTTTTTTATCCACGGATCTGACCTACTAACTTAAGAGTTTTATCCACGGATCTTCACGTATAGGAGCTTCGTTACCTCTACGCTTGGTTATCTTTTTTATCCACGGATCTATCGGATAAGAGCTTCGTTACCTCTACGCTACGTGTTGAATTATTCTCGCTGATCTCGCAGATTACGCAGATATTGTTTTACCTAACCCACTAAAACCTCTAACCCCTAACCTAAGAGTTTTGTCCACGGATCTATCGGATAAGAGCTTCGTTACCTCTACGCTACGTGTTGAATTATTCTCGCAGATCTAACCTCTAACCTAAGAGTTTTATCCACGGATCTACACGGATAAGAGCTTCGTTACCTCTACGCTACGTGCTCTTTTATTCACACGGATCTGACCTACTAACTTAAGAGTTTTATCCACGGATTTACACGGATAAGAGCTTCGTTACCTCTACGCTACGTGTTATTTTACTCAAACGGACCTAACCTCTAACCTAAGAGTTTTATCCACGGATCTATCGGATAAGAGCTTCGTTACCTCTACGCTATGAAATCAATTACTCACGCTGATTACGCAGATATTGTTTTACCTAAACCCCTAACCTCCTAAACATCTAACCCACTGCGATAGCAGCTACATAAGCAAAGAATCCTCAATAGCGATATACTATTGAGGATTCTTTGTTTTATTTCTCTATGATTACTGCTACTCTATTCCAGCTATTCTCTAAAAATAGCTGTTCTGATGCACCTTTGCCTTGAGTTGAAAGTTGTGATTGGTTTACACCAAATCGATCTACTAGTGCTTTCAATACACTCTCGGCTCTTCTCTGACTGATGATATGGTTATACTCCTCTGATCCTGTTGATCTATCTGCGTATCCTATTATAGTATATATCTTTTCTGGATTTGCTTTGATAACCTCTGCCATGTTGGATAGAGTCAGGTATTGCTCTCTCTTGACAACGGAGCTGTTTAGGTCGAAGAGGATGGTTACGGGTATAGCTGTAGTCTTTGGTGACTCTTTGATCACCTCTATAACTTGTGGTTCTCGGTTGTTTGCCTCTGTGAGGTTTTCTTCTAGTTCTCTGTTTTTAATGTTTGCTTGATCCAATGATGCGTGTAGCTCATTTACTTGTTTGTTAAGTCGGGTCACTTCTACTGGACATTGTGCATCATATGTCTTGAAGTCACGCTGTGGGAACTTGTACGAGACGCCAGCTGTAAGGGTAAAGAGTCCATCGAGTGATCTATTGCCTGTCTTACCATCCCAATTCTCGGGATAGAGTGAGACACCTGCCTCGAGATTGATATCTAGGCATTTATTTACTCTAAAATTGTTGATTAGTCCTATTTGTTCTGTTAGTACGGCTTTAACCTCTTTCCCGTTTGCAAGACCTAGACCAGCATAGAAGATAGGTTCGTATATTCGCTTGGGATTGTAGCTTATGGCATTGATGGGATTGAACATCATGTCTAGTCTTACTTGGTAGTAGTTCCAGCTGTTGATATTTGTTGGTTCGTATAGCTCAGTGGAGTTTATCTTGAATCCTCCGACTACGGCTCTTGCTCCGAAGATAGGTGTGAACCACTTGCCTGCCTCTATATTTATGGCTGGCGTTATACGATCTTTGGTTGCCGCTTGTGAGTCGCCTTCGCCTAGATAGAACTGCATTCCTGCATTGAGTCCTATGTGCCAGTTGTCCCAGAAATTGTTTGTTACGTATTGTAACTTCACTCTCTTTTGATTCTCATTGCTAACCTCTTGAGAGGATAGTGTACTTGATGCTACTGCTGCAAACGTGAGCAGTAGTAGAGCTTTTTTGTTCTCTTTCATTATCTGTAATTGTAAATCGTTAGGGTCTTGGTCTTTTATTTGTGTTTTATCAATAATTAGGGCTGCTAAGGTAGTATATTATTTAATATCAACTAATTAATAGTAGGTAAATGTGTAATTTTAAGAGTATTTATCTATTGTTCTCGCCCACGGTGGGGTTACCCTTTCAGGGTAAAGAGCTATTGCATCGCAAGCAAAGGCTTCGCTGTTGAGGGCGTTCCGCCTGTTGAGGCTAGCGCTGTTGTATTATTCTCGCAGATCTCGCTGATTACGCTGATATTGTTTTACCTAACCTACTAAACCCCTAACCTACTAACCTAAGAGTTTTATCCACGGATCTACACGGATAGGAGCTTCGTTACCTCTACGCTTGGCTATCTTTTTTATCCACGGATCTACACGGATAAGAGCTTCGTTACCTCTACGCTTGGTTATCTTTTTTGTCCACGGATCTACACGGATAGGAGCTTCGTTACCTCTACGCTTGGTTATCTTTTTTCTACACGGATCTATCGGATAAGAGCTTCGTTACCTCTACGCTTGGCTATCTTTTTTATCCACGGATCTATCGGATAGGAGCTTCGTTACCTCTACGCTTGGTTATCTTTTTTCTACACGGATCTACACGGATAAGAGCTTCGTTACCTCTACGCTTGGTTATCTTTTTTCTACACGGATCTACACGGATAAGAGCTTCGTTACCTCTACGCTACGTGTTGAATTATTCTCGCAGATTACGCAGATTACGCAGATCTAAATTCTAACCCTCTAACCAACTAACCTACTAACTTAAGAGTTTTGTCCACGGATCTATCGGATAGGAGCTTCGTTACCTCTACGCTTGGTTATCTTTTTTATCCACGGATCTATCGGATAAGAGCTTCGTTACCTCTACGCTTGGCTATCATTTTTATCCACGGATCTACACGGATAGGAGCTTCGTTACCTCTACGCTTGGCTATCGTTTTTATCCACGGATCTATCGGATAAGATGCTTCGTTACCTCTACGCTTGGCTATCGTTTTTGTCCACGGATCTACACGGATAAGAGCTTCGTTACCTCTACGCTACGTGTTGAATTATTCTCGCAGATTACGCAGATTACGCAGATCTAAATTCTAACCCTCTAACCAACTAACCTACTAAC
>JBOFUP010000084.1:0-3825 GCA_051652645.1 Bacteroidales bacterium
ATTTCTTTCTAAAAAGGTTGACATCGAACTTTCTTTTAGTTCGTCTCTTTGAGTGAGATACGTTGTTGCCAACCATCGCTTTTTTTCCGGTAATTTGACAAATCTTAGACATTGCTATCTGTATTTTTATTTTGATTATTTTCCTGCACTGCTGTCTTCACAAACAGAGTGCAAAGTAAGTCATTCTTTATCACATATACAAGCTTTGAGAGAAAAAAAGCAGTAAGAACTACTCATTCCTCAATCAATTGGGTGACAAGAAGCAAAGCTTCGTTGGCCGCACTCATTATGTTCTGCTCTCTATCGCCATTGAAGCGAAAAAGCTTCACTACAACCTTCTCCTTAAAAGAGGCTGCAATCCATACAGTGCCCACCGGCTTCTCGTCTCGCCCGCCATCTGGCCCAGCTATTCCTGTCACTGCCACGGAAGCATCAACCCGTAGCAAATCACGAACGCCTATGACCATCTCATATGCAACTTGACGACTTACGGCACCAAAGGTAGACAAACTTTCTGACTTTACACATAGTAGTTGCTCCTTTACTTCATTTGAGTACGACACCACACTACCCTTGAAATAAGCAGAACTACCCGCCAACAGGGTGATACAGTGCGATATATAGCCTCCGGTACAACTTTCCGCCGCAGCAAATGTTAACGTTTTTTGTTTTAGCAATGTAGCTAATCTAGCCCCCTGAGCTACAACTAACTCTCTCGTCAGAGCATTCTTATCAACCATAAGCTATCAAATTAATCTAGATAATCTAGTTACTCAAACTACCATTTATAGGTAAAACCAAAACTTAGGAACTCTTTAAACTGGAAGAAAGAGTCATCAACTCCTTTGGATACCCTATCGTCATATCTAACAATGAAGAATACTCGTGTAGAGAAGTATCTGTTTATTGATAAGTTGAATGAATTCTCCCACTCCGCCTCAACGTTGGAGTAGTTCGAGAAGTAGTACACTCTTGTATCCCAAGTTATATTCTTAATTATCTCATACTTCATCACCCCCCTAAACATCGAACCTATAGTACTTAAACTACTCTTACCTTCCTCTATACCATAGCGAGTTACATCTACCATATGGCTTCTAGCAGCATACTTGAAACTGTAGGTCAAAGGAGCAAAAAATAGAGACAATTCATGTATACGAGGTTTCTCATACTTTGTCTTGAAGTCCAAACCCAGAGAGAAGTATCCCTCAACTGGAGTCAAGAATGTGGACTGCATAGTCGTTGTGTTAGGACTATATGAGTTGAAGAGTTTGGTTTTGATCTCCATCGAAGCAGTATAGTACCACTTTTGGAAGGCTTTATAACCAAACTTAGAAGTCAAACGCAACTGATCATCATTCACCCTAAATGTTCGAAGTGAATCACTTGGAGCAGAGAAAAAACCTGCGCGCCAATCCAACTCATTGTCGAACTGTATATTCTTTTCATCCCTATACGTAAACTTCCAATTAAAACTCGAGAGCAGAGAGATATTACTCTCACCCCCTTGATGCCAATTTGATGAGATGTAGTTTTGAGTGAACTGAAGATTAGCCACTGAGTTCGACTGCCACATAGATAGTTTCTTGGCTTTGACTCCCTTCATCTCTGCCACGGTTGGAGGCAAACGCAGCTCTTCAGATTGGAACAGCGAAGGTATTTTCTTCTGCGCCACAGCCTCTCTCTCCATACGCTCTTCTATAGCTTTCTTGTCCGCTATACGATTCATCAGATACCTTACTGTATATGGATTACTAACCGCAGCATATACCTGAGCCCTAGATCGCAATGAATCCCTTTGCCCAAGTATAGAAAACCACTCCAAGGTTTTATCTGCACTCTCAAGTCTAAGCAGACAAGAGTCAGCAAATAAACCCTCACTAACCGAAGGAGACTTAGGAGTAGAGTGAAGAACCTCCGACTTAAATGCAAAAGGCATAAAGAGAGAGTTAATAGGCACACCCTTAGATGTTAACATATCATTGGGTATATGACTAGACACATCTTCATAATTAATCTCCTGAGAATGCACATAAGCACTAGTTCCAAACCCCATCAAAAGGAGTGCTAGGACGAGAATTGTAGACCTTAGTTTCATAGTAGTCATTTAACTTCTTATTAGTTATTCAAAGGGCAAAAGTAATGAAACGTAAACAAATAGTCATAAGTATGGTTCATATTTAAAACAAAAAAAGAGAGTAACAAAGCCGCAATAAAAGTGAATTTAAGAATGCAAGTAAACAATTAACAGCTATTGTATATTGAGACAAAGACAAGGCATATATGTCAATATAATTCAACCTCTATAAAAAAACTATACCTAAAGTTCTATTTAGCTTACTCGCAGCTAGCTTAACCTACTCTTGTAGCAATAACAAAGCAGAATCGATTGCTAATGAAAATAATGCGTCACAAGAGGTACATACAAAAGAAGTTAGACTGTCTTACCATACAGACAAAACACACCTTTCTCTCACAGAGAAAGAGAAGAAAACTTTCGAAGCTAGTTTCATGCCCGACAGCAACGAATATGTTATATCAGTCATACTAGACTATAAAAGCAAAAGCATATCTGAGGATGACTTCCTAGGACTAATGGTTAAAGCACCTCAAGTTAAATATATAGACAAAGATAGAGAGATTGAATATGAGTCAAGAACCCCGTCACTATTCAACACAAACCCTAAGGATGCTGCAGGTCCACAAAATTCGCCAATACTAATCAGCGACTCCAGAAACAACAACGTCGGTGGGTGCGACCCGTTAAAAGGTGGCACTTGTGTTATTAGATAGCAACAGATTCAATCATATACATAAAAAAATAGGTTCTCCAAAATGGAGAACCTATTTTCATTATATCTAAATGGTATAATTACAGAACACCGATCTCAGTAAGAACTGCGTTAGTACCACGAACCGCTGCTGCACTCTTCTCGAATAGAGCTTTCTCTTCGTCGTTCAACTTCAATTCGATTACTTTCTCTACACCGTTGCGACCAATCACCGCTGGCACACCGATACAGATATCGCTCTGACCGTACTCACCATCCAAAGCTACGCAAGAAACGATAACTTTCTTCTGATCGCGAAGGATAGACTCAACAACGTATGCAGAAGCTGCACCTGGAGCCATCCATGCTGAAGTACCCAAAAGGCCTGTCAAAGTAGCACCACCAACCATTGTTTTAGCTGCAACATCTTTCAATGTCTCTGCATCTGCAAACTCTGATACTGGAACACCTTTGTAAGTAGCCAAGCGAGTCAAAGGAATCATAGTAGTGTCACCGTGTCCACCAATAACCATACCTTCTACTTCGTTTGAGTTTACGTTAAGAGCTTTGCTCAAATAACACTTGAAACGTGAGCTATCCAAAGCACCACCCATACCGAACACTTGGTTCTTAGGCAAACCTGTAGTTTTCAATGCTAGGTAAGTCATTGGATCCATTGGGTTAGAAACGATCAAGATGATAGCTTTAGGAGAGAATTTCAAGATGTTCTCTACAACCGACTTAACAATGTTAGCGTTAGTACCGATCAACTCTTCGCGAGTCATACCTGGTTTACGTGGAAGACCAGAAGTCACAACAACAACATCTGAATCAGCAGTCGCTGCATAGTCGTTTGTTACGCCAGTGATCTTTGTATCGAAGTCCAACAAAGTAGCAGTTTGGAAAATATCCAATACTTTACCTTCTGCAAATCCTTCTTTAATGTCAAGCAATACAACTTCGCTTGCGATCTCTCTTACTGCCAATACGTTTGCACAGGTTGCACCTACGTTACCTGCACCAACAACGGTTACTTTTGCCATAGTGTAATTTA
>JBOFUP010000085.1:0-2944 GCA_051652645.1 Bacteroidales bacterium
ATGAGTTCGAGGGTGTAGCTGGTAAAACATCAAAACTTACATTCATAGCTCGCACTATGCCTCTAAGCGTTGAGGATGCTGTTTCACAAAAAGTGGTGGTTTCTCAAATTGGGGATGCTATTTCAATCTCCGCTCCTGAGACAATAGAGAGCGTGAAGATTTTCAACCTTAGTGGGGCGGTAGTTAACAACTCTACTCCTATGAGCGAGAACTTCAACTCGCCTTCATTAATCAAAGGTGCATATATAGTAGAAATAAATATGACAAACTCTCGTGAGGTTGTTAAAGTAGTAATCCAATAAGAAAATAGAGAATATGAAAAAAGTAATATATAAATTATCTATTGTAGCTCTCATGCTTACTTTTGGTGCTACTCAAGCTAATGCTCAATTCAGCGATGGGCAATACACGCCGTTCAGCAATAGCGCACCATATGCTGCCACTATAGCAGACGACGATCTAAGTGATTTCGGTGATGATGTTGGTGGTCCAGGGGCCGTAGATAATACACCCATCACAGATGGTTATCTAGCAATTATTCTTCTTGCTATTCCTTATGCTATATATCTATATCGCAAAAGAAAAGTAGTAAGTCTAAAATAAATAAGGTGTAAATTATATGGATATGTCGGGAGGAGCTATACAGATGCGTATGGCTCCTCTCTTTATTTTAAGAGATACCTGTGTATAGGCCTGCAATAAAAGGTAAAAACGACCCTAATTAAATTAGGCTATATTTTATAATACAATCATAACATATAGACATAAAGCAAGGATTAAAAGAATAAATAATGAGTAAAAGCAAAAATAAACAACCGTATTCGGTGAATAAACCCATAACAATCACGGTAAACCGTGATTGTTATGGGTAAACAAAGCAAGATCTTTGTTGGCTAAAATAAACTAACAGTTAAGCCAATGAAAACAAACTCTACCTTACTAAAAAGAGATTACATCCTGAGAAACTACCTACTTAAGGGTCTGATGCTATTTATTCTTACAATCAGTTGCAACTCTATTGTACATTCTCAAACAACGCCTTCTGTATTGTATCAGCAGGCAAGTAACTCTCCTTTTATTATAAACAACAAAGAGTATGTGACTCTCTACGAATCTGAAACTCTTTACCACAAGAGTAACCTTGAAATATACTTTGAGGCGATTGGGTTTGCAGATGATGCACCTGATGCTAAAGTTGAATTATGGACTTCTGTAGATATAATAAGCTACGACATCAATGGAATTGAGGGACAAGAAAGCAAAGACTTCTTATACAGAAGCAACAATATTCAAACCATACCCATAAAAATCCCCGATGAATCAATTTCTTATAAGATAAGATTGCGAGCAAAATCTGACGGTTATATTACCACTTCACCTAGAATTAGATTAACAAAAATTACTGCAACGGCGGCAACTCCATATAACATAGAGGTAGAAAGAACTGGGGATAACAGCATATATGTTAAATGGGATAGTGAGCATTTGGATCAGAGACAAAGATTTGCTGTAGAACTTCTAAAAAACGATGGTAGTTCACTTTCTCCAAAGGTGATGAGTGAATTTACGGAAGGATCGGAAATCAACTTCGAATACCCTATTTCAGTAGTCAACCACAAAGTTAGAGTAAATCTATATGGGGATGGGGAAAACAGTAATAATACAATAGCGAGCACAAATAGTGTGGATCTTCTTTATCGCTCTACTTCGGAATTCTTAATGCCTACAAGATATGTTATTGTCAATCTTAGAGGTGTTGGGGATCATAAAATAAACTTACTTAATGCTTCAGGAAGAGTTGCACACAGCGAAACTGTTACACTAAAGACGGATACAATATTAAAAACAAAAATAAGTAGAGATGGCGCAACAAACACAGAGACTCTACTCGACAATGAATTCAAGGTTCAGGTAATATCAGAGAACATAGATAACACTCTAAGCAAAGCTCCCATAATTGCTACCGGTAATGATCTGTATAATGAAAAGTACCTAGCTCAACTAACTAGCAATATCGCTGGAGTATACAACGACAAATTCGAACTAGTAACTTCAGATGACGATGAACAACTCTATACTTCTAGTACAAAAACAAACGTCTATCTAAAAGATAGTGTTGTATTTAAGTTAAGCAACAAGGTCAAACATATAGATCTTAGAACAGACACACTATCATCTGAAGGTGGTTACCAAGCTGTAATAAGATTCCAGGCAATGAGAAGCAACAACGGACATACTCCTAAGTTACAATTCTTCGTGGCGGATATTAACAACAATATTTTGGAGGAGATAACCTCACCATCAATTCTAGTTGAGGATAATACGTTAGTTGACAAAGTCGTTACTCTTATTGTACCAAGCACAGTCACTACTCCTCACAAAATCATCATTAGATGTACAGCCGAGGATATGCAAAATCCAAACGTCACTTGTACTCTTAAAAACCTGCGTATCTCACGCCATGACAATATTGCAACTAATGTACAACTCAGCAGCTGCGGGAATAATCTTAATGTGAGTTGGGATATAGCTAACAGCGATGAGTCGGTTAATAACAACTATTTTGTTCAGATTCTTGACGAGAATGGTACATGGTATGTAGGAAGATCTACTATTGTAAATGAGAACAAAGTATCAATACCTCTTGGGAAGGTCTTGGTAGAGTCTGCAACATATAAGAACTTAGAGTCAGGCATATACAAGATACGTGTAGTTACAAGAGATAAGAATAATACTAGACTAGGTATCTCAGCTCTGTATAGCTTCGTGTATATCAAAGCTGGTGAGACACTTAATACTGGCACTACAGACAACATCAACTTCTTGATGATGGGTCTTGAAGACAATGGCAACACGGGGGCAATTAACAGAGCAGCACAGCTGACAACCTCAAACACTGCACTATCTGTAAACAAGGTGGCTCTGCAGATTAAGATCAAAAAAG
>JBOFUP010000086.1:0-50923 GCA_051652645.1 Bacteroidales bacterium
AATTCAAACCAGAGCAGTGTACTAAAAACGCTGAGGGCGTACTTGTTCCTCCTCCATTGCGTTTCGACATCCTAGAGGAGATCGAAAAACGTATTCCTGGTTTCCCTATCGTTCTTCACGGAGCTTCTTCTGTACCACAAGATCAGGTTGCAATGATCAACAAATATGGTGGTGCTATGAAAGATGCTATCGGTATTCCAGAAGAGCAACTACGCAAAGCTGCTGCTTCAGCAGTATGTAAGATCAACATCGACTCAGATGGTCGTTTGGCTATGACTGCTGCTATCCGCGAGGTATTCGCTAACTCTCCTGCAGAGTTTGACCCTCGTAAATACCTAGGTCCAGCTCGTGAGTCTTTGAAAGAGCTTTACAAAAACAAAATCGTTAACGTTTTGGGTTCTGCTAACAGAATCTAATCAGTTGATAGAAATAGAAGAGGATGTGTCTTTATTGACACATCCTCTTTTTTTATGCATATTACAGTATACTCATTACTGAGAGTTTTACGTGAGAGATTCACCACAACTCACTACAATTGCAACTATTCACTATTCGAGAGGAATTAATTCGGTGATTTACTTGACTTTGGGCCTCTGATTTACTATCTTTAGGAGCAACCATAATCTTTAATCTATGAAAATAACCATTCTCTCACCCTCAACTAAAACTAGTAGAGCCTCCTCTGTTGTTTCTCTTGTCGAAAAACTAAAAAAAGAGTTCGTCAAACACCGAATCAGCGATCTGCGCCGACTACGACCCTTCTCCAACCAAGGACTAAATGCCCCATTTCGAGATCTAATACCACTAGTCAACCCGTCATGCCACTTCCATCATGGAACATTCAAGAGCTACAATGGATTAGTTACACTCGAGATACGACAACTACCCACACTCTCCCATGCCAAAACTCTAAGAGATAGAGTAGCTCAAATACCTCAGACTCACCTAGCATTCATAGGCTGTAGTGGACTAAGCGTAAAAATAATTATACGTTTCACCCTACCAGATGGCTCTATACCTCGCACCAAACACCTAGCACAACTATTCCACAAAGAAGCTTGCCAAAGAGCCTCAGACTTCTTCAAAATGCAGATAGACCATCGTATAGAGGTTAGAAGCTGTGCTCTAGAGTACTATATAAGACTATCCCACGACCCTGAGAGCTATTACAACCCAAACTCAATAGCAGTCACTATTGAGCAACCATCAGAAGAGATTCAAGAGAACAAGTGGCTCCCTACACCCCACGAAATACCCACAAATGATAACAGCATCAATCTTCGACGCATATTCAAATCCAAAGAGGAGATAGACACTTTCAACTTCTCGGAAGCTCTAATAAAAGCTCTCGCGATAGACCACAATGAGAATCCACATATATATCGCCGAAACTTCATCATCGCCTTCATGAAGGGATGCTTCGCTTCAGGTATCGAAGAGGAGCAGGCTGTTTATAATATCCTACAATATGGCAATATGAAAAACCACGAAGAGGAGGTTCGCTCTCTTTTCCGATCAGGTTACGAGATGGAGAAGCATTTCGGGAAGAGCATACTCATACCAAGAGTACAACTCGAGACTATGGAGCTAAAAAGCTTTATGGAACGTCGGTATGAGGTGCGTCGCAACACTCTAAATGAGGAGATAGAATATCGCCAAAAACTAAACTTCTTCACTCCCTTCAAGAGCGTCGACAAGTTTGCTCTCAACACAATATCCATAGAGGCCCTCTCCGAGGGACTAAAGGTGTGGGATCGGGACATCAGCAGATATATATTCTCCTCTAGGACTCCGGCCTACAACCCCATAGATAAATACCTCGAAGAGCTACCACAATGGGATGGAATGGATCATATAGGCGATATGGCAAGAAGGATAAAGTGCTCAAATCAAGAGCTCTGGATAGAAAACTTCAAAACATGGTTCCTTGGTATGGTGGCTGGATGGCGACAACTAAACAAGCTGCACGCCAACAGTTCTCTTCCTCTTCTTATTGGTGACCAAGCATGCGGTAAATCTACTTTCTGCAAAAGGATACTTCCTCCTGAACTGCAGGTGTATTATACCGACTCAATAGATATATCAAAAAAGCAGGATGCTATGCTATCACTAACTCGATATACTCTAATTAACCTAGATGAGTTTGACTCCATAAGCAGCAGCTACCAGAGCTTCCTAAAGCATGTGGTACAGAAACCTGTTGTCAACATTAGAAGGCCATACGAGAGTAGCTGCAAGCCTCTACGCCGATATAGCTCCTTCATTGCAACCTGCAACAACCACGACCTTCTAAGTGACCCAACGGGTTCAAGAAGGTATCTATGCGTAAAAATAGAGGGGGTGATTGACAACCAAAAAGCCATTAACTATCCTCAACTTTATGCACAAGCGGTTGCCCAACTAAATAGTGGTGTGAGGTATTGGTTCGACCAAGCTCAGGCCAAACAACAGAGCGAAGCCAATAGTGAGTTCGACCTCAAGTCTACAGAGGAGACACTCCTCCTCCACTACTTCGAACCAACAGAAGATGAATCTAAGGGTGAGTGGATATCTCCTACAGAAATCTATCTATACATTCGGAATATGAGCAAACTCAAACTTGGTAATAAAGGAATAAACTCCTTCGGGCGCATATTCAAAAAACATAACTTCTTACACAGAAGAGTCAGACATGGAACTCAATATCTAGTAAAAAAGGTCAATTAACAAAACATCGATATGGCTAGCTAGTGTTCTAACACTAAGCTAGCCTTATTCTTTATCTAAATAACGTCAGGGTACCCATAGAAGAATATAGAAGGAGTCTGAGAGGAGAATAATTAACATATCACGTCCTTTAACAAATAACTATTAAGAAAGCATCAAAATCTACTCATAGACTTTTAGTTTTGACTCATTCTATTGCAACACTGCAACACTCTCTAACTATCAGGGATTTAAGTGTTGCAACACACTGTTGCAATAGGTGGCAATAGGATTTTGTTGCAACATAAAGATTTACCTTAAATCCAAACTCAATATTAACATAAACAGATCATCCACAATCAATAATAGGTAGAAAAGAGGACACTCTAGGAATAAAAAAGTAAATAATAGACTCTAACCTGTTAAAACCATACTGATACAGATATCCAAAACTAAGTTTCAAACTCACTTAGTTACTCACTAAAACTCTACAAATCAATTTTACAAAACCTCACTAATTCCTATATTTGACAACATAAATTCAAATAAGCAATAGACCTACTAATATACATAGGATACAACTAACTGAATCCAAAAAAATCACTTATCTGAAAGCATCTCACAGCCAATGTTACAAAAAGCCTAAGGAAATAGAGTAAAACTCTGAGGCTTTTGGGGTAAAACGCTGAGGCTTTTAGGGTAAAACTCTAAGAGAAAATTTGACAAACTTACATAATACAACAATCCACTATATAAGCAACCAAATCTCAAATAGGTATTAGATTTGAATATAATTAAACATTATGATAGTTCTCGACCTAGTTTAACTAAACCAATCACACAGAAAAGCAGATATAGCAAACCAACTACATAATAACCAATTTTACAAAATAACCCTTAGGCTAATTCAAAAAAGAGACGACAATAACATAATCCCCCTTAGACCAACTCCCGAAAACCAACGACCCAACTATCCTGACCAACCAAGTACTTAACTATACTACAATTATTTAAGGGTAACAAGGTAAGATTACTATCAAAATTAGCATCTAAAACAAACCTAACAACTACAAAACATTATTTAAGTATAAAATAAATGCATTTAATGATATTATTAATACATTCGCACTTGTCAACTACCGTGAACTTATTCAATAAAAATGTTAGATATTTGAAATGCACAAACCTGAACTATTACCCATTTTGATATATTCTATCTAGTTGATGGTTTCCACTAATATAGATATACAAAAGCATTAATGCATTTAAGATACTTCAAACCCTAGCATAAATAACATAAAAGTATTCACACCTCAAGAATATGACTTTAGTGACACTCTATGGTCAACTAAATAATATAAAAGGTAAGTAGTAACTGAATTTAGGTAAATACTAAAAGCTTTTAATAGCTTACAAGAACTATAGTTAAACATAATATGAGAAAATTTAAAAACAAAAAAGAGCTTATTGAAGCTTCAGATAACGACATCACTTCATTTTTTAAAGAGGCAAAGTTTGCAGGTAAGTTTGATACAAGTATTTCAGATGAACAAAAAGAGAAATATTGTGGTCAAGTAACCGACATAACTATGGATGGAGCATGGAATAATATCTGTCCCAAATTTATTTATGTACCAATTAAATATGCAAAAATAATTAGGGAAGGAAGTTGCGAATTTAAATGTTATATAATTCTGAAATTACTACGCGAAAAGAATGCGTGTATTTTACAGATATCCAGTATTAACAACTTGAATTCTATAAATTTTAAAGCTCCCATTGTTAAATCTTTTGACCTAAGCGAGGAATCCACTTTTAAGCGAAATCTAAAATTAAAAGACAACTTGTTTATCGGGCAATTTACGCAGAATAGAGATGGCAGTTATACTATTAGAGATATTCGACGTTCAGACTTTTCGAAGTTGATACTTCAGAATGGAAAAGAACAGCTACCCATAGGGTATCACCCAAAGGGAAAGAAAATACAAAATGGGAAATATTATGAGTTTTCTTGGGTCTTGAATGCAGCAAAAAAAGATGAGTATCTTTATCTATTTAAAGTAGATGAATCAAAGCCGTTTAAAGAGATCTCATCTCGTGAACTCATTAATAGACTACATAATGATATAATGGGGTATCCAGCTGGGGCTGGACAGAAGATTGTAAAGATGCTTGATACATTGAAAAATCAATTGACAGCAAGTGGAAAGGAGATATTTATTTATGAACTACTTCAAAATGCGAACGATTACCCTTATAAAGAGAATGGCATTACGGAAAAGGTTAATATAGAGTTTCATATTACTCAAAAATCATTGCTATTTATGCATTCCGGATCTGATTTCAATGAAAAGAATATTGCTGCAATTTGTAGTATTAATGATAAAGAGAAAACCGATAATAAAGATGCTATAGGATATAAAGGGATAGGTTTCAAAACTGTATTTCTTGATAATAATTATGTTTATTTGCAAACAAATGATTTCTCATTTCGCTTCGATAAAGAGGAAACAAAAGATATTGTTGATACTCCATGGCAAATCTTACCAATATGGACAAACTATAAAACATTAGCTCAAGCTGAAAAAGATGTGTTTAATAATGTAGATAAGAAATTTAGAGTAAAATTCGCATTACATCCAACAAATATAAATATTCTTCGAGGAGAAGGTCAGAATTATATAAAAATGTTCAAGAATGTTTTCCAGAATGAACGTGTAATTCTTTTTATTCCTAACTTGGATTCTGTGAAGGTATTTTATAATGAGAATTCAATACCTGATATCATTTGTAATTCCAATAATGATCGTTGGCAAGTAAACGATTATATAGATATCGTGCCGGAAGAAGTAACTCAATCAATTAATGCAGATATTGACAAACAGGAAGATTCCGGTACACTGAAGATTCCAACAAAATATTATGATTTTACAAAGACAAAAGTCTCTTTTGCTTGCGAAGTTGAAGGCTCTCAACTAAAAGAAGTAGAAGATACTCAGCTTTATTGTTATTTACCAACGAAAGCAACGTGGGGATTCAATTTCTTAATGAATACCGACATGATTCCTACAGGTCCACGTGATGACATAGAAATTGATTTTGCTGACCAGATTAATATAAATTTAGAGATAGCGAAGATAGCAGGAAGACAGTTTTTTGAATGGATAAAATCTTTATGTGAATTAAAGAAGTATAAATATAGCTCCATATTCAGATTAATACCAGTTTTTGAGACTAACATAAGGGAGCATGGAAAATATAAAAGATTAATTGAAAAATTCAAAGAGGGTTTTGATAATCGCCTGAATAATGAAGAATTTATCCCTGTTGATGCCTCAACTTACAAAGTTTTAAGCCGAATCATATTAGATGAAACAGGTCTAACTTCATCAGGAATAATTAACGATGAGGATTTCTTCCGTTTATCAGGTTTGGATGGTTATCTACCTATTGCTGTTTTGCGCAAGGATCGTGAATTTAATGCCTTTCTAAAGAGATATCTGAAAGAGTTCAATTCATCAGATAATATATGGACCAAAGAAGATTTAAAGGCTCTTTGTAAGGAGACTGATTTTAAAGAATGGTTGGAGGATCAAAATAACAATAATAAATTCTTGAACTTTCTTCTAGAAAGGAGATATCTTGAAGAGTTTATTGACGAAGAAATTTTTCTTGAAGAAGAGGGCGCTTTATATACAGCTGCTGAACTCTACTATAATATAGACAAGTATCTTATTGACATTTTCGCGTTTTCAAATCATGTTTGTTATTTGTCTGCAAAGACACGAGAATACTTTATAGGCAATGAAAAATGGAATAGTATTATTGCGGATGCCTTTAAAGAATTTAACTGTGATGACTTTGTAGACGACGTGCTTTTATCAAATGAGAACTACTCAGAGACTATTAAAAAGTTAAATGACAAGAAAATATCGATTCATTTTTTTAAGTTTTTAGCAGAAAATATTGGCTTTAGTGAACGATACTTTTCATTACCATTTATAAATGACAAAGATGAGCTTGTTACCAATTTTGAGAAAAAGGTTATCTTTTTTTCTTCAGAAATAGGTAATAAAGTGTGTGAATATGATTGGATTTCAGGAGTTAGAATAGAATTTTTGTCTAAAGACTATTTAGATGTGAGTAAAGAGTATTTTAAGGGTAATTTTTATATAAAAAATTTCTCCGATGAGATCATTATAAAAGACATTATACTTAGTGAAGAGTATCATGACATTATTGAGAACTCAATAAATGAAGATTTTGAGACGAGTAAAGCTTTTATTGATTATTGTTACGAATTCAAAGAATTCCTTTGGGATGGCAGTCTGCGTAAATATGCTCTTCATGTGTATGACTGTCAAGGTGATGAACAATGGTGCCTTACCGAAGATAATATTTACTTCCAATCTGACTTATATGAAAACTATTCTTCTAAAGAATGGATAGATTCTTCATGGATGTATGTTCTAGATGAAGATTATTTTAATATTTCCAATAATGATATTGACTTAAAACATTTCTTATCTAATGTATTTGGGATCGAAGAGCTTACGAAAGCAAATTTTTACACATCTGTAGTTAAGTGTAACCTTAAGGCTATTTTCAATAATACAAGAGGAAACAATGACGCTGATGGGAGTAAAAATTTCGATTTTATCAATTATCTGGATGATAGCTATCGTTTGATATTTGAAGAGGAGAAGGATGGGGATCTTTTTGATAGGCTAATACTCGTTTCAGAAGAGGGCTCTGATGTAGAGCACAAAGAGAATAAGCTATATATTTTTGATGAAGAGCTAGAGGAAATTGTTGGATATGATTGGTTTCCGAAAGATATTATTCACATATGTAATAAAGAATATGGAAAATCAAAAGCTCTGTCTGCGATTGGTGTTAAAAATTTTAAGTTTAGCGAATTTTATGATGATGTAATTTTATCTGAGATTAGTTCAATAAATGACAATATTAAAGATAAGGAAGTCAGCATAGCTTTTCATAAATTTATCATAGATCGAATGAGTGGCTTGACTGCCGATCAGCAGTCAAAAATGATTCATGCAAAAGTATTCTTATTAGGGCATGATGAGGCTGAAAACTCTGCCGCAGGACATAAAATATTGAATGTAAAAGCTAAAGAGTTATTTGATTTGGGTCTTGTAGAATTCTCAGACCTCGATATAATTGATCCAGACTATAAAACGGAAGATAATAGCGAATATTGGGAAATGCGTCTTGGTAATACAAAGTTTTCAGTATCGGATTTCTATAATTGGCTTAAAAACAATATAGATGACTTTTCTATAACATTAAAAAGCGAGGAGTCTAATATAAATTTTTGGCGTTGGGTGAAGGATAATATTTCAGATGCGGCGATAGAAAAATTGCCAGTTCTACCATTATTAATCGACAATGATGAATTGGTTGAATCAGATGGTGTTATATATCTGTCAGATAGTTATATAGAAAATGGGAGTATAGAAACAATAGTTAAGAAATATCATGATGATGCTTTGTTTATAAGTGAAAAATATATCGCGGAAAATGATAATGTCGGTGAATGGAAAGAATTCTGGACTAAGATTGGGTTATTGTCAGAGGTTGCGGATATACTAATAAATACAATTATACCCAAACTAGATGAGATATATGATGAAAAATTGCTTGCTACTATAGCTATTCATCAATCACGTCTTGAAGAAGTTTATGATAATCTCCCATCTAAACTGTCAAAACTGCGCGTAAAAGCACTTGATGGCAAGTTCTATTCAGTTTCTGAAGCAATCTACGTAAATACTGAAAAATTAGAACCTTTCACTTTTATAGAGTTACCAAATCAGATAAGATTCGAAACTGCCTCGGAGCGTATGTTGATAAAGTCTATTATCGAAAGTGTCGATGGCCAGTTGATTGATAGTTTAACTGATTGGCAACTCGCTAAAATAAAACGATATTTGGATATACAGAAAGAGGATAAAAAGGATGAAGAATTTCTGTCAATACATTATAAATTAATAAACGAACTATCTGCTTTATATGAGTATGATAAAGAGAAACTGAATACGTACGGTGATATTAAAGAAATTAAATTACTAGATAAAAGTAATAAACTCTGTAATTCATCAGATCTTACGATGGGCACCATTTATAATCCTTTCTGTGATTTTGAGAAGTATAAAATAGATGATTTAGACTATCTCTCTGATTCATATAAAAAAGAGTGTAGTAATGATGTCCGTAAATTATTCAATAATATATATAATGTTCATTGCAATTTCAAAAAAACAGATATTGCTTATCTGGAAAACCGTGAATTTTCAATCTATTTCTGGTGTACGTATCTCAATCAGCGAACAGCAGATAAACGGGGTATTAAAGATCTAATAGAAACGAATGAACTCGATAAAATTGCATGTATACCAACACAAAATAAGATGATGGCTCCTACTCAGATATATAGTAGAGGAATCTCTTCGTATGTGAAAAATACAGAAAATTGGGAGGACAAGTTACCGTTGACATCACTTCCAGAGATTGAATTTGAAAAAGACAAGACTTTCTTTGATATATTACCATTTAATAAAAGCTTAAAATTTATCGACTCTCTCAATGCTCTATTTAAAATCCAAGGAAAAGATAAGCGACAAACCCTATTGCAATGGATGATTGAATCACATAATGATAAATTTACATCAAGTATAGAATCATATCGTAGTGATAAAAATGCGTTATGGAAGAATGTTAAAAATCAGAACTCGCATATATCGGAGTTATATGCTCTAGAGTATGGCGATAAAATGCTAGGTCAATACTTTGGTAATCTTCCTAAAATTATTAATAAAGATTATCTTCCTACAGGACCAATACCTTTCCGAAGTGCTTGTGATATTTTGAAAATTGCAACGATTAAGTCCAATGACTTGATTGTCGAACCTATAAATCCAGTCAATAGAGATCAATACGTAAAAACAGATCTGTATTTATATACTTTAGTTATTGCTGGCTATGAAAATGAGGATGATTGGGAGGATATTTATAAAAAATATTCATCAAAGATTGAAGAGATAAAATTTATATGCTGTGATGCTATTTCTCTACGTTATAGAGAGGATGCTTCTATTTGTCAGTGCATGAAGAAATTTTATACAGAGAAAGGCACCTCTGATTTCTATTATGTTAAATCAATAGATGACAAGCTAGTATACATACCTTTTGTTGAAAGTTTTACGGAATATTTGAGCATTACCTCTGAAGATGACTTCATTAAAACCATAATGGCAAGTCGTGAAATAGCTCTTGATTATGCGAAAGAAAATAATGCTCTAATGTTGGATGAAAAATTCAAGGAAGAACTAAATAAACTTATACCAGGTATAAAACATGAGTTAAATGGGCAAGAAGCTAATGATATGGATATCTTAGACGAACGAAAAAGACACAAAAATATCATTGACGAAAATTTAACTTGTGAATCCGATTGTGAAATAGAAGACACCAACGAGGAAATTGGAGATGATTGGATTGACAATAACATTGATGATGATAATAATTACTCCGAAGATGAGAATTATGAAGATATTAAAACTTCAACCAATAATAGGAAATCTACAGATGATAATAGATCTAATTCTAGGCCAAATGCTGCATATCCAGAAATGAAAGGTTGGAACGATAATTATAAAAAAACGCCTACAGTTCCCAAACCATTTTCTCCAGATGATGTTAGAAATTTCGGGTCTAATTGCATTACGAGGACTTTGGAAGTTCTTGAACCAACAGCATCGGAGGTAAATGAGATTAATAGAATACTTGGTGAGGAGTTGACGTCTACTCAAATTGCAGACCTAAATTACCTTGCACAGTTGCGTCTTTTCAATAACCTCAAGACGAAAGGAATGGAACCCGATGAAAGTGTAGATGATTTTGTAAGAAACGCACATCTAGAAAACGAACACACCATTAATGGTGGAAAATATATTCATAAGTGTAGTGCTGTTGGAGGTATAATGTATTTGTCTCCTTCTATTTGGAATAAAATTGCGGATGATAGCTGCGTTGTATGTGTGTATCTTGGTCCTAAATCAAATGAATTCATGTATTTCAATAACATCAATGATATATTACAATGGGTTGGTGAAGATGATATTGTCATAAAGCTTACAGGAGAAGAGAAAGTTGAAGTCGTGGAAGAACTTTATTCTACAATTTTACATGGGGTCAAGGGTACAGCTTATACAATGATTAGAATAAATTCTAATGAAAAGTATAATTCTATTTTTGCTCCTCTTTCAAATGATTATATAAACGCAGAAGAAGTAGATATCAATGAATATTAGAAATAGAATACAGAACTATAAACATTTCTTTATGGATCAAATAAAGGAGGCTGAGCTGGAGCAAAAGACTATTGTCACTGCTCCAGTCTCTCAACTTTTGAAGAAAAAAGAAATTATTATAGGATATGTTGATCATATAAATGAAAATACCGGGCATGTAGTCCTGAAATTTCCTAAAAATACCGCTCCACGCCTTAAGGTGCAGAAATCGGTTATGCTGATTAAAAACAATGCAAAAACTGAATTAGGAGCTAATATTTTTGAATGGAAGTGTTCTTTTCTTGACTTTTGTAAAAACCCATATTATCATTCAAACACATCAGATTTAGTTCCTTTATATTATTATAAGGTTGATGACAGCAGGTATGATTATGTAGGATGTACAGGAGTTAGTGTGACTTTTTTTGATCAAATTAAAAGGATTTTGTCCGCAGGTAAGGTGTTAACGGTTCTGATATTTACTCCCTTTCCACCGGTAGAATACTATAATAATTTGGTTAATTTTCTAGAAGCGTATCATAACATTCCGGAATTGCTTATAGAACCAAAGATTAGATATGAAGATTGGCATCCCGAGAAACTATCATATGATCCACAGAATAAGACAGGAATATCAGACCAAATAATGAAAACCTTAGATAATGATAGTTGTTGTGTCCTGCAAGGCCCTCCCGGTACAGGGAAAAGTTTTACCATAGCCCATATAATTGCAAAGTACCTAATTGAAAATAAGACTGTTTGCGTAACAACGATGGCTAATCGGGGGCTGATAGAATTAGTTAAACAGCCCCCATTAGAGACATTTTTGAAAGAAGGAAAAATTTCCAAAACAAACTTGTCTTCAGATGAACGAACAAGTGTGTCCGGATTGAAATCAGCAAAGAAGGGATTTATAGTACCTAAAGGAGAGCTTTTGTGCTCTACTAATTATGTATTATCGCATGCTTATAATCGTGATAATTTGAAAGACAGTTCCTTTCCATTATATGATCTTATTATTATTGAAGAGGCATCACAAGCTTTCTTAACTTCTATATTGGCATTTAAAAAATTAGGGGTAAAGTGCTTAATTGTTGGTGATCCTATGCAGCTTCCACCAATAATTTCGAACCCAAATAAATCTTTGTATAAAGCATGGAATGCAAACACTCAGATAGAAGGATTGAAGACATTCGCTTTAGGAACAAATGTCAAGTCATATAGGATTATCACAACTTTCAGATTAACTAATGCATCGGCTAATTTAACTGGCATTTTTTATGACAATGACTTTTTTTCAGTTCAAGAAAATCAATTGGATTATAGCGAATGTAATTCACCGTATTTTCCCAAAGAGGGTGGAGTATTATATTACTATACATCGGATTATACCAATAATATTATCTCAGGTTCAGGACTTACCATTGTAAATGATATTATTTCTTTAATGCGTAATCACTATCCAAATAGGACTATTGCTATTATTTCTCCTTTCAATGACACTGTTAAACAATTACAAAAGAGCTTCCTTACCGATTTATCTTGCGACAATATTACAATTGAGACCATTGATAGGATTCAGGGGATGACTGTAGATTATGCAATATTATATGTACCTGGTAGAAATCCAGGATTTGCGCTAGATGAACGACGCTTTAATGTGGCGACAAGTAGATCTAGAAGCACAACAATGATAGTGTCTGATATTTCATTAACAGATATGCATTCAATATCTTCTAATGTTTCTTTGTTTGTTAGAAATAGCAAGCATATATTAGACAGACAATAAGCGTAATTACGGTCTAATAACTCATCAAATTCTATTTGAGGTATTTACAGAGTTTTATTGCTGTCCTATAAAAACTATAAAGCACAAAAATCTTTTCCGAATCGTCTAGTAGTAGGCGATTCGGAAAAGATTTTTAAAGTAAGCCTCCTATAATCTAAAAGTGTTTTATTAGGTTGTGCTAAACGTTGTCTAGATATAATATTTAAGCATACTTAGGGTTACTACCAACTCCTTTTAGAATAATAAAGAATAATAAGATAGTAGTGAAGTCCATAATATGTAGAAGTTTTTCCCTTGGTGTATTATTGCAGCTGTCCGCTAAAGTATTTTTATATCTATTGTATAGTGAAAAATATACTTGAGCAAAGAAGTCGCTACTACGTCTATTATTAGCCTCTGAGAGTGTGCTTCTTTTAACCATATAGTTGACTACTAGGTGTTCAAGCTTATTAGCCTCAGATAACATGCCTACAACTATCTCTCTCAAAGAATCATGATGCATAAGGACTCCATAAAGTAGAGTTACAAGGTGGGAATAGCCATCAAGTGTCTCTATACAAAACGATCATTCCCCCTAAATGACTTAGGGCTTTGATCTGTTGCTTATCGGTCAAATTTAATAGCTGACAGTATAGCGGCTGGCAGGTAAAATGTATATTTTTGCTCATGGTTGAAATATTCGGACTCGAAAACCGTAATGTAAACCAAATGGCCTAAATCCTATAGCAGGATTCAAACCTTTTTTTCTTAATCCAAAAACTTTTGCCGGACAGCAATAATTTTGAATCAAGACTACAAAATCTCGAGTTGCAACTATGAGTCATTTAATGTATTGACACCTACAATTAAAGAGGTTAATAGAAAAGAGGTTACACATCATTAGTAGGTGACAAATGAGCTGGGTATTGATCTATTTTTTATAGATTCCTTACCATCCTCAGGAGAGAAGTGGTAATAAAAAAAGGGAAGGCTTAATTAGGCACCTCTTTCCCAAATGGTCTGATATAGAGAATCTATCTAAAGCTAGAATCAGAACCATCCATTATTGACTATCTGACCCAAAAAAGGGTTGATTAGCTTTTCAATAATAGATATCCTACTATACAATAAAGATGATTCCTGATCTTACGAGTGTGAGCACTAAATAAGATCAGGAATCATCTTTTCTATTCATGTTACTTTGGCAACATCACTGCACCTATACCCTTCTTTCCGTTTAGAACGATAGAGAGAGATTTCTCTAGCTGCACATGGCGAATGGAGTCATTCTCGTATATTGCAGGAAGAGAATTTAGGAACTCTTCGTTGAAGTAGCCATCATTCATGAAAGGGTTGATAGTAAAGTATCCTACTCCGAAGGATGTTAGGTTTTGGAAGAAGTGAGTTCCTTGAGATGGTTCTATCCTATAGTTTTCGAGTCCTCTCTCTACTATCAGGCGAGCTGCTGATATGTTTGCCCATTTGACAGGAATTCCGAGGAAACGGTCAGATGAGCCCCATCGTCCTGGACCTACAAGAATATAATTACGCCCTTTACTCTGTAAATCTTGATTGATTGAGTCGATCAAAGGGACTAGATCCAAATTATTCATCGAGGAGAAGCCTTCACTCTTGATATATACCACATCAAATATATCATCTATAGTACCATGGCCTAAAGAGCTATTTGATATCAATAGAGTTTCGTTTTTATCTATGTTCTCTGTCGTGGTTAGTTGCTCTACTTGGTCGTTAGTTTGGTTGGAATCAACTATTGGTCTTATCTGAAGCCAGTAGAAGACACCTTGAGGGTAGTCAGGATGATCCATATCTACTGCGAACTCTATCTCAACAGGGGTACCCATCTCCTCCTCTCCTACTCTTAGTACTTCTTGCAATACTTGAGCCAGAGGGTATACATCATGCTGAAGTACATTGGCAAAGGTGACAAGCTTTCGGCCTCCTGCCCTTAGTCCATCATTGAGTATTCGGTTGTGAAAGTCATAGGTAGAAACTGCATTGCGAAGTGTACCATCTTGTTCGGCATCTCTGATAAGAGGATTGAGTAGGTTAAATCCATCTTCTACTTCGAATGGTCTCTCTATAGGATTCATCGATAGTGCATAGAATCTAGTTTGTGTCTCTTTTAGAGCTATATCTATATCGCTTAGCTGGAGTATATGCTTTGGGTGTTTGGGTGAAAATCTCAATGAGACGCCACCACTGACTATGGTTTTACCTAATCCAAAGGCTATATTGGCAATGCCATCTGTTGGTTTCTCATCTTGTATTGGATAGAAATTTAATGAACGCGCCACACCTGATAATATGGGGTAGTATCTCTCACCATAACTTTGTCCTGCTACCTCTTGGAGGATGATTGACATCTTCTCTTGGTCTATCAAATTAGAAGTGGCCAACATATAAGCCTTTGATTCGCGATAGAATACTGAAGCGTAGACAGACTTAATTGCAGCTGCAATAAGCCTTACACTCTCCATCTTATCCTCTAGGTTTGGAACCATATAGGTACTGTAAACTCCAGCAAATGGCTGATAGTGTGAGTCCTCTAGTACACTTGAAGATCTAATGGCGATAGGCTTATTCGTAGCATTCATAAATGATATGAAGTCTTCGATAAGTGTATCTGGTAGTTGTGCCTTAAGGAAATAGTGTAGTATCTGCTGATCGGAAAGTTCTGATAATGCTAGCCCCCATAGGTTGTTTGACTCCATAAAGTCATCAAAATAGTCGGAACAGAGAACTACTGTCTTTGGTATTGTGATGAATGTATCTGCGTACTCTTCTAGATCTGGATGCCCTTTAATTATAGAGTCTATGAATGCTAGGCCTCTACCCTTACCTCCAAGTGATCCTTGTCCAATACGTGCAAAATTAGAGTATTTATCATACCTGTCTTTCTCAAAAACAGCCACAACCCCCCTATTCTTCATCCTTCTATATTGTACTATGGCATCAAAAATAGCCTGCTTAGCCTCTTCAAAATTGGGATAGTGGTAGATTCTATGTTGACGTACGAACTCCGCTAAAGGGAACATCGCTCTTGAGTATAGCCATCTAGAGAAGTGATTTCGGGATGCATGATATACAAATGAGTCCTCAGGGAAAGATAGTATATTGTTTTGAAAATCCTTTAGATTAGCCAAACGCATTATCTCTTTACCTGTGCCTGGGTCTTGAAGTACGAAATCCCCAAAACCAAAAGTCCGTCCTATTATCTCACGAAGGTCTATTGCAAGTTTTTGGGATCCTTTATCTAAGAAGTCAGCATTTATTGCCTCTGCTAGTTGACGATTTTCTACTTCTGCTGATTGAATAATGATTGGCATGAATGGGTCTTCATGTCTCACTTGCGTACAGAAACGAATACCAGCTATTGGGTCCGTAACCCCTTGACGACGAAAGCGCACATCAGAGACTATACCCAACATATTCTTTTTGTACTTTAGGTATAGCTCCATAGCCTCCTCATAGTTTCGAGCTAAAAGTATCTTTGGGCGACCTCTCATCCTGAGCATCATCTCATGCTCATTGAGGGCCTCCTTGGAGAAGCATTGCGACTGTTTTAGAATATAGTTGTATAGAGTTGGCAACATAGAGGAGTAGAATCGTATGGAGTTCTCCACAAAGAGTATGACCTGTGCTCCTACTGCCTCAGCATCATACTCTGCATTCATCTTATCCTCTATGAGCTTAATTATAGCTAATAGCAACTCGCTATTGCCTAACCAACTGAATATATAATCTATTGCCTCTAGGTTCACATTTGCTAGCCTAATGGATATCTCTCTTGAGAATGGAGTAAGTACAACAATGGGAATAGATGGATGTGTTGCCTTAATCTGTGTTGCAACATTAAATACATCATATGAATTTACCCCTGGCATAGCAATAACCAAGTCATAACGATTCTCCTCTAGTTCGCTCATAGCCTCTTGTTCGTTTGTAACAAGCGTTATCCTCGGAGGGTATCGAAGGTTGAGAGAGGTATACTCTAGGAAAATCTGCTCTTCTATCCTACCATCATCCTCTAGCATAAAAGCATCATACTTTCGGGCAAGAAGGAGTATACTAACGATACGCTTCTGCATTAACTGAGCAAAATAGGTATCTTTTAGATATAGCTGATTTATCTTCTTTCTGTTCATATATACTCAAATTAGATTTAGGGTTATGTCTATCTGTCTAGCCAAAATGCGGGAGTAAATAGTATCAAGACAGTGAAGAGTTCTAGTCGTCCAATAAGCATGATAGCTGATAGAGTCCATTTTGAGATTGGACTCATGAAATCATAATTACCAGCAGGTCCAGAACGACCTAAACCGGGTCCCACACCACTAATACATGAAACAGCTGAGCCTATTGCTTCATCAATGCTACATCCTTCGAATGTTAGAATAACAGCCCCTATTGAGACTACACATAGGTAAACGAATATGAATGCTAACGTTTTTACAACATAAGGATTTGGTACTACTTGATTGTTTAGCTTTACGGGAACAAGCGCACTTGGATGTAGCTGTTTTCGAAACTCATTTAACATATTCTTTATCATGACTACGAAGCGAATAGTCTTCACTCCTCCTGAGGTAGAACCTGCACTTCCCCCGACAACCATCAACAGTGTGAATATAAATCCAAAGAATGGTCCCCATAAGACATAATCACCAGTTGCATAACCACAGGTTGTCATCAAAGTCACAACCTGAAAAAGAGCATATCTAAAAGCCTCCTCTAAATCTGTGTAGATACCTTTATGAATTAGGGTATACATTGTTACAAGGGTGGCTACGGCTGCAATACTAAAGTACCACTTAAACTCATCGTTAAATATTGCCTTTCGTACTTTACCGAAAAGAATAAGGAATAGAAGAGAGAAGTTTATACCTGCTATAAAACAGAATATTGTTAATATATACTCTGTATAGGGTGAATTGAACGCTGCTATACTTGCCTGCTTAGTGGAGTATCCACCGGTTCCCATAGCTGTAAAGCTATGACATATAGCTTCAAATAGGTTCATCGGCCCTAGGAGTAATAACAAAACCTGAATAATAGTCAATGATAAATACATAAACCACAATCGTCTTGCAGTGTGTGAGACTTGAGGAGTCATCTTATCCTTTGTAAGACCTGGTGACTCTGTATTATAGAGTACGCAGCCTCCTGTTAGGTTTAGAAGTGGTATAAGTGCTATAGTAAACACTACCATCCCCATTCCTCCCATCCACTGAGTAACACTTCTCCAGAATAGTATCCCGTGAGGAAGCTCCTCTATATTATTTAGGATACTAGCCCCTGTGCCAGTGAAGCCTGAGATGGTTTCGAAAAGAGCATTCGTGAAATTGGGTATACTTCCACTTAACATAAAAGGTAAAGTGCCTACTAAAGAGTACAGTATCCAAGTGAGTGTTACGATCAAGAACCCCTCTCTCTTTCCTATATCTTGCTTATATCCTCTGCCAGCAAATATTAGCATTGAGCCAAATAGTATTGTTGTGACGACAGATATAATAAACGAATAGAGATCACTCTCCTTATATATTACTGAAACTAAGAGAGATAATGATAGGAAGCCTGCCTCTACGAATAGAAGCAGGCCCAATACATATGAAGTAAGTTTTAAGTTTATTTCTTTCATAGCAAAGATCTATAATAGTATTCTAATTGAAGTATTTGTCAATCTTCTTTATTGCAGTACCCAAAAAGAATACAATTACTATGTCTCCAGGTAGGATCTGTGTATCACCTGTTATTATCATTCCTTGACCATTACGCACCAATCCACCAAGAGTAATCTCCTTTGGTAGATTAAGGTTGCGAACCACCGATTTTGTCACTTTTGATTTCTCACCTGCAATCATCTCTACAATTTCAGCATCAGCATATGTTAAGCACCTAACATTTAAAGCTTTTGTACGAAGTAGCATATGGTATATCTGACTTGCTGCTATAAGCTTCTTGTTTATGATAGTACCAATATCTAATCCTTCGGCCATAGAAATATAATCTAGGTTCTCAACCTCGGCCATAGTTTTAGATACACCGAACTTCTTGGCAGTAAGACATGCCAATATATTCTCTTCTGAACTCTCAGAAAGAGCTATGAAGGCGTCAATATTCTTAATACCCTCTTCTCTTAAAAGTTCAGTGTTTCTTGCATCTCCTTGAATTATCATAGCACGATGCACCTTCTCTACAAGCTTCTGTGCTTTCTCTGGCACTGACTCGATTATCTTGATATCTAATCTATCTGGGGCTTTTTCTGTAGTAAGAACTGTTATTTTTCCACTGCCTACAACCATTATCTTTTTTATGTCAGCTTCTGTCTTTCCGCACAGATGGCGTACATCTTCAACAGCATTAGGACATAGGGTAAAATAGACTATATCTCCAGCCTTAACCATATCATTTCCACGAGGCATTATCGTCTCTTGATTCCTGTTTATGGCAACAACATGGAAATTTGCTTTGTCTATATTAAGGTCGGCTAATGGCTTGTCGATTATAGGAGCATTAGCTCTAACCTTTATACCCAAAAGGAGAAAGGCCCCTTTTGATAGTTCTAGCCACTGACGAGCCCATGGATGTTTTAAGGATGCTAATATCTCCTCTGTTGCTAGCATCTCTGGGTAGATCAACTCATGAACACCTATATTGGCAAATATTTCTCGGTGGTTTGGATCTAAATACTCTTGGTTTTCAATACGAGCAACTGTTTTCTTTGCCCCTAACACGGATGCTAGAATACAAGCTGTAAAGTTGAAACTTTCATGAGGTGTAACGGCAATAAATAAATCACAACCTCTCACACCAGCCTCTTTTAGAGTGTCTATTCTTGTGGGATTACCAACATGCGTCATAATATTATACTTCGCATTTATGGAGCTAAGCTTCTTCTCGTCCAAGTCTATAAGAATGATATCCTGATCTTCTCGAGATAGCAATTTTGCTAAGTGAGTACCAACCTCACCAGCACCAGCAATGATAATCTTCATTGTCTTCTCTTTATTTTTTTGTTATTCGGTAGCAAATATAATCTAAGTGGTCAAGATTAGAACGACAAGATTAGATAATTGTTCATCGTTTCATCGCTCTATCCATATCTCTACGATCATCTTTCTCCCTGAGAGAGTCTCGTTTGTCATACTCTTTCTTACCTTTTGCGGTATATATAACAAGCTTCGCTAATCCTTTCTCATTAATAAAGAGCTTTGTAGGTACTATAGTATAGCCTGTCTCTTTTGTTAATCTTCTAAGTTTATCTAGCTCCTTCTTGTTAAGAAGCAATTTGCGATCTCTTCTTGCTACATGGTTATTATATGAGCCATAGAAATACTCTGCAATATGCATTCCCTTGACCCAAAGCTCATCGTTCTCGAATAGACAGTATGTATCTACCAAACTAGCCTTTCCAAGACGAATTGATTTAATTTCAGTTCCAGTAAGAACTATACCTGCAACAAACTGCTCTGTCAGAGTATAGTCGTGAGAAGCTCGTTTGTTCTTAATATTTATAGAGTTGTTCTTATGCATATCAGCGTATAATTATATCTAGGAATTTATCAAAAATAAAAGATAGACCCAATACTCCTCCTACAGTTACAATATAGTATTTCAGCTGGCTATCCTTTGGGACATTAAAATAGTGAATAAGAGCAAGGGGCATAAGCCATAAAGGGGAATACAGACTCAAGACAGAGACTATCGAAGGGAAATTAAACTCAAGTAATATAGATACTATCAACTTCAACAGAAGAGAATATCCTACAAATTTCCTAATAAAGTCTATGTGATACTCCTTATTTTCTAATCTAATAAATAGCTCCTTTATAAGAAGAGAACTAAAGAAAAAGGTTAGAAGAACAGATGTTACCTGAGCTAACATATGTCGCATTGAATTTTCTATCGAAAAGTGACCAATCTCTAACCAATTACCAATGAATGCGGAAACAGAGTAGATTGCCAATAAAGGGTAGAATAGGTTTGAGAGAAAACTATCATAAGACTCATCCTTTATTCTACTCCAGGCTTTTGTGGGTGTGACAAGAAACTCCTTGACTGTAGTAAAAAGGGTACTCAACATACAAAATCTATTGTTTATGAATATTATTGCTTTGTGTCTAAACTCTCTAACTAATTCACTTGAATAAAATTTGATTAAAGCTTCTGATACCGCGGAGATAAAAATCATACAGTATTGAGCCACGGTAGTGAACAGTTTGTTCACTCTTAGAGGTACGTAATTTGAGGTTTTCATACCTTATATCTCTATATTTATGTTTGGTTGTATAAAAATCATACATTGCTCGCATCACAGAGAGTGCATTAGGAATCTCTGAAGATAAAAGCATCTTTAAAGCTGCAATAATATCCAATATAAAGCGTACTGCTAATACTCTTAAACACTCACCTTGTGGCAGATTCTTATAGAGCATCAATAGATTGTTTCTGAAGTTTAGATATGTTTTTCGAGGACTCTCTTTCTGTAAGGTTGCTGCTCCAAGATGATAAACAACACTTGATGGTATTACTTTTATCTCATAGCCTCTTGAATTCAATCTCCAACAAAAATCAATCTCCTCCATATGTGCAAAGAAAGTCGAATCCAACCCTCCTAGTTCAATATATACATCTCTCCTAGTAAGAAGTGCCGCTCCTGTTGCCCAAAAAATTGATATCGGGTCATCATATTGCCCATTATCCTCCTCGGTGATATGAAAAAGTCTACCCCTACAAAATGGATATCCAAAACGATCAATAAAACCCCCACAAGCACCTGCGTGTTCAAAATGACTAGGATTTCTAAGTGATCTTATCTTAGGTTGACAAGCACCTGCTTTAGGTGTACTATCCATAAAATCAACTAGTGGTTGAAGCCAATTATTTGTAACTTCCACATCTGAGTTCAACAATAGAACATACTCCTCTGAGACAGCCTCTATAGCGAGGTTATAACCTTGAGCAAAACCCCAATTCTTCTGAAAAACAATAATCTTTATTTCAGGATAATTAGCCGAAAGAAACTCTAGAGAGTCGTCATCCGAACCGTTATCTGCTACATATAGTGTAGAAATTTCACGATCTGTATTTGCTATAAGTGATGGTATATAGCTCTCTAAGAGTTTTCTTCCATTCCAATTTAATATTATAATTGCTACTTTTTTCATTCCCTTGAGTGCTTCCAACGTTTATGAGACCAGAGCCATGAGGCTGGATCATTAAATATAGTATCCTCCATCTTTCGTGCATACCTCTCTGTTATTTCAAACTCCTTCTCTTGTTTTGGGTTTTCACTAAGTAAAGAGAACTCAGCGCTATAATATCCGCGTCTGACTTTCTTAACATCAAGATAGAGAACAACAAAATCGCCTTTCTTTGCTATTGATTCTGGTCCTGTCAAGATGGAGCTATCTTGATTTAGGAAGGTAGTCCAATAGTGTTGATTATTTTTCGATGGAGCTTGATCAGCCATAAAACCGATAATAAACTGTTTATTACTAGATCTAAGCTTAACGATTTCTCTAAGTGTCTCGTTTTTGGCTATACATTTAGCCCCCCACTTTTGTCTGATTCTCAAATAGTAATCATTAAAAAAGGAGTTTCGCAGAGGACGATATATCTGACCAGCCACCACAGAATCACTATCAAATTCAAGAGCAAGAGAAGTTATCCACTCCCAATTGCCTGCATGCCCGAGACATAAAATAATTGAACGCCCTTGAGAGAGGTACTCTTTTGGTAACTCTGTGTTATGAAATACCATTCTCTTTTTGATCTCCTCCTTAGAGATTGAATCCATAACAATAGTTTCGAAAAAGCTATCACACAAATTATGATAGAAGACCTTCTCAACAAGCTTTACTTCTTGTTGAAAAAGAAGAGGAAAAGAGTTTGTAATATTGGTTCTAACAACCTTACGTCTATATCTAACAACGTAGTATACCAGAATATATAGTATATCTGATAAAATATAAAGGACTCTCAGTGGGAGCACTGAAAGTCCTTTCATAAATAAGTTTAGTATCTTATAAAAAAATAGGGCCATCGTTTAAGCTCTTCGTATTTGCACAAAGATAACTTGTAGTTGGCATTTTTTGCATCTGAAAGAGAAAAAAATAGTTTATTTAGTTTCACTATTTACCAAAAGAGCACTTTTATCTCTATTGAACTCTCCTAAAGATAGATCTATAGTATTATTAATCCAAGACTCATTATAAGGAGCCTCCACCTTTATATAGTTATCTGTGAAGCCAAATATTGAGTCTCCTGGTTTGGCGTGTTCAAAAAGTACTCTGTGTGACTCGCCTCTATGTGATAAGTAGAAAGCATTGAACTTCTCCTCTGAAAGGTCAAGCAAAAGCTTACTTCTTCTCTGTTTCTCCTCAGGTGACACAACATGTTCAATCTTCAAAGCTTGAGTGCCTGCTCTCTCTGAGTAAGAAAAGACGTGCAACTGTGTAATTTCTAAGCTAGAAATAAAGTTGTATGCTTCTTCAAAAAGCTCTTGTGTCTCACCTCTAGTGCCAACGATAACATCAACACCTATAAAAGCGTGAGGTATAACCTCTCTTATTTTTTTAATTTTACTTGCAAATAGTGATGTGTCATATTTTCTTTTCATCAAACGCAACACCTCATCAGATCCTGATTGAAGCGGTATATGAAAATGAGGTGCAAATCTCTTGGATGTAGCAACATACTCAATAATCTCATCAGTCAACAAGTTTGGTTCGATGGATGATATTCTATATCTCTCTATGCCTTCTACTTGATCGAGGGCTTTAACAAGATCAAAGAATGTATCTCCTGTAGTTCTACCAAAGTCTCCAATGTTCACACCCGTAAGGACAATCTCTTTGCCTCCTTCAGCCGCTACTTGTTGAGCCTGCTTTACAAGGTCTTCTATAGACCCATTCCGACTACGTCCTCTTGCCATAGGTATGGTACAATAAGAGCAATAGTAGTCACAACCATCTTGCACTTTCAAGAAATATCTAGTTCTATCTCCTTGAGAGCATGATGGCACAAAACGAGTGATATCCTTAAGTTTAGTTGTAAGCATCTCACCCTTACCTCGCTTATCTAAAGAATCAATATAGTTTAGTATATCCAATTTTTGGTCTGATCCTAATACTAAGTCGACATTAGGAATCTGAGCAATCTCTTCTGGTTTCAACTGAGCATAACAACCCGTTACAACAACGAATGCTCCAGGATGTTGTTTGGATATTCTTCTTATTGTTTGTCTACACTTCTTATCAGCTAGATCAGTAACTGAGCATGTATTAACTATACAAATATCTGCCTTTTCACCTGAACGCACCTTTCTGACTCCTTGATCATTGAGCTGCTTTCCAATAGTAGAGGTCTCTGCGAAGTTTAGCTTACACCCAAGAGTGTAGTACGCCGCTTTTTTATTATCAAATATTGAATTATCAATCATCTTGCTATAATCTAAATTGAGCACAAAGATACGAAAGAAAAATATGGCATATATATATCTTTTGGAAGTCTGAATGTTAAATATTACCCCATTAGAGAAAAAAACAATCTACTTATATTAATATTTTTACTTAAAAGTTTTACATTGCTGTCGGAAACTGAAAAGTTTGCAAAACTGTACTCTAATTAATCAAACAGATCTCAATATTTAATTATATGACTGGAACATACGATACAATATTACAGCTACCACTTTTTCAAGGTTTATCACGAGTAGATCTAACAACCACTATTGAACGTTTCAGCTTTAACTTCGAGAAATTCAAAGAGGGTGAAAGGATACTGGAGAGTGGTTCTCCGTGTAATCACGTTATATTCATCTTAAATGGCAAATTCCGCTCTGAGCTGAATAATGATAAGAAAACTCTAACTATAACAGAATTTGGAGAAGCTCCTTGTATGATAACTCCATTTAATATGTATGGGAATATACAAACTCACTTATGTGATGTCTATGCAGAAGGAGATGTCGGAATAATGACAATAGCAAAACAGCAGTTTTTTGCTATGATTCAGACTAATGAAATATTCTACTATAACATATTGAACTATCTTACAATACGAAACCAAATATCAACAAAGTCTTTGCTAAACATATTCAGTACAGATGCAAGAAAAAGATTTGCATTATGGCTACTTCCATTGACCAATAATTATGCAAACAAAATAGTACTTAACTGTAGAAAGACAAATCTTGCATCAATCTTAGGCTTATCTAGACCAACATTACAAACGATGCTTGATGGTATGATTGATGAAAATATAATTTCAATAGAGGATAGGAAGATACATTTAAATGATCGCATAAAGCTCTATGACATTTTAAAAAGTGCTGATGCTGAAGAATAATATATAAAGAGGCTTGATAATATTATCAAGCCTCTTTATATATTGCAAAAGAAAACAAAGATTAGATATTAATCCTCATAGCGTATGAAGTTATAGTCATTATCAAAAACTATATCTATATCATTTGATAATTCTACTTCAAATCGGCGACCTTTATCCATACTTACAACCTTAGTTCCAGCATGGTTGGCCTCTACAAAAGAAAGGACTTTCTCAGGGACAAGTTCTGATTGAATTCCATCAGGAACACTTATCTCATCCCAATTACCCTTTTTATCGAAAGAAATCTCAGCACCATGAGTTAACTTAACCTCATATTCTGCATCCTTACGTCCTTTATCATATTCTACAGTAAGCACTCTATCTTCTCCAAAATGAGTAGCAATAAACTCTCTTGCCACAGAAGGCAACTCACTAAATGACACCATTACATCATCCTTGTCACAAGCTGAAATTGAAAACACAAAAGCAATTGATAGCAAAAGAGTAATAATTTTTTTCATATTATATAGTTTAGTTGGTTAGTAATTTTGTTTACTACAATACAAAAGTAGAGCCCAATTCTGAAAAGATTCTGAAATCAGATCTTGAATTTTAAAATAAACACATGCATTCCATCCAAGAAATTGTACTGAATACCAATGTCTGAGTATTTACAAATTGAATCTACAATTGCCAAGCCTAGACCAGATGAACTACTCTTCTTGTACTTATGATAGAATCTTTCAAAAATTAGACCCTCGTCTAATCTAACAAATTCACCACTATTTGAGATAGATAAAACATCTCCCTTAATTTCAATATTAATTATTCCTCCTGCATTGTTGTGTAGATATGCATTCTTTAAGAGGTTAGCTATTAATATGGATGCAAGGGCACTACTCATTCTATATCGTATCTCAGAAGTATTTGTAACTGTTGCCTTTATCTTTAGATATGAATATGCCTCAGAAAAGTCTTCGGAAAGTGTATGTACTAAATTGTTTATGTTCACTTCAACTAGTTCTTGATACTGATGATTATCAATCTTACTCAATAGTAATAATGACCTATTCATACGAGCAACACCTTGCAAAGAGTGAATAACCTTAGCAATCTCCTCAGCTTGAGACTCACTTAACGAATCATCTTGAAGAATCATCTCTAGTCTATTTGTACATACAGCAATAGGAGTCTGTATCTCATGCGATGCATTCCCAATAAAGCTCTTCTGATTAGTGAATAACTCCTCTGAACGTCTAGCATTGCGGATTACGGCTTCATTTAATCTTTTAAATTCCAATATCTCTGAGTCGTTAATCAAATCTTCATTTTTACCTCCTAACTTGTAGTTATCCAACCATCTCAACAAAATATATAATGGTCTCATATTATACTTAAACAACAGAACATTGGAGACAATCAATACTACCAATAAGAGAAGATATAAAGATAGTAGCCATTGTAGTATTGCTTCTTGTAAATCACCTTTCTCAATAGTAGGCACTGCAACCGTAACCTCCCATAGTCTTGAATCCCTATCCCTAAAATAGCTCTTTAATATCCTTGCTGGTTCAGTCTCTTGTTTTTCCACTAGATAAATCATCGAATCGAGATAACGACTTTCTAAATCAACATCTCCCCACCTTGAACTGTCTAACTCTTTTATAGAGTAGGAGTTATTCGTACCATTATCTTTGTGTGGAATAGAGTCCCCAGCCAGGAATCTAGATTCTATTCGCTCTGCATATATATCTAGTGAATCATCTACCTCATCATTAACTTCATTGATAACTGCCAAATAGAATAAATATGCCCAAAGAGTCATTACAAACATGAGCAAAACCGAAATCCTAATTGTAATATGTGTCAATAACTTCATAGTCAACCTTATGCTAGTCCTTTAGTGTTAATTTATAGCCAAAACCATATACCGCCTTTATATTTAAGTTGGATTTGACCTCATTTAGCTTCTTACGTAGATTTTTTATTTGGGTATAAATAAAATCAAAGTTGTCAACTTGGTCTATATGGTCTCCCCAAACAGCTTCTGCAAGCATCTCTTTATTGATTACCATCTCTGGCCTATTGATAAGATATAGCAATATATAATACTCCTTCCTGTTTAGTTCTATTGAAATATTGTCTACTCTCACATCAAAACTATCTGGGTCAATCGCGACATTCCCGTATTCAATCCATATCTTACCTTTGTGTTGATTCCTTCGTATCAAACTCTTTATTCTAGCATTTAATTCTGCTAAATGAAATGGCTTGGATAAATAGTCATCTGCCCCTAGATCTAAGCCCTCTACCTTATCTTCTATAGAATCCTTTGCTGAGATAATAATAACATTCCTCTTTTCATCTAATTTATTTATCTCATTCAGCAGTGTTAAACCATTTCCATCCGGAAGCATTATATCTAACAATATACAGTCGTAGGAATAACATCGAATCTTACATATTGCATCTTCTAGATTACTAACTGACTCTACAATATACCTCTCTCTCTGGAGGAACGATATTAATATCTCACTCAACTCTATCTCATCTTCTACTATTAGGATTTTCATACAGCTCTTTCTTTAGTTTTATTCAAAGATATCTCAAATCATATTATCACCCCTAATTGTGTATAATAACATTACATACTCAGTAATAAAAAAGATAGTACTATCTCTATTTAACTAAGAGATAGTACTATCTTATAAGATTAAGAAAAAAATTACATTCTAAGTTTCTTAAACTCCTCTTTCATCCTATTTATATCAGTTATGAAATCCTCCAAATCATTCTCATGCTCTAGTTCATCTGCAAGAATCTGTGTAGCTAATTGATGTGTTGTATGATCACGGCCACTAGTGAAATCTGCTATCTCTTTATATCTTTGAATAGCACATCTTTCACCCTCAACATTTTGTTGCAATACTACCTCGACATAAGGATCACTAGGTGCCTCATACACACAACGAGCGTGTGTAAACCACTCCTTAGGATCAAGTAGAGGAGTACCTCCAAGCTGAATAATCCTAGCTACCAACAAATTGGCATGACCCAACTCTTCAGTTGCATGAAGTCTCAACTCAGGCATGATTTCTCCCCTCATAGGGCCTTCAATAACCTCTGCACCAATCCAGTACTGATAATATGCCAACCACTCTTCAGCTAAGGCTTCATTAAGCATACGGATTAGTTCTTTCACATCAAGATCCATTATCTCTAAAGCTTTCTTTCCCATAGTTCAAATTCTAAATTAGTGTTGTTTTATGTAATAACTATCAATATAACACAACTAATTAAGAATTGTTCAAACATGTTTAAATCTTGACTATTTTAGATTCAGAGAGAATAGGTCATAACTAATATTAAGCGAACCTCTCATGTGACGCATTTCATATCCAAGAGGGTTTTGGCCCTTTTGGAATATATCTACCGAACCCATACTCACTCTAAGACCCAATGTGAAGTCCCTAAGTATACGCCTTTCATAACCAATAACAACACCTATATCCCAGTTACTCATCACTTCATTAAAAGACTGAACTAATGGCTCATTTAAAGGATTAATTTGTTCTGTAGTTGGATTATCTTTCACATCCGAAAGGTAACCTTTCCTTGCTGTATTATCAAAAGAGGCACTGAATGCATGTGCATAATAAACACCTGCAAGAATATTATCTCGTCCTCTATTCCACGACCAAGTGGCATAAAGAGGTATTTCTAACAGCGTAAAAGCCATATCCATATCAGCTACTCCTGTAAAGTAAACCACCTGCCTAGCTCCAGATGTTTGATCTATAAGAAGCGTATATTGATCTTTCACTTTTGAGTCGGCCTTAAATCCAACTTGTTTATAAGTTGCCTCTGTAGATAATCTCCACGATGAATTTATATCATATGAGACTCTTAATCCAATTGAGGGTACTATCTTGGGAGCAACCTCTTTTCCTACTTTATCTATTGTTCCTAATGTGGTAGGTATAGCTCCTCCTATATCAACACCAACCACAGGAGAAAATCTAAAACTACCTTTAAACAAACTCTTTCTATTCTCTTGTTCAATTGTATTTTGAGCATATATCTGAGTTACTAACCCAGATAATAATAACAAAACCACAGATACAATTTTACTGTAACTTATCATAGTTATATAAATTATGGGTATGTTTAGCGACGACGTTTTGATACTATATTAGAACCTGAGGGTGTCTGTGGATAAATTAGTTTTAGATTATCCATCAAAAGCCTACTACCATTTGCCCCTATAAAACTATCCCCCCTAGCACTAGATGCTGCTGAGATAGATATATGCGTAGGTTCAGAAGATGTATTAGTATACTCTAGGTCTATATTTGCTGTTACCCATCCTTGTGTGTTTGTAAAGATCAATTCACCTCTACCTAACACTTCCACATCTGGAGTTGGATCAAGATGATACTCCATTTCAACATCTGGATCACCGCTATATCTGATTATCTCAATTATTACAGAAGCAGAATCAACTCTTCCTGGTAGCACAGTAAACTTGCCATCAGCAGACTGTTCAACAACATCCCCTCTATTATAATTAAGATCTACAATTAATCTATTAGGACGAGTATAGAATGGAGTACCAAACCAAGTCATCAATTTTGGTGTAGATGCTTGAGCTATATTAAACTTAAATTGACCTAGAAATGCCGAGCCTGAAGCTATCTCCTTAGCAAATATGTTGTCTACTTTACTCGTAGACATCTGTATTGCTGAATTTCCCTCAGTCGCTTCAGAAGATCTTCTAGTACCTGTTACGAATGTATTATTTGCCGATGTCCAAGAGTTGCTTCCAGGGGATAACTTTGTGTCATTTTCCCATCTCTCAAACCCCGAATTATCAATTTGAGGAGTATAAATAAGTTTTATAACCCACTCAGTAGTATTTGTCCCATCCTCTGAGGTTACTTTTACTCTATTTGTCGAACCTATAGATGCAAAATAAAGAGGAAATCTATTTGGGATATCTGTAAATGCTCCCTGCGATACTTGATAATCTGGTTTGATTATTAAAGGGAAATTATCCAATCCAGAGGCTATCTGAAATATGAACTCTCTATTATCGTTATCGATAAAATACTCATCTGCTATTTGCATATTTGATGGCTCTTCTGAAAAAGTGATAGCAGATAAATTTGCCTCATTATTCAAAACACCACTTGTTTTAAGGATGATTTTCCAAGGTACAACATCCCCATTTTCAGCAATGATATTCAAGTCAACAACATCACGAGATGTTTCAAATGTAACAAAGCCACTACCATCAAACCTATCACCCTCATTAGCGGGTTTGATAATACTAAATGGAGATGTAGATATTGCAGATCTAATTGATAGAGGAAAATCCCAAGCACCCTCTTCGACTGTTAGAGTCACCTCTCTACGATTTTGATCAATTATCGGATATGTACCGAGCCTTATCTTATTTGTTTTTGATTCGTATTGAATCAGATCAATTGAAATTATCTCTGCCCTATCACTCTTGAAGGCATTCCGACTCTTAGTCAATATTGTCCAAGGAACTCTCTCTCCACTCTCTGACTCTACTGTAATAACATTAGTGGCATCAGAGGAGGTGAATGACAGCTGATCTGGTTGATCAATGACTTTTGCTGTTGAATTAACAATAAGAGATGTTACATTAACTTTGAGTGTAGATGTAAATAGCGCACTTGTAACAAGAACCACTTTCTTGTCATTTGGATAAACATTGAACCCATCTATAGACAATCCTAGAGGGAAACTCCCACTCTTTTCTCCTGATATAGAAATAATATTAGCCTGTGTGTCTATATACTTTTCTACTTGTGGTCTCCAAGTTCTCTTAGTAGCATTTATCCTATCTATTATATATACAATCTGCTCAGAGTCATCCTGTGTGAAAGTCAATCTATTATCTAATGGAAGGCCTAATACCTCAGAGTTAGTTGAAACAGTGAAGCTATTAAAATCTAGAGTAGCCGGAAAAACATCACCATTTGAGAGTGTATCTTTTAGTTGAAGTAACAATACCCCAGTTCTAACATCCCAGCTGCGATTTACTAATGCTATATTGTTGCTATTCTCTACAACTTGAACTATGAGATTATTAAAATCAACACCATTTAGCTCTTGTCTAGTTGCTGTAGAGGGCAATTCAACACACTCAACTATAGAAATAACCCATTCTTTAATATTACCGGATGCTGAGGTTACTGTAAATGTATATTGACTTTCCGCATTTTCGAATACAATATTATCACCACTTGTTATACCCCCTAGCAAAGCATCAGAAGAGACCTTAATATCTGACTCTATTGTTAATGGGTATATTGCAGAAGCTAACATAAGCTTTATTTGACCTTGAGCCACGTCTATGTCTGTGCGATAGCTCAAAACAGCATCTTTTGGAGTATGAGACAACACATCGAAACGCTGTACTAGATTACCCTCAGGTAAAGCATTCTCCAGAAGCTTGATCTTCCAAGGGTGCACTAGTCCACTCTCCGAACGTAAATAAAAATCAATTTCTGACTCAATAGAATTAAAAAGCACGGTCGAATTGAAGTCCACACCAAGAGGTTGAGAATTTGGAGCGTTAATATCCAGCTTTAAGCTCATTGGAAATTGATACTTACCAAACACAACTGGTATAGTTATCTCTCTTTTCTCATTATCAATGACAGCACTCTCAAGAATAATAGAAGATGGTGAATGCTCAGCTACATGCACACTCTTGACCTCCGCCTCGTCACTAAGGCTATTTAGATCAGTACATGAACTCCAAAGTATTGGAGTAATAATAATAAGCACTCTAAGAAAAATGTTAAGGTTTAGGCTAGTTGTTCTCATCTGAAAATATATCAATTACCAACTAAGGATATTAACACAACAAATAATAGTTAAGGAATGCCTACATTAGGCATACAAATATTTAAGGTATTGATTAAAAAGCCTCTGTGATATTAAAGTATATCAATGTCTGCTTCTCTCTTGTACTATACCCTAGGTCAAACCTAAAATTCATTCGGGGTTGTACCTCAATACGCAACCCAGCTCCAAAGTTAGGAAGCACTGCATCTATTTCTGCAATAGATCGTCCCATGGCTCCCACTCCGGCCCAAGTAGCAAAACCAAATCGGCTCCAAAATCTCTTCATCTTTGTCGTTCTATCGTTATTAAACATATGACGATATTCTACCAACATAAGGGATGTCGAATTATCTCTATACTGCCCTAAATAGTAACCTCTCAAATCAAAAGGGGAGCCCACCATTGGCATACGGGTCAATGGCACATCTCCAAAAGCATTCTTTGTGTTTACTGTCCATGCAAGAGTTCTTCTTTCTCCTACTTTTAGATATTGTCTGTAATCTATTGTTAGCTGTCCAAACTCATGATCACTACCTAAAAATTTAGGTGCATAACCTAATTTCACATCAAAGTATAAACCTTTATAAGCATTCGAAGGCACATCTCGAGTATCATAAGAAGCAGCAACACCCACCGTAGTACTTAGGATATTTAGCCCCGTTGTATCTCCTCTCTGTTTGATGTAGTATTCATCTGCGGCTACCCCATTTGATATATCGCTCATCCTATCATATACTAAATCTATCATAGGTCCAACAAACACTGGAGTCTCCTTTATTCTGAAATAGCCTACTGGGTTTATCTGAACTGTAGAAGCATAATAGGCAGTGGTTTCACTTCCTCGCTCAATTGATTTATTATTAGCAAATCCAACACCATAATAATTATCCGCAGCATTCTTAAATATGAATCGCCCTGTTAATCTAAACTTATCTCCTTTAAAATATAGTTGGGGATAGAGCATAAAATTAAACCCAACTCGTCTTCCAAAAGTTAACCCAAATGAGAGTGGTAATACCGATCTCAAAAGAGTAGAGTCGGACGGAGCAGTACTGAATGTTGTTAGAAAACTTCCACCTACTACAAATCCAAAGTCAGGAGTATATCCTGGGCCTCCGAGTACACTATATTTAAAGTTTTTGTTTTTTTTAGCATTAACAGATAGCTCAACCATAGGTTCTTTTGACGGTCCATCCACTATAAGGGTATCAACCCTCTGAGCATAAGTGGTAGAAGAAAGTGCTAAAACGGTTAAAAGTGTTAGCGAAATACGCTTAATGATTTGCATAGATTATATGATTAAATGAGGTAATTCATCAAAAAAGAAACCGGACAGACTCCCCCTGCCGAAGCCAGAAGAGAATCTGTCCGGTTATATTATTCCTCAAATATAACATTTCTTATCTCAAGTTTAGAACCCTCTCTAGTTCCGTCTGGAGTTTTACCTGCTCCTTTATACTCCCATCCACCTGCACTAGAATTGAAAGACAAAGACAAATGTGTTGGTATATCTATCTCGGGAGTTGAAGACCACTGCTCTTCAATCCTGTATAGAGTATAGTCCCATTTGGTAGGGTCTGTACCATCTTGAATAGGGTTATGCTGATAAACAAATCTAGGTGAACTAGCTAAACCAATATCCCTTATTCTATATGCCTGAGGATTCTCATTTAAGAATTCAGTAGTAGGCTTACCATAGTGAATAGGAATTGTAAGACGTCTCCACTCCCCTACAGTTTCTGAACTAATATATCCACCTGCGGCTATCCTATAAAACTTTGAATTAGTAGGATTCACTTCATCATAAATACGTTTATGAAGAACAACCCATACCTCCATTGAGTCAACCTCTTCAGGTATATCAACACCCTGCCATTTTATAGCACCACTAGTTGTTGGTATCCACTTCTCAACCATTGTACCTGGCTGATATTTAAACTCAAAAGATACAGACTTCGGTCTATGACGATAATCAACACCGAAGCAGACATTATCACGTTGCTTATCACGATCAAGGAAGTGTTTTGGGTTACCTCTGAATGCTCCAGTAAATATATTAGCTGAGGCAATCCCCGAACCTACAGTCTTTCCACCTGTAGGATTCATAAGAGTAGTCAATACTACATGTCCAGATGGGTCTGGGAAATTAGATGGTACACAAGCAGCCTTATCTAATATTGCTGCAACATCATTTGTATTAGCCCATGGAGTTGACCCCCCAGCGTTGCCTATGTTATAATATCCATCTCCGTTTTTGAAAGTTCCTTGCTGATACCATTGATTCATAGAGTTATAGTCTAGCTGAAGATTAAATCCACCATACCTAGCAACAACTAACAAATATCTTATATTTTTCCCACTTTCGGATGTCAATGTAAATAGAACTGGATCTACAAAGTTTGTAACACTCTCTATTGATGGTGATATCTTTGCCAAAGAAGGAAGAGTGATATACTCTATTGTTAGATTTGAAAGATCTGCCGTTTCTGGCATCTCAACATATGCTGTATCTGGACTCTCTTGAGTGCCATTTCCATATATTATCTGTGTTCTTAGCTGACCCTTAACACGGATCTCCGTTGGAGTGTTTCTGTCAGATTTATCAAAAACATCCTCAGACACACAAGAACTTATCCCCACGGCAGATAATAAAAGAGATAAAATGACAATAAAATAATTATTCGTATTCATAATGTAATACAATCTTATAAAGATCAATCTTGTTAATTAAAATAGTAAGAGAACCCAAACTGAATGCGTAAAAAGCTCAATCCATCTCTAAATGAGAATGCATCAGACTCTCCTTTTGTCTTATCATCCGTTAAGTGTTTCTTCTTTGTATACTCAAATCCCGAAGTACCCAACTGAAACTCAATTGCTGTACGCGGTGATGTAAAGTATGTTATACCAGGGCTCAAGCCAATACCAACAGTATAATTATCTGATCTAATCTTTCTTATACGTTCGTTTGGTTTACCTGGGTCTGAAATAGCCCTAGAGTATGACCCTTTATAGCCATAGTATACGGATGATTCATTGAAAAGGTAAAAATTACGCGAACTACCGAGTGCTACATAGTTACGAGCAAAGGCGTGCAATTCAAACCCACTTGTCAGATTCTGAGTTCTATACTCATCCGCGTTAAAAGCAACTCCCAAGAAGTCGGCTACTAATGTTTGGTCACCCTTACTATAATTATATCGACCCCTTACACCTACTGAGGTTCGAGGGTTAAGGAAATATCCCATTACAAATGATGCGCTCAATGCTCTCTTTTCAACATCTGGAAGGTCAATGTTGGCCATCAAAAAATCATTCTCCGCCTCTTTACCTCCAAAACTCAAGTTTGCACCAACAAACTTATCACCCTTACGAAATCGTAGGTTATTCATATTATTCCTATCTCTCTTCTCTTTATTCACTTTAATTGAATCTCTTGAGAAAGAGCTATATGTAGAATTCTTGTGCTTCTCATATGATAGATCTTGTGCAGATATAGTCACCGAACCGCACAGTAGAGCTATACCTAAAAGGGCTCTTGCACTTTTCCTGAATTTAGTAATCATTGATTGTTTTTTTGTTTAATAATCGATTAATCTTGTATGGCCTTCTTTTAGTCAGCCCTACTTCTCATTTGTTCAAAACGGCTGCAAAACTAGCAAAGAAATATCACTAACGAAACCCGTCTGTTAATGTTTTATCTAATGACTTAATTTTACCCAACACTTGTTGAGGAAGAACGAAACAATACAATAGTAAGCCATAAACTATTTAATAACATTGTAACAACTCTTTTAGCTAGTAATTCAATAACAAACAAAAGGCAATAATTATAATAATAGACTATATATTACCGCTATGCTTTAAGTTTAAATAACAAAGCTACAAAACCATATTATGTTCGTAATTTGATTATCTGTCATTATCATTAACGTTGAGTTGCTTATTTAGTTTATAACAAAAATAGTGTCACCTGAGTAATTGCCTAGTTTGCAATCACTCAGGTGACACTATTTTTTATTCAGAAAAAAATCTATACGCGCTCAAACCTCTTACCGCCCCATCTATATATAATAGGATTTGAAGATAGCAACTCTTTGAGTCTAATGGCTGTTTTATCATCAATAGGCTCATTAAATGAAGGCCTTAGAATCAAACTCAGGGAGAGAGGATCAAAAGATATGTTCAGAAGAAATAGATCTAAGTATCCATCGAGCTCTGATCTAAGCTCTAAGTCAGATGGTGTATACATAAAATCGTATCTCGATGGAATTTCTATATAATCTTCTAAGCTCAAAAGAGCCCAATCTGTGGAGTACAACTTCATACTACTCTCTTTTAAACCTGCCATTTGAGTATTTAGCATTAGTATCAAAGGAGTAGATAACTCATCAACTGGCAACAACTTAAGTTCTATAATTGTCTGAGAAGACAATTGCAACTTGAGATAACTTTCTGAAAGCTCCTTAAGCTCAGTCTTTCCTCTCAAACTATTTTGTACTATCGCACTCTTGCCCGCCTCATACAGATCAATAAGATCCTTTCTTTGGTTTACATTCAAATAAGATAACGTACTCTCAGTTGAAATGGTAAAAAAAGGCTTTATATTTTGAGCCCTCACTCCTAGAGTCGAAAAGAGCACAATTAGACACAATGTAAGTTTTGTCATAAATAATCTGGGTATTTAACTCGTTAATCTGAGGTAAAATCAATATTAGTAGCAAATATTTCTGACAACTTTCTTGTGAAATATTTGCAGGGGCTTAAAAACATTTTACCTTTGCAAATATAGACGAATGATTTAGATAATCTAAGCAATGAGTCTTGAAATTATATAATAGCCTTTGAAGATAGGATTTACTATGGATAGGAGAGCAGAAAAACTTGAAGCTTTCGCAAGAGTACTTGATGTACTTGATGAACTTCGAGAGAAATGTCCTTGGGATAGAAAGCAGACAAATGAAAGCTTGAGAATAAACACTATAGAGGAGTGTTATGAGCTATGTGAAGCACTAATAAGGGATGATCAAGATATGATCCGAAAGGAATTAGGAGACCTTCTACTTCACACTCTCTTCTACGCCAAGATTGGTGAAGAAAAGGGAGCTTTTGATATTGCTGATGTGTGCAACTCACTTTGCGACAAGTTGATATTTAGGCACCCCCACATCTATGGTCATGTTCAAGCAAATAGCTCAGAACAAGTCGAAAAGAATTGGGAGCAAATAAAATTGAAAGAGAAAGATGGTAATCGCACTGTTCTTGAGGGTGTACCATCATCTTTACCTGCACTAATCAAGGCACATAGAATACAAGACAAAGCAAGAAACATTGGTTTTGACTGGGAAGAACGTGAACAGGTTTGGGATAAAGTTCTTGAGGAGTTTACCGAACTAAAACACGAGATAAACAACCTTGACCAACAAAAAATGGAAGAGGAATTTGGCGATTTATTCTTTAGCCTAGTGAATGCTGCTAGACTTTACAAGATAGACCCAGAGAATGCCCTTGAGCGCACAAACCAGAAATTTATTAGCCGATTTAACTACCTTGAGGCGAAAACTCTTTTACAAGGGCGCCAACTGAAAGATATGACACTCTCCGAGATGGATGAGATATGGAACGAAGCAAAAGCTCTTGAGAGAGCATCAAAATAGTATTATAACATTAGGGATTAGTATAATTAAGGTAATATAAGATTGACAGGTTTGTGGGCGCTTCTCTTTGAGATGCTCCTGCTAACTTGTCTTTTTTAATATACAACAGTGTAGAGAAGAAGACAAAAGAATTTACATTAAACAAAAGTATAAACAAAACGTTATGGCAAAATTTCGAGGACATGTGGTAATTGACCAACAACGTTGCAAAGGCTGTAGTCTTTGCGTAGTAGCTTGCCCTACTAAAGTATTGGCTTTAACCCAAAAAGAGGTAAATAATAAAGGATATGCTTACTCCTACATGGAGAATCCAGATGCTTGCATCGGCTGTGCTAGCTGTGGATTTGTTTGTCCTGATTCGTGTTTAACCATCTATAAGATTAAATTATAAGCAGATGAAGGAAGATATCAAGTTAATGAAAGGTAACGAAGCTATCGCTCATGCAGCAATTCGTTATGGTGTAGATGCATATTTTGGATACCCAATTACTCCTCAATCAGAAATTATTGAGACCCTAATGGAGGAGAATCCTGAAAAAACAACAGGTATGGTAGTTCTCCAAGCGGAGAGTGAAGTTGCTGCTATCAATATGGTATACGGAGCTGCTGGCTGTGGTAAAAGAGCTATGACATCATCTTCTAGCCCTGGTATGAGTTTGAAGATGGAGGGTATCTCATACATTGGTGGTGCTGAGCTTCCTTGTCTTTTGGTTAATGTTATGCGTGGTGGACCAGGCCTGGGCACAATTCAACCCTCACAAGCTGACTACTTCCAGACTGTAAAAGGAGGTGGACATGGAGACTACAGATTGATTACATTGGCTCCATCTTCTGTTCAAGAGATGGCAGATTTTGTTGGCCTTGGCTTCGAACTAGCATTCAAATATCGCAACCCTGCTATGATACTTACAGATGGTATTATTGGACAGATGATGGAGAAAGTCGTTCTTCCTCCATTCCAGCCTCGTTGGACAGACGAAGAGGTTGGGAAAATCTCACCATGGGGAACAATGGGTAAGCCAAAAGGAGGCAAACATAGAGTTATCACATCACTAGAGCTTGACGCTGCAGAGATGGAGAAGAACAACATTAGATTTCAAGAGAAATTCAAACTAATTGAAGAGAATGAAGTACGATTCGAAGAGTTTGAGACACAAGATGCTGAATACCTTCTTGTTGCTTTCGGATCTTCTGCCCGCATTTGTATGAAGGCTGTGGAGATGGCTCGCAAATCTGGGATCAAAGTTGGACTTCTTAGACCTATCACTCTTTGGCCTTTCCCATACAACAAATTATCTGAGCTATCGAAACAAGTTAAAGGAATGCTAACTGTTGAGATGAACGCAGGTCAGATGGTAGAGGACGTTAGACTAGCTGTTAACGGCGCTGTAAAGGTAGAACACTACGGACGCATGGGTGGTATTATCCCTTCTCCAGACGAGGTTATTGAAGCTCTAAAAACTAAGGTAATAGGTTAAGCCTAGCTCTCATTTTAAGATAGATGGAACAACAACAGATATCAAAAGTACTAGTGATTCTTTTCTACATTTTAGCTCTAGCTACGATTGTCATATACTTTGTATCAGACGATCGCCAACTATTTCTCTATTGCGGAGGTGGAGCTATTGCAGTAAGAGCTATGCACTACTTTATGAAATTCTTTATGTAACTTATCGAATACACTAACGAAACAATGGATATAAAAGATATAATGAAGCCAGAGAATCTGGCATTCAAACCATCACGCCTGATATTGGATACACCAATGCACTACTGCCCTGGTTGTAGCCACGGCGTAGTACACAACTTGATTGCCGAAGTAATCGAAGAGATGGGATTAGAAAACGACACCATCGGTGTGGCTCCTGTTGGTTGCGCAGTATTTATATACAAATACCTAGATATTGATTGGTCTGAAGCGGCTCATGGACGTGCTCCTGCTGTAGCTACTGCTATCAAAAGAGTAAACCCATCAAAGATGGTATTCACATACCAAGGAGATGGAGATATGGCTGCTATCGGTACTGCTGAAGCGATTCACGCAGCTAATCGTGGTGAGAATATAGCTATGTTCTTCATCAACAATGGCATCTATGGTATGACAGGTGGACAGATGGCACCGACTACCCTTCCGGGGATGAAAGCCTCAACTTGTCCAGAAGGTCGTGACACCTCTATGACTGGTGCACCGCTTAAAATGTCAAACCTTATGGCTCAACTAGATGGAACATGCTATGTTACCCGACAAGCTGTTCACACACCTGCCTCTGTTAGAAAAGCTAAACGTGCTATTCGCAAAGCCTTCGAAAACTCTATGGCTGGCAAAGGAACCTCTGTTGTGGAGATAGTAGCAACGTGTTCTTCAGGATGGAAACTAACCCCAGCACTATCTAACAAGTGGATGGAGGAAAATATGTTCCCTGTTTACCCTATGGGCGATTTGAAAGATTTATAATTTAAATTTCCAGCAAAAGTAATGACACAAGAGATTATCATAGCCGGCTTCGGAGGACAAGGTGTTCTTTCGATGGGCAAAATACTAGCCTACTCAGGCTTGATGGAAGACAAAGAGGTTAGTTGGATGCCATCTTATGGTCCTGAACAACGTGGAGGTACATCCAATGTTACGGTTATCGTTAGCGACGAGAGAATTAACTCACCAGTACTAAATGAGTTTGACTGTGCAATTGTACTTAACCAACCATCACTAGAAAAATTTGAAAGCAAAGTAAAACCTGGTGGTATATTAATATATGACTCTTATGGTATTCATAAGAAACCCACTCGTACAGACATCCAAGTATACTGTATAGAGGCCATGGAGGCAGCTTCTGCAATGGGTATGCAAAAGGTGTTCAACATGTTCATTCTTGGTGGATACTTAAAGCTTGTTCCTGTTGTTAAGCTTGAGAGCGTTATGGCAGGTTTGAAAAAGACTCTTCCAGAAAGACACCACAAACTTCTTCCTATGAACGAAGAGGCTATTGTCAAAGGCATGGAGATAATAAAAAGAGTATAATATTACTCAGATTAACTATTTTATAGATTAAATGGTGTATGAACTAATCATTATGTTAGCTCATACACCATTTGTTTATCAAATAGTTACACTTTAACAAGTGTTAATACCCAAAGCTTAATAGCTAAGCTTATAGATACTTATCAAATAATTCATACATTTGCACAGTGTATATTTAAATGTGCAGCTTTAGTATGGCAGTATCAAAAACCAGAAACTTACTTATAGACACAGCAAGACAGCTGTTTGCTCGAGACGGAGTTGAGTCTACAACAATGAACGATATTGCTGTTGCTTCAAACAAAGGCAGACGTACACTCTATACCTACTTTAGGGATAAAGAAGAGATCTACCTTGCTGTCATTGAGAGTGAACTAAAGCAACTTGTTGATTCACTTCAAGAGGTAGCCTCTAAAAAGGTACCTGCAGACGAAAAACTACACGACTACATATTTACCCGAATGGATGCTGTCAAGAAGACAGTAGTTAGAAACGGCACTCTGAGGGCTCGCTTCTTTAGAGATATATGGAAAGTAGAACAAGTACGTAGATACTTCGATCAGATGGAAGTAACAACCCTACGCAAGATACTACAAGAGGGTGTCGATAATGATATCTTTCAAGTGGATAGCGTGGATGGTATCGCACTGGTTCTGCACTATTCTTTAAAAGGCTTAGATGTACCATATATTAAGGGGACATTTAACGAACTTGGAATAGATAGAAAAGAACTTCGAAGCCGTATAATGGATATGGTATTCAACGGAATTAAAACAAAATAGGATTAGAAAAAATAGTTATGTTCTTAAATGCTCTAGGACACTATATTCCACAAGAAAGAGTCCACAACGACTTCTTTCTTGAAGTGAATGGATTAACCAGCGATTGGATTAAACAACGTACTGGTATTACAACACGCTCCAAAGCTACCGACGATGAGGGACTTCATTCAATGGCTGCTCGCGCAGTAGAGAATGCAGTAAAGAATCTTCCTTACAATTTGGACCAAGTGGATCTAATAGTTGCTGCTAGCTATACCCCAGAGGATACAGTTGGTACACTTGCACACGTTATCCAAAGAGAATTCAACATTGAGAATGCAAAGGCGATATACGTATCATCTGCATGCTCTTCTTTTGTCAATGCTCTTGAAATAGTTGAAGGATATATGGCTATGGGCAAAGCAAAACGTGCTCTTATCGTTTGCGGCGACCATAACTGGGCATATAGTCACCCCGAAGATCCTATGTCTGGACACCTTTGGGGAGATGCTGCTGTCGCCTGCTTCCTCTCTAGCGAATCGCAAAAAGAGAATGAACCTGAGATTCTTCAGGTATTCACTCGCGGTTTAGGTCATATAGGAAAAGGTCCTCAAGGAGTATATATGAGACCTAAAGAGGGTATCATTATGCCTGACGGACGTGATGTATTTATGAATGCAACCAAATTCATGTGCGAAGCACTTAACCACATCACAAGCCAAGAGGGATTAACAATAAATGATCTTGACTACCTTATAACCCATCAAGCTAACAAGCGCATTGTTGCAAATGTGGCACATCACCTAAACGTACCTCTAGATCGCTTCCTTAACAACATAGACCAATATGGCAACACTGGTTCTGCTAGTGCCATAACGGTGCTTTCAGAGGAACAAACAAGGTTCAACAAAGGCCAACACGTTGGCGTAACAGTGTTTGGTGGAGGTTACTCAAGCGGTGGATTCTTGATCCGCTTCTAAAAGCTCAACAATAAAAGACTGAATTATTCACACACATAAACAACGTAAACTATTATGGGACTATTGTCAGGTAAAGTAGCGATTGTTACTGGTGCTGCCCGCGGTATCGGTAAAGCCATCGCTCTACGTTTTGCACAAGAGGGTGCTGATATCGCCTTCACTGATTTAAATATTGACGAAAATGCAAAAGCCACTGAAGCAGAAATTGCTGCTTTGGGTGTTCGTGTAAAAGGGTATGCATCAAATGCTGCGAACTATGACGAAACGCATAAAGTTGTAGAAGAGATACATAAAGAGTTTGGACGTATTGATATTCTAGTAAACAATGCGGGTATCACACGAGATGGCTTGATGATGCGTATGGACGAGGCTCAGTGGGATATGATTATCAATGTAAACCTAAAGTCTGCATTCAACTTCATACATGCAATCACTCCAATCATGATGCGTCAGCGCTCTGGAAGCATCATAAACATGAGTTCTGTTGTTGGTGTTTCGGGCAACGCAGGCCAAGCAAACTATGCCGCTTCTAAAGCAGGTATGATAGGTCTTGCTAAGTCTGTAGCTAAAGAGCTTGGGTCTCGTGGAATACGCGCAAACTCTATCGCTCCTGGGTTCATCGTTACAGATATGACTCACCAATTGAGCGAAGATGTACGCAAACAGTGGGAGGCTGGTATCCCTATGCGTCGTGGCGGTACGCCTGAAGATGTCGCAAACACTTGCGTATACCTAGGTTCTGACCTTTCATCATACGTAACTGGACAAACCATCCACGTATGTGGTGGTATGAATATGTAATAACACCCCTTACATGAAAGTCATCTACGAGGACAACCATATAATCATTGTCAGCAAAAGCTGCTCGGAGATTGTACAAGGAGACAAAAGCGGGGACAAACCGCTATCTGAGATCGTAAAGGATTGGATTAAAGAGAAGTATGACAAACCTGGCAACGTCTTCTGCGGTGTAACACACCGACTAGATAGACCAGTTAGTGGATTAGTTATCTTTGCCAAAACAAGCAAAGCCCTTTCTAGATTGAATGAGATGTTTAGAGAACACTCTATTCGCAAAAGATATTGGGCCATTGTTTACAATGCTCCTTCAAAACCAGAAGGAGAGCTTCGCCACTTTATGATCAAGAATGAGAAGCAGAATAAATCATATGCATACGACACTCCTAAACCTGGGACCAAGGAGGCTATACTAAACTATAAGCTTATTGCATCATCTGAGAAATATCACCTTCTTGAGATAGATCTTAAGACAGGCAGACACCATCAGATACGATGCCAGCTAGCCAAAATGGGATGTGTTATAAAGGGTGATTTGAAGTATGGTGCCCCACGCTCAAACCCCGATGCTGGAATATCTCTGCACTCACGTCATGTGGAGTTTATCCACCCTGTTTCTAAAGAGCCTATTATTCTGGATGCTCCCGTCCCTGATGATGCACTTTGGAATTGGTTTGAAGAGATGATAGAGAGTAAGAAAAGATAGAAATAGATAGAGATTCTTCCTATATAGGAAGAATCTCTATCTATTTTGTTTAACCTAGTAAATAGTCTTTAGTATAGATCCATCTAATGAAGTCCAAAATTTGTGGGTATATTTAGTCCGACTAGGCATATGATGGCTTCTCGAAGTAATATTGTAAGAGAGAGCAAATGATCTGTTTATTGTCAATATAATTATGTTTTGTAAAATCGACTTGTTGAATTTTGTTTGCAACTCTATGAGTTAGAAATCAAGTTTCATATATCTACACCTCTTGTAAATAGCATTTCCAGGTACTTATTTTTACATTAATCTCATCTTTGTTTCTGTTAAGCACAATATTATCGCCCAAATTTCATAAATAGCATATAGTATTAAGCTAAATATTATGTGTGTAGGTAGAAATCATCAAAACTAAGACTCTGTGAGAAGATTTAGTCGCTTTTTTAAGAAGAACTTATTAAATCTATTTACTTGATTAACTCTTAAGCTTTACTCTCTCATTGCAAAAAAGAGAGTTCCCAGCTTTATCTACTGCCTAACTAGTAGTTACACACTGTCTAACTCACCAAAACACTCAGCCAAATAGAAAAAACTCAGTGATGTTTCATGATTTTGCTGTGAGATTAGGGTCAAAACTCTGAGGTTTTAGGGTGTTGCCTCACCGTTATTTTCATAAATTTATTTGATGTTCTCAATTCAACTAGTACATCCATTTAAGGGTAAGTATGTTATCCGTAAATATATAGGGCATGTATAGACTATAAAGTTTTTGAGTTGTTTACATAGAAAGGAGTCTTCTATGTGACAAGAATGAATATGCGATTTAAGCAGCTTGACGGGCATTATAGGGTAATATTATACACTACCTAGCAAAACACTTTTTGAGAATAGGGGGGCTTACTTTTTAAGTATAAATTCCGAATCGCCTACTAATCGACGATTCGGAACAGATTTTGTGCTTTAAAGTTTTTACTGAACAGCAATAAAATGATATATATCATCTAAAGGTTCTAGATATATTTATATATACGAATTTGCCCGTGAGGGCACAAGATAGTTACAGATAGTACTCCTTATACCAACGTATAAACTCCTTAATCCCATCTTCAAGGGAAGTGCTAGGCTTAAATCCGACAGCCTCATCAAGAAGCGAAGTGTCAGCATTTGTTTGATATACATCCCCTTGCTGCATTGGCATATATACCCTCTGTGCTTTAAGTCCAATCTCTCTCTCTAAAATATCAATAAAAGTCATCAGTTTGACAGGATCTGAATTCCCAATATTATAAATCCTGTATGGGACACAAGAGGTTGATGGTTCTGGATTTGTAGGGACCCACTCTCTATTGATAGTTGCATTATGATCTATAACCCTAACTACACCCTCAACGATATCGTCTATGTAAGTGAAATCTCTGAGCATATCACCATTATTAAAAACCTTTATAGACTCACCCTTTACTATAGCATCTGCAAATAGCATGGGAGCCATATCTGGACGACCTTTGGGACCGTATACTGTGAAGAAACGAAGTCCAGTAGTTGGTATTGAATAGAGTGAGCTATAAGAGTGAGCCATAAGCTCATTTGCTCGCTTAGTGGCTGCATACAAACTAGCTGGATGAGAAGCGCACTCCAACTCCGAGAATGGCACTGCAGCACTCTTGCCATATACACTGCTTGAACTAGCATAAACCAGATGCTTGATAGACTCTCTACGTGAGGCTTCTAGAATATTAAGAAATCCTACGACATTCGAATCAATATAGCTTCGTGGATTCTCAATCGAATACCTAACACCTGCTTGAGCTGCAAGGTGACACACTTTATCAAACTTCTCTTGTTTAAATAGCCTATCAATAACTTCGCTATTCTCTATATTACATTTGATAAATCTATAGTTATTATGAGTGCGGCTATCTACTAGCTGATCATCCACAATATCCTGTTTAAAAACACCACTCTCAATAAGACGACTATACTTTAGAGTGGGGTCATAATAGTCATTTATATTATCGATCCCAACAACTTGATCACCTCGCTTAATAAGTGCGGCTACAACTTGAGAACCTATAAAGCCCGCTGCTCCTGTTACAACTATTTTCATTTCGAACTGAATTTTGATTTAACTAAGGAGAATTCTCCTATGTGAAAGTAGATACCCGATAGGGATACTAGAGCATTGATTAGATAGAATACAAAGCTTACCATAACAGATATAGCCGGATTGAGACCGAAGTAGTTGCTTCCTGCCAAGAAAACCATCTCACGTATACCCATCCCACCCACAGATATAGGAAGGACAGAGACGAGTGAGGACACTAAAAATAGTATGGTATACTCTGAGTAACTACCTTGCACACCCAGGCTCATCAATATAACGTACACAGACAAAACCTGCATGGATTGAAGTATGACAGAGTAGATAGTGGTATTTGGCTCGGCTCTTGTGAATGATGGGAAGAATATTGAACCAAAAAATCTATATATAGCATAGCCTAAGATGATAACAAGAGGTGCCACCCATTTGGTCCACTCCGGTAGTGGAGTGAAATAAACCGTCATTGGGAGTATGTAGAGTATTGCTGTCATACCATTTAGCCTATCCAAAAGCACTCCTGCTGTGGTTAGCTTTGTTGACATCCCTAGCTGTTTATTTATAAGATAAATCTTATACCCATCCCCACCAATACCACCTGGTAAAAATAGATTATAGAACATACCCAGAAGGTAAAATTTAATGTTCTTAATCTCATCTATCTCTATACCTATCTCTCGAAAATAGAGATTTAAGCGAAGAGCTGAAAGAAGTTTTGAGAGGGCATAAAGTAATATTGCAAGAAGCAAAAGAGGAAACGAGGCATTGCTAATATATAGCCATGCCTCGCGCATATCTATCTTGGTTGTTACAAAATATATAGCCCAAATAGTTACTACAATCTTTAGAAGCTGAAACAACTGTTTCTTATATCTTATGATGCTCATCTGATCAATCATTTAGATTCTTGAGCCTATATACTGGGTTCTTTTCAGAGCTGTGATAGATGCGCATTTGTATCTCTGAAATCAACCCTATAGCCACGGCAATCATAGCCATTGATATTGATATGGCTCCTATGATGGTTAGCGATAATGGGAAATGAATATCTATTAGAGAAGATATAATTGCACAAAAAATAAGTAGCTTACCTATTACCGCAAACCCCATTGCCCATGCTCCAAAGAAGTGCATCGGCTTGAGACTATAATTCTTAAGAAAGTATATAAAGAGTAGATCTGGTATCACCTTGAAAATACGGCTCAATCCATATTTTGAAACGCCATATAGACGCTCATGGTGTTGAACATCTACTTGCTTAACCCTTGCCCCCTGCATAATTGTAAGTACAGGAATAAATCTATGTAGTTCGCCATATAGGTCTAATCCCTGAGCGAACTCTCTCTTGAATACCCTAAGAGAGCAACCTCCATCTCTCAATTTTATGCCTGTTACTTTGCGAATCATTGCATTTGCAACCATACTAGGGAAGTTTCGAAGCAACTTATTATCCTTGCGCTGCTTACGATAACCCATCACCACATCCCAATTCTCATCTTTTAGCTGCGATAACATATTTGGCAGATCATCTGGATCATTCTGAAGATCGCCATCCATAAATGCAATATACCTCCCTTGTGCGGCATCAATACCAGCACGCATAGCTATACTTTGTCCAAAATTACGAGTAAAGCTAACAATCCTTATCTGAGGTGTTGCAAACTCTTTGACTAACTCTTCGGTCCTATCGGTAGAGCCATCATTAACAAATATAACCTCATAACTCAACCCTATGAGTGCCTTAGTAAGACGCTCAATCATCATCTTTACGTTCTCCTCCTCATTGAGGACTGTTATTACGACTGATAACTCTATCATCTCTTGTTAGTTGGATTTTGACTTAAACTTAACGAACAAAACTACTCTACGTACGTCATTATACCTATTTGATGTTGAATGAATCAACTCAAACTCAAAACGATCCTCATATTTTTGCTTTAAAGCCTCATAATCAGGCTCTATAACAAAGCAGTATCCTTGATTTGCAGCCTCACGGCGATCAAGTGGTTCTAATTTATTGTGTAGGTAGTAGTTTATAACATAAAAACGGAGACCATCCATAGAGGGCATGTATAGTGGTGAATCTCCTGAGATCTCTTTACAATCAAGGGCAAACTCCTTCAAAGATGTGTTATTTTTTATTGGAGGTAGTATGTATCCATCTAGTAGAAGGTTGATCGAAAACATCAATCCAAATATGCCATATATAAGTGAACGACGACCTCCTCTTGAGAGTTGAACAATAAGATAGATTGTAGATACAAGCACAACTATTATTAAGATAGCTCCCTGAGATGTTATATCCTCTAGATATGGTATTACTGAAGATAGAGTAAAGTGTGTCTCACCTGAGAGAATTCTCTTCGAGAATGTCAAATAAGATTTATGTCTACCCATCCCCAGATTGTAAAGTGAGATAGTTAGCATCATAAAAGATGATAGCAGAACCAAGATATGTGCTGTCAACTTTAATGACCAATGTCTTACTTGTGATAGTTTGTCAAACCATTGAGCTAATAGTATAGCAAGGAATGGATAGGCTGGTAAAAGGTATACACTCCTCTTGCCTGATGGAATGGTATAGAATATAGTTACAATAACAACTACAAACCATGTAAACTGAATAACTGATGGCTGATCTTTAAATCCTTTGTAGGCCTCTAACCCTCTCTGTTTTGGCGACTTTGCAAAACTTAATATGTAGCTTGGCATTGCGACCAATAGAGCTATTGACCAAGGAATAAATCCCATTATGTAATATGCAATATTTGCATAAAATGGTGCTTGGTGCCCCATGCTCTCTGTGCTTGTAAATCGACCGAAGTTCTCATTATAGACAGTCTCCCAAAAAAGCTCACCTCCGACCTTATATGCTGCTATGTACCACATAAGTGGTAAGACTAATGATGCTGGACCGAGCTTAAACATCTCGATAACTATACGTTGAATATTTTCACCTTTATAGAGCATGTAAAGAGCATATATACCCAAAGGGAGTACTGCTCCAACAGGACCTTTTATTAATACAGCAACACTTGCAGAGAGTACAATTGCTAACCAATTTAACTTTGTGGCCCCATATTCAACTCTTTTGTATACATACAATAAAGTCAAAATCATAAAAAAAGATAGGGGCATATCTACCCTAGCCTCCATAGAAGTTCTATGCATCTCGAAAGCTGTAAGAAGAATCATTGAAGCAATAGTAGTTACATGAATGCTGTATCGCTTTACAAAGAACTTGAAAGTGAGCAGAATTATACCTATACCAGAGAGTGCTGCGGGTATGCGTGCAATAAACTCATTTACATCTCCAATGGTAATCTTGGCAATAAAAGCTGAAATCCAATGCATGAAAGGTGGCTTCGTGGCAAACATATCACCGTATCTCTGTGGTAAGATCCAATTACCACTCTCCAACATTGCTTGTGAAGCTAATGCCTCGCGTGGCTCTCCTTTAGTGTAGAAGTAGTAAAATCCTAGCCATGGAATAATAGAGACTATTGCCAATAAAATAATAATCCAGTATCTCTTCTCTTTTGATTGCATAGACAGCTTTTGCAGATTGATTTAAGCTGCAAAGTAAGCGAAAAATGTTTAGATTTAAGTCAGTATACAACTCTTTGGAGTATCATAATGATAGATGTGAAGGAAATGTAAGTCAATAAATTTGATTATGAGAAAAAAAAAGTGAAACGACCTTCTCAGGCAGTTTCACTATGGGGATAAAAATGAATAAAAAGTCAGTCTATTTGCTATGCATTTGGAATTGGGATATCTTATTATTGTTCTACTATATAACATCATTAGTTCTGAAATTGTTTTCAGAATATAAATAAATCTCTCTCTTTCACAGGAAACCCTACTTTCTATGTTCTGGAAGAGCTGTTGAAATAACATGCCTTACTTCAGCTATAAGATCTGGAATATGTTCTTGATTCATCCCTTTTGTTATGATAGGTGGATGTATTGTTAACTTCATATGAGTGGGGGTCAACTTATACTCTCCTCTAGGCATAGCTTCGTATGCTCCATCAATTGTAATGGGGACTATAGGCAGCCCTAGCTCGACAGCAACTTGAAAACCACCTCTTTTAAACTTGCCCATCAAACCACTCTTAGTACGTGCCCCTTCAGGGAATATCAATATAGAGGTCCCTCCTTCTAGATAACTTTTTGCTCGGCGCAATGTCTGTTTTATAGATGAGGGATTATTATGATTAACAAATATCTGACCCGTAACCCTACAAGCTGTCCCTAGTATAGGCACATGTCTTAGTTGATGCTTCATTATCCAACGAAAAGGGTGACGCAAGTAGCCATATACGAGGAATATATCGTATGCTCCTTGATGGTTGGCTACAAATACGTAAGATGATTGGGGATCAATATTATTGCGTCCGAATACAGAAACACGATGCATAGATATTAAACAAGTAACCCAACCCCACACCCGGCCTGGATAATCAACAAAGTATCTATTACCAAATATCCACGATCCAACTATGGTTATAAAGGAGACAATAACAGTCAATACTATAAAAATTGGTCCTGTTATAAAAAGTTGAACAAGTACAAGCAATACTCTTTTCATTTATTAGTCAATGATTTATTTGTCATAAAGGATCTCTGCCAAAGCAACATGAAACACTCACAACCAATTTAGACTACTAGAACAACAGATAAGATATAAAAGATTTGCTTAAACAAAAAAATATATCTTTCTTTGTCCTCGATCATGATGGTATATAATTACTGACTATCAAGATCTAATACATTTATCTAATTCTTTTTCTATGAACATTTACATTGGTAACTTGAACTACCGAATTCAAGAGTCTGATTTGAGAGCTGCCCTTGAAGAGTATGGCGCAGTTGAATCTGTTAAAATCGTTAT
>JBOFUP010000087.1:0-1006 GCA_051652645.1 Bacteroidales bacterium
ATTTCTAAAACTTTCATACAAACCTCAGGCATGAATAACAAATTATAAATATGCTTTGATGGAACTAGTGGAGCTGGATCTCTAATCACTCTCATCACTCTTTCAAGAGCGAATTCTTCGAGCGAGAACTCTTCAACTAGACGTTCTAGTGAATTCCTATTCGCCCCAATGCTATATTTCTTACCACCATGCTCAATAACAACAACCTCATTACATGTTACTATACTCATTTTACTCCTCCAATTAATATATTATTTGTGATACCAAAATTATAATATATAATTGAAAATAGCTAACTTGGGCCAAATCTTATAGGGGACCGAAGTCCCCTTAATTATATATTAGAATCTATATACCATCGGTTGTTCCGTTTGTGCTAGATCTTTGAGTAGTTCTAGCAACTCTTCTCTCTCACCAGCCGCAGTACTAAATCTATCTAACTGTAAATCAATAGTCCCTATCCCTTGATCTATTCTTAAGAACTTTAACTCATTCTCATACAATGCTATCATTATATCTAGCTTAGCCAATTTCTCAAAATAATATCGATTCGTCTCTGATATAGTCGATAGATTATCCGGATGTTGAATGTAGAGTGTCATATCAAACATATTATTTAATTGATTGTATATGTGGTTCTCGAAGACTAGTAAGTCTGGTTCTACAAACTTAACAGGTAAATGTCTAAAGTTAGAGTTACGAGACTCATGTGCATACATGTGCCCTATCAAAGATTTAGCTCTGAAATCAGTATAGTAGGCAGCACTAGATTGACCGTATACTGAGTTCACATTGGCTTCCTGTATTCGCTTTACTCCTAGTAACCTAGATTTCACTGAGTTGATATCAGCAACGAATTCAGGGGGCAGTTTTACAACCTTTCTATAGTTAGTCTTTTCAACATGAACTAACTTATTTATATCTATGTAATTTAATATAACTTGTAGTCTATGAAATTTAGAGAACATAGGAAGAGTCGTATTAACTATTATATCTCTAAGCTTTC
>JBOFUP010000088.1:0-22428 GCA_051652645.1 Bacteroidales bacterium
AGATTAACTTTTGAATCTCTTCTTGTGAAAAGTCGTGGTTGCTGCCTACAGCAATCACAGACTGAGATTGTGTTCTAAAAAAACGAATCATTCTCTTTTAAGTAAGTATGTGAGTTTTGAAACTGTTTTCGTTCAATGCGCAAAGATAATCATTTTTCGTATATTTGCGTCTTATATCAAAGCTGATCTAGAGATGTTATTGACGTTTATGAAAGGGATATTAATAGGAGCACTAGTCTCGGCTCCTATGGGGCCTATAGGAGTACTGGTTATACAGCGTACTCTCAACAAGGGCCGTTGGCACGGTTTCTGCTCAGGGATAGGGGCTATGGCATCCGATATTATATATGCAATTGTTGCAGGGATGGGAGTATCATTTATTATGGAGTTCATAGCAAAGCACGAGTCTATGTTGCAGTTTGGAGGGAGTATTCTTCTTCTTGGGTTTGGTCTTTTAACCCTTAGATCAAATCCAATCAACTCTATACGAGCCTCTCGCAATGGTACAGCCACCTATGGACAAGACTTTGTTACGGCACTATTTATAACACTATCGAATCCATTCATTATATTTCTTTTTATAGGTCTCTACACAAGACTAAGCTTTTTCCATAACACCATCGCGATAGATGAGATAGCAGTGGGAATATCGGGTATAGCACTAGGTGCTGTGATTTGGTGGAGCTTTATAACAACCCTATTTGGTCAATTGAGAAAGAAGTTTACACTTAGACGACTATTTATAATGAATAGGATTGTAGGGTCAATTATTTCAGCAATAGCACTCTTTGGAGTAATAACTATTGTGATTAATCATTTGTAAAAAATAATATTATATAATAATCTAATTAAATATACAGGCTATGAAAACAGTTAAAGTACCACTTATTGAAGCTTTAGACTCTTTAGATTCACAACAATTAGTTAAACTCCTTCAGGAAAAAGCAGAGTATCAGAGCGTGGATCAACTCAATTGGGAAAGCTTCCCGTACAGACCTATATGTAATTTCTATATTGCTAGATCAGAGACTAGCCTATATATAAGGTACATCGTTAGTGGTAACTGTCTTCGAGCAGAGAATAGTAAAGATCAAGAACCTGTTTGGCAGGACAGTTGTGTAGAGTTTTTTGTAAAGGTGCCAGGAGATGAACACTATTTTAACTTTGAGTTTAACTGCATAGGAACTTCTCTTGCAGCGCGCCGACTTAGTCGTTCAGAGTCAGAGTATCTCTCCCCAGATCTTATGGCAAAGATAGCTAGATACCCTAGTATTCCACGCCGACCATTTTGTGAGATGGAAGGAATGTTTAAATGGGAGTTAACTGTAGTAATTCCATTTGAGGTCATTGGCCTAGATGCAAACAAACTACCAGAGAGTATCAATGCTAACTTCTATAAATGTGCAGATGCAACAGCTTTGCCTCACTATCTAAGTTGGAATCCAATAAATACGCCAACCCCAGACTTTCATAGACCGGAGTATTTTGGCGAACTCAAATTAGTCTAGATTTAAGGATCTAGCACCTCAAAAGCATCAAAGAGCTCTAATAGTACTCCAAAAGAAACCATCTATTTGTCTCAATTGTTCTACTATATATTTTAATAACTTAACTATGAAAAGATTGCGAGTGGGAGTTTATTCCTTGTTGATGCTAGCAATTATTGCATTAACAAACTGTACTAACTCAAAAGGAAAGCCCGAATCAGGTGCTAATCCCGAGAGTGTGCGTCCGGAAACGTTTGTTTCTGACGAGGAAATGTTAGACTATATTCAGAGAGTACATCTCAACTACATGTGGGATGGAGCAGAGGCAACCTCAGGTATGGCATGTGAAAGGATACATCCAGATGGCATATATCCATCAAACGACCAAGATATTGTGACTCTTGGAGGAAGTGGTTTTGGTGTGGCTGGATTGATAGTTGCAGTAGAAAGAGGCTTTATTGATCGTTCAGCTGTTGTTGAACGCATGCACAAAATTGTTGACTACCTTGCAAAAGCGGATAGATTTCATGGTATGTGGCCACATTGGTTGGTCGGTCCAACAGGTGTGACAAAGGGCTTTGGAACAAAAGATGACGGAGGAGATATCGTAGAGAGTGCATTTATGATGCAAGGTCTCATCTGTGCAAGAGAGTATTTCAATGGAGACAGCTCACAAGAGAAGGCTCTCGTTGAGAAGATAAATAAGCTTTGGCACGAGATGGACTTCAACTTCTATCAACAAGATAACCATGATGTTCTCTATTGGCATTGGTCGCCAACTCATGGTTGGGAGATGAACTTCCCGATAGAGGGATATAACGAGTGTCTTATTGCATACATCCTTGGTGCATCTTCACCAACTCACCCTATACCAGCTTCAGCTTACCATAAGGGGTGGGCACGTGATGGTGCTATTGTTGGAGATGAAGCACCATATGGTTACCCACTACGTCTAGCTCATAATGCACAAGCTGGAGGTGGTTCTCTCTTTTGGGCACACTACTCCTACATCGGATTCTCTCCTAAGGGAAGCGCAGACAAATATGCAAACTTCTGGGATGTTACTCGAAATCACGTGATGGCAAACTACGCACACTGCGTTGACAACCCAAAGAACTACAAAGGATACAGTGAAAAGTGCTGGGGTCTGACTGCTGGATATACAATGACAGGGTACAGTGCGCACGATCCACACAATGATCTTGGTGTAATAACACCTACGGCCGCTCTATCTAGTTTCCCTTATGCGCCAGAGGAGGCTATGCGTGCATTGAAGTACTTCTATTTTGAGAAAGGAGATAAGCTATGGGGTAAATACGGTTTTTACGATGGATTTAGTGAGAGTAATGATTGGTACTCTAATGGATACTTAGCTATAGATCAACTAACTATTGCCCCAATGATAGAGAACTATCGTACTGGACTCTTGTGGAAGCTCTTCATGAATGCACCAGAAATAAAGTCTGGATTGGAAAAACTTGGCATTACTTATGCTCCTGAATATATCAGTAATATCAATTAAGATAATATACTTAACTATAAAACATATGAGAATAGATCGTTGTATTTTATCACTCATCTCACTAATCATAATCTCTTTAGCAGGAGTATCAGCTCAATCAATGAGTTCGCGTACATATTGTAACCCTCTCAATGTTGACTACACATACATGATCTACGACTCAGAGAGGGATATATCATACCGCTCTGGAGCAGACCCTGCCGTTGTTGAGTTTCGTGGTGAGTATTATATGTTTGTTACACGCTCAATGGGGTACTGGCATTCGACAGACCTACTAAACTGGGAGTTTATACAACCAGAGAAGTGGTACTTCGAGGGATCTAATGCACCTGCAGCCTTCAACTATAAGGACTCAGTGCTTTATGTAACTGGTAATCCTTCAGGTAATATGAGCATACTATACACAGACAATCCTAAGAAAGGTGATTGGAAGGGTGTAGCATCTATACTTTATGATCTTCAAGATCCTGCGCTTTTCATTGATGATGATGGACAAGCATATATGTTCTGGGGATCTTCAAATACCTACCCATTAAGGGGAAAGAAACTAGATCGTAACAGACGATTCCATGTTGATGGACCTACACACGAACTTTTCAAGCTTGACATGGATAAGCATGGATGGGAGAGATTTGGTGAAAACCACTCAGACACCACACTTGCTGGATACATGGAGGGTGCATGGTTAACTAAGCATAATGGTAGATACTATATGCAATATGGAGCACCCGGAACGGAGTTCAACGTATATGCCGATGGTGTGTATATGGCAGATAATCCACTAGGACCATACACTTACGCTCCTAACAATCCTGTATCCTACAAAGCAGGAGGATGGATGAATGGCGCTGGCCATGGTAGTACTGTCGTTGGACCTGGAGGAAACTATTGGCACTTTGCATCAATGGCTCTATCTGCAAATGTGAATTGGGAGAGACGTCTGTGTATGTTCCCAACCTATTTTGATAAAGATGGATTGATGTATAGCGACTGTAATTTTGGAGACTATCCACGCTATGCACCAGCGGACAAAGGCGGCAAATCACAATTCACAGGCTGGATGCTACTCTCTTACAAGAGACCCGTTAAGGCATCGTCGGTCAAAGAGGGTTATTCTGCAGACAATATTGTTGATGAGCAGGTTAAAAGCTTTTGGTTGGCAAATACAAATGCTTCGAACGAGTGGGTTGAGATTGACCTTGGTAAGGCATCAATGGTACATGCCATTCAGGTTAACTACTATGACTACAAGAGCGATATGTACACAAAAGATATAACTCTTCGTCATAGATACACAGTTGAAGGTTCAATGGATGGAACCAATTGGTTCACACTAGTTGATCGTTCAAACAGTTATAAAGATAGACCAAATGACTATGTAGAGCTAGACCAAGCAACAAAGGCGCGTTATATCCGATATAACAATATTGAGATACCAACCCCAAATCTAGCAATCTCTGATATTCGTGTATTCGGTATCGGTGGCGGCAAAGTTGTTGATCGAGTAGAAAAACTAAATGTATACAGAGGAGAGGATAGAAGAGATGCTAAGTTGACTTGGAACGAGGTCAAGGGTGCTCAAGGATACAATATTCGTTGGGGTATTGCTCCAGACAAACTCTACAACTCATGGCTGGTATACGAGAGTAATGAGATGCTTCTAAAGAGCTTGACAGTAGACCAATCATACTATTTTACGGTGGAAGCTTTCAGCGAGAATGGTGTTGGTCAGGCCTCTAAGCTGATCAAAGTAGATTGATATCCAGAGTATTTATTCAGATAATAGTAGAGTTAAAGAGCATAGCAGTAAACATCGGTTACTGCTATGCTCTTTCTTTTTTGATAATAATGATTGATGTTAATAGGCGTTTGTACTATGTTTTGTTATGCGATTAACTATCTAAGCATTGATAATATAGTGGAGGAGTAAGTATGTATTAGTTAAGTTCTAATGCTTTCTCTTAGAGGAGTATGCAAAATACGTGCTTGTTTTTGGAGTAGCAAAGTGGATGTAGATACTCTCAGATATTTTATAAGTATCTCTTTGTGTTTAGAAAAGGATGAGCCTCTCACTTGATTAAGAATCCAAGTGAGAGGCTCATCGTTATTCAAGAGAAATGGTTTGTTTTGGGTTATTTAGCTACCCTTTCCTCTTGTATTGATCCATATCTATGATATTCATAAGTTATACTCTGCTCTTTGATGTAGTGAAGAAGTTCAACACGTCCTTCTATGAGTATTGGTTGATCAGCTACATATTTCCCAATCTTACTAGCAGACTTAAGCAGCTCAATAGATCTTATTCCACAAGTTCTAACCCTTTCGAACTCGTCAAGGTTTGAAAGAAGTGCTTTTTTGTCATGTTTATGAAGCATTGCTCCTGTGGCATTAGCGATTATCTCTAGTTGATCCACTCGGCTCTCATCAGTGTCATATGATATGATAAGAGGAGTACCTACTATTTGGGATGCAACAGCTACTAGTGATATATCCAAGATGGATTCTTCACCAAACAGCCTTAGAAGAATGTTGTTAAGTGGAGTATACCTTAATATATTCATCTCCCCCATAATGCAATTTATATCCTCAGCTTTAGAGAATATATTGTTAAAATTCTGTTGATAACTATGAACAGCTCTGTCGAAGATAAGATAGTCACTTTTTGGTAGTAGCTCTATTATCTCATTGTATATAGATGGGTGTTTGCCCTTTGTGCTTAAGTTGTTGTTAGTGAAATTGACTAAAGAGCTGACATAGTTTGGACCGCCAGCTTTAAGTCCAGCACCAAAGCAAGAGAGTTTGACCCCACCGAATGGCTGCCTATTTACTATAGCTCCAGTAATACCACGGTTGATGTATAGATTCCCCGCTTGAATGGAGTTTATCCACTCATGGTGTTCACTCTCATTTAAGCTTTGTAGTCCTGAGGTTAGTCCGTATTCTAGGCTATTTACATACTCTATGCCTTGCTTTAGAGAGTCTATGCAAACAACAGATAGCACAGGAGCAAAGATTTCATTGTCGAATGTATAGTTACCTGGCTTCACACCCCATTTAACGCATGGTTTGAGAGTATATTTTTCCTTGTCAAGGAATATAGGAGGGACAAGCCACTCCTCGCCTTTTTGAAGCTCAAGAGCTTTGTGTAGCTTGTCGTTGTGGTTAGTAACCATTCGACCCACTATATTATTACTCTCCCAAGCCGAACCACACTGTATGCTTGTAACAGCGTCGTATAGCTTAGATTTGAATGAATCATCGTTGTATATATCTTTTTCAACAAGGAAAAGGGAGCAAGCAGAACACTTTTGTCCTGCATTGCTAAATGCTGAGGTTACAACGCTTTGTATAGCTTTGTCTCTATCGCCGTATGATGTGAGAATGATTGCGTTCTTACCTCCAGTCTCTGCCGAGAGAGCAGTGGAAGGTGCCTCGTTAGCAATACTCATTGCAGTATCTGTCCCTCCAGTCAGAATGATGTGTCCTATACGGCTATCTTTAGTTAGATAGTTGAGAGTATCACGACTGTCGCACACAACAACTTGCAATGCCTCTTTTGCAACGCCAGCCTCCCAGAAACATCGAGCAAACTCAAAAGCTATAGGAGCAGCCACTGTTGCAGGTTTAAGTATTACACAATTACCTGCGGCTAGGGCTGCAGCTACTCCACCAACTGGTATTGCTAGGGGGAAGTTCCACGGTGGAATAACAAGAACTACTCCTTTTGACTTATAGCTAACTGTTTGTAGATTTTCAAAACATCTCATCGAAACAGGGTAGAATCGGCAGAAGTCAACAGCCTCAGATACTTCGATATCTCCTTCCATGATTGTTTTGCCCGTTACTGCGCTCATGCATCCGATTAGATCGCCTCGTCGATCAGATATGTTGTTGGCTACGCTGAAAAGTATTTTTGCTCTATCCTCAAGTGAAAGGTCTCTCCAACCAACACTATCACTGTGTGCTATTTGTAGAATCTCCTCTACTTGGTCTCTGTTTGCTAGAGATACTCTATATGTCATTACCTCTTGCTCTAGTTGAGAGTGGTCTATGTAGTGATGGTATCTGTTATTCTCAATCTCTTTTGAGCCGACCATTACAGGTATAGTTGTTGGCGTATCGTCTGGTGTTTTCTTCCATTTCTTAATTATCTCATCAACCCATGTACGCTGTTGAGGTAGGTCGAAATTTGTGTCTGCTTCGGAGAAGAAATTAGAGGTGTCAACTCTTTCGTATGGTGAGTTTAGGTTTCTATTTTGAGTCCTAAAAGGCTTAGGGAAAGCTTTGTCTTTCTCTGTGTAAGCACTTAGGAACTGTTTCTCAAGGAAGTCCCATTCGACTGAGTCTACTCTGAGGTTGAATGAGTAGCTTAGGAAGTTGTCACGACCAGTGTTTTCGTCTAGACGGCGAACGAGGTATGATATTGCGTTTAGGAAATGTTCAGACTTGACAACAGGAGTGTATAGTATCACTTGTCTACCCATTTTACATAGAACTCTCCATATATGGTTTGCCATTCCTTCGAGCATCTCGAACGATACTTCGCTTTGCACTTTATTTTTCTGACTTAGTAGGAAAGCATATCCTATGGAGAATAGGTTATGCGAAGCAATACCCACGTTTAGAACCTTTGCATTCTCAGGCTTTAAAGCTCTATCAATAATGCGAAGGTAGTTGGCATCAACTTCAATTTTACTTCTCAAGATTGGGTTTTCCCAGTGTTTAAGAGAGCTCACAACACTCTCCATTTGGAGGTTTGCGCCTTTTACTAGTCTCATCTTAATTGGGGCACCACCTTGAGCACACCTATTATGAGCGAATTCGAGGAGTTCGCTTTGGAAAGCCCATGCGTCAGGAAGGTATGCTTGCACAACTATACCAGCACTATAGTTTTTGAATTCGGGCATAGAGAGTACACTCTTGAAGACCTCTAGGGTAAGTTCAGTGTCCTTATACTCTTCCATGTCGAGGTTGACAAACTTATGGTGAGCTATTCCATCTTGATCAACGTATTTGTGCTCCATAGCTTGTCTGTATATTGCAGCAACACGTTTAACTAGTTCTTCCTTGCTCTGCAAGTAGTTAAGAGGGTGAATTTGTGCGTATATACCAGATATTTTTATAGATATATAGTTGATGTCGTCCTCGGTAAGTGCATCAAGATAGTGGTTGTATCTATTGTCAGCTTCGGCATTACCGAGTACAACTTCCCCGAGAAGATTGATGTTTTGCCCTATTCCAGCAGCTCTTCGTTTTGCTAAGTGTTTTGTAAGATTAGGTCGTGCTTCATCAATAATGACAGATGAGGTATCATGTCTAACTTTAGCCTTGAATATAGGCATTGCAACAAAGTCAAAATGGTGACCAACATATTTGAACATGTACATCAAGCTTCGGTCTGTAGCATTGAAGAACTTTGGGACCCCATATTTCTCTATTAGAAGTTTGACCCTTTTAGATAGTTTTTTGTTGTCTCTGATCTGACATGATTCGTCGAGTATCTTTGTTAGGAAGAGTTTCTCATTGGGGTTTCTGATTAGTAGAGAGTATCTTTTTTGTTCTCTCTTTTCGTTATTTGTGATCTCTTTCTCACAGTTGTGGTGAAGCTCTCTCACCCAAGCAACTACCTCGTTTGCGGATATTTGGCTCATTGTTTAAAAGTGTTTATTATATATAAACGTTCAACAGATGAGAAGTGTCTTTAGTTTACTCTACAATATTAAATTATTTTTAGTCTACTTTGTTGGTTCTTTGATTGATAGCGCGATGAGAAATTAAAAAATCAACCACCTCTTATCTGGTTTAGCTAAATCAGATAAGAGGTGGTTGATTTGGTCTAGTATGAGCAATAGCTCTATTTATATTCTACACCCTTAAGGAATGTCCGACTTATTAGGTTGGACGTGTATGCGTATGGCAAGAACTCGAGAGACGGAATTGGTTTGGTGATGAAGAAATTTGCTACTTTACCAATGGCAATAGATCCGTGTGTTGTGCTTATTCCCATAGCATATGCCCCGTTAATAGTTGCCGCATTTAGAGCCTCAGTTGGTGTCATCTTCATCTTTATACAGGCAAGTGAGAGAATAAATTTCATATCGCCCGAAGGAGATGAACCAGGATTGTAATCAGTAGAAAGAGCAAGAGGTAGTCCAGCGTCTATCATCTTTCTAGCAGGGGGATATTCCATTTCAAGGAAAAATGCAGCCCCTGGTAGTAGAGATGGCATTGTTTGGGAGTTGAGTAGAGACTCTATCTCTTGATCACCGGTGAACTCAAGGTGATCAACAGAGAGTGCATTGTTTGCTACACCAACTTGAATACCACCAGAGAGTGCCAATTCGTTTGCGTGGATTTTAGGGCGCATCCCATGAATTGCCCCTGCCTTGAGCATTAGATCAGTCTCCTCAACGGTGAAGAATCCTCTGTCGCAGAACACATCAATGAAGTCAGCTAAGTTCTCACGTGCCACTTTGGGTATCATCTTATATATAATAAGATCGACATACTCTTTCTGTCTGCCTTTATATTCGTAAGGAACGGCGTGAGCTCCAAGGAATGTAGCTCTAATCTCGACAGGCATCTCTTGCTTTAGTCTTCGTATTACTCTGAGCATCTTAAGCTCATCCTCACAAGTTAGTCCATAACCACTTTTGATCTCAATGGCTCCAGTCCCGAAGCGTATCATCTCGTCTACTCTTGCTTTTGCTTGTTCGAAAAGATCCTCTTCGCTCGTGTCGTGAAGCTTGTGAGCTGAGTTAAGTATCCCACCACCTCGTTTTGCTATCTCCTCGTAGGATAGACCTTTTATCTTATCTATAAATTCTTGCTCACGGCTACCTGAATAAACAATATGAGTGTGTGAGTCGCAGAAAGAGGGAAGTACATATCCATTGTTAGCATCTACAACTTGATCCACTGGCTCATCGTTCCACTCTGATATTGGTCCCAAGCGAGATATGACTCCATCCTCTACGAGAAGGTATGCATTTGGAATGTTGTTCATAACTGCCATTTGCTTACCACACACCTTATCTCTTATTTCGGACTCAGTAAGAGCCAACTCTTTTATGTTTTTAATCAGCAAGCGCATACTCTGACTCTCTAGATGTTTGAAGAAATTTTATTGAACTCTCTATGTGGGTGTACATGACTTCATCTTCAACAATAAAGGGAACAACCTCTCTGTAGCAGCTAACAAGGTCCTCAAGTTGAGGTGAGCTCTTGAAGGGACGGCGGAATTCTAGTGCTTGAGCAGCATTGAACAGCTCAATAGCTAATACGCGTTCTGTGTTGCAAACAACTCGGAAGAGTTTGGTCGCAGCATTAGCACCCATACTAACGTGATCCTCTTGTCCTTGAGAAGATTCAATAGAGTCTACAGAAGCAGGCATACACAACCCCTTGCTCTGACTCACTATTGAGGCTACAGTATATTGAGGTATCATGAATCCACTGTTGAGACCTGGATTTGCAACAAGGAATTTAGGTAGTCCTCTCTCACCCTTAATTAGTTGGTAGGTTCGCTGTCCTGATATACTACCAAGCTCTGCTACAGCTATAGCAAGGAAATCCATAGCAAGAGCTAGAGGTTGTCCGTGGAAGTTGCCAGCAGAGATAATAAGATCCTCATCAGGTATTATACTAGGGTTGTCCGTAGCACTATTTATCTCAGTCTCAATTACTGACTTTACATAGTGTATAGTGTCTTTAGATGCACCATGAACTTGAGGAATACACCTGAAAGAGTAAGGGTCTTGTACATGTTTTTTTGGACGCTCGATAATTTCACTGCCATCAAGAAGTTGTCTGATGCGAGCAGCTGTCTCTTGTTGTCCTCGGTGAGGGCGGATTCTATGAACAGCATCATGAAAAGGAGATATTCGGCCATCAAAGGCATCAATTGATATAGCAGAGATTGTATCAGCCCACTCGGATATCTCTTCTGCTTTAACAATAGACCATACTGCATAAGCACTCATAAACTGAGTCCCGTTCAACAGAGATAATCCCTCTTTTGATTGAAGCTTTATAGGTTCTAAATTTAGCTCAGCTAGTGCTTGGCTTGATTCCATCCTTTTTCCTTTATACATCACCTCCCCAAGCCCTAGAAGAGGAAGGCTCAAGTGAGCAAGAGGGGATAGGTCACCCGAAGCACCAAGTGATCCTTGTTGGTATATTATAGGAAGAATGTTGTTGTTGTAAAAATCAACAAGCCTTTGCACTGTGATGAGCTGCACTCCAGAATAGCCATAAGAAAGAGATTGTATCTTTAGGAATAGTATTAGCTTTACAATTTCGCTAGGAACCTCATCGCCAGTTCCACAAGCGTGAGACATAACAAGGTTCTTCTGAAGTTGCGAAAGCTCATTTGCCTCTATGCTTATATTGCAAAGAGATCCAAATCCAGTTGTTATACCATAGATTGGCTCTTTTTGAGAGACCATTTTATGGTCTAGATAATTTCTACACTTCTCGATTCTCTCTATTGACTCTTTGGATAGTTCAAGACGATATTCACCTGTTAATACTCGGTTTATGTCGTCAATAGTTAAATATTCTGGGCTAATATAGTGTATCATAGTTTTCGTGGTTGTTTAAGGTATTTAGTTTTCTAGTGCTGTCTTTATTATTGAGTCGTCTGCTATGTTAGGGAGAGTAACAACAAGACCTGGAGTTCTCTGCATCTCGCGTTGAATGGCAAAGATAGCAGACTCATTTCGAGCCCAACTACGTCTAGCTATACCATTATTTACATCCCAATGAAGCATCATTTGAAGTCTACGTGCTGCTTGTTGTGAGCCATCTATAGTCAATCCGAAACCACCATTAATAACCTCACCCCATCCAACACCACCACCATTGTGTATTGAAACCCAAGTAGCACCGCGAGCTGCATCGCCAATAACATTTTGGATTGCCATGTCGGCAGTGTATGAAGAACCATCATAAATGTTAGATGTCTCTCTGTATGGCGAGTCTGTACCAGATACATCATGGTGGTCGCGCCCGAGAACTATTGGGGCTGATATCTCACCCTTACGAATTGCTTCATTTAGTGCTAGTGCAATTTTTATTCTTCCCTCGGCATCAGCATATAGTATCCTAGCTTGAGAGCCAACAACCAGCTTATTCTTTTTAGCCTCTTTGATCCAATGAATATTATCATCTAGTTGTCCACAAATCTCCTCAGGAGCACTCTCTCTAATTGTACTTAAAACCTCAGCTGCAATTTTATCACTCTTTTCAAGATCATTAGGATCACAAGATGTGCACACCCATCTGAATGGCCCGAACCCATAGTCAAAGAATTGAGGTCCCATTATATCTTGAACGTAAGAAGGGTATATGAATGTGCCATCCTCTTTTACTATTTCAGCTTTAGCACGAGAGGCCTCTAGGAGAAAAGCGTTGCCATAGTCAAAGAAGTACATTCCCCTCTTTGTTAATATGTTTATGGCATCTACTTGTCTTCTGAGTGAGTCGTGAACAGCCTCTTTGAATCTTTCAGGCTCGTTTGCCATCATTTTGTTTGACTCTTCATAACTAAATCCAGTAGGGTAGTAACCACCCGCCCAAGGATTATGAAGTGAAGTCTGGTCAGATCCAATATGTATGTGAATATCCTCTTGAGCTAGTCTCTCCCACAAATCAACAATGTTGCCTTGGTAAGCCAACGAAATGGCCTCTTTGTTATTGCTGGCAGAGCGAATTCTAGGAATGAGTTTGTCAAGTGAGGTATATACCTCGTCTACCCAACCCTGAGCATGACGCTTCTCAACAGCTTTGGGGTTTATCTCCGCAATGACAGATACAACACCAGATATAACGCCAGCCTTTGGTTGTGCACCAGACATACCCCCCAATCCAGATGAGACGAATATCATACCACGTAGGTCTCTCTCTCCTGCTTTTAGAAGTTTTCTTCCAGCATTAAGTATAGTGATGGTTGTACCATGAACGATGCCTTGTGGTCCTATATACATAAATGAGCCAGCAGTCATTTGCCCATACTGAGTAACACCTAGAGCGTTGAACTTCTCCCAATCATCAGGTTTTGAATAGTTGGGTATCATCATACCATTTGTAACAACTACCCTTGGGGCATCTGGGTGAGATGGGAACAATCCCATAGGGTGACCAGAGTATAGCACTAGTGTCTGATGATCACTCATCTCCGATAGGTATTTCATGGTCAATCTATATTGAGCCCAGTTCTGGAATACAGCTCCATTACCACCATAGGTAATAAGCTCGTGAGGGTGTTGAGCTACTGCATGATCTAGGTTGTTTTGAAGCATCATCATTATAGATGCAGCTTGTCTAGATCTATGAGGGTATTCATTCAATGGTCGCGCTTTCATAGTATGACAAGGTCTAAGCCTATGCATATATATACGTCCATACTCTTTGAGTTCGTAAGCAAACTCAGGGGCTAGGATTTCATGCTGTTCTTTAGGGAAGTACCTAAGCGCATTCTTTAGAGCAAGTTCCTTCTCCTTAGGCGTAAGGATATCCTTACGCTTAGGAGCATGATTTACTTCAGAGTCATATTTCGGGAGTTCAGGCAAGATGGTTGGAATACCCTCTTGTATCTCTTTTTGAAAATCGTTTATTGTCATTCTGTTTCTCTTGGTAAAAGGTGAAGTTAACCTATTTTATTATCAACAATCATTAGGCATTCTTGCTCTAATGCAATAGCTTTAGATAGAATGTCTCTACCTTCAGCTAGAATAGCATCTGCTGATTCCCGGTTTTTTAGTCCGCTAGCATTGATTCTGACATTTAACCATGCACCCTTAACAGCAGCCAGAGCAGCTAAAGCCCCTACTCCAGCATCCGAAACAGAGTTTGGATTTCCCTCTTTTGACATCTCTATGGCCAATGGCAAGACCTTTAGTGAGGCTCTCATAGTTTTAAGTGGCACCTCAGTAGCATATAGAGTAGCAGCTTCCATAGCCTCAAGTCTAAGAGCTTTCTCTTTGTCACTCCCTTTTGGCATAGATAAAGCATCCATAATACCATTGAATGAACGGGTATCTTCGTCAACTAGCCATATGAGTTCACTCATTAATGATTGTCCAGCTTCGGCATAGTCAGAAAACTCTTCCCATCTGCTGTCCCATCCTGCTTTGTGAGAAGATAGGTTTGCTACCATCGTACTTAGAGCAGCACCCAAAGCACCCATGTATGCAGCAATTGAGCCACCCCCTGGTGCAGGCGATTCGCTAGCGCTCTCATGAGCGAAAGCCTTGCAAGTCATGTCCATTAAGTTTGCAGCACTCTTATCCTCAAGTAGATATTCAATTATTTTCTCCTCTGCAATGAATGGTTTTAGATCATCAAGCCCCATTGACTTAATAGCTATCTTGATTATTTCACTCTCAGATATACCAGTGGATCGCTGTTGTTTTCTAAGGAAGTATTTACCCGCATCAATAAGAGTCTTTTTGGGTACTAGACCAACAATCTCGGTTCCAGTAACTCTTATTCCCCTATCATTTGCTTTTTGAGTAACTTCGTCGAAAGCTACGTGTAGAGGAGTTTCAGAAATATTAGTTATGTTCATTGATACTTGAGCAATCTTGTACTCATCAATGAACCATCCAATGGCTTTTGTTCCCTTTAGTGTTCCAGGTATATGTATAGGATTACCTTTCTCATCCTTAACTATTTTACCTATTGGGGAGTTGCCCTCTCGCATTGGGCGCCCCTTCTCTCTAACGTCAAATGCTATGGCGTTAGCTCTACGCGTTGAGGTGGTATTTAGATTGTAGTTTACAGCAATAAGGAAGTCTCTAGCACCAATTGCAGTAGCTCCAGTATGCGCTACATGTTTAGAAAATTCGTTTGGTCCGAAATCAGGTTTCCATCTATCAGTAGTAATTCTATCTGCAAGACCTTCATACTCTCCAGCACGACAAGTGGCAAGGTTTTTTCTCTCTTGGATTAATGCAGCCGATTCATAACAATAGATAGGAATATTCAACTCCTGACCAACTCGTTTTGCTAATTCTCGAGCTAGCTGAGCACACTCTTCTAGGCTTATTCCAGACACAGGTACTAGAGGGCAAACATCCGTTGCTCCCATACGAGGGTGTGCACCTTTATGATGACGCATATCAATGACTTCAGAAGCTTTCTTTATTGCTAAAAAAGCAGCCTCAATCACCTCCTTCGGCTCACCAACAAATGTTACAACTGTACGGTTTGTCGCAGCTCCTGGATCAACATCCAGAAGTTTAACACCCTCAACAGACTCTATTTGATCCGTAATTTGGCGAATAACCGCCATGTCGCGACCTTCACTAAAGTTAGGTACGCACTCGATGATTTGTCTTTTCATTTGTATTATTATCCGTTAACATGGTTATTTCGGCCCTAATATAACAATTATTTCTCAAGATAATGTTAAATCTTCATTATATAGCTTTCATAATGATAGGTTCGAGATTGCTGTTAGTCAGTCGCTAGTAACTATGCTTATCTCGTTTCAGTATTACCTATTACTCTCTTATCCTAATCGTTTTAGCTTAGCATAACCTCTACTCAAAGTAAGCGACACCGTATTTTTGCTCTGTAAAATTGAAATATTACAATGCATAAATGAAATAAAAACGACCTCTACCTTGTGATAATATATTGTTACATGAAAAATGCCTATCCTAATACATCTTTAATCACCACTCTTAAAAGTGGGCTACTATATTTAACATCTACACTACACTATATGATAGATAGCTTAAAAAAGATAGCTATTAAAAAACGCTTAGAGTTTGGGTGAAAACTCTAAGAGGTAACGCTCTAAATCCTCAGAGGTTTTGCCCTAAACTCTAAGCAAAATTTGTGTGATGTCACAGCGTTTTTGCCATTAGGCAGAGGGTTTCCTTTTTTTGGGTAGCAGTTGAAGGGGCTAATGACTACTAATAGTAAGGAGGAAGAGTTAACGAATCATGTGTTTTAACAATTTGCTATTAATGAAACAGCAAATTCATTACCCAGAGTTTTAGTTTTACGCGTTTCTATTGCCATATTGCAACACTCCTTTATAATCAAATGTTTACGGGTGGCAATAGGTGCTGGCAATAGGTGGTAATAAGATTCTATTGCCACCTATGTTTTTTATCTTAAAAACTCTGTACTATTTATGTGATTTAGGTAATTGTATTGATGGTAAAATGAATAAAGATGCGAGTAATGTAAGAATTAAGACCCTGAAATGTTAATTGTAAGAGGTCTAGATAGGGACAGACGAATTTTTAAGCCTCAGAGTTTGAAATTTCCGTATATCATACCAATTTTACAAAATCTTGAGGCCTAACTATATTTGTATAATTTTCAAGTAATATTTAGTCAAATCAGTTCGCAATAGAAGTCCCAAAGTGAGTAGTGACGTTAAGTGGCTACATCAATTTAACAAATCGCTATTAATGAAACAGTAAATATATCTCACAGAGTCTTAGTTTTGCTCGTTTCTATTGTTGTATTGCAATACTTCTTTATAGTCAAGTGTTTAGAGGTTACAATAGGGTGTTGCAATAAGTGGCGATATGTTACTATTGTAATAGAGGGGTTTATCTTAAATCTCAAAATGTTATTAATACAATGCTACCGCTAATAGTGAGCATTCATGCAATAGAGATAGCCTCAATGATTAAATTGTAAAGAGCAATACCCCTATCTGTTAAATTAGATAGATGTAGAGATAGGAGTATGAATTTTAAACTCAAAGAGTTGAGCAAGACTTCTCTACAACTCAATTTTTCAAAACGGCAATATGTTGACAAGGGAAACGACTTTTATCTATTTTGTAAAATTACTTTGGCTGGCCATTGTATGCTAAATCTCATTATAGAATATTAGGTTTTAATTCTAATCTAGATGAACTAACGTCGCGAGAGAATCATTAAACGCAAAAATAAAAGCTTATAGGGTTGGTGTAACAGATATAAAATCCTTCTTATTGAGGTTATGCAAGATTAAAATATATGTTATCCTCCCCCAAAAAAGAGGAGTTAACAGTCTCACAAGTTTTGATCTTGATCCATTCAATTTAGTAATTCAACTGTTGTGGAGAGAGTTTGAGGGATGTGCATAAAAAAAGTGCTAACTGACCAATGATGGTTAGTTAGCACTTCTTGAGGTTCCTGGCAGATTCGAACTGCCGTAAACGGTTTTGCAGACCGGTGCCTAGCCACTCGGCCAAGGAACCCTGATTGTTACGACTGCAAAGGTATGCTCTTTTTGCTAAATTGCAAACATTATAGATACTTTTTTTTAGTGGTACAGTTTTTTTTATCTACCTTTAGCCCTTGTAAAATGGACAAAGATAGTGCCAATGTCATCAGTTATTAAGTAATTATGTCATGAGTAAACTGTAAGTGATCTTTTGGAACGACTTTTGTGTTATGCACTATTATTATCAACAAACAAAAAGGAGAGGAATAAATGACACCAAATATCAAAGGGAAAATGCCGAAGTTTAAATTTAATTTATACTGGATTTATGCAGTAATAGCAGCCACATTTCTTGGGTTACTTCTGTTTAATGATCAAGGAGTAAGCAAAGAGGTGAGCTGGACAAAGTTTGAGTCTGTTCTATCAAAGTATGACGTAGATAATATAACAGTCTATAGAGAAAAGGGACAAGCTGTAGTTGATTTAAAAGAGTCTACGGCAGCAGAAATCTTGGAAATTTCATCCGAAAATGTAGGCAAAGATCCTAAGTTGGTTGTAAATATACCATCTGTAGATAAATTTGAGGAGACGATTAAGTTATATCCAAATATAACAGCGACTGTAACGTACGAAGATGGGAGAGATCCATTCTGGGGTTTCCTTATAAGTTTTGGTCCGTTCATTTTGCTTGCACTTTTTTGGTTCTTTATCATAAGACGTATGTCGAGTGGTGGAGGAGCTGGTGGAGGAGTGTTTAATGTTGGTAAATCGAAAGCTCAGGTTTTTGATAAAGATAATCCAGCAGCACGAGTTACTTTTAAAGATGTGGCAGGTCTGAGTGAGGCTAAAGAGGAGATCGAAGAGATCGTTGCTTTTCTTAGAAACCCAGATAAATATACAGAGTTGGGAGGTAAAATACCTAAGGGTGCACTTCTTGTAGGCCCTCCGGGTACAGGTAAAACACTTTTGGCTAAGGCTGTTGCAGGAGAAGCGGAAGTGCCTTTCTTCTCTCTTTCTGGATCGGACTTTGTTGAGATGTTTGTTGGAGTTGGAGCTTCAAGAGTTAGAGACCTATTCCGCCAAGCGAAAGAGAAATCACCATGTATTGTCTTTATTGATGAGATTGACGCAGTGGGTAGAGCTAGGGGAAAGAATGCCAACATGGGAGGAAATGATGAGAGAGAGAATACCCTGAATCAGCTACTGACAGAGATGGATGGTTTTGGTTCAAATAGTGGTGTTATTATACTAGCAGCAACCAATAGGGTAGATATCCTAGACAAAGCTCTTTTGAGAGCAGGTCGTTTTGATCGTCAGATCACGGTTGATCTGCCTGAATTGAATGATAGGAAAGAGATTTTTGGAGTTCATCTTCGTCCTCTGAAGATTGATGAATCAGTTGATGTGGACTTTTTAGCGCGCCAAACTCCAGGTTTTTCTGGAGCTGACATCGCAAACGTATGTAACGAGGCTGCTCTTATTGCAGCTAGAAGACAGAAGAACTTTGTTCAGAAGAAGGATTTCATGGATGCCGTGGATCGTATCATAGGTGGATTGGAGAAGAAATCTAAGATCACCACACAAGAGGAGCGCAGAGCAATTGCAATACATGAATCGGGTCATGCAACATTGAGTTGGTTCCTTCAGTTTGCAAATCCACTAGTTAAGGTGACTATAGTGCCTCGTGGTAGAGCATTGGGTGCGGCTTGGTATCTTCCTGAGGAGAGACAAATTACAACCAAGGAGCAGATGCTAGACCAGATGTGTTCAACTCTTGGAGGTAGGGCTGCGGAGGAGATCTTCATAGGTCGCGTATCTTCGGGTGCAATGAATGATCTAGAGAGGACAACAAAGCAGGCTATTGGTATGGTTGCTTATATGGGTATGAGTGAGAAATTGCCAAATATATGCTATTATGATTCATCAGGTCAGGAGTATTCGTTCTCTAAGCCTTATAGTGATGAGACGGCAAAGCTTATTGACCAAGAGGTGGCAGCTATCATTGCCGAGCAGTATAATAGAGCTAAGGAGTTGCTTCTTGAGCATCGTGATGGGCATGAGCGTTTGACAAATCTACTTCTTGAGAAGGAGGTTATATATAAAGAAGACCTAGAGGAGATCTTTGGTAAGCGTCCTTGGACATCTCGCTCGGAGGAGATTATTGAGCTAGAAGAGGCTAGGATGGCTCAAGAGGAGTCAATCACTCTAGAGAACAACTAATTTATTAATACAGTAATAGTACCGCTAATGATTATTTCACCCTCTATGCTCTCTGCTGACTTCGGGAATATGCAGCGAGATGTTGAGATGTTAAATGCAAGTCAAGCAGATTGGTTGCATATAGATGTTATGGATGGAGTGTTTGTTCCAAACATCTCTTTTGGTTTCCCTGTTATTGAGTATATAAAAAGGCATGCTAAAAAGCCTCTAGACGTGCATCTTATGATAGTTGAGCCTCAGAGATATGTTCAAGAGGTTAAAGATTGTGGTGCTGAATATATGACGGTTCATTATGAAGCGTGTACACATTTGGATAGAGTTATTCATCAGATTAAGGATGCTGGAATGAAGGCGGGTGTTAGTCTTAATCCTCATACCCCGGTTGATGTTCTAGAGAATGTTATAGCAGAACTAGATTTAGTGCTTATTATGAGTGTTAATCCAGGATTCGGTAATCAGAAGTTTATCCCATATTGTGTGGATAAGGTTCGTAGCCTAAAAGAGCTTATAGAGAGAAAAGGGTCAAAGGCTCTTATCGAGGTTGATGGAGGGGTTAATCTTGAGACAGGTAAACAACTAAAAGAGGCAGGGGCTGATGCTCTTGTTGCTGGAAGTTTTGTCTTTAAGTCAACGGATCCAAGCAAGACAATCTCAGAGCTTAAGGCTTTATAATATTAAAACCACATTATTATGGTTCGAGCCATCTCACCTATTAGTAAGGTACCGCTTTTGCGTATAGTACTTCCACTAATAGTTGGGGTGGTTTTTTCTGTATATATACCTTCCCAATGGTTACTCACTCTACTTGCTATTCCATTAATAGTATCTCTTATTTCTCTTTATGTATATCGTAAAGACTCTATAGTAACCTATCTATCTCTGTTATCAACAGTATTGTTCTCAATGTTTATAGGTGTCTTTCTTATATGGGAGAGGAGTTGTGGTAAGATTGAGTTTGATGATGATATTACCTATTTTAGGGCTACACTTGTTGATGCACCACGTACTAAGCAGAGGAGTATATCTTTAGAGCTTAGAGTAGATGCGGTAGCAGACTCATCGATGAGGTTCGCTAATGTTGATTACAGGTCAATTCTGTATATTCCAAAGTCACACTCTGCAGATTCTCTTAGGATTGGGGATAGGATTATTTACTCCTCTAGATTTGATAATCCTTCACGAAACCCATTGCCAGGAGCATTCGATTATCCTACATACCTTACTAGGAAGGGGATACTTCAGAGTTCGTATGCAGATAGTACTATGTGGGGAGTTATTGGTGTTAATAACTCAATAACACTATTACCGGCTAAATGTAGGCACTCTCTTCTAGTTGCAATAAGAGGAGTATTGCCTGATGTAAGGCATTACTCTGTTGTAGAGGCTATATTGTTGGGGTATAAGAGTGACCTATCAGATGGTCAGAAGCATAACTTTAGGGTAGGGGGATTGTCTCATCTATTAGCTGTTAGTGGATTTCATGTCGCTATTCTCTTCTCTATACTAACCTCACTTTTTATTTTTATTGGCAGGGATAGTAAGTTTTACGTAATTCGTATTATCATTCCTCTATTGTTACTATGGTGTTATGCATTAGTGGTTGGAGCAACACCCTCAGTGCTTAGAGCCTCGTTGATGCTTACGCTATATGCCATTTCTAAATTACTAAGAAGAAATACAACTCCATACAACACGTTGCTCTTTGCTGCCCTTGTGTTAATAGTAATAGACCCATACTCTATCTTTGATATAGGAGCACAGCTTAGCTTTGTTGCCGTTTTGGGTATAATTCTATTTACTCAGACTATAGGTGAGCGCATCAATAAGATGGGTCAGGCTTTACGCTTGATTCTAACTCTTCCAATGGTTACGATATCAGCTCAGATAGCTACAGCGCCTTTGACGATATACTACTTTAATCTATTTCCAACTCTTTTTCTTCTATCTAATATTCTAATTCTTCCTCTTATATATATCGTCATTACCTTGGTGGTTCCCATTCTTGTATTATATATGCTATTCGATGTTAAGATTGCTATAATGGTTTCAATACTAGAGTGGTCACTCAATTCAATGGATTCTATAATAGGTTGGATAGCATCAAAACCAATCGCATCTTTTGAAGGATTGTATATTCCATTATATTGGAGTGTGATGATTTATATAGTCTTTATAATATTGGCCTTGCCAATCTCTTATATAAAGAAAGCATTATCAGTTTTAGCTACGGTAGTTGTACTATTGGCTTTTATAATCTATAATGATTGGGTAGAGAGTGCTCGAGTAGGAGTAGAGCTTTTATATTGTGATAATAGAAGAGTAGTTATTGAGTACAAAGGGTTATCCACCTTCGTTTATGCAGACTCTATCTCAGATAGGGATATAGAATCACTTAATAAGTGGAGTGGAAGAGGGAGAGGTGATATATTTGTTGATAACTCTCTTGAACCGCTATGGAGTAGTCAAGGTAGATCACTTTTGTACCTTAATAGTGATACTCTACGATTTAAGATGACTACTGAAAGCCACTTTTATGTCGATTACCTTTTATTAGATATAGGATGTAAGGGAGATCTAAAGCACTATGTGGAGTTGTTTTCGCCTAATAATATTATTCTATCTCCTAAGTTGTATGGTTATTGGAGAGATAAGTGGGTAGCAGAGGCCGACTCTTTGGCAATTCCTCTTGTGTTTATTGATTCAGACACTCCTTGTAAGCTATATTGAAATAAGTTGATGGTAAATTTATTATCTGCGTAATCGCTTGTTTAATAGCTTTGTAATCTAAGTATTGTTTGGGGGTGAGAAAAAAACAGCCTCTTAAATTTGCAGGTTTTGGATAAATAGAGTACATTTGCAGTGCAATTGAGGGTTTGCCGACTCTTGGTTGTGCCAAAATAATGGCGAGATAGCTCAGATGGTTAGAGCGCATGATTCATAATCATGAGGTCCCCGGTTCAATCCCGGGTCTCGCTACAGATAAGATTTTGGCATCTGCGGGCTTCCACTGTGGGTGTCATA
>JBOFUP010000089.1:0-2464 GCA_051652645.1 Bacteroidales bacterium
CCTACCGCAATCCAAGATACTGCAGTTTTGGCTAACCGTGCTCTAATATCGTTCATGTCATATCGGCGTTTTGCAACTCCAAAACTTCCTTCAACTTCATTCCTTTCTCCAGCTGCTTTACGCATTTTGGCTTTATACTCTGGTCTCTTTGACTCTTTAGAGGGTCTACCTAATGGTGCACCTACTGCTTCAATTCCAAGATCCTTCATTAACTTGCGATTCTGACGATTCAAATAAATTTTATCAGCCAAAACTCGATAGGGATAATAGCCATGTTGTATTTTGTAATTCTCCAAATGAACAGATAAATCTTCTGACTCATTATAGGCATCCCAACTTAAATGATCAATTCGAGAGTAACCCTTATCAACACAAACCCCGATCTTGGCACCAAACTCTACTTTACCCTTACTCTTTCCTCTTACAATAGGGCGAACATGAGGCTGATGAATACTAACAATCCTATCCGAACAGCTGTTCATACGCTCATCATACATCTGCTTTTGTTGGTCATAAAGTAATTGGATAATCCAAAAATATTTTCTCTCAGCCTTTGATAATTTGAGAATTAGATATGGATTGCTATCAAGTATTGCGTGGATATAACCAATATTCCTGTGCAAATAGCCAAGTTGTTTTCTTAGACCTTTACGAAGCAACTTCTTGCCCTTTACCTTCTTCTTAATCAAAGTAAGATAATCCCTGCGAGCATTACGACGATATGTTCTAGGCTTGGGAAAGGATGAAATAGTACATAATTTATCTAACAATTCTTCAGACTTCTCTCGAGCAGAATTTAGAAGATCTAAATCTGTAGGATATTTAATCTCAGCGTCCGTAACAGTAGCATCAATCTTAATGCTTCCCTTGTGTGTAGTGTTGCCAGCTTCATCTTTTTTACTGAAATCATCCTCATCATTATCCTCTTTGGTTTTCGTCTTTTCTTCTTCTTTCATCAGGAAAGTAGTCATATCTTCAAACTCTTTTAAGCCAAGCCTTTTGCGAATGTGGACAAATAAACTAGGATCAAAAACGGGTTTATAGGTGTAAACATGCAAACCCAAAAAGTATTGAACATACATATTTTCACGTATATATTCTATAGTGTCAATATCAGATAATTTCATGCGATGCTTTACGATTAATGCACCAATAACTACACGAGCATCAATGGCTCGGGCACCCATCTTTTGACTCATTTTCTTATTATAAACTGAGCAAAGTTCATCCCAAGGAAGTGTGTTGGCTAAAAGAACCCATCGGTTGCTAGAATCAAGAGTTGTCTCAAAGGGAGTCTCAAATTCTGTAATACGTAGCTGCTGGCTATCTTTATTTCTAATCATAATGCAAGGGTTTAAGCCCAAATATACAAATAATCGTGCACCTATACAAATAATATAGGCATTATATAATTGATATTAAGCATGTTAAGATATTTTCAGCAAACCCTAAATACTATAGAGATTATCTGAATTATCTTATAAATCACATGAAGGAGTACAACCCGAGACTCCTAAATGAATCCATTCAGCTTTGCCTAGAACGTAGTGTATATAATGCTAGAAACATAATAGAAGTAGTATCTAGTAAGTCTAGAATTGAGAGTAATTTATCTACAGAAGTCTATACTAATACACCTGTAACCTCAGAGGTTATCTACGCAGATATCATTCCCGAAAAAAGTAATATACAAACCTATAATGAGTTATTTAAATGAATAAAATAGAGTTACTCAAGGATTATGCTAGTCGACTAAGACTGTATCACTTGAAAGTTAATATGGATAAAATAATACATCAAGCTCAGATTGATAACCTATCATATATAGAGTTTATTACCCTAATATTTGAATATGAGATACAAACTCGCAACTCTAGAGATCTAGAACGAAGATTAAAATCAGCTGCATTACCTCCTAAGCATGATCTAGAGGGTTTTGATTATAATTTTAGTAGTGGGCTAACAAAACCACAAGTAAAGCAACTTCGCGAGTTATTGTGGATGGAACAAACCTATAATGTAATAATTATGGGTCCTTCGGGCACAGGTAAGACATACCTAGCTGCGGGACTTGTTTATGAAGCAGTAAAGCAGGGATATAAAGCTTATTTAATGACAATGGAGGAGATTATCACAATAATAAAGATGAAGGAGATATCTCCATCAGCAATGATTAGCTACAATAAGCTACTTAGGGCTCATTTGATTGCAATTGACGACATTATGCTTTTACCTGTAAAGAGAGAGGATGCTGTTGGGTTCTTTAATCTAATTAATGCATTGCATGAAAAAACCTCAATCATAATAACTACAAATAAAGCTCCTACTGAATGGGGACAAACTATCGATGACGAAGTCATTACTACAGCTCTACTTGATCGATTACTTTATAAATGTGAGGTGATAAAACTATCAGGTACTAGCTATCGTTTTGAGAATAGAAAAACAATATTTGAGCAATAAT
>JBOFUP010000090.1:0-42200 GCA_051652645.1 Bacteroidales bacterium
GGTGTACATTTGTGCTATACCGAGAGGGCAATGTCGCACTCTCATAAAACCAATAAATTATGGCATTAAAATATTTCAGGGTAGAGAGAGTTAATCAAACTTATCGTGGGGGAATTAATAAAAAGGCATCCTTAGGTAGAGTTAGTGGATATGCTGAGTTTGCTGCATTTATTCAGAATATTGTAACGGCTAGTACAGCGCATCCGAGGCCTGATGTTAGCTCGTGCTCAAAGCTTTGCTCAAGCAGGGCAGACTGGCAGACTGGAGGAGTGATACTGCTCTATGATCAATAGAGAGCGTATCCTATTTAGGGCTTACCTACTCTTGGGGATAAGAATATAAAAGTGAATCTTATTCTTTTGAGCGTATCAAGTGATTAACCCCCTAAATCTATTTTTTAGACTATGACCAATGTTTCAGATAGAGGAGTATCACTCATAAAGGAGCATGAGGGGGGTCAGTGCTAAACCATAAATTTGTTGTGGGGAAGTAGGTCTCGGACGGTTAATGGTGAATACAGATTCAGGAGGAAGAGAAGTCTTAATCCTTGTTGTAGTGGAAGTAGGTCTCTGACCTGATGTGGAGTATATCTTACTCCAATTTTCCGATAAGTCTTAATCCTTGTTGTAGTGGAAGTAGGTCTCTGACGTTAATTGCGAAAACTGTGAAGGATGCGATAGTGTCTTAATCCTTATTGTAGTGGAAGTAGGTCTCTGACAACTATAACGTAGTATCAATCGACGAATACAAAGGTCTTAATCCTTGTTGTAGTGGAAGTAGGTCTCTGACTATACAAATAGTTTTGTATCTAAAACAAGATATACACGTCTTAATCCTTGTTGTAGTGGAAGTAGGTCTCTGACGTGGAGTATATACTACTCCAGTTTTCTGAGTCTTAATCCTTGTTGTAGTGGAAGTAGGTCTCTGACGGTGATCAATAACCCTGTAATCTCTCTCTGCGAAGTCTTAATCCTTGTTGTAGTGGAAGTAGGTCTCTGACGCTTGCTAAATTATATTGTGAAACTAATGATATTGAGGTCTTAATCCTTGTTGTAGTGGAAGTAGGTCTCTGACGCCGCAGGGTCCAGATGATGCACTACACAATCTCATAGGTCTTAATCCTTGTTGTAGTGGAAGTAGGTCTCTGACATTATCTCTTTTGCCGCCGTCAGGTCTTAGTGGATGTCTTAATCCTTGTTGTAGTGGAAGTAGGTCTCTGACAGTTTACCGACTCGCTCAATTGTCCTACCTGCGGGACAGGTCTTAATCCTTGTTGTAGTGGAAGTAGGTCTCTGACATTGACCTAGAAGTACTCTCAGTGGATTATTATCCAGTCTTAATCCTTGTTGTAGTGGAAGTAGGTCTCTGACAGTATTAAGCTATGTCGTCCGTGATAATGAGTAGTCACGTCTTAATCCTTGTTGTAGTGGAAGTAGGTCTCTGACCAGGTCTTAGTGGATTCTTTATGACTCCTGAGTCTAAGTCTTAATCCTTGTTGTAGTGGAAGTAGGTCTCTGACAGTTGTTCTTCCTTCAGAGGGAATCGTAAGAGGTCTTAATCCTTGTTGTAGTGGAAGTAGGTCTCTGACGAAAATCAAACAGAGCTATACACAAATAGCTTTGTAGTCTTAATCCTTGTTGTAGTGGAAGTAGGTCTCTGACCAGTTTCTTTAGACCTATCTTCGGGAAGCAATAGTCTTAATCCTTGTTGTAGTGGAAGTAGGTCTCTGACGGAGCTTGCAGAGAAGATAGTTAACTTTGCAGTCTTAATCCTTGTTGTAGTGGAAGTAGGTCTCTGACAGGTGACGGCAAGTTCACATTCGTCGAGGGAGACGAGTCTTAATCCTTGTTGTAGTGGAAGTAGGTCTCTGACCGAACTTATGCTACAATATCGAGCAGCTGCATTCTTCCAGTCTTAATCCTTGTTGTAGTGGAAGTAGGTCTCTGACACCAGGTAAAACCTGGTGGATTGAGAAGGCCTAATAAGTCTTAATCCTTGTTGTAGTGGAAGTAGGTCTCTGACGGCTTATCTGGCTTCTTCATGACGAAGGAGTCAGCGTCTTAATCCTTGTTGTAGTGGAAGTAGGTCTCTGACAGATTATGACGTGATTAATGGTCAAACGCTTAATCAGTCTTAATCCTTGTTGTAGTGGAAGTAGGTCTCTGACAAATAATAGAAGAATCTGATCGCATTAAATTTGTCGAGGGTCTTAATCCTTGTTGTAGTGGAAGTAGGTCTCTGACAGGTGTTGATGACTCTATAGTCGTCAGCACTACAGTCTTAATCCTTGTTGTAGTGGAAGTAGGTCTCTGACCTTCTTCCGGTAACTGGCTTGAGTGGATTCTTGTCTTAATCCTTGTTGTAGTGGAAGTAGGTCTCTGACTTCCTCCGTCAGGACTAAGCGGCTTCTTCATGACGAGTCTTAATCCTTGTTGTAGTGGAAGTAGGTCTCTGACCGAATTCGTTTTTCCGCCCGGATTTTGACACTGTCTTAATCCTTGTTGTAGTGGAAGTAGGTCTCTGACTCAGCCTGAGCCTCGCGAAGGCGAGGTCTTAATCGAGTCTTAATCCTTGTTGTAGTGGAAGTAGGTCTCTGACACTGTCTAGTATATTCTCGTAAATATAACGAGGGTCTTAATCCTTGTTGTAGTGGAAGTAGGTCTCTGACCGGTTTACGAATTGCTAGAGGACGTGAAGAAGGTTAGGTCTTAATCCTTGTTGTAGTGGAAGTAGGTCTCTGACAATGTCTGGTCGATTGAACAAGCTTAAATAATAGTCTTAATCCTTGTTGTAGTGGAAGTAGGTCTCTGACTAGTCTATTCTCGCAAATTCAGCGAGGATCAGGGTCTTAATCCTTGTTGTAGTGGAAGTAGGTCTCTGACACTCTATGCAACACTATAACGATGATATTATATAATAGTCTTAATCCTTGTTGTAGTGGAAGTAGGTCTCTGACAGTAAAAGAGATGCTTAAGGAGGCTAAGCAAGTCTTAATCCTTGTTGTAGTGGAAGTAGGTCTCTGACGACAATTTGGTATTTATCGCTACCTATACGGTGTCTTAATCCTTGTTGTAGTGGAAGTAGGTCTCTGACGAAAATGCTGCTTGTTTTTCTCTTTTATATAAAAAGTCTTAATCCTTGTTGTAGTGGAAGTAGGTCTCTGACCCGTGGTGTTGCAATGCGCTATAAATCAAAGGCTTACTCGTTGATTTTAAGTCAAATTGAGAGTAATTAACGATGTTTTTGACCATGTTAATGAATGAGTTTAACTTAATTATAACGTTGAATTAGCAGTTACAACCGTCATGAGTTTGGTAGTCCTACTATAAGACAGAGCAAATATAATAATAAAGATAGATGTATGGCATAATTTCATAGCATAAAATTATGCTACTATATATTGAAGAGAAATGTAATTGTTATGGCAGATCATATACACCCTAAGCAAGTAACTCATTTTACCAACGGATCTTCACGGATAAGAGCTTGGTTACCTCTACACTATCTGTTGTTGAGTGTAAACAGTAACTTTGAGGTACAAAAAATGGCAAAATAAAAGCGACATATTAAAGGCACAAAAAAATGAATATATAAATATGACGTGATAAAAATATAAGGTAGTAGCTATCATTTTGAGAATACAAAAACAATATTTGAGCAAAAATAAGTCCTAGCTGAATTGTCGGTTATATATTTGCTGATTACAATTGAGATACGACAATGCCATTTATCTCAAATAAACAGTTGCGAGTAGGCTCTTAATAAAAGCACATATATTAGCGGTTGAGGAATACAAACATAACCAACAAATATTATCTACTATAAACCAACTATTGCATTCCAAATCATTTAAACAATAATGGCTGAATCCTATCTAGGATTCAGCCATTATTGTTTAAAACATAAAAAACTTATGTAGTAGATAAATTAGAATAGACCTGAGATCTGTCCTGCATCATCAATATCAATTAGCTCTGAAGCTGGATTGTTTGGCAATCCAGGCATACGCATCATTGCACCTGTGATTGGGATAATGAACCCTGCACCTGCAGCTATCTCAATCTCACGAACAGTGAGAACGAAGTCACGAGGTCGTCCAATGAGCTTCTCATTATCAGAAAGAGATTTTTGAGTTTTTGCCATACATATAGGCAATTCACAAAGACCAAGTTCAGCAATCTGCTTAATCATCTGCTTTGCTGGTTGAGTATAAGTCACACTTTTAGCCCCATATATTTCGTGAGCGATCTTCTCAATCTTACTCTCGATACTCCACTCAAGATCATAGAGAGGTGTGAAGTTACTCTGTCCAGATTCAACAGCAGCGATAACTTCTCTAGCAAGTTCCTCTACACCTTGACCACCACGAGCAAATCCCTCACTTATTGCAGCATGAACATTTTGAGACTTACAATAGTCAAGAATCATCTGCAATTCAGCTTGAGAGTCTGTATCGAATCTATTGATTGCTACTACGGGCTGAAGATTAAACTTGCGAGCATTCTCAATATGCTTCTCTAAATTCTCAATCCCTGCTTTAAGAGCCTCAAGGTTCTCACTTTTGAGTTCTGAGAGTTTTGCTCCTCCGTGATACTTCATAGCTCTAATTGTTGCAACAAGAACTACGGCATCAGGCTTTATGTTTGCTTCGCGACACTTAATATCAAGGAATTTCTCCCCCCCTAGGTCAAAACCAAAACCAGCCTCTGTGACAGTATAGTCAGAGAGTGACATTGCCATTTTTGTTGCAAGTATAGTGTTAGTTCCTTGTGCAATGTTGGCAAATGGCCCACCGTGTATGATGGCAGGTGTACCCTCAATAGTTTGAACAAGATTGGGCATGATTGCATCTTTCAAAAGAGCCGCCATTGCACCGTGAACTTTTAGGTCACGAGCATAGATAGGCTTCTTAGCGAAAGTAAAACCAACAAGTATATTACCTAGGCGTTTTTTGAGATCTTCACGAGACTTAGAAAGGCACAAGATTGCCATAATCTCGGATGCTGCTGTAATATCAAAACCACTCTCGCGAGGCACACCCATCGTTGTACCACCAAGACCGATGACCATCTTACGAAGAGCTCTATCATTCATATCCATGACACGCTTCCAATTGATGGTGCGCGGATCAAGCCCAAGACCTCCCTCTTTAAGCTGAAGGTTGTTATCTATGATTGCTGCAAGCAGGTTGTGAGCTTTCTCTATTGCCGAGAAGTCCCCTGTAAAGTGAAGGTTTATGTCCTCCATAGGTAACACTTGAGAGTATCCTCCCCCTGCTGCACCGCCTTTAATACCAAACACTGGACCTAATGATGGCTCTCTCAACACCACTGTACTCCTCTTATTCAATCTATTAAGAGCCATAGACAAACCTATGGAAACTGTAGTTTTACCCTCTCCTGCTGGAGTTGGTGAAATAGCTGAAACAAGAATAAGCTTAGATTTAATCTCTGCATCATTCTTGATGTAGTTCAAAGGGATCTTAGCTTTATACTTTCCGTAAAGCTCCAAATCTTCAGATTGGATATTTAACTGTTTACCAATCTCTACGATGTGTTTCAGTGAAACCTCTCTTGCAATTTCAATATCTGTCTTCATCTCTAAGTATAAATAGAATATATTAATGGTACGCCAAAGATAGTTTATTTGTGCAAATAAAAAAAAAGAAAAGCGGAATCCTCATATAAATGAGGACTCCGCTTTATATTGCGATCTTACGATTACAGTTGTGGACCTGCAGAAATCAATGCTTTAGCAGCATCGTTATCGCAGTATTGCTCGAAGTTTTTGATGTACATCGCAGCCAATTTCTTAGCTTTAGCTTCCCACTCAGCAACGTCAGCATAAGTGCTACGAGGATCTAGGATGTCAGAAACACCTGGAAGAGTTTTAGGAGCAGTCAAGTTCATGATTGGAATGTGAATCTTCTCAGCAGACTCGATTGAACCGTCGATGATAGCATCGATGATAGCACGAGTGTCTTTCAAAGACATACGTTTTCCTGTTCCATTCCATCCTGTGTTCACCAAATATGCTTTTGTTCCGTGCTCGTGCATTTTAGATACAAGAGTAGAAGCGTACATAGTTGGGTGAAGAGTCAAGAATGCCTCACCAAATGCTGGAGAGAATGATGGAACTGGCTCAGTGATACCGCGCTCAGTACCAGCCAATTTAGAAGTAAATCCACACAAGAAGTGGTATTGAGCTTGAGCTTCATCAAGGATAGAAACTGGAGGCAATACACCAAATGCATCAGCAGAAAGGTAGATTACTTGTTTAGCGTGACCAGCTCTTGAAGGAAGAACGATCTTGTTGATGTGGTGAATTGGGTAAGAAACACGAGTGTTCTCAGTTTTTGAAGCAGCTTCAGAGAAGTCAACAACACCATCTTCACCTACAGTAACGTTCTCTAGAAGAGCGTCACGACGGATAGCTCTCCAGATGTCTGGCTCGTTAGCTTCAGAAAGGTTGATAACTTTTGCGTAGCAACCACCTTCGTAGTTGAATACACCGTTGTCATCCCAACCGTGCTCATCATCACCAATAAGGTAACGCTTAGGGTCAGCAGAAAGAGTTGTTTTACCAGTACCTGAAAGACCGAAGAATACAGCTACGTCACCATCTTTGCCTACGTTAGCAGAACAGTGCATAGAAGCCATACCTTTCATAGGTAGGTAGTAGTTCTGCATAGCGAACATACCTTTTTTCATCTCACCACCGTACCAAGTACCGCCGATGATCTGCATTCTCTCAGTAAGGTTGAAGCATACGAATACTTCAGAGTTCAAACCTTGTTTTTCCCAGTTAGGGTTAACAGTTTTTGAAGAGTTCAATACTACGAAATCTGGCTCACCGAAGTTAGCAAGTTCGAAGTGTGAAGGACGGATGAACATGTTAGTCACGAAGTGAGCTTGCCATGCAACCTCCATAACGAAACGAACTTTCAAACGAGTATCTTCGTTAGTTCCGCAGAATGCGTCAACTACATATAGTTTTTTAGAAGAAGAAAGTTGCTTCAAAGAAAGAGCTTTCAAGTCACCCCAGATCTCTTCAGTTACAGGGCGGTTGATAGTACCATCCCACCAGATAGTATCTTTTGAAGTTGCATCTTCAACAATATAACGGTCTTTAGGAGAACGACCTGTAAATTTACCAGTATCAACTGCTACACAGCCACTGCTAGTTACTACACCACGCTCAAAGCCTACGTTTGCTTCGTTAGTTTCATCTTGGAAAAGTTGTTCGTAAGATGGGTTGTGTACGATTTCGAAATCGCCAACAATGCCCCACTTGCTCAAATCTACGTTTGCCATTTTGTTAGATTGTTTTAGTAAATTACTCCATTTAAGGAGCGGTTATTGTATTGTGTTTATTTGCTTTCAGAATCAAATCCGATGCTAATATAGTAATATAACCAATACGCTCAAATAGAAAAATAGAAGTTTTTTCACATAACTTGACTTTGCTATTTAGAGATTACAATTGATTAAATTATGTGCTATTTATGCGTTACACTTTATTTGATTATTTGTAATGTAATGATTACGACAGCATAAAAATTAACACTATACTAAAAAGTGCCCCAATGCACTTTTTCCGCCTCAAAACGCTCAGGAATGTCGAATTTCTCAGCAGGAACTCCAAGGGCTAGAATTGCAAATGGCTTTAGATGACTAGGCATATTAAACATAGAAGCTAAAGATTCACATCTGGCATGATCTGGATAAAACCCTAACCAAACAGATCCCAGATTGTCCGATTCGGCTTGCAACTGCATATTTTGCATAGCACAACTAACATCTTGAACCCACCATTCTGTGCCTGGTTCGACATTTGTCATATTTCCACAAACAACAACTGCAACAGGAGCACTCAACAAAGGAGCAAGCCAAGGCCAACTATCAACTATTGATTGACGATCTTTTTGATCTTGTAATACAACAAACTCCCAAGGTCTAACATTAAAAGCCGTTGGGGCATACATTCCAGCTTTGATCACTCGCAAAATCTGCTCTTTAGACAGATCTTGAGCTTTAAATGTTCTAATGGAACGGCGTCTTAATATTATATTGTGAATATCTTTATTCATATTGTCTATTTTTATTGATTATAACTATTCAAAGACGAAACATTGATATCTAGAAATATGTCATCATTAGTTAAAGGAGAGTTCCATACCTCTATACTCGTTGTTAAAAACACCATTGTCATAAACCAAGGTTCCATTAACAAATGTTCTCTCCACCTTATGTGTAAACTTATAGCCTTCGAAAGGCGACCATCCACACTTATATAGTATGTTAGAAGAATTCACCTCCCACTCAGAAGAAGGATTCACCAATACAAGGTCTGCATAGTATCCCTCTCTGATATAACCACGACGATCAATTCGGAAAAGCTCGGCAGGTGCATGAGACATCTTCTCCACAACTCTTTCAACTGTGAAATATCCCATCTGAGCCATACGCAACATTGCTACAAGCGAGTGTTGAACAAGAGGTCCACCAGACATCGCAGTCAAACAAGAGCCTTCCTTCTCACTTAGTAGGTGTGGCGCATGGTCCGTTGCAACGACATCAATCTTACCACTATTGACCGCATCTATTAGAGCCAACTTATCCGCTTCGCTCTTTATGGCCGGATTCCATTTTATTCTATTACCGAAGCGAGCATAATCTCGGTCATCAAACCACAAATGATGTACACACACCTCCCCGGTTACTCTCTTCTGTGAAATTGGCGATGCCTCAAGTAGCTCTAATTCACGAGCCGTAGATAGGTGAAAGAGATGAAGACGAGTCCCATATTTATGAGCTAAGGCCACAGCCTCTGCAGATGAGGCATAACAAGCCTCTGCAGAACGAATAAGTGGGTGAAATGCAATTGGAAGGTTGTCCCCATGGATAGAGGTATAATGTGCTATATTCTTACGAATAATATCCTCTTTCTCGCAGTGAGTTGCTATAAGTATATCGGTCTCGGAGAAAAGCCTAGAAAGACTATCTTGATTATCCACCAACATATTGCCTGTGGAAGAACCCATAAAAACCTTTATACCACCCACTCTTTTGGGATCTAGAAGTTTCACCTGATCTAGATTATCATTAGTAGCACCAAAGAAGAATGTATAGTTTGCTAATGACTTCGAGGCTCCTATATCAAATTTATCATTTAAAAGAGCCAGAGTTGTTGTCTGTGGCTTAGTATTTGGCATATCCATAAAAGAAGTAACACCTCCAGCAACAGCTGCTCTAGATTCAGAGGATATATCACCCTTATGAGTTAGACCTGGATCACGAAAGTGAACTTGATCATCAATCACTCCAGGAATAAGCCATCTCCCTGTGGCATCGATTACAGCATCAAAATTGGAGGAGTCAAACAGATGATTACCCTCAACAATTGTTTTGATAAACTCTCCTTGAACAACAACACTACCTACGAACTTACGCCCTTCATTAAAGATTGTGGCGTTCTCAATCAAGACTCTTCTCATTGTATAGCTTTTTGTATAAAGAGAACACCAATCAAGTGGGATTATTCATCCCACCTAATCGGTGTTCTCTTATGTAATTTATCATTTACTTATTGTTTGCCCCTTTTGTGGATATTTCTTAAAGAAACTCCACCATTTCAACTTTAGTACCCCAAGAACAGCTTCTCCAAAGATAGAACCATTCATCTTAGATACTCCCAATACTCTATTAATAAAAATAATAGGCACCTCAACTATCTTAAATCCACATTTGAAGGCAGTAAACTTCATCTCAATTTGGAATGCATACCCCTTGAAGCGGATCTTATCTAACTCAATAGTCTCAAGCACCTCACGTTTAAAACACTTGAAACCTGCTGTTGTATCTGCTATATTAAGGCCTGTGACTATTCTAACATATTTGGATGCAAAGAAGGACATCAAAACCCTTCCCATTGGCCAGTTTACAACATTCACTCCTGTAATATATCTTGAACCAATAGCTACGTCAGCTCCATCGACAGCACATGCGTTGTACAACTTAATTAGATCTTCTGGATTGTGTGAGAAGTCAGCATCCATTTCAAAGATAAAATCATACTTCTTCTCAATAGCCCATTTAAAACCGCATATATAAGCAGTACCAAGACCCATCTTTCCACTTCTCTCAATCAGATTAAGACGAGAAGAGAACTCCTTCTGCATTGATTTAACTATCGAAGCAGTACCATCAGGGGAACCATCATCGATAACCAACACATCGAAAGAGTGAGGCAGGGCAAATACTGCACGAACAATACTCTCTATATTCTCTTTCTCGTTATATGTAGGTATGACAACTACACTATCTGATTTTATCATATCTTATAATCGGTTTAAACGAAATAATCAAAACTTATTTTAAGTAGCAAAGGTAAATATTTGTATCATAAAGACAAGCCTTTGAGAGGCAAATCACCAATATATCACTTATTGACCATTATATCAAGTACCATCTGGTCTGTAACATTCATACCTTGTGATCCAATACGAGTCAAATTTCTTATTGATTGGTCAACATCCTCATCAATAATACCCTCAACAGAGGTAACACACTTGCTCTCCATTGCCAACATAGAGGAAAGTACTGCTGTAGAAACACCACTAGCAAGCTTCAAGGCACAACTAGGCTTAGCTCCATCACAAATAACCCCCGTCAAGTTTGCAATCATATTCTTCACAGAGAAGCATATTTGATCATATCCTCCTCCCATTAGGTATGTTATACCACATCCCGAACCAGTAGAAGCAACTACACATCCACATAGAGCAGATAGACGACCAAGACTTTGTTTAATATATATAACAGTCAAATGACTCATTATCAGAGCACGAGTCAACTCATCATCGTTTATGCCATTCTCTTCTGCATAAACAACAACAGGAAGTGTTGCAGTAATCCCTTGATTACCACTACCTGAATTACTCATAACTGGTATCATAGCACCTCCCATACGAGCATCACACGCTCCAGCCGTGTATGACAATATCCTTGACAACATACTATCACCCAATAGAGGCTTTTTACTGGCAGATAGTAATGTACGACCTAAACTATGCCCCCAGTCACCTTTGAATGATTCTTCAGCACAAGCCTTATTCATTTTGGCTGTCTCAAGAATGAATTTAATATCTTCTATTGGAGCTGTAGTTGCAAAATCATAAACCTTACGCATAGATAGCTCAGGGGATTCCGTGTCAGACTCCTTCTGCTTAGCAGCTTTGGCACTCAAAAGCACCTCTCCATCATATTCGAGATAAGTAAATGTAGTATGTCCTCCACTAATAATAGCAGAAGAGCTCTTATCTCCAGCCGAACAATTAACCTCTATATAAAGCTTCTCCTCAATACCCTCCTTCAAGGAAATTGAGATTCTCTTCTCTTGAATATATGCTTTCCCAAATTCAACAGACTCAAGATTGCAATCTCCTAGCACCTCAAGCTGTCGTTGAGATTTGCCAATTAAAGCCCCAAGTGCAACAGCAATAGGCAAGCCAATCATACCTGTTCCGGGTATACCAACTCCCATTGCATTCTTCAATACGTTTGCACTTAGAAGTACTTCAATTTTCTCTGGTTTTTCACCCAAAAGCTCAGCAGCTTTAGCTGTGGCCAATGATACTGCTATTGGCTCAGTACATCCTAGTGCTGGAATAACCTCACGCTTTATTAAAGCAATAATAGACTCTCTCTCCGTTTTACTCATCATAAGTGTAAAAATGTGATATTAGACTTTTAGATTACCAATTCATTGCATGCATTGAGTGACAAGCCACTAATGCTGCCGTCTCTGTTCTAAGCCTAGAGTTCCCTAATGATATAGGATTGAAACCAGACTCAAGAGCTAGTTCAACCTCTGCCTCACTAAAATCCCCTTCTGGCCCAATCAGTATTGTCGCAGATTCACCCTTTGTGTATGCCTGCTGTAGAAATACTCTTTCTTGATCCTTATAGCAGTGGGCAATAAATTTCTGCCCCTGATGTTCTATTTCAAGAAACTGTTTTATCTCAACCATTGGATTTAGAATTGGCAGCCTAGATTTAAGAGACTGCTTCATGGCAGAGACCATTATCTTACGAAGACGATCCTCCTTTACCTCCTTGCGCTCAGAATATCTACAGCGAAGAAGTGATATCTCATCGACACCTATCTCAACAGCCTTCTCCAAAAACCACTCAATTCGATCAATGCTTTTGGTCGGAGCCACTGCTATATGTATTTTAAATTGGCGATCTCTCACCTCATCAATGGTCTCGAGAATCTCTACGGATGTCCTCTTGTGGTGTGCTCTTGTGATAACTGATCTGTAAAAATGACCATTGCCATCTGTAACCATTATCTCCTCGCCCTCAACCATCCTCAAAACACGATTACAGTGCTGTGACTCCTCTTCTGAGAGCTCTAAAGTTGACAATATTTCGGGTGTGTAGAAGATATTCATATAAAACGATTTATTAATTACAGAAACAGAGGCTAATCCATAACAAGTGGACCAGCCTCTGCAAAAATAGAAATATTTTTTTTAATTACCCTAGAATTGCTCCTACAATGGTAGCAGACATACAAGAAGATAGTGCTCCGGCAACCATAGCTTGAACTCCAAACTTAGTAAGCCACTCCCTTTTATTAGGAGCAAGAGATCCAATACCTCCAATCTGAATACCAATAGAGCTAATATTAGCAAATCCACAAAGGATAAAAGTTACCATAATAATTGACTTCTGCTCCAAAAAAGCTCCTGCATCCTTTAGAGACACGAAATCCGCATAGGCCACAAATTCATTGATAATCAACTTCTTACCCAACAAACCTGCAACCAAAGGCACATCTGCCGAACCTACACCCATAAGCCAAGCTAGCGGTGTGAATATCATTCCAAGAATAAACTCTAGATTGAATTGTGTGAACTGCCCGTTAGTAAAGTTTACTACAAACTCATTAAGTCCAGTAAAACGACCTATTACACCACCAAGGATATAATTTCCAAATGTTACAAACGCGATAAATGTCAAGAGCATTGCAGCTACGTTGACAGCAAGTTTAACTCCTTCTGTTGAGCCATTAGATATTGCATCTAGCAAGTTTGTACCCACAGACTCTGATGAAACAACGAGTCCATCATTGATAGGTTCTGTCTGAGGAACCAAAATCTTAGAGAATACGATAGCTGCCGGCGCAGCCATTACAGATGCAGAAAGAAGATATTTAGCATACATTAGTCTCGCAACTGGATCTCCACCACCTAATAGACCTATATAAGCAGCAAGAACTCCACCAGCGATAGTTGCCATACCAGCAGTCATAACTAAGAATATCTCTGATTGATTCATCTCAGGCAGATATTTCTTACTCATCAATGGAGCCTCAGTCTGTCCTAAGAAGATATTAGCCGCAACTGTCAGACCCTCCGCTCCTGAAATAAATAGAAGTTTCTTTAATACCCAAGCTAAAACAAACACCACCTTCTGAATAATATTCAAGTAGTAAAGCAGAGAAGTCAATGCAGAGAAGAAGATCACTGTTGGTATAACTTGAAACAAGAATATGTAACCAGTCTTATCAAGATCTACAAGATCACCAAGAAGAAACACAGTACCCGCTTTAGTAAAGTCTAGAATCTTGACAAAAATCTTACCAAACATCTCAAAGAAGTCTCCTATAAAAGGAACGTAAAGGATACCAATTGCCAAAAGAAGCTGAAGAGACAATCCTATACCCACCTGTTTCCAATTTATAGCTCTTCTATTTTTACTAAATGCAACAGCAATAAGTATCAGTGAGAGCATCCCCATGAGACCTCTTAATATTGATTTAAAAGATATCCCTGCACCTTCCAATTTTGTGGTATGTGTTGCAACTGCCACTTCGTGTGGTTCGATAGGAATTAACCCAACCTCAGGAGGTGCTACATACGATGAGTCTACAACTTGTGCGATAAGCGAATCAGTCGCTACCGACTCCGAAGCCATCAATCCAGATGCTACAACCATAAATAGAAGTAACAAGGTAGGCTTAATCAATCTTTTGATTTGGTTCATATATTAAGTGATAGTTTTATTGCCTAAGTTAGGTTTTCAATCTGCAAAACTAAAAAAAATAGTAACCTCATCCCTTAAAGTGGTCAAATTTATTTCCCATTATTTATAGCAATAGCAGAAAATCAATACTTTTGTCTCTGTTAAAAAAACGAATTGACTAGAGATGATAAACCTTCCTGCTGATTTTATTGCACTAACTAGCTCAATACTGAGTGAGAAAGAGCATACAGAATTTATCAACGCACTCTCCACAGAGGCACCAATTAGTATAAGAATAAATAGAACTAAGGCTACTCCATCAGAGTGTGGCATAAGAGAAGAATATGATAGAGTACCGTGGTCTGAGTCTGGATATTACCTACCCGAAAGACCAGCTTTTACGTTTGACCCTCTTCTTCACGCTGGGTGTTACTATGTACAGGAGGCATCTTCAATGTTTCTCGAGCAGGCTATAACTCAATATGTCAAAAGTCCTGTTGTTTACCTTGACCTCTGCGCTGCCCCAGGAGGAAAAACAACTCACGCTATATCTCTTCTGCCAAAGGGGAGCTTAGTTATAGGTAATGAAATAATGAGAAATAGGGCAAACATATTGGCTGAGAACTTGACTAAATGGGGGAATACCCATACGATAGTCACCAATAACCCTTCTGAAGACTTCACCTCCCTCGCCAATACCTTTGACGTCATTTTGACAGATGTCCCATGCTCAGGGGAAGGGATGTTTAGAAAGGACCCAGTTGCCATCGAAGAGTGGTCCCTATCGAACGTTGAGATGTGCACTACCCGTCAGAGGGATATTATCAGTAATATATGGCCTACATTAAAACCTGGTGGACTACTCATTTATAGCACATGTACTTACAATAGCTCTGAAAATGAAGATAATATTGACTGGATTGTAAAAAATCTAGGTGCTGAGTCGCTAGAAATAGACACTACAAATTTCCCTCAAGTAGTAAAAGCTCTTAAGAATAATAACCACTGCTATAGGTTTATGCCTCATCACACTACTGGAGAAGGCTTTTTCTTAGCACTACTAAGAAAACCCCAAGAAGAGGAGCTTGGTGATGGATTTGAGAGATCACGTCCTAGTAAAAAGAAGGATAAGAAACGCGAAGAAAGCATTAAAATACCGTCAGAGATCTCAAACTGGATTATTGAGTCTGATAAGTACCAAATGAATGCTATCAACCAAACAATAAGCGCTATTCCTAAAGAGTACTTTGAGCTCTACAAAAGAGTAAAAGAGCAGCTGAGGATAGTTAAAGCTGGAATTGAGATGTGTGAGATAAAAGGTAAAGACCTTATCCCGGCTCACTCTTTAGCAATGAGTAACAAAATCAAAAGAGAGTATTTCAACGAAGTTGAACTAGAACGCGAGAGTGCTATACGCTTTTTGAGAAAAGAGGCTATAACCCTAGATGATGATCAGCCAAGAGGATATATACTCGTAACTTACAAGTCAAAACCTCTAGGATGGGTAAAGAACATTGGCAATAGGGCCAACAACCTTTACCCCCAAGAATGGAGAATTAGGTCAGGGTATATACCTGAACAATAACTAAAAAAGCCGCACAAAAAGATTGTGCGGCTTTTTTAGTTATCATACAAACTATATGATTCTAAAATCTCTTTTTTACAGAAACTGATGCTGCGATATTATCTCCAAGAAGATTACCCTTATCAAAAGCTACTGATGCAATAAAACTCATCTCTTTTAACTTCTTAGGAGTATATGAGACCTCTACTAGAGCTGATAAACTCTCCTTTACATCTATAAAAGGAATAAAAGGAGTACCCCATCCTCTTTGATATGTAAGGAGCACTCTATGTTCAAGTTCTGGTGAAATAAACCCATTAACTCCTGCATGCCAAGCTTTTACTCTATTATTTTTAAACTGTAGAAGCCCATCTTTATTAAAAGCCGGGGATGTTATCAATGGATTACCCATGGCTTGCCCCCAATGTGACCAACCTACATACCAATAATTATTGTAGTAATTATCTGCACCAGGAGCATGATGATTCACGTGCGTATCTTCAGGCATATCGCTTGGGTACCAATGTAAAGGTCCACTCTGATTTGTAGACTGGAAATACTCTATTAGTGCTCCCGAAATTAATCTTGGCTCTGAGCAACTATATTGCAAAGTCCAAAGTCCATCTCCGCGATTTAGCATCCCCATAGAACTAGCATCATCAAAGATATTCTCCATCGTAAAGCTAAGACTATGTGTGTTATTTATCTTATGTATGAGTTTTATTTGCCAACCACCCACATAGTTACCCTCATAATAGGTTGATCCACCCTGAAGCGGAACAAAAGCTTTCAGATAATCCTTAAAGCCAATATCCCCCCCTTCGACTCTATGCACCTCTCCGTTCTTAAATTGAGTTCGTTTACCTCCAAATTCTGAATCCAACTCATAACCTGCCTCTACTCTCCATTTAGAGTCATCTCTCCCGAACTTAAAATATATCCCTTTATGGTGATAAGCAGCTCCAGTGGAGATAAAACCATGATTACGATTGACTATTTCCTCTTGATAGTTCTTATCAGTAAACCATCCATATGATACTTCCCCTTTTAACGAGAACCAATCAACAGATTTAAAAGGATGTACCCAATCGATAAACCCAGCTCTTAATTGTGGGATAGGCCTTGCGTTACCAGACCACGCAACCCCACCGGTACTCAATCTTTCATTATTCAGAACACCCACTCTCTCTTTGCTTCCTACAGATATAAAAATGGATCTATACTTCGCCTCAAGAAATAGTTGCTGAACAATGAAATTAGAATTATGATTATACGCACCAACAAGATCGATGCCGTAGGAGTAATCTATTCTTTTTGTTTTATCTAATGATTTTGATAGTCCAGCTCTTAGGTATGCACTATTTTCACTTATAGAGGCTAACCCATGACGATTAGATACCAGCCAAAAAGGGGAGCTATCTCCACCGCCGGCTGTGGCTGATGTTTCTAGTAATATGTCTGGACGGTGTTGTGCAGAGATAGTTACAGTACAAAGCGATAATAGAAGTACTATTTTATAAAATTTCATTGGCTTACAGAATTAGAATTTTCGAAATGTGTAGATTGTATCTACGTCAGAAAGAACTAATCTCTTATTAGTTAACTCTTCTATCTGAAAGCGCATAATAGAACTATGCCACTCCATCATCCGAAGGTTATTATCCGTAGCGTAACGATCATCCTTAATATCTATAATCAAAGAATCTCCAATCTGTGCAAATTCCCCAAATAACTCATGTCGACCGTAAGTTGTTGAATTAAGCTTCTGAAAGCAGAAAACATAATTATCGAAGTTGTAGAAAATAGAATCCCTCTTGAGACTCTCAAAAGGTGTTTGCCTCTCTCTAAGCTGCCATCTACCACGTAGTTGAGAATCATATTCTTTACTACAAGAACTTAATATTACTAATCCAATCAAAGAAAAAAACACCTTCAATCTGAGATTACATATTTGTAAACATCTAATGTTTTTTGTGCTACAATTTCCCATTTATACTCATTAATATTATAATCAAACTTATCAATTGAAGATGACAATTTATTATTCAAAGCCTCTTTTAAGCTTTCGATACTATTAACTAAAAATTTAGAATTTTCATTCAGAGTCACTATTTGTGTTGCAGGTATATCAGAAACAAGCACATCAATATTAAAAGACATTGCTTCGAGCAACACTAACGGAAATCCCTCATTCCTAGAACTTAATACAAAAAGACGTGTAGATGCATACAATGCATTCAAATAGGCAGAAGATACAACACCTGTGAAAATTATATTTTCATCTGCATTATCAATAAGCTGTTTTGCATAGTTTGAGTTATGATCAGCCCCACCTGCTATTACTAATTTAATATTTGACAACATAAGCTCTTTATAAGCGCGAATTAGAAGATCAAATCCCTTTTCTTCTGTTATACGCCCAACCGCAAGTATATAATTATTCTTACACAAGCCCCATTTTTCTAAAATATATCCATCACATTCTCTCGTACTAATAATTCCATTAGGAATATAGGTTGATTTACACAAAACACTATTACGGAATTTATTCCTTTGGTATGGATTTACAAAAATTAGATAGTTGCTAAAAATAAGTGAAATTCTCTCACAGATTCGTAGAAAAAATTTTGAAAGGGTGCCCCATTTATTGTGCTCATAATTTGGGCTATGGTAGGTCATAACGACTTTAATTCCTCTTAATTTTAGTAAGGGTGAGAAAAAAGAAGGTCCAATATTATGAATATGTACAATATCCGGTTTATAAATCAAAGAGTGACACACAGCAATAAAGGAATGAAACAAGGCTTCAACCCCTTTAATTTTAACTGTTGGCAAGTCTAGCAGTTTGACTCCTTTATAATCTGATATTGATTTATTCTCCTTAGTAATAAACGGTTTTCTCCGATAAACCAATATATCATTCTTTTCAGCCAGAATAGGGTAGATATATTCGCAGTGTTTTTCAACACCACCCTGAATATCGGGAATACCTCTAGTTCCAATTACATGTATCTTCATTAGTCGAAACAAATACCTTGTCCTTTTTTAATACGCCATTTATTCTTAAGAATCCAAATTATTGGCTTCCATGGCTTTCTTACCATATCGTGTCTCTCTGTAACAATAAACGCACAATTTCTATCACAACTTTCAACTAAAGGTACTATTTCTTTTGCTTTATCTCCTGTTAAAATGGATTCAATATCATTATTTTTAATATTTCCTAAAACCCATTTCTCTTTAGAGCCATTACAAGGTGTAACATCTCCATGAGGATCAATAAAAAAGAAGTCAGTTAATGCCCCACAAGGAGGTCTGTATCCAGGTTCATCTCCCCTCAAACGTCTATGAATACTTCTGTTAAAATAAGCACGACCATAATCCTTTAAGCGACTTTTAAATGATCTTCTCTTAGAAGTCAAAAGTGCTTTTACAAAATCTGCATGTGCTTTTAGAGCTTCATTACTTGTAATATTGTTATCCTCTTTGTGAAAGTACCATGAATTATGAACTACAGAATTTCCTAATTCAACATCTAAAGCAACACATAACTCATATACATGCAATAGATCATTATAATTATCTGGAGATATCACAATCGAAAACCCAATATTTTTACATTTTGTTTTCTTCAACTCCAACATTGTTCTTAAAGCATGATCAAAACCGTCTTTCGTTCCACGCTTAGAATCATTTATCTTAGGCAAGCCTTCAATACTTACACGGATCAATATTTTTGGATACTTATTAGCCAATTCTACAATCTTATCAGTATTATATCCATTTGTACTTAATTCAAGTAATGCTGATTTTGGATAAAGAATTTCAAATATCTTTTCAATATCATCCCGTAAAGTTGCTTCACCACCAGTAATATTTATTCTTAATCCAGAAGGCAACTTTTCGTAATAGCTATAATCGATCTCCTCTTTTTCGTCAGTCTGATTCTTCCAGATATTGCACATATTACATTTTGCATTACATCTGAATGTTGTAATCAAACTAGCCTGAACTATTTTGGCATTCATATTATCTAAGTATATTATTATATATTTTAATTAACTCATTATAGTAATTCTCTTTATCGAATCTAACCATAGCCTTCGATGCAATATCTTCATTATCGAAGGATATAGAATACATCTCTTGAATTTTTAATTTCAAATCATCAACATTACGACTTGTAAACGTTAATCCATTGCCCCTATCCTCTATCAATTCTGGTATTCCTCCTATGTCAGCACCCAAAACAGGGGTCCCCATGCAAAGCGATTCGATAATACTTAGCGGGTTATTTTCATACCACTCTGATGGCGTAACTGAAAAACGTGCTTTTGAAACTATATCAAGGGCTCTTTGTGGATCAAGAGCTCCGGTAAAAGTAATCAAAGATGAGCTATATTGAGCCTTTAGTTCCTCCAAAAGTGGTCCTCCACCGATGATAACTAAAGGTTTGTTGATCTTTTTTGCTGCTTCCAGTAGAGTTTTTACGCCCTTTTCTGGTGATAATCTCCCTATATAGCAGTAATAGTCTGATTTATCCAACTCAAGCTTAGGTAATTCTGGAGCAAAATTAGATAAATGAATCAACTTAGACTCCTTAAATCCTCCTTGAATCATCTTGTTCTTCATGAAACGACTTGGACATATATACAGATCCGTAGACTTCTCAATCCGTTCTTTACTCCAATTTAGTGCCTCAATATATCCAATCAAACTAGCAGGTAACGAACCTTTCATGCATCTCTTTCTCAAGACTTGAGATTTATCACTAAAACATCTCTCGCAAACATCTCCTCTACATAAGCAAGAGTATGAAGGACAGATTAGCTTATAATCATGAAGAGTCCATATAACAGGAATTCCTCTACTCTTTGAGATCTCTGCTACAATAGGAGATATGTAAGAGTGTATATTATTAAGATGTACAATATCTGGTTTAAAACTATCTAGTAATGACTCGAATTTAATCTTCACATCATTACCACAGACAGCTCTTCCTGCAGCTTTAAACTTACTGATTATCCCACCGGAAAAATCTATAGAACTAGGGAAATAACTACTCCATTCCGAACTATAATTATCGGTATAGTCTGAAGCAAAAATAGCTACTTCATGACCGGAATCACGAAGTAACTTCTCTAAGTTCAGCGTATATATACAGTCCCCTCCCCTTGGGTAGTAGAACTTATTGATTAATATTATCTTCATAAAGTGTGATGAATTGATCTACAACATGAGATACTGATAAATATTTACGATAATCTAGACAGTTAATAACATATTCTGAGTTGTTATCTACAATCAGCTGCATTTCTTCAATACCCCATCCATCTTTTACTATACCTAATTTGTTTTTAGATATGTAGTGCTTACTCAGTGGCACCTCGTTCATAATCACTGGGGTTCCACAAGCAATAGACTCTGGGACTGAGACCATATTTAAATCCTTAAGTGTATCAACCAACAAAGCCTTACTTTCTCTCCATATTGGCAATAAATCTTTGTGACCGACAAATCCAAGAAACTTAACAGAATCGGCTATACCTAACTCATTAGTAAGACTAATCAGGTCCATTTTAAGTTCACCATCTCCAATTATGATCAGTTCATAACGAGGATTAATATTAAGGAAACTAGCAAACTTATAAATTATTGCAGCTATGTTCTTTCGTTTGATTAGCTGAGAAACGACAATGAACTGATCTTTCTTGGCTATGCTATCTTCAATTTCACTAATAGCGACCCCATGCTCTATTATAGTTGGCAAAACATTAGTAGAGTAATTAGATATAAAATCATTGGCTATTTCAGATCTAGCCACAACTTTTGATTTAATAAGCTTACCAACTATGTTATACCATACTAAAGATGGAAGTCTTAGAAATAAAGAGTTATGACTTGATAGTTCTTGCCAAATAAAGCACTTTTCTCTAAACAATACAGATGCAATGAGCGAATTAATTGAGAAGAACTCACTAGAGATGATTAAATCAAATTTACCTGCCTTCAATACATTATATAAAGATATATGTAATGGTAATAATGATGGCTTAAATACTAAACTTAGATTTGACTTCAAAAATATAGCCTTAAATGGGATGCTATCTATATTAGTTGAAGGTTTATATTCTTGAGCTGCGATTAAAGTTATCTCATGTCCCGAGTTATAGAATTCCAAGCATAACTTATATGCCATAGTATCCTCTATAGAATCTCTTTTGGGAATAATCCCATTTTCTGGAGTATATAATATGGAATTTACAAAACAAATCTTCATAGTTCACAGATTACTTATCATTAACCACTGATATATATATATTAATCAAGGAGTTTCTAAGAGAATTCTCACTATAAATATTTTCATAAGCTAAAGCCATAGAGTCTTGATCATAAACATCGCTAGTATCATTTAATAGTGCTTTAAGTTCGTACGCTAAGCTATCAATATCGTTACGTTTGAAAAACCTAACGAATTTACTACAATCTAGTGTATCTCTGAAGAACGGGACATCAGAGAGCAACATTCTAACACCAAATCGAAGAGGAAATGCTATCACACCAGACTGAGTAGCGGAGATGTAGGGATACACTACACATGCTGCGTTAGAAAATAACATGTTAATTTCCTCATCAAGTATAAACCTATTAATTCGTATCAAATTATGATGTAATTCTCTGTTAGTATTTATATTAGTAGTGGAACCTACACCAGCAATAACTAACTTATAACTACTGCTTATATCTTCGGAAGAGATATAAGCCGAATATAAATTATCGACACCTTTATATACATCTACACTTCCAAAAAAAAGAATATAATTATCTACTCCATCTAATTCAGGACACTTCTTTTTACCATTCTCAATAACCTCTCCTATAAGAGATGGGAATGGGTGAAAGAAAACTGATTTTAGTGGAAATAAAGCTTTTAATTCTTTATATTGTGATTGACTTGACGTGACTAAATATTGCGAACGATCAATCAAGTAAGAGCTAGATCGTTTAATATAAAGATTAAATAGTGAATCTTTAATGGTATAGCTATATGTTTCATGAGGATTTAGATCATGTACTGAATATATGACTTTTGAATTTGACTTCAAAAACTCTATTAGACCCCATAATGTAAAGTCTAAAGTTAATAGATGTACTACATCAAATGAATCACTCTTGAATAATTTTATAAGCTCCGCTTTTATATCGGTTGGGTAAATCTTATTAATAATCTTCCCTAACTTTCCTTTAGGTGATTCTAAAAAGATGACTCTGTCATGAAACTCTTTGTCTATACTATTTCGATAACTATATCTATCTTTCGATAAAACAATGGCTCTAGCCTCTATAGATTTATCCTTAAATATAGTATTTAGTATTGTTGACCCAAATGGTATCATGCCTGGAGCAAATTCACTGCATATATATAGTATTTTCATAGAACGTCATTTTATGAAGAGATCGATTGGTTTATTTCCCTATGTCTTAGTTCCGAAATAGCCAAAGCCATTATTATTAGTACAAACATACCTCTATTGTGGGTAAAAGTAGAGTCTGCAACTGATTCAATAATAAAAAAAGTAATACCTAGATAGACTATATTTATCAATGGCATTGATAAATTATTAAGTTCAACATCCTTAACTTTACTGAAGATATATATCCAGAAATAGCCAAAAAGAAGAACTCCTATTACACCGAACTGTGCGAGAGCTGGATAGTATGTATCCGATATGAATGAACTAAATTCTTCACTTAATCCCCAAATATTATTCAATCCATATAAATAGTATATATCGGAATAGTACACTTCAGAGTAGTTAGTAGCAAAACTAGCAAACCCACTTCCAAAGGGAAAGAAGTCAAGAAGTATCTTTGCTCCCCCTATGTAAAGAGCTGGGCGAGCAAAAGCCTCTTCATGAGCAAATGCCCCACCAATAAAGTAATAATCAATCTTTTCCCATGCAAACCATAGTGTAGCTGATAGAATTATTGAAGCAATAAGTAATTGTTTAATATTAATCTTAAATCTATTACCAAACAATCTCCAAATTAGGTAGAGAGCCATAAGTACAAAGAACCCAATAAACTTGGACCTAGTAGAGGCTAGCCCTATGGATAGTAGCAATATACCCTTCATAACTGACTCTACTGACCAATTTGATGCATATAAGTACAAAAAACTAGTAACAACGGCTGTTGTTGCAAAACGAGAAGGATGGCTAAAATAAAAATTTATATCACGCATTCCTCCTGAAGCAACAAATACCATGTATATAAATATAACCCAACATAATATACGTATAATTTGCTTCTCTCTCGCTTTTAATACAGGAGCGATTAATAGGGTACAGAAGAATGCTAAGTATGGCTTTATCTGAACTACATAGTCTGAAATTATTGCTTTTGGAACATTTGATCCAATTTTAAAAGAGTAGAAGAGATAAAAAAGAGAGATTACGAAAATGACTATTAAAGGCCGTATTATAGAAATCCTACCCTTTAAGTATTCGTAGCTGTATAAACTAACCAATGCAAATGCCAGAAATTCATCTGTCCAATCAATCCCTAAGAGATCATAAAATACGACACCGAAGATTGCTCCAAAAATAAAGAGTGGAAAGAAGAGTCCATTATGAGCTCTTTGTTGAATATTCGATGTAGGGGTAATATCCATAAATCTTATTTGTTACAAATCAAAAAAAATCTTGATGCCTATAATTAAAATCTCCTTAATACATATTGCAACACAAAGGATTTCTCACTTCGTTTTAGACCTATAAGCGTTGCAGATATACTTATTACAGCTCCGACAAATAGCATTCTTACGAAACTATAAGTTGAAACAAATTCTGATAATTGTAGCACTACGAATGATAAAGCAGAGATTAGTAAGAGTCTAACAATAACCTCATTCAAAAATCTAAATAAAGAGATCTTTATCACAGCTTCCAGATATAGCACCCTAAATATAAAGAAGGATATATATGTGACAATATTTGCTACAATCACCACCAAAGGACCATATCCTTGTAGTAAACACAAATATGACAAAAACATAAATATTGCTGTCATAAGAGTCAGTCCTATCTGATTAAGAATAATCTTACCGGTGGCTTGAACTGAGGTCTCCATAGGTTGCATAATAGCCATAAGAATTGACTGTACTAACATAAGACGACACATGTCTGTGGTTATAGCAGGATAATCACCTAGCCATAAAGATAAAATACTATCTAACTCACCCAAGAGTGGTACAACAAGAATAATCATTACAATAAATGAGTACCTCACAGCGTTAAATAGTAAATTATGCATACGGTCAAGATCCCCATTAGCGTATGATTTTACAATCTGAGGCATAAAAGCCTTTGTCAGTACAAAAGAAAAATTGATTACTTGCGTAACAACCTGATTTGATATTGCATAAGCTGCATTCAGAATTGTACCGAAAAAAAGATTAAGAAGCAACGCGTTACCTTGAGATCTACCTAGGAAGGAGATATTTCCTAACAAACTCCATGAAGCAAATGAGGCGACCTCCTTAAATAACTCTATATCTATTGATCTAGAGACCCTAAAATTTGAATACTTGAAGTAGCTGTATGTTAGTTGTAATACAAATATTAGACATGTTACAACAAAGAGACCGACTGAGTAGAATAGTAATTTATCAAAGGAGGTATTTATTAATAACAGAGCAAGAGTCAATTTTGAGATAGTCTCTATGAAACCGAAAATAGCTACTAAAACAATATTCTCATGTGCATTTAACCACGCGATGATAGGAACAAGCAAGATGTTAAAGAAAAGAGTTCCAACTGAAAAGTGAAACACAACCTTTGCCACATCATACCTATCCATGGGTATTACAATACTTTTATTAAAATAGTAATACCCCACCGTTTCGCAGAATAGTACTAGCAGAATAGCTATTGCAAGATGTACCCAAACGGTTACATTTAATGTTGATAAAGTTAATAAGTTATCGGATTTACCTATAGCAAATGAGATAAAGCGTTGTGATGCGGTACTCATTGCTTCATTCAGAAAGGAGAATAAAACAACTAAACCTGCAACAACATTATATATACCAAAATCAACAACACCAAGCTCTCTAAGTACTACCCTAGATACATATAGCATTATTACAACATTCAAAGCCATGCGCAAAGACAAGGCTAATGAATTTACAGCTATTTTTCTGTTTTCAGACATAGTCTTATTAATTTATCCTAACTCTCTCTCTAGTTGTCTTTCTCTATCTAAGTTCCAAACTCTTCTAACATTCGATTTAACAACTTTAGCAGGCTGACCTGCTAAGACCATATTTTCTCCTATGCTAGAATAGTCCTTACTCAATAAACTTCCATTTGACACTATTGTATGGTCTGGCGTAATTGTTCCTTTATTAATTATTGACCGGTTTGCTATCCAATTATATCGCCCTATCTTTATTTGCGCAGACCTCGGGAAGATTAAACCAGTAGTTAGGTCTTCTATAAAGTGAAAATTTGAATCAGAGATTTGACAAAAGTGAGTAATCCTACTTCCGTCCCCTAATACGATTTTCTTAGTTACAAAAATATAAGTATGATTAGATATTAAAACCTCATTGCCTATCTCTAATATTGCCCCATCTTCGACAAGCAATCTTGAGCTACGATTAATAATTGCCGAACCCCTAAAAATAACAATACCATGATTGGTTATAGTCGTATCTGGATCTCCACTCCTGAATAATATATTCTGTGAAGTCGCAAGACGAATCATTCCTGGATATATCTTATCAGAATCGATGAAGTACTTTCCAGAGAATCCTCTTATTGACAATTTAGAAGAGCAAAAAATTGGCATCTTAATAGCAACTCTAAATGGGAAAATTCTGAAATTGGCATAAATAGACCAGATCAAACTATAATCACAAATAAAATGAATAATAGCTTTAAGTTTTGATATCATTGCGATTTTGCTTCAATAATTAAGGGAAATTTTTCGAGAGAATGATCTTCCACTCTTTTCTCTATAAACATATATATAGGTTTTATTCTTTTGATAGTTCTTTGGGTAGCCGTCTATATTTTCAATAGATACACCATTAGTATCAAAAATTTGGGCTCTATGCCAAATAGAATCATTTAAGTCTGGATTTAGCACATTAGGCCTAACTAGATAGGTAGTATCATTCCAAATGAATCTTTGTTTTTCAATCATTGGTATAATAACATCATAAGCAGAAGGATAAAGAGTAACATGATCATCGAATGCAAATTCTACAAGCGCAGATTTTGTGCCATTCGATCTCAATTGATTAACTAACTGGAGATTCTGTTCATATCTCCCTGGCATATCTTTATTCCTACAACCTATCATCGCTATGATTGGAAATGGAGTATATCTTGTGTGATATAGTGGAGCCATCTTATCTATGTATGGACTAGAAGAATCTACATCAATGCCACTCTCCTTTATCACCGTAAAATGAGTTGTCATTTGACCAGATAGAGGAAAGCACCCAGCTATTAAATCTACATCAACAGAGTATTTCATTAAATACTTCTTATCCAAAGTCACCAAAGAGGCTAAGTAAGCTCCTGCTGATTCTCCAGAGATATACACCCTAGATTTATCCCCTCCATAATTCTCTATATTATCAAAAACCCATTTTATTGCACAAGCAGCATCATCAACGTATTCAGGAGATAATACATTTGGTGATAATCGATAATTGGCAGATACAACTATAATGTTCGAAAGATAAAAAGAGTGTGGTATAGACTTATCTCCACCTGTTAAACCTCCCCCATGGAATATAACAAGAACAGGAAGATCTCGTTTATCTTTCAAGTAACTTACATCCAATCGACACATCTTTTCTTTATATGAATCGCCAAATGCTTCTCTATAAAGTATGTCATTCTCTTTTTTACGGGTTTGAGAAAGTAGCCCCGTAAAAAAGAAAAATATGAAAGAAATGAATATTATTGATCGTACCACCATAATTCACACTATCTCTTCTCCCCATACCCATAACCGTAACCTGTTTGGGTTTGAGTACCATTAATAATTAGAGATACTTTCTTAAGTCGATTCTGAGCTACAATAGACTCCGCATATTTAATATTTTCTCTCTTAGAGTAATTTGCACGACAAACATACAAAGTTGCATCTGTTACTCTAGCCAAGGAGAAAGTATCCGACACCATACCAACGGGAGCACTATCAACAACAATATAGTCATAGTGATGTCTAAGATAATCAAACATCCTATCGAGTCGTTCACCAAGTAGGAGTTCTGCCGGGTTCGGAGGTATAGGTCCTGATACAATGATATCCAAATTACCACAAATACTAGAGTGGACTGCAATGTCTTGAGGGTTTAGATCCTCATCTGATAGATAGTTAGTTATTCCTATAGGATTGTTATTCATCTCCATATACTCTACAAGACGTGGCTTACGAATATCTAAACCTACAAGTACAACCTTCTTATTCTTCATTAAAGAGAGAGAGAGTGCAAAGTTAATTGCAACAAAAGACTTACCCTCACCACTAACTGTAGAGGTAACGAGTATTACTTTCTCATCTTTTCTATTTAGTACAAATTGAATATTTGTACGAATAAGTCTAAACAACTCAACAATTGATGAGGTTGAGCCCTCCTTAACAACTACATTTTCTCTTGATTTATTGAGACATATCTCTCCAAGAACAGGGATAGTGGTCATCTTCTCAAGTTCAGATTTTGACTCAAAATGAACTCTTAATAAGTCAAGAATATAAATTACAATAATAGGAATTAGTCCTCCTATTGCCATAGCAACAAGGAGAATAAACTTTTTTCGTGGAGCTACTGGCTCACTGATAACAAAAGCTGAATCAATAATCTTTCCCTTAGGAGCTGTAACAGCTAATGTTAGTGAGTTTTCTTCTCTTTTTTCCATTAAGAAAAGATACAATTGCTCTTTTAAGACCTGCTTTCGCTTTATTTCGACAAACTCCTTCTCAATCGTAGGTGCTTGAGTGTATCTACTATTGAATAAATCTTCTTGCTTACTCAAGTCTACACGCGAAACCATTAACCCTTGTCTGACAGCTTCAATACTTAACAATACATTATTGCGCATTGCCTCAATCTGTTCATTAATTGAAATGACCATTGGGTTATTGGGCTGGGTATTCTGAATCAACTTAATTCTCTCTAATAATATAGTATTGTAAGCTTGTATCGCATCAACGGCTCCTTTGTCTGTTATCCCTAAGCTATTAGGAACTAAAGAGTATCTATTTTCCGGCAACCTAACAAAATTGTATAGAAGGTCAACAATATTATACTGAGTCTCTACATCAAGAATTTTAGATCTAAGATCACTATTTTGCTCTAGCATTAACTTAGCCTCCGCCTCAACATCGAAGAGTCTATTATTCTTTTTATAACTCTCAATTTCAGCCTCTACGTCTGTTAATTCTTTTGTTATTATCCTTAACCTTTCGTCAATGAATAGTGATGTGTTCTCAGACTCAATATTCTTTTCCCTTATAGCATCATCATTGTATAATGCCATAATAGTATTGATTATATCTCTCCCAAGTTTAGTATTCTTAGTCTGAGTAGATATCCTAATTACATTAGCCTTCTTACTTGCTAGATCAAAGTAAACATCTCTATCTAGATCCTCTGCCAAGAGGTCACCACCAGCAATTACAACCCTATAATCCTGATTCTCTCCGGCTCTTCTATATCTGGTTTCTGATAAATGAAGAGTACCATATTCAGTTTTAATGTCAGCAGGCAACTTTTCAACAGTGAATTCACCAAGAGTCTTACGACCTTTTGTTACAACTACTTTAGCTCCCCCATTTGATTTTAATTTAGCCTTTAAGATAAGAGATACGGATAATGTATCAAGTTTGAAGTCAACAGCTTCTAATCTAATAGCTTCATCACCATAACGAATAGAACTCTTTATTCCATAATTGGTCTCTACATATCTTGTAGTAAGTCCTAATTTTAATGCTGTCTGCTTCAATATCGAGTGTGACGATATTACATGTAATTCATCATCAACATCCATCGACCCTGGAAATCCAAAACTAAAACTCTTAAGCATCGATGACCCCATACCTCCCTTAGAGTCATCCTCCTTTACTAGTAGGTTTGCTTTAACTTCGAATGTTGGTGAAACAATTTTCAGATAAGCGACAGAAAGTACTCCTACCACAAAAAAGGATAATAAAAACCATTTCCAATGGCGCAAATACTTTGTCGCCAACTCTCGTATATCTATCAACTCTTGATTATGCATGATCCAAATATTCTATCTTTATATTCTTTTATTCAAACAATTGTCTAAATTGTCTACTTAATTAGCAATGCTATTAATAGAGATGCTATTACTGATGCTGCACTAACAACTACTGAGACGAGCGAAAGATTGAACTGATCAGTCTGACTAAACTTTGAGTTTTTCTGTCTAGGTCTATTAGGCTCTACATATACAACATCGTTTTGACGCAAGTAAAAGTATGGAGATGCAAATAATTCGGAATTAGTAAGATCAAAACGATGAAATTCACGTTTCCCATTCGACTCTCTTATCAACATAATATTACTTCTCTCTCCGTAAATTGTCAGATCTCCTGCCATGGCAATAGCATCAAGTATCGAAACCCTATCATTTGATACAGAGATCGAACCAGGCCTATTAACCTCTCCAAGAACAGAAACTCTATAGTTCATGAACTCGATATTTACAAGAGGGTCACTTAGATAAGTAGATATTTTATCTTTCAGAAGAGCTACTAGCTGTAGCTTTGTCAAACCTTCAACCTTAATAGATCCTATAATTGGAAAATCAATGGTACCATTAACTCCCACCAAATAGCTCTGCAAATTGGGTGTTGCTGCAACAAGCTTATCCCCTGGTTGAAGATAAGATACAGCAGGTAAATTGAAAGGAGCTGAACCATTAGGATCAAGCGAAGAGACTGTTATAAGGAGTCTATCATTAATGCCTATTATAGGCTCGTAATTGATTGCAGTTGTTATTTTTTCATTTAAAACTATCTGATCTTCAATATTCTGAAAATAGGACACATCCTTTGCTGTACTACAAGAGGTCATAACCATTCCCCCAACCAAAGCAACAATAATCAATCTATTTTTCAAGGGTCTATTTAGCATAATTATTAGTATTAGCTCAACTTTTCTTTATAAGGCTCAAATATACTACATAATAGTTGAAGAGACAAAATAAGAGATCGATATATAAAGAGGTAATGGATAGATAACTCCGTATAAGAGTGATCTATCCATTACCTTTTAAATTGAAATTACTATTTATTCCCTCCAAAAAGCAGGAGAGAGAATTGTCAAAACAGTAAAAAGCTCTAAGCGGCCAACTAGCATAACAAATGATAAGTACCATTTAGCTACAGGATGTAAATTAGCAAAGTTTCCAGCTGGACCAGTTTCACCCAGCCCCGGACCAACATTACTAATACTTGTGATAACAGAGCCTATTGACTCCTCAAATCCTGTTCCTAATGCCGTAAGAAATAGAGCACTGACTAATATTATCATGAGATAGATAAACATAAAGGCCAATACTTTAGTTACCAAATCATAAGGGACCACAGATCTATTTATTCGGACTGGAAGAACAGCATTTGGATGTACCTGACGCTTAAATTCATTAAGAGTATTCTTAATAAGCACAATTACACGAATAATTTTCATGCCACCACTGGTGGAGCCTGCACTACCTCCTGGGAGCATTATTATTAGCATTAAGACCCAGAAAAGTGTACCCCAAACTATGAAGTCAGCTGTTGCGAAACCTGTAGTAGTCATCAATGAAACGACCTGAAACAACGAAGTTCTAAATGCATACTCAACATCTGTATATATACCCATACATAAAAGTACTGCGGTAATAAAAACAGAGAAGCAAACAACACAACCTACATAGAACCTAAACTCTTCATCCTCCTTTAGCTTCTTAAATCTACCATTGATCAGAAAGTAAACCAAGGTAAAGTTAGTACCTGCTATGAACATAAAGAGTGTAATAACATACTCTAAATAAGCAGAATCCCAATGTGCAATACTTGCTTGTTTGGTTGAAAACCCACCAGTAGCCATCGTGGTAAAAGCATGACAAACAGCATCAAACATATCCATTGGACCAAGATATAACAATCCCGCCAGAACAGCTGTTATAGCCAAATACATCCCCCACAACCTCTTAGCAGTTTGATCAATACGAGGACTTAACTTATCATGAGTTAAACCAGGGGCCTCTGAATTAAAAAGATGAACACCACCATTTATACCCAGCATTGGCAAGAGTGCAAGCGTAAAAACAATAATACCCATACCACCCAACCATTGAATAATACTCCGCCAAAATAGTATCCCGCGAGGTAGAGACTCTATATCATTTAAAATGCTAGCACCCGTTGTTGTAAAGCCAGACATTGTCTCAAAAAATGCATCAGTAACAGATGGTATAGCCCCACTTATTAGAAATGGAATCATACCGAATATAGAAAGAGCAACCCAAGAGACTGAGACTATAAAAAAGCCCTCTCGTTTGTGCATATCTGATGGGTGATCCTTCATTCTATATACCAAACCTCCTCCGAATAGAAGAGTCAACAAGGTTGATATAAAGAAATCCTCCACATCACCTTCCTTATGATATAGAGCTACGAGGGTTGTTATTGCCAAGAAGGCAGACTCTATCAAAAGAAGCACCCCAATAATAAAACTAACAAATCTCCAATTAAATGGCTTCATATAAAAGTTTAAAGAGTAGTTAGCTCATCCTTATCTTGTAATCCTCATACCCAAACTCACGATATATTTCAAGCGTATTATCACTCTTCCACATCGCTAAAGCTGGATGGCTTATTCCGTTAAACATTGTTGTCTTAACAATGGTGTAATGAATCATATCCTCGAATATGATGGTATCTCCAACCTTCAATGGCTCATCAAATGACCAATCACCCATGAAGTCACCACTCAAACAGCTATTTCCTCCCATTCTATATGTTGGTTTTCCATCTATAGGCTCATGATGTGCACCTCGTATTACTGGCTTATAAGGCATCTCCAAACAGTCTGGCATATGGCAAGCGAATGATACATCTAAGATTGCAGTCTTAATACCTCTGTTCTCAACAATATCAACCACCGTAGACATAAGTTCCCCTGTCTGCCAAGCAAATGCGCTTCCTGGCTCTAGGATAATCTCTAAATGTGGAAATTTAGATCTAAAGTTCTTCAAAACGCCTACCAAATGCTCTACATTGTATCCATTTCTTGTCATTAGATGACCACCTCCCATGTTTAGCCATTTAGCTTGTTTAAGAAGTTTACCAAACTTAATTTCAACCTGCAAAAGAGTCTTTTCAAGATCAAAAGAAGTAGATTCACAAAGGGTATGGAAGTGTAATCCTTCAATGCCATCAGGAAGTTTATCACCAATCAAATCAGCTATTACACCCATTCTTGATCCAGGTGCACATGGATTATAAAGATCTGTACCAACCTCAGAATACTCTGGATTGATTCGTAACCCACAAGAAACCCTCGATCCATCCTTCTCCACCATAGGTTTGAATCGTTCCCATTGAGAAAGAGAATTAAATGTTATATGACTACTATATTTCAAGAATGTAGCAAAGTTAGAGTCTGAATAAGCAGGAGAATATGTGTGTGCTAAACTACCCATCTCCTCAAATGCTAATTGAGCCTCATTAACAGAACTAGCTGTTGAATGTGGTATATATTCACGAATAATTGGAAATGCTTTCCACATTGCAAACGCTTTGAAAGCTAGAATAATATTAACTCCAGCTCTCTCCTTCACTCTTTTAATCAACTCAAGGTTGGCTCTCAATTTATCCTCCTCCATTACATAACATGGAGATGGAAGTTGTTTGAAATCTACCATCTAATTATATATTCGATTATTTTGAAAATTCCTTACCCTACAATAGTCAACTTGGCAAACCTCAAGAGAAGATTCTTCTCACCAAAATTGTCAAAAACGACCACTGCCTTACGATTATCTCCATCACCCTCCAATGCTTTAACAATGCCTTGACCAAATCGTTCATGCATAACTTTCACACCGGCAATTAACTCCTCTCCTCTATGACTTGTTTTATCTATCAAATCAGAGGTCGAGGATGGTGAGTTCGCTATTGGTTTAAGACCCATCCTAAATGCTGATGCCCTATCTTTGACCTGTTGCTGAAGTGCCTCGAATGAATTGTCTTTAACCTTTTGACTCTCTACAACTGTAGAAGGTGATGCTGCAGCGAATTGCGTTTGTCTAGATATAGCGCCCGGCTCATTAATATAGCTTGAATCAATATCTTGTAAGAATCTACTTGGCCTACAACTATTTGATTGACCATGCTTAAATCGACTCTTAGCATAAGTTAGCGTGCAGCTCTTCTCTGCCCTTGTTATTGCAACATAGAATAAGCGCCTCTCTTCTTCCAATTCACGTGGAGAACCAACGCTCATCTGAGAAGGAAACAGCTCCTCCTCTAATCCAACTACAAACACATGCTTAAACTCTAAGCCTTTTGCTGAGTGAATCGTCATCAAAGTAACAGTATTCTTATCCTCCTGCGAATCATTATCTTGATCAGTTGCTAGGGATATATCGCTAAGAAACTCACTCAATGATGGATTCTCGATTCCCTCTTCTCTCTTCATCTGACAAAATTCCTCAACACCTTTAAGAAGCTCTTCAACGTTTTCACGCTTACTCATATTCTCTACAGTATTATCTGAATTGAGATCAGCAACAATACCAGAGACTTTTACAACGTTTTGAACCAACTCGGATGCACTCTGAAAAGTGGACATCTCCCTGAGCTGGTCCATAAGATCCTTGAATCCCTTAATCTTCTTTGCCGTTCCTGCATTAATAGATAGATTATAAGCAATGGGATCACATACAATTTCCCACGGTGAGCATTGGAATAAGAGGGCTGCATCCATTATCTTTCCCAAAGTTGTATTACCAATACCTCTTGCTGGATAGTTAATAATCCGCTTAAATGCCTCTTCATCCTTAGGATTAACCAAAAGCTTAAGATAAGCTGTTACATCCTTGATCTCTTTACGTTGATAAAAAGAGAGAGAACCATATATTTTGTATGGGATACTCCTCTTACGCATTGCCTCCTCTAGGATTCGAGACTGTGCATTTGTTCTGTATAAAATAGCAAAATCCTCATATCTATCATTGGAAGATAGACGAACCTCTGATATTCTATTGGCAACCATATAACCCTCCTCATAATCTGAGTATGCACTCATAAGCAGAAGAGGATCTCCAATCTCATTTTCAGAGAAGACACGCTTCTCAATCTGGCGACTATTTTTCTTTATCAAACTATTTGCCGCATCAACAATAGTTCTTGTTGATCGATAGTTCTGTTCAAGTTTAAATATCTTACAATCAGGGAAACTATTCCTAAAGGTTAGGATATTGTCAATATTAGCTCCTCTAAAAGAGTAAATACTTTGAGCATCATCTCCAACAACACAAACCCTATTATGATTAGCTGATAGTTGCTTAACTATTAAATGCTGCGCATAGTTAGTATCCTGATACTCATCGACAAGCAGATACATAAAACGAGCTCTATACTTATCCAACACCTGGGGATGATCCCTAAATAAAATATTTGTATATAGTAAAAGATCATCAAAGTCCATAGCTCCTGCCTGTTTGCATCTATTAGCATATGTGGCATAGATAGTACGTATCTCTGGCATCTTACTTCTAAAATCATGATCTACCAACTCCTTGTTTGCTCCATACATGCCAGGAGTATAGAGTGCATTCTTTGCAGATGAGATACGAGAGTATACACTATTGGGCTTATAGACCTTGTCATCAAGCTTCATCTCCTTAATTATAGTCTTAAGAAGATTCTTAGTGTCGGCAGCATCATAGATAGTGAAATCCGAAGAAAAACCTATATGCTCAGCCTCATAACGCAGAATACGAGAAAAAATAGAGTGAAAAGTACCCATCCATAGCTTAGATGCACTATCTGTACCAACTATCTTACCTATTCTCTCCTTCATCTCCTTTGCCGCCTTGTTTGTGAATGTCAAGGCCATGATAGTAGATGGGTGTAATCCCTTATGCATTAGATAAGCAATCTTGGTTGTCAACACCCTAGTTTTACCTGAACCTGCTCCTGCAATCACCAAAGAGGCTCCTTCATTGTACATGACGGCCTCACGTTGACTAGGATTTAATGAGTTGAGTATATCTTCCATCAGATTATTTAATGAGTTCAACGACCTCCTCCAACGAAAGAAGAGACTGCTCACCTGTTAACATATTCTTTAACCCTACTTTATTGGCTTCTATCTCATTTGCTCCCACGAGCGCTACAAATGGAATCTTCTTGCCATCGGCATATCCCATCTGCTTCTTCATTTTTGCTGACTCAGGATACAATTCGGTTCTTATGCCCTGCTTACGCAACTCAGCTGCTAACTTAAGACAATGCTCCTCCTCTTTCTCCCCAAAATTCACAAATAGAAGCTGTGTAGCTTGAAGGGAATCTTCTGGGTATAACTCCAATTGGTTAAGCACATCGTAAATACGATCCGCTCCAAATGATATGCCAACACCTGAAACACCTGAAAGGCCAAACACCCCAGTTAGATTATCATAACGCCCTCCTCCGGTGATTGATCCAATAGCTACATCAAGAGCCTTAACCTCAAATATAGCACCTGTATAATAATTTAGCCCTCTAGCTAGAGTCAAGTCTAGTTCAAAATCACAACGAATACCAAGAAGGTCGATCTTGTTCAATATGAAAGCCATCTCATCAACTCCCTTTATCCCTTCTTGCGAGTCAGAAAGAACATTTCTCAGAACAGATATCTTTTCCTGATTAGTGCCTTGAAGATTTATTATAGGTTGAAGCAACTCTATAGCCTCTGATGATATTCCTTTGGCCAATAGTTCTTCATTAACCTTATCTAGTCCAATCTTATCTAATTTATCAATTGCGACAGTTATATCTACAATCTTCTCCGGTGCACCTATAATTTGAGCAATACCAGAAAGAATCTTTCTATTGTTCATCTTTATAGACACATTAATCCCAAACCTGTGGTATACTTCATCCATCAATTGAATAAGCTCCACTTCATTTATTAAGGAATCAGAACCTACAACATCCGCATCACATTGATAAAACTCTCTATATCTACCCTTTTGAGGTCTATCTGCCCTCCATACTGGTTGTATCTGAAAACGCTTGAAAGGGAAGGAGAGCTCATTCCTATGCATAACAACAAATCTCGCAAATGGGACAGTCAAATCATAACGAAGTCCCTTTTCACACATTTTACTAGACAACTTTGTTACATTCCTCTCAAGAAGATCTTCATCAGAGACACCAGATGTAAAATCCCCTGAGTTCTGTATCTTAAAAAGAAGCTTATCACCTTCTTCACCATACTTACCCATCAAAGTAGATAGATTCTCCATTGATGGAGTCTCTATTTGCTCATAGCCATAAAGATGAAACACCTCACGGATAGTATTGAAGATATAGTTACGCTTAGCCATTTCAACAGGAGTGAAATCTCTAGTTCCTTTTGGAATTGATGGTTTTGCTGCCATATAGTGATATATTATTATGTTATTTACTATTTGATACTTTAAGCTAGCAAAGATAACTATTCTTATACAATCAGCTTTGCTATCTAGATATTTTAAACTCAAAAAGTAAATTATGAACATCTTTTACTCAAAGATGTTGTTATAGTGTGGGGCTATAAAGATTATTAATATAGAGTGATTATAAAAAACACACCATATGTTAATATAGCAAGATTTACTATCATTTTATTAGTTCAAAAGTTTTATGATTAGAAAGATTAATTACATTTGCACTGAACAAAAGGGACTTAAGAACTAAACCCCAAGTTGACGAATTGACATTTTAACACCGTTTGGTCCCTTTTGGGGGCTAAAACAAAATCAAATAAACCACTATTATGGAAATGCGTATTGAAAGCGACTCTTTAGGCGAACTAAAAGTACCCAAAGATGCATATTATGGAATTCAAACTGAACGTGCTCTAAGAAACTTCCAAATCTCAAAGTCAAAACTAAGTGACTATAGAGAGTTCATCAGAGCTTTAGGTATTGTTAAACTAGCTGCTGCTAGAGCTAACCACGATTTAGGTGTTCTTGAAACGAATCTATTCAATGCTATAGAAGAAGCTTGTATTCGTGTTATGAATGGTGAGTTTGATGACCAATTCCCTGTAGACATGATACAAGGTGGTGCTGGTACATCAACAAACATGAATGCGAATGAGGTTATCTCTAACGTTGCACTTGAGATTCTCGGCCACAACAAAGGAGAATATCAATTCCTTTCACCTAACGACCACGTGAACCTATCACAGTCGACGAATGACGCATACCCAACTGCACTAAAAATCTGTCTATTTGCAAAAAGCCAGATTCTAGTAAACCACATACAACTACTTGTAGAATCATTCCGCAAAAAAGGTCAAGAGTTCTCTAATATCATCAAGATGGGTAGAACTGAGATGCAGGATGCCGTACCAATGACATTAGGACAAGAATTCGAAGCTTTTGCTGAGAACCTATCTGAGGAGATCACTCGTATCAATCAGATGGCTGCACTTTTCCTAGAGATAAATATGGGTGCTACAGCAATTGGAACAGGAATCAATGCTGTTAAAGGCTACGCAGAGCTAGTCACTCAGAAACTAACTGAGATTGTAGGACAAACATACATTAAGGCTCCAAACCTTATTGAAGCAACTCCAGACACAGGTTCTTATGTGATTTACTCTTCTGCTGTTAAGAGACTTGCTGTTAAACTCTCTAAGATCAGCAACGACCTTAGACTTATGTCTTCTGGCCCACGTTGTGGTTTCAATGAAATCAACCTCCCACCTCTTCAGCCAGGGTCTTCTATCATGCCTGGTAAAGTAAACCCTGTAATCCCGGAGATGGTAAATGAGGTTTGCTTTAAAGTTATTGGTAATGACCTAACAGTAACCTTTGCTGCTGAAGCAGGTCAACTACAGCTAAATGCAATGGAGCCAATTATCATTCATGCCATTCTCGAATCAATCACTTTCATCTCGAATGCAATGGATGCACTTCGCGACAAATGTGTTGATGGAATTACAGCAAACGAAGATATTTGTCGTAACATGGTTTACAACTCAATCGGCTTGATCACCGCATTGAATCCTTACATTGGATACAAAAACAGTGCTAAAATTGCAAAAGAAGCTCTTGAAACAGGACGCGGCGTATACGATCTTGTTCTTGAGCATAAAATCATGGACAAAGAACAACTTGACAAAATTCTTGCTCCTGAAAACATGCTTGCTCCTCAAGAGTGGAAAAAACATTAATATAGCAAGTTATTATAACAGTAAGAGGCGGGTTAGTTTAGCTAACCCGCCTCTTATTGTTATAATAGAAGCAAAAGATAAGAGTAACATCAAACATCTACCCACTTGATTGAACCAGATAAGTTATTACCAAGTTACATAAAATGAAATCATCTATAAAGCTTGACCTAACTCCATAGACTCTATACTATAAGTTCTTGATTCTCTCTCTAAGATCATTCTATAATATACCGTGTAGTATTAGAACGTTTTTAATAGGGTTCATATTAGTCACAAAAGATATCATAGGCAACCTCAAGGGATAAGATATATGAGACTTTAAAGTTAGACCATATGTATATTGTATAATATGGGCAAGCTTTTGAAATATCCCACAAGTTTTCGGCTTGACCAATGCTAAATAAATACGCAACGGCAAATTAATTACTCAACTATCCTACAGAAAATAAGATAAACCTAATAATTAGGTATAATAAAATAGGAGAGAGATGGAATTCCATCTCTCTCCTATTTATATTATCTAGTATATAATAATACTATTTCTTTGCAACTTTCTTCTTACCCATAATCTCATAAGCCACTGGAACAGCAACAAATAGAGTTGAATAAGTACCTGTAATTACCCCAATAAGAAGAGCAAAACAGAAGCTACGGATGATATCACCTCCTAGAAGGAACATACAAAGAAGTACGATAGCTGTAGAAGCTGATGTACTAATAGTACGAGCCAATGTGCTATTCAGCGCATCATTAATCATATCTTTACGATCTTTATTTGGGTGAAGACCCAAGATCTCACGAATACGGTCAAAGATAACAACTGTATCATTCACAGAGTAACCAATTACTGTCAATACAGCAGCAATAAACGACTGATCAACCTCCATTGAGAACGGCAAGAAACCATGCGCAATAGAATACACACCAATGATAATTAGAGTATCATGAAGCGCTGAAGCAATAGTACCCATCGAGAAACCAGCATCACGGAAACGGATTAAGATATAGATACCCATACCAATCATCGAGAACATTACTGCCCAGATAGCTCCAGTTGTAATATCTTTAGCAATAGCTGGACCTACTTTCTGAATGCTCATTATGTGGTTCTCTGTAAACTGCTCAAGAGTCACTCCTTCTGGGAGATTAGACTTAAGACCCTCATACATCTTAGCAGTAATCTGATCATCAATCTCTGGAGCATCCTCAGTGATACGGTAGTTAGTTGTCACACGAACTTGGTTTTCTCCACCAATAGTAATAACATTAACAGCACCCTCTTCAAACTGAGGCATTAGATTCTTCTGAATATCCTGAGTATTCACAGGTTGCTCAAATCTAACAATATAGTTACGACCACCCGTAAAGTCAATACCATAGTTCAATCCCCTAACGAAGAAAGACAAGATAAAGATACCAATTACTACAGATGAAACGATATATCCTTTCTTACGAAGACCTACCCAATCAATTTTAGGATTAACAAAAAGGTTCTTGCTAATACCAGTTGTGAAAGTAAGATCTTTGAACCATCCACGAGACAATCCCTGCTCATAAACCAAACGAGTAAGGTAAACCGATGTGAAGAAAGACGCTACAAGACCAATGATCAAAGTAGTAGCGAAGCCTTTAATAGGACCTGTACCAAATGAGAATAGGATGATAGCTGTGATGATTGAAGTCAAGTTTGCATCAAAGATAGCTGAGAATGCATTGTTATATCCATCCTCAATTGCAGTTCTAAGATTCTTACCATTACGCAACTCCTCTTTAGCACGCTCATAAATCAACACATTTGCATCTACAGCTACTCCAAGAGACAATACCAAACCAGCTATACCCGAAAGTGTTAACACTGCTTGGAATGATGCCAAGATACCTAACGTAAAGAATAGGTTAATAACCAACCCTAAAGTAGCAATAGTACCAGGAACAAGTCCATATATAGCCATCATATAGACAACCAATAGAACCATTGCTATAGCAAAGGATAATGCACCAGAACTGATAGCTTCCTCACCCAATGAAGGACCTACGATCTCCTCTTGGATAATTCTAACAGAAGCTGCCATCTTACCAGACTTAAGCACGTTAGCTAAGTCTTTCGCCTCCTCCGGAGTAAAATTACCTGAAATCTCAGAACGACCACCTGTAATTTCGTCGTTAACACGAGGGAAAGAGTATACTAGGTTATCTAGAACGATTGCGATAGATTTACCTCTATTCTCACGAGTCATTCGTGCCCATGTCTTAGCACCTTCTGCATTCATAGCCATACTTACTACTGAAGCTGAACTATTTTGTGCGAAATCAGCATTTGCATCTGTGATAACATCACCACCAAGTGGAGCAAGACCCGTACGAGTAGTAACCTTTAGAGCAACTAGTCTAAAGAACTGACCTTTCTCATCCATAGCCTTAACTTCCCATGCAAATTTAAGATTGCGAGGTAGCTGATCACGAACGATCTTACTGCTCAACATTGAATTGATCTCAGTTGTATCACGATAGTGTGCCATACCAACTACAGGGCCTGCAAATGGACGACTGTCAGCTGAAACACTTGGTTGAAGAACTGCGAACAATGGATTTTGTCTCTTGAATTCAGCTTGAGATGCCGCAACTTGAGATGCATCTACACCACCTTGAATCTTATTCAAAACAGAATCTGCAGCACTCTTTGTAGCATCTGCTACAATCTCTTCAACAGAAGCACTCTCCTCTTTTGATGGAAGTGTTGATCTTAGAAGAGTATTTGCATTAGCTAAAGCTGGCAAAATCTCTGCGTTGTCATAAGTTTCCCAAAACTCAAGATTTGCACTTCCTTGAAGCAACTTACGAACACGTTCTGGTTCTTTAACACCAGGAAGCTCAACCGAAATACGACCAGCTTGCTCCATTCTCTGAATGTTTGGAGATACAACTCCAAAACGGTCAATACGAGTACGAAGAACGTTGAACGAGTTGCTAATAGCACTCTCTAGTTCTGCCTTTAGAACAGCCTCAACTTCAGAATCTGTACTGTTAGGATTGATTTTATCTTTCAGCTCAAATGTGCTAAAGATAGCAGCCAGTCGAGCGTTTGGATCTACTCTTTTGAACTCCTGCACAAAAAGGTTGATAAAATCTTTCT
>JBOFUP010000091.1:0-27897 GCA_051652645.1 Bacteroidales bacterium
TTAGAGGTTAATCTAGCAGCAGCCGAGGAGATAGCTCGACAACTCAGACTTCGAGATATGGGGGGTATTATTGTGATTGACTTCATAGATATGCAAGAGCAGTCACACCGCCAGCAGATATTTGATAAGATGAAAGAGGCGATGTCACGAGACCGTGCTCGTCACAATATCTTACAACTGAGTAAGTTTGGTTTGATGCAGATAACTCGCCAGCGTGTTCGTCCTGCAATGGATATCAACACGACAGAGGAGTGTCCTGTTTGCTTTGGAAAAGGCAAAATCAACTCCTCGATTCTTTTTACAGACCAGTTGGAGAATAAGATCGACTACATGGTCAACAAACTAAAAGTGAAGAAGTTTACTTTATACCTACATCCTTTTGTAGCGGCCTTCGTCAACAAGGGTATTTATTCCTTGAAATGGCAATGGAGACTCCGTTACAGCATGGGCTTCCGGATTATTCCGGACCAAAATTTAGCCTATTTACAATATCGTTTTGTCGATTTAGATAAACAAGAGATCGATTTACAAGAAGAAATTGAAATAAAGTAATTATCTTCGTTACGAGTTATCAAAAGCAAAGGAGCAATAGAGTGCTCTCTTCCTTTTGGTAGCTCGTAACTTATTTTATACCATACCACTATGAACCAAGATATTCAAAAGGCTTGTGAGGTAATGCAAGCAGGAGGAGTTATTCTGTACCCAACAGATACAATATGGGGATTAGGCTGTGATGCTACTAATCCAGAGGCAGTTAAGAGAATATATGATATAAAAAAGCGTGTTGATAGTAAGGCTTTAATCTTACTAGTTGACAAAGATGTAAAGATACAGTTTTATGTAGATGAAGTACCTGAAATAGCATGGACCCTTCTTGAAGTTGCAGATAAGCCTCTTACTGTCATATATGAAGGAGCACGCAATTTAGCACCAAATGTTATTGCTGAAGATGGAAGTGTTGGTATTCGTATTACAAAAGAAACATTTTCGCATAAGCTTTGCGAGAGATTCCGCAAAGCAATAGTCTCAACTTCTGCAAATATTAGTGGAGAGCCATCACCGCGTACGTTTGCTGAAATATCACAAGAAATAAAAGACTCAGTAGATTATATAGTGGGTTATCGCCAAGATGATAACAAACAAGCTGCTCCATCAGGAATAATCAAGATTGGCAAGAGCAGTACTGTTAAGGTTATAAGAGAATAATTTAGAGCAACTAACAACATTGTGAGTCGTGTATAAAAGACGAAATCAACAGATTAAATATATAGTAGGCGATTGGGCTATGGCATCAATCGCTTGGCTACTATTTAATATGTTTCGTTTCTTTGCAGTTAGTAATACCGGCTTCTATACACTTGAGAGATTCCTTTGCTCACCAGTTATCCTTTTTGAACAGATAGTAATACCTTTATTTTGGTTGATTATTTTCTACTATTCAGGATACTACAATCAACCATTTAGAAAGTCAAGACTAGAGGAACTACTATTGACTATAAATTCAATATTCGTAGGGATATTGATTATTGTAGTATTATTATTGATAAATGATCTTGATCATCAAAGGCTCACCTTCTATCAGCTAATAATAGGTCTATTAGTTACTCACTTAATACCAATCTACTTAAATAGATTGGTTATTACCAATGTGTTTACTCGTAAACTACACAACCGGACCATTGGATTCCGAACTTTAGTTATAGGTACAGGCGAGAAAGCTCAACAGACCATCCGAGAGTTAAATGAGATGAACTACTCTTTAGGTTTTGATATAAAAGGAACACTTGCTGTCGATTCAGAACCACCACTAGTGGATGAATCCTTACATCTTGGTCATGTGTCTAATATAGACAATGTAGTTCACAGTGAAAGAATTGAAGAGATTATTGTGGCCGTAGATGAGACATCTATTGATTCATTACTTAATAATATCTATCCACTATATAGATTCAATATCCCAATACATGTTCTAGCAGGAGAGTATGAGATATTATGTGGAAGTGTTAGAATGACTACTATTTACGCTACACCAATGGTAGATATTACTAGTTCATCACTTTCTCACTTTCAGAAGAATATTAAGCAGACTGTAGACATTGTTTTATCAGCAATTGCCTTAGTGCTCCTCTCTCCATTACTTCTTTTCATTATGCTGCGCATAAAGTTAGGCTCACCCGGCCCAGTTTTTTACAAACAAGAGCGAGTGGGGCTACACAGAAAGAAGTTTAATATCATAAAGTTCAGATCTATGTATATAGATGCAGAGCTTAAAGGTCCAATGCTCTCTAGCGAGCAAGATACAAGAATAACCTCTTTCGGCCACTTTCTCCGAAAGTATCGTTTAGATGAGCTTCCTCAGTTTTGGAATGTACTTCGTGGTGACATGTCACTCGTTGGGCCACGTCCAGAGAGAGAGTTTTATATAAAACAGATACTTCAGCGCGCTCCTTACTATTCACTTCTTCACAAGTTGAAACCAGGAATAACATCATGGGGGATGGTGAAATTTGGATATGCTCGAAATATAGATGAGATGCTCGAACGACTTCGTTACGACATCCTATACGTAGAGAACAGCTCATTACTAGTTGATTTCAAGATTTTAATATACACTATACGAACTATTTTCCTAGGAAAAGGGATATAAACAAGACGCACAAACTATGTTTCAATTCAAGGCTTGGTACCTCAAGATGCTCTTCTGGAGACAACAGAAGATAAGCGAAAAGAACTTTCTACTAATTGTGAGCTTTCTAATTGGTCTAGCTACTGCTTTTGCCGGTGTAGTTCTTAAATCCATAATCCACTTCATACATGGGCTACTAACGCGAGATTTCAATATTTCCGGAGCCAACTACCTTTATCTTATATACCCTGTTATTGGTATTTTCCTAGCAGGACTTTTCGTTCGTAAGATTATCCGTGATGACATATCGCATGGTGTTACTCGCATATTATATGCCATAGCCCGACGCAACAACCGTATTAAATTCCACAATACCTACTCCTCAGTCGTTGCAAGTGCTATAACTATTGGATTTGGAGGTTCTGTAGGTGCTGAATCCCCAATTGTATACACAGGTGCAGCCATAGGTAGCAATATGGGTAACTTCTTCCGCCTTGGTCCTAGGCAACTACTTCTTCTGATCGGCTGTGGGGCAGCTGGAGCCGTAGCCGGAGTTTTCAAGGCACCCATAGCAGGGCTTGTTTTTGTACTAGAGGTATTGATGATAGACCTTACTATGACCTCAGTATTACCACTACTTATCTCCTCAGTAACGTCTGCTACCGTAGCATATCTTATCTACGGTTCAGGAGCAACATTTGAATTTACCTATACTGAGACATTCAACCTCCACAGAATACCATACGTTTTACTTCTTGGGATACTATGTGGACTCACTTCACTCTATTTCACTAAGAGTATGACTTTTGTTGAAGGAGTCTTTCGACGCTTTCAAAGCCCATATCAGAAGTTAGCCCTTGGAGGTGTTATTCTTAGTGTGCTTATATTCCTTTTCCCACCCCTCTTTGGCGAAGGATACGATTCAATAACAAATATTATTAACGGCAATCCCACAGCACTACTAGAAGGTAGCCCCTTCTACAATGCAAAAGACAGTTTTTGGCTCTTCATACTATTTATGACAGCAGTCACCCTATTGAAAGTCTTTGCTTCAAGTGCCACGAACGGAGGAGGAGGTTGTGGTGGTATATTTGCCCCATCACTATTTCTAGGAGCACTAACAGGCTTCATCTACTCATCGGTTGTTAACTACATAAACCCAGCTGCAAACGTCTCGGAAAAGAATTTCGCACTCATGGGTATGGCAGGTATAATGTCAGGGGTAATGCACGCGCCCCTCACAGGTATATTTCTTATAGCAGAGTTGACTGGAGGATACTCACTGTTTCTTCCTCTTATGGTTGTCTCAATTAGTGCTTATGCTACAATCAAACTCTTCGAGCCAAACAACATCTATGCTATTCGACTTGCACAGAAAGGAGAGCTTATAACCCATCACAAAGATAAAGCAGTTCTTACCCTCTTGAGTATAGAGAGTGTGATAGAGAAAGATTTCCAAGTAGTAAAACCCGAGCTATCACTCGGTGAGCTTGTACCTATCATAGCACAGTCTAGTAGAAACCTATTCCCAGTTGTAGACAAAGAAAACAGATTCCTTGGAGCTGTTATGATGGATGATATCAGAAACATTATGTTCCGTAAGGAGTTATATGATAGATTCAAAATAGCCCAACTAATGGTAACCTTTCCAAGAGTCCTTACTGCGGATGATCCTATGAACAAGGTAGTATCCACTTTCGAAGAACTGAATGTATGGAATCTACCCGTTGTTGACCATAAAGGTCACTACCTAGGATTTGTTTCTAAGTCTAAGATATTCACTGCTTATAGAGATAAGCTAGTGGAACACTCAGACGATTAATAATATTATATAGTAACAAGATAAGAGAATACATTGCAAGATATGAAAAAAGAGGATCTTAGAATAGTATATATGGGTACACCCGACTTCGCTGTTGAACCACTTAAAGCTCTTGTTGAGGGAGGTTACAACGTTGTTGGAGTTATTACCATGCCTGACAAACACTCTGGTAGAGGAATGAAACTACAATACTCTCCAGTTAAGCAGTATGCTTTAGAGGCATCTATCCCACTTCTTCAGCCGGAGAAACTCAAGAATCCAGAGTTTATTCAGGAACTTAAAGAACTAAAAGCCGATCTTCAGATCGTTGTGGCCTTTCGTATGCTACCAGAGGTTGTCTGGAACATGCCTAAGCTTGGTACATTCAATCTACATGCGTCTCTTCTTCCCCAATATAGAGGTGCTGCACCAATCAATTGGGCAATAATAAATGGAGATAAAGAGAGTGGTATAACAACCTTCTTCTTAACTCACGAGATTGATACCGGAGATGTTATACAGCAAGAGAAAGTTGCTATATCTAATAATGATACAGCAGGTGATCTTCATGACACACTTATGACACTAGGAGCAAAGCTTGTAGTTGAAACTGTTGATAACATTATCAAAGGTAACCTCACACCCATCCCACAAGATAAGCTCATCTCACAAGATCCTAACGAACTGCGTGCAGCTCCTAAAATCTTTAAGGAAACATGTCGCATAGACTGGAGCAAACCTATACAATCGGTATATAATCATGTCAGAGGATTATCTCCATACCCTGCTGCATGGAGCGAAATAGTATACCCTTCTGGCCAAAGGCAGATGATTAAGATATACCAATCAACGATTGAACAGGCTCATGCAAATGAGCCTATTGGTAGCCTAATCACAGATGGGAAGAGAGTGCTCAAAGTGGCACTAAAAGATGGATATCTACACCTTGATTCTGTTCAGTTAGCAGGTAAGAAGAGAGTCCCAGCAGGCGATTTCATTAGAGGATTCCGATTTGAAGATGGTTTATGCCTAGAGTGAGCCAACAAGCCAAAAGGATAATATGTGCAATACTAGGAACAATCTCCCTTGGATTAGGGATTCTAGGTATGATACTTCCACTACTACCAACGACCCCCTTCCTATTGCTCACAGCATTCCTATATGCACATAGCTATCCTAGACTCCACGAGAGGTTGATGCAAAACAGAGTTACTGGTCCTATTATCACAGACTTCAAAGTGCACCGCGCAATAGCCCTCCACAAAAAGGTGTTCATACTAACTCTTCTTTGGGCTACAATGATCATCAATGCAATATTCTTTGTTGAGCCAATATGGCTCAAGATACTCCTTATGCTAATAGCAGTTGGAGTGACCATACACATCTTATCATATAGGACACGAAGATAATATGCAAACAACAGCTAAATCACTTGATATTTTGATGGATATCAGAGTAGTTCTTCCAGGTCTACTGCTGATACTATGGGTAATTAGATTAATTTATGCCAGCTTATATCGCAAACTCATATACTCCCACAAGGATATATCCAGCAATAAGCCAGGCATAACCCTTCTTGTATACGCTTGCAATGATGCCGATAATATAAGAGAGAACCTAAAATATCTACTAGATCAAGACTATCCAGACTTTGATGTAATTGTTGTTAACGATGGTTCTACAGACGAGACCAATATTGAATTAAAAAGATTAGAGAGTAGCTACTCAAATCTTTATCACACTTATCTCCCTGAGGAGGCTAAGACCCTCGTGCGTAGAAAACTTGCTATCACTGTCGGTCTGAAAGCCGTTCGAAAAGAGTGGGTGATACTAACTACTGCTAACACACGTCCAGATTCGAATAATTGGCTTTCGGCTATGGCACAAGAGATGACACCTAAAAGAGATATAGTACTTGGATATTCGGGTATTATCTCAAAAAAGGGGGGAGCAGCATGGTTCATCCAACAAAACCTACGTCATCAAATTAGATACCTATCCTATGCAAAGTCCCATAGAGCATATATGGGAGTAGGGAATAATCTAGCTATAAGGCATAGTGCATTTACTTCAAACCTAATGAGTGGTACTCTGAATCTCAATGCCGGCGAGGATGATATTACTGTCAATAGACTAGCTACAAAGGCTAACTCTGCTGTTGCGACATCACCTGAAGCCTCTGTCAGAGTCCTTTTTGATGATATATCACAAGGATGGTATGAGAGAATCTTTAAGTATAATATTACTCGAGGCTATTACAAACATAGAAGCTACAGATTCTGGTGGTTGGAGAGTGCTGCACACCTTTCAATAATTGTGCTAATATTATTAGCCATCTACATGTATATCACAACAAGCGACTGGATAATACTAACATCCACACTATCCATCTCTGTGATTGGTGCTATCTGCTCCATCGCCTTGACCTACAAAACAGTTAGGCAACTAGAGCCTAAATCAACAATATTAAGCCAGATTATAAGTGAAATACTATTGTCTTTAATCGACATTAGGAACTCTCTTATTGGAAGAAGAGGATGAAAGAAGAAGAATTCATAAACGATCTACTCTATATTCACACGAATGAACTTTGGAGTTTAGAACAAAAATATAGCCGACTAAGAGGAGTCCTAAACCGTTTTACACTTCTTTGGACAAAAGAAGACGGGATAACATATCCCAATCTATCCTCCAGACTCGATGGCGTAATAAAAAGAACAGAGCTTAAGCCGATACATAGATACCGTCTTCACGCCTTTAGAATAAAGAGCAATCAGCTCAAAACTATGGCCATAGAGCTACCTCTAGATGAATATCTTTGGGAGCTATACTCGCTCTACACGCTGCTGCTCACTCGCGAAGGAAGCAAAGGAGAGCAGAGAGCTTTCGAACTTCTTTTTGGGGTTAGGATGCCAGAGAGAGAGCCTTATGCCAAAGCTCAAGATAGGGATTCAACAAAACCAGAGAGAGCAATCATTCCAGCCCTATTCTTGCGTGAGTCGCTAGACTCACCAACCCAATTCTACATAACTCGTGAGGATCACATAGAGCAAGAGTGGCTTGTCGAACTCAAGAATCCTGAATCATATCTCCAGCATCTTTATCAAGGTGTTGCTCTCAATCTGATATTTAATCGCGGTGAGAAGTTTGACGAAGATAAAATTCTTCGTCCAGATCTTGTTGTCGTTGAGCCAAACTACCTAATTGATATATCAGCACTTGCAGATCTATACAAGCCATATGGAACACATCCTGCCAACATGATACTCAAGAGACTCACAGCAGCCGACAACACCATACCTCTGCTGCTGGGTAATATAGCTAACTTTTTCCTTGATACGCTCGTAAATGAGCCAGACGAAGAGCCTGTGACCTATCAAGATACTATTAAGCAAGCATTTCGAGAGACTCCTTTTGATATATCAACCTGCACAGATCTTAACAACCCACAGAAGGCACGTGAGTTTTTTCAAAACACTGAAATTCAGTTCAACAATATAGCAAAGATCGTACGCGAGACTTTCAAAAATCCAGGCTATAACATTGACCGTCGTAAGGCCGTACTCGAACCATCCTTCATATGCCAAACACTCGGTCTCCAAGGACGACTTGATCTTATGCTAGACGATTTCAGTCAATTCATAGAGCTTAAGTCGGGTAGAGCCGATGATTTTAGACAACCTATAAAGCATCAAGAGAGTCACTACGTGCAGATGCTACTCTATTTTGAAGTCCTTTCCCTTAATACAGGTAGAGATTGGAGAGAGATACAAGCCTATCTGCTCTACTCAAAGTATGAACTTCTCTTTCCAGAGAAACCATTCTTTAGTCTAGTTGTCGAGGCTATAAATCTACGTAACCTTGTTGTTTTAAATGAGTCGCAGATACACCTTCACAACTCTGCTGAGTTCACTCTAGAGAAAATCAAACAAGTGGAGGCTTCTACATTAAACATAAAAGGGCTTACAGGTAGGTATTGGGATATTATCAGACAGCCAATAGACCAGATCACCCAAGGGCTAGACTCACTTACTCCTTTAGAGCTTACCTACTTTGCAAGACTATACACCTTTGTTACAAAGGAGTTATACATCTCTAAAGTAGGAGGTGCAACCTCACACGACACACACAAAGGTGTATCTATGCTTTGGGATGCTCTCCCTGAGGAGAAGATTGAGGCAGGTGAGCTACTTTATGATCTAAAAATAGAGAGTTCTAATATTGAGAATAATCGCCATACGGTCAACCTGATCATACCACAATATGAGACAGATCTGCTACCCAACTTCCGAGTTGGAGATGCTGTCATACTCTATGCCCGCTCAAAGCCACAGGACAACGTAACTAACAGAGAGGTTATAAAAGGAAATATTGAGCAAATAACCTCAACAAACATACTCATTACGCTTCGCACGGTTCAGCGCCATGGACAATTATTTCGCTCTGAACTCACCTTTGCCATTGAGAAAGATCATATTGATGTAGCATACAGCCAAATGTTTCGTGCTCTTGGAGCTTTTCTAAATGCTAATCCAGATAGGAGAGACCTACTTCTTAATGGTGCAAAGCCAATTGACTCCACCAGCCAAGAAGCAGATCGTAATATCCCCGACCTAGATCGAATTCTCCAAAAGGTTATTAGAGCTAAAGAGTACTTCCTTCTAGTTGGTCCTCCCGGCACAGGAAAAACATCCCAAGCTCTAAGGAGAATGGTAGAGCACTACTACAACTCAGAAGATTGTAACATCCTTCTTCTATCATATACCAATAGGGCAGTAGATGAAATCTGCCAAATGCTTGAAGGATTCACACCATCTATTGAGTATATACGAATCAGTAGTGAGAGCTCATGTGAGCAGGAGTACAGAGAGCATCTTCTAGACAACAAACTAAAAGATGCCAAAGATAGGCGTCAAGTCAAGGAGAAATTGACTTCTTGTCGAATATATGTAGGGACAGTCTCTTCTATTAGCAATAAGCAAGGTATCTTCAATCTTAAGAAGTTTCAAATAGCTATTGTTGATGAGGCAACTCAGCTACTTGAACCACAGCTCCTGCCTCTTATCGTGGCTCGTGATGAACAAGGGAATAATGCTATCGAGAAGTTTGTTCTTATTGGTGATCACAAGCAACTACCTGCTGTTTTGGTCCAAAGTTCAATCGAATCGGCAGTGCCAGAGCCTGAACTGCAGAATATTGGACTACACAACCTCAAGGAGTCTCTCTTCGAACGTTTGTATAGAAAAGCATTAGAAGAAGGTGATAATAGTCACTATGACATGTTAGTGCGCACCGGGCGTATGCATCCCGATGTGGCATCCTTCCCAAATAAGTTCTTCTATGAGGGTAAACTAGCACCAATACCTTTGCCTCACCAAGACGAGATGCTCCCATTTGAGAGTTCCCACGATGATCCTATCAAACAGATAGTTGCTACGGAGCGTATTGCTCTTTTTGATACACCATTAGATGCAAATTCCCACTCAGTTAAGGTTAGTCGGAACGAAGCCTCAATGGTTGCCAAAATAGTAAAGCATATTGAGGAGCTACATAGGGAGACAAATATCAAGCTCAACGCAGCAGAGCATATTGGCATTATTACTCCATACAGAACTCAGATAGCTCAGATTCGTCGTTCGCTTATCGAAGCATCAATAGTGGGGGCAGAGGATATGTTGATTGATACTGTTGAGAGGTTTCAAGGCTCGCAGCGCGACATTATTATTTTCTCCTTCTGTGTTAATCGAAAATATCAACTATCATTCCTTTGCAACACCATGCAAGAGAATGGTTATTTAGTGGATAGAAAACTAAATGTTGCTATGACTAGAGCTCGCAAACAACTTTTTCTGGTTGGTAATAAAGAGCTATTGATGAACAACGAGATTTATGCAAATCTCATCAATCATCTTGAGGGAAATATAAAATAATTAGTGACCTACTATGATTATCCCTCTATGATAGAATAAAAATACGTACGTATTTTACTACAAATACGTACGTATTTTTTTGTAAATACGTACGTAACTTCACCAAAATACGTACGTATTTTGAGAGTTGCTCGGTGAGGTGTTGTAAGTTATTGTAATATAATCTTTTAGTAGGGTGCTTTTAGTATGGTTGATTGCACTCTTTTAGGGGCTGGTAATAAGAGGATAGCTACTGTAGGTTTACTATAATTTACTTTATTATTTTATTTTTTTGCACTACTTTTGCTCTATGAAACAGAAAATTAATACACTAATAAATAGTATATCAAGGGAGATTGAGCCACTGAGAGGATTGATAATTTTCTTCCTTGTCCTAATCTTCTCACACTACCTATGGCATATACTTTTTGATGGAGTGGTTAATAGCGATAGCTTGTCACTTCTAGGTTATGATATATCGAGTTCAATAAGTAGCTTTAGCAAGTGGCAGACTGATGTGTTGGCTAAGATCTTGGGATGGGCCAATATAAAGGTAGAACAGCACGGGTGTACACTGCTCTTTGAAAATGGGCAAGCCCTTCGCATTATATGGGGATGTACAGGTATAAAGCAGAGCTTTACCCTCTTCTTTATCATACTATTTTGTGGAATGAGACCTTTGCCAAAGCTAATATATATGCCTATAGCTCTTGTCTCACTCCTACTATTTAACTTCTTTCGCCTATATGTGATCAGCTATCAATATAATATTGATCCATCTTCTTTCCACTTTTGGCATGAGTTTTTCAGATTCGCACTTTATGCCTTCATAGGGATTGTATGGATTGTTGGTGTAGAGTTTTATGTCAAACTATTTAGAACGAGCGGTAGGTAATAATCAGTGAGTCCTTGATATGCTTGTTGTTAAACACTTTTCTTCTATCATTTAGATGAGGTGCTTGAATTCCTTCACCAAGAATCATTGGTGAGATCTCCACACGAGCCTCTTGCCAGCTTCTGCTGTCAATAATGCTCTGTAGAGTTTTCGCTCCACCTTCAACAAGGAGAGATTGTATAGATCTCGAAGCTAGCTCCTCGAGTATACTATCCCAAGCATTAGTACCAAACTCTATGCGCACGACCTCTACAAGATCTAGAGCTTCGTAGGTAGGTTTTGCCTTATGGTTGCAGAATACAACTGTTTTTACCTTACCATCAAATAGGGTAAGTTCGCTTGGTAGTCTTCCTGATCGATCTATTACTATTCGTAGAGGGTTTTCTCCATGCCATAGTCTTACTGTTAGTGATGGATTGTCCTTTAGTGCAGTCTCTGTACCTACTAATATAGCTTGAACTTGCGAGCGAAGTTGATGTACAGTAAGCTGACTCTCTTTGCACGAAAGCTTAATACTTTGCTTATCATTGCTGTTTCTTATTCCATCAATGAAATTATCGGCACTTTCAGCCCATTTTAGAATTACATAGGGTCTTCTTTTCTCTTGGAAGTGGAAGAAGAATCTGTTTAACTCTCTACACTCCTGTTCTAATACTCCAACCTTAACCTCTATCCCCGCTTGCTCAAGCATATTAATTCCACGACCTGATACCTTGTGAAAGGGATCTAAAGTACCAACTACGACCTTGGGTATACCCACTTTTATAAGCAATTCAGCACAAGGTGGAGTTTTACCATAATGAGAGCACGGTTCTAACGAAACATATATAGTAGACTCCTTGAGTAGTTCTTTGTTCTTAACCGAGGCTATAGCATTAACTTCAGCGTGAGGTAGTCCTGCCTTCTGGTGATACCCTTCGCCTATTATCACATCCTTGTGTACAATCACTGCCCCTACCATAGGATTTGGTCGGGCAGTTTGCTTTGCCTGAGATGCTAGTTCAAGGCATCTTCTCATATAAAGTTCGTCTCTATTCATCACCTTTTCTTATGCTTGAGGTTCGTTCTTAAGGAAATTATCTATTTTTGTTACTATGCAAAAGTTTTTACACAATATGAGGAAGCGTCTAGCAGATCGCTATCCAACAACAGAGATAGAGGCATTGGCCAAGAGGATTCTAAAAGAGAAATACTCTATTGACTCCGTGGCTTTCATCCTCGACAAAGATACAATTTTTAGCGAATTGCGTGCTAAAGAGCTCAACTCAATAGTGGATCGCCTATCAAGTGGTGAGCCCCTACAATATATATTGGGGAGTGAGGAGTTTTATGGTTTGCGATTCATGCTTGAACCTGGTGTGTTGATACCGCGTCCGGAGACTGAGGAGTTGGTTGAAATGATATTAAGCGAGATGCCCAATGCCTCCTCTTTACTAGATATTGGTACTGGTAGTGGATGCATAGCAATATCTCTAGCCTCTAATATGCCTAGAGCTAAAGTTGAGGCATGGGATATTTCACCGATAGCTCTTAGGGTTTCGGCGATGAATGCAAAGAGTAATGGTGTATCTCTAAGGGTTGTAGAACAGGATGTTTTTGATGAGTCTGCCGTGAGTGGAGATTGCTTCGATGTGATAGTTAGTAACCCTCCATATGTCATGGAGTCTGAGAAATTGGATATGGAAGAGCATGTTCTAGAGCATGAGCCACACCTTGCGTTATTTGTGTCAGACAGTGATCCATTAATATACTATAAGAGAATTGCTGAGATTGGCCTAAAAAGAATAAATCCAGGGGGGAAACTCTATTTTGAGATTAATAGTTTGCTCGGAGTTGAGACTAAAGAGTTGGTAGAGTCTCTTGGATACACTGATGTTCGTCTTGTAAGAGATCTGTATGGAAGGGAGAGAATGCTTGTAGCCACGAATAGTATCATAGAGGGGAAATAGGATATGGATTATAAAGAAGGAGTCAATAGAGCTGCTGCTTTTTGTGCTAGTTCTGAACATTGTCGTAGTGAGGTTGTTGATAAGTTGGAGAAGTGGGGTGTATCACCTGAAGACACTGATTCTATAATAGAGTATCTTCAAAAGGAGGGCTATCTAAACGAGGAACGCTATGCAGAGTTTTATGTAAGAGACAAGTATAGAATCAACAAGTGGGGAAGGGTTAAGATAGAGTACTCTCTTCGACAGAAGCGAGTAGAGAGGAGTGCCATATCATCTGCGCTTGATACAATAGACCAAGATCTATATATGGACAATCTCTGTGATCTTCTAAAAGCTAAGAGCAGAACAGTTAGTTCGAAGGACTCGTACGATAGACGAGCCAAGTTGTATCGTTTTGCAGCATCTAGGGGCTTTGATAGTGAGGAGATATCTAGGGCATTGAGCCGATTGGATATTCCGCAAGAGTAATATTTTTAAGTAATTACCATGAGATTATTGCGTCGGGTTGTTGAATTGCTTCTTTCTATTCTATTCCCTAGATTGTGCCTTGTTTGTGGAAAGGCTCTAGTTGAGGGTGAACAACATATGTGTCTTCTATGTTTGGATATTATGCCTCGTACGCGATATCATCTTGAGAGAGACAATGCACTTGAACAGATTTTCTGGGGTAAGGTTGATATATATAGGGTCACTTCTCTGTTTCATTTTTATAAGGGAGGTGGATATAGGGATCTTATTCACAATATAAAGTATAGGGATGGTAAGTCTTGTGCAAGATATATGGGGTACATTGCAGCCAAGGAGGTTGCCGAGAGTGGCTTTCTTGAGGGTATTGACGCAGTTGTTCCTGTACCTCTTCATGCTCGTCGCAAGGCCATCAGAGGTTTTAATCAGAGTGAGGAGATAGCTCTTGGAATATCAAAGCATAGTGGTATTCCTGTTTGGAGTGATATTTTAGTTAGAACAAAGCATAACCCGACACAGACGATGATGAAACGCGAAGAGAGATGGGATAATGTAAATTCTATCTTCTCTCTCATTAATAAAGAGAGAATAGCAGGTAAGCATATCTTATTGGTGGATGATGTGATAACCTCTGGGTCAACTCTAGAGGCTTGCGCTAGAGAGCTTCATAGGGCTGATGGTATTAGAGTATCTATACTAACCTTAGCTTCTGTGTAATCTTGCGAGATAATCTATGCTATTTAATTGATTGTAGTAACTGTAAAATATTACTTTTACAGGCTAATACACAGAATAATTTGATAATATATATATAATATGAGTATTATAAATAGGGGTTCTATAGCTCTTCTTTTCTCTTTGCTTGCTATCGTTCAGGTGTGGGCCATTGTACCTCAGCCACGTAAGTACACTAAGACAGCAGCCTCTTTCCTTTTTAGCGAGAAGTGTGTGTGGGAGTTTGAGAGTGAAGAACAGGCTGAAATAGCCACACCTCTAATAGAGTCAATCAATAGAGCTGCAGGGTTTAGTATGCCTATGCAGATTGGTGCTAGTAAGGCTTCTAAGGGTGTTGTTCGTTTTTCCTCGAATAGTGATATTGATGAAGAGGGTTACCGACTCATTGTAGAGTCTAAGCAAATCACTATAGAGGCATCTAATAGACGGGGTTTTTACTATGCCTTGCAATCACTTCGACAATTATTGCCTGCTTCAATAGAGTCAGCAACAGCAGTACAGGGGTTGCCTATTGTAGCCACTGGTTGTATTGTTGAGGATTGGCCAGAACTAAAAGTAAGAGCCGTGCGCTTGAGTAGTAGTAGCAGGGAGTTGACAAAGGATGAGTTATTAAAGTTTATTGACCTTCTATCTATATTCAAGATCAACCGTCTATATTGGGATGAGGTGGCAGATAGGGTTTATCCATTAAGTCGCACAGATATTCATGATATAGGTAACTATGCTTCATTGAGAGCTGTTGAGATCTCTAATGATAGGTTTGTGATTGATGAGCAGCTTATAGAGCCAACGATAGATAATACAGTGATTCTTCAGCCTGAGAATGGCAGTCGATCCACATTGAAGGATATATATGATTATAAACCTGGTGTTGGCTTGCGATATTCGGATCAAGTAGCAGGTTTGATAGGGAGTGTGATGGGTGATGAGAATGGGCTTACCTCTTATGATTTATGGCAAGCTTTTCCAAATATAGTGGCTCTTTCTGAGATAGCATGGAGTGATCCTGAAAGTAAGAATTGGGGAGATTTTCTTAAAAGATTGGACCAACAGCTACCTCAACTAAAGGCAATGGGTGTTGATTATTCAAGATCAATGTACAAACTGCACTATTCAACACGAGTAAGAGATGGGAAGGTTCTTGTTAATGTTGGTGCTGCCCGCTCTGATCTAAGGGTGGCTTATACCCTAGAGGGTAGTGCCCCGATAGCATCATCGCAACCAATGCCATCTCCTATGGTAGTAACCTCACCAACGACAATCTTTGCAATAGCATTCCAAGGTGATCAAGAAGTTAGTGATCCTCTACTTCTAGAGTTTATGTTTAATAAGGCAACAGCAAAACCAATATTCTCACCTCGTGTCTCTGTGCCATCCATACTTGTTGATGGTCTAAAGGGAGTGGGTGATTCTCAAGAGGGTTGGCTGGTTGTGACTGAACCAACACAAATGGTCACTATTGATCTTCAAGAGATGACCAGAGTAGCTGAAATAAGATTGGGAGCTATTGGGTTAAAGAGACTAGAGGTTCTTTATTCAACAGATGGAGCTATGTTTAAGACCACTGATATTGCAGGTGTAGACATTAACAGTAGCTATCATAGAGTTGAGGGATTGGGTATTGAGTGTCGCTTTTTGAAGCTTATTCTTCATGGCGGAGTATCTCAAGAGGAGTTTATGATGATAGATGAGATTGAGATTTATTGATCTATAAAGCAAAAAGGATGCTCACACAGCTTGTGTGAGCATCCTTTTTGCTTTATAGAGTAGTTATTTCTTGCTCTTCTGTGTTGATAGCATTCCGCAAGCTGCTAGAATATCTTCTCCTCTAGAGCTGCGTATAGTGCAGGTGATGCCTTTTGAGTTGAGGTGATCTCTGAACTGTTCCATTGCCTTGATTGATGAGCTCTTGAGCTCTACATTAGGAATAGCGTGGAAGCGAATTAGATTTACTCGGCAGTGCATACCCTTTAGTACTTTAGCTAGCTCTTGTGCATGCTTGAGTGAGTCATTATATCCATCGAAGGTTATATACTCGAAGGATAGCCTTCTTTGGTGTGCAAAGTCGTACTGGCTGAGCATCTCAATGACCTTACTCATAGGGTAGGCTTTTTCAACAGGCATAATCTCTAAGCGTTCAGCACTATTGGGTGCGTGGAGTGATATTGCAACATGAACGTCTGTCTCATCAAGCAATCGCTTTAGTCCTGGCAGTAGTCCAATACTAGATACTGTGATCCTCTTTGGGCTCCATGCAAATCCCCATGGTTCGGTAAGAATCTTAAGTGTTTTGTATAGCTCTTCATAGTTGTCGAGTGGTTCGCCCATACCCATGAATACGATGTTTGTTAGCTGTTCACTCTCAGGAATAGATATAATCTGATTCATTATCTCATTCGAGGTTAGGTTGCCCGAGAATCCTTGCTTGCCAGTCATACAGAATAGGCAGTTCATCTTGCATCCTACTTGTGAGGAAACACAAAGAGTGGCTCTCTCTTCTGTTGGTATGTATACAGATTCTATGTACTTTCCTTCTCCTGTTTTGAAAAGATATTTTATAGTGCCATCGACTGATTTGGCAGAGTCGCTTACTGCTTCAGCTCCCACAGTATAGTGTTCTGATAGTTTAGTGCGCCCAGCTATGGAGATATTTGTCATCTCATCTATGGATCTAACTCTCTTTTTATATAGCCAATCGGCCATCTGTTTTGCTGTGAATGGAGGTAGAGAACATTGGGCAGCTACACTCCTTAGCTCCTCTAGGGTCATGCCCATTAATCTTTTTCTATTCATTGTTTGCTTGTTGTTGTTGTGTGTGTGTTGAGCCTTTGTTTGTAATAACAAAAGCGAGCTACAAATCGTTGAACCAGTTTTTCTATTGGTTGTCGACTTGTAGCTCGCAAGCTCTATTATGTTCTACTAATTATCTATTTAATTAATAGAATCTGATGCGGTGATCTTCAACGTCAGCTTTAGAACGAAGCACATTGAATGTTTGATACATCATTCTGTATGCGTTGTTCGCTTGAAGTGCTTGCTTCTCTGCGTTAACATCAAATGCTTTTTCGCTGTTAGTTTTGTTGATTACGTTGATTACATAAACACCGTTTTTACCTTCGATAGGTGAAGATATATTACCAATTTCAGTGGCTGGTGCTATTGCAACTAGTTTAGGCTCTTCGCCAATACCAGTGATTCTTCTTGTGTTGAAGTTAACAAGTTTAGCTGTATCGATGCGTCCACCCATAGCTTGAGCATAATCTTGTAGTGTTGTTGCACTCTTACCTTTAAGTTCAGCCATGATTTTCTCTGCTTTTTTAGCGTTGATAACTTCAGCTTGAAGGTATGGTTTAACACTCTCTAATGGAGTATATCCTTTTGAAACAACAGCATCTAGAGCTACTACAACAAAGTTGTTATCGCATTCGAAGATGTTTGATACCTCGCCTTTTGAAGCGTTGAATGCCCAACGTATAGCTTGACGTGCTTGACGTACTGTTCCTAGTTGGTATTCGCTACCATTCAATGAAGGGTTGCTAAGGATGTTGTATCCTTTTTCGATAGCATTCTTCTCGAATGATTCAATAGATCTGTTTTGAGCGATATACTCATTTAAGCTATTGTAGATATTGCTTGATGTTCTTGAGCTTGGAGTAACAGCCATTTCAACAACTGCTAGTTTTACCATCTCAACAGGACGAGTGCGCTCAGTTACTTGGATAAGGTGAGTACCATAAAGTGTTTTAGCAACAACAGTCTGTCCGATTGCAGCCTTTGATACAGCTTTAGTGAACTCGTCACCTGCCATCTGAAGTGCAGTAGCTTCTGTCATCCAACCTAGTTCTCCACCAGTTTGACCAGCTTCGTCAACAGAGTATTTAGCAGCTATCTCGCTGAAGTTACCACCTTTATTAAGCACATTTCTTAGTGAGTCTGCAAGTATTGCTACTTGTGTAGCTTCGCCTGCAAGCATTATGTGGCGTACTTTCATTGAATCAGCAGCCATTTTGCGGTCGATAAGCTTAGCTACAGAGAATGTGTTACCTTCCATATTGATTGAGCTAACTTCTCCAACTTTTGCAGCTGAAACGAATGATTGAGTAGCAGCAGGAAGTGAACGTGTAGCAACATATGCATCGATAAATGGAACGTCTGAGTTCTCACGAACAATTTCAGCTGCATTTGATGCATCTAATAGTTCGTCGTGTATCTCGTTCATTCTTTTATTAACATCAGCGAAGTCATCTTCACTAGGAGTTATTGCTACAGCAAGGTATTTTACCGAGCGACTCTCTTCTTGTTTGAAGCGCTCTTTGTATTTATCGTATGCTTTCTTGTAGTCAGAGTTTGATACTTTAACAGCTGAATCTGCAACAGAACTGTATGATTTAACAGTGTAAGCAAAGTCAGCATTTACTTTCTCATTCTCATAAGCAAACTTAGCACTCTCAGAGTTAGTAACCATAGCTTTTGAGAGAAGAGTATTGTATTTCTCTTCAAGTCGTTGTTCTGCTACTGTTTTTTCCCAGAATAACCAATATTTTTTAAGGTCAGCTATCTGTGCAGCTCCCTCTTCTCCATATTTAGATAGATCGCTATCATTGATTGTCTTCAAGAAGTTAATCAAGATTGTGCGGTCAAAAGCTCCTGTTTGTGGATTGCGGAAGATAGGAATCTGTTGGATCATAGATGAGATGTTGTTTCCTTGAAGAAGGTCTGCAAGCTCATCTTTTGATACTGTGATGCCCAATTTTTTGAATTCAGCACCCATAATATTCTCGCGAACGATTCCTTCAAAGATAGCTTGGTTGATCTGTCTTTGGTAATCTTCACCAAGGTTTTGTTGTCCCATCTGTATTTGGTAGACCTCAGTTAACTCTTGTACACGAGCGTTGAACTCGTCTGTAGTGATCTTAGTACCGTTTACTACTACAACTTTGTCTTGTGCGCTTCTAAAAAAGGTACTTCCTGAGTTAAGAAAGTCCCCAATAATGAATGCAAACAATGCCAAGCCAATTACTCCTACAAGTAGGCCTGCTCTGTTTCGGATCTGCTCTAATGCTGACATGATTTCCTTAGTTATTTAGTTATTTGTTTGTTCTATTTATCTCTAGCTTTATGTAATAACCTCTTGTGTTACCTTGATAGTAGCTACAAGAGAGCGCACGAAGATACAAAAAATGAAAAAACAGTGAAATTATATAGCTAAAAAAAGATTCTCTTTACTCTTAATTTGCTGAGATTGCGTTCGTTTTTCTCTATCTAGCATATCGTTTATGTCTGTTGATAGAGTTTTTTAGCTTGATATTCCTAGTCTGATTAGTTAGTGTTATTAAATACTGATTAACATATATGCGGGTTAATGGTAGCGCTAGTAAAACTTTATTAACTAAGATGTAACAATAATGCAATATTCGTGTTACATTATTGTTACATTATTGGCTATCTGTTTTGTAATACAATAATAAACCGTACTTTTGCGCTGCGAAACAGAAATTTAATTTTTGTTGAGCGGATTATTGAAGAGATGATAACCGAGCCAAGTTAGCTGTAAATGTAGTTGTTACATTTCAAAAGCACGAAGCCGAAACATACCCCCTCTGCAAGCCAATGCCAGCAGACCGTTTCAACGGCCAAATGCTAATACCTTACAGTTGCTAATGCCAACGTTTTTCACTCGTCTTCATTATTAAGTTGAATAATTTCAAATCCTAATTTAATAATTTCATTTCATCTTATGAGACAGAAAGCTCGTATTCTGAGTCTTGTTGCCTTCTTGATGGTAACTATTACTAGTGTTTTTGCACAAGTAACAACTTCAGGAATCAATGGACGTGTATCAGATGGTAAAGAAGAGTTGATGGGTGCTTCAGTATTAGCAATCCACCTTCCTTCAGGAACATCCTACGGGACAATCACAAATCTTGATGGTCGTTATACTCTTAGTGGTATGCGTCCGGGTGGACCTTACAAAGTAACTATTTCTTATGTTGGTTTTGTAAGCGAAGAGCATGTAAACTTAACTCTACCTTTGGGTGAGGCTATCGTATTGAACGCTAAATTGCGTGAGCAAAGTGTTGAACTTGGTGAGGCTGTTGTAATTGGTAAAGCTAGCTTTAACTCTCAGCGTACTGGTTCTGCTAGTAACATCAATCAAGGTCAGCTTGAGAAGATGCCTACTATCTCTCGTAGTATCAATGACTTTACACGTTTGGTGCCTCAAGCATCTCCAACAGGAAGTGGTATGTCGTTTGCTGGTGCGAACAACAGATACAACTCTTTCCAGATTGATGGTGCTGTAAACAATGACGTTTTTGGTCTTTCTTCATCAGGTACTAATGGTGGACAGTCTGGTGCTAACCCTATCTCTCTTGACGCAATCGAAGAGATTCAGGTAGTAATTGCTCCATTTGACGTTCGTCAGTCTGGTTTTACTGGTGGTGGTGTTAATGCTATTACTAAATCAGGTACTAACGACTTCAAAGCTTCGGCTTACTTCTATGGTAACAACCAAAACTTTGCTGGTACAACTGCTGGTAAAGATGTTTCTAATCGTCAGAAGTTGACTGAGCAGAGTGATGCTCAGTATGGTTTCACTTTCGGTGGCCCAATCATCAAAAATAAATTGTTCTTCTTCGTTAATGCTGAACAGCAGCGTAAATCTTACCCATTGGCATACAATGTACGTGAAGATGGTGGCGAGGCTGGAGCTGATGGATACTCTCAAGTGTCTAAAGAGGATGCAGATGCTGTAATGAACAAAGTATTGGAGTTGACAGGTGGTAAATACAATGGTGGTGGTTACTCTCCACGTGATGTATTCACTAACAATACTAAAGCATTGGCTCGTATTGACTGGAACATCAATAGCCGCAACAAAATGACAATGCGCTATAGCTACCTTACAGCTGAGAACTTGTCTTTGAGCCGTACGAACACTACTCTTCGTTTCAATGACAACGGGTATGTGATGAACAACAATACTCACTCTCTTGTAGCAGAGTTGAACTCTCAGTTCAATAACAACATGAACAATGAGTTCCGTGCTGGGTATACAAGAGTACGTGATAATCGCTCTTTGGAGACTAACAACCCATTCCCATTCGTAAAGATTGAGAATAATGGAACATTTATCCAAGTAGGTACAGAGGATAACTCTGCAGCAAACCGTTTGGATCAAGATATCGTAACTGTTACGAACAACTTTAACTGGACAGTTGGTTCTCACCAATTGACTTTCGGTACGCACAACGAATTCTTCTTCATGGAGAACTTGTACATCCGTAACCTTTATGGTTCTTACACTTATTCTTCTCTAGATGACTTCTTGTCTATCGGTACTGAGAATGAGGCTTTGCCAAAAACTTACTACTATGCACAGGCAAGAGAAGATATCACTGGTCGTAAAGATTGGGCTCCTCGCTTTGGTGCTGGTCAGATCGGTGTTTATGCACAAGATCAGTGGGATGTAACAAACCGTTTCCGTTTGACTTATGGTGTGCGTTTTGATATGCCTATCTTCTTTGACAAGCCAACAGAGAACACTGAGTTCAACAATACAGAATTGGCTGCTAAGTATGACTTGAACAACTCTACTATGCCTAAGGCTACTCCATTGGTGTCGCCACGTGTAGGTTTCCGTTGGAACATGACTGAAGATCGCACATCAACTCTTCGTGGGGGTGCTGGTATCTTCACTGGTCGTATTCCTTTCGTATGGATCTCAAACTCATTCTCAAACACTGGTGTTGAGTTTGCTAAATATCAGTTTGACTCAAGAAATCCATTCCCAGAAGATTTCGCATTCAATTCTAACGTAAACAACCAGCCTACTGGTTCGGCTCAGAACTCAACAGAGATCAACTTGGTGTCTAAAGACTTCAAATTCCCTCAGGTGTTCCGTGCTAACTTGGCTTACGAGCAACTTCTTCCATTTGGTGTAAAAGCTACAATCGAAGGTTTGTACACTAAAAACTTGAATGATATCAGCTTAAACAACCTAGTGTTTAAAGAGTCTGGCTCTACATTGAACAATGGTGGTGACAATCGTCCTATCATGGAGAAAGAGAGCAACCTTGTTGGTGCTAATGGTCAATCATACACTAACGTATTGCTTCTTGAAAACACTTCTAAAGGTTATACTTGGAATGTGTCAGCTAAATTGGAGAAGACTTTTGACTTCGGTTTGGATTTGATGGCTGCTTATACTATTGGAGAGTCTAAATCAGTTAACTCTGGTACTTCATCTCTAGCTTACTCAAACTGGCAGTACAACGAGACTCGTTCTAACCCAAACAAAGCGGAGCTTTCATACTCAGACTTTGACAACCGTCACCGTATCATTGCAGCAGCGACTTACTCTAAGTCATATGCTAAGTACTTCAAAACATCTGTTTCTTTGATGTACTCTGGTAACACAGGATCTAACTACTCTGTAATCTACAATGGTGATATCAACGGCGATGGTGTTCGTGGTAATGACTTGATGTATGTTCCTACAGTAGAGGAGACAATGAATATGAACTTCAAGGCTACAAGCTCAATGTCTGCTGATCAGCAGAGAGACGCTTTGAACCAGTATATTGATGGTCACAAAGATCTTTCTAAAATCCGTGGTAAGTATGCTGAGCGTAACGCAATGCACGCTGACTTCGAGCACCACTTTGATGTACGTATTGCTCAGGACTTCGATGTTTACTTCGGGAAACGTAAGAACACTATTCAGTTGTCATTGGATATCTTGAACATTGGTAACCTATTCAACCGCTCATGGGGATTGTACCACTCACCTGGTTACAACCACAACCCACTTGCTGTAACAAGTCTATCGAATGGTACTCCTGAGTTCCAATTCACAACAGACCCTAACAAACAGTGGATTGGTATTAGTGACTACAACTCTCGTTGGAGAATGCAGTTGGGTGTTAAATATATCTTCTAATTATAAGAGGTTATATCACATCTAAAAGATAAAAAAAGTAAGAGCTGAGAGTAATAATACTTTCAGCTCTTACTTTTTTTAGTTGCTTTGCAAATACCGTTCTATTGTATGTATAAAGTAATATGTTTGATTGCGTCAGTGGCTGTAGTAAGTTATTTACTGCGTAGAGACTCATCTAATCGTATATCCAAATCTATAGTACCTATTCTAATGTTGCTTGTTTTTATGCTAGCGCTTCTTCTTGTAGGAGATGGTCAGAGTTAGGGCTATTGGGTAATTGTTTCTTAGGGTGTTCTTTTTTGGGCCTAGTTACTGCCATTGTCTCACTGTTGTTATTGGCTATATTTTGCTTCTTGATTAAAAAAAAGGAAGAGCTAGGTACTGGAGATAGTTTTGATTAAATTTACAATGAGGGATACTCACGAGCAAATGTTGCTATATTCTTTTCTCTCTGAGTATATTCTATATGACATAAAAAGTGCGCTAACCTCTCAATAGGGTTAGCGCACTTTTATATTTTATCTTTGTCTAGCTGCAATTTGGTTGCGAGCAGGGTTTGCATACATCTCGAAGATCTTTTGTTTTAGATACTCGTCGTCTCTATTTGCAATATCTATCTTAGCGACTTGTTTTTCAACGTACTCAATAAAGTTATTCTTCTCCTCATTACTATAGTGTGTTGAGTATGTTGATTCACCATTAAGTAGGTCAAGAGCTACATAGTTGTGTGGAAACAGATGGTAATTTTTATGTATTACCTGGTCTATTATATCAGCTACAGCTGTAAGAGTATCCGCCTTGTCGAGATCTTGTGGCAAGGCATCTAGATCTTGATTTATTGATGGGGCAAATGTGAAGTAGATGTGACCTTTGAATCCATTGATACCTGTCTCCATGTTTGTCAAATCATCTTCTTCTGCCTTCTTGTACTCTTTGTTGTCTCTCTTAAGTTGAAACTCTTTTGCCTTTAGGTAATCGCAAGGGTCATACTCATAAGATAAAGAAAGAGGCGATATATTTAACTCCTTGAAGTTCTCTATTAGATTGTTGCTTTTAGCGCTTAGGTTTAGCATCTTAAGCAGAGCTTCCTGAGTGCGATCGTTTGAGTCTTTAGCTCGTCCTTCTCTTTGAGCAATCCATATAGACTCATTGCTTACAGTGCGTGTATATCTAATATATTCTGATAGTTTCTTAGAAACTTCAAGCATTTGGCGTACACCTACTCCTCTTCTTACAATGAAGTTCTTGTTTAGTTTAACAACGTCTTCAATCCAAGGGTAAATAAGTAGATTGTCTCCAATAGCTATCTGTGCAGTCTTTCTTCCATTTGAACCAAGAACATAGCTAAGTATAGATGCGTCTAGTACAATATCTCTATGGTTTGAGATGAAAGAATATTCTTGATCATCAGATAGGCGGTTTAGCCCTACAGGTGTTACTCCATTTGAGCTATTGCAGAAGCCACGACGTACAACTTCGAGCATTATCTTAGATTGGAACTCATCTTTGGAATGTAAGCTAAGAAGTTGTTGCTCGATGACTGAATAATCAACATCTGGGAAGAACTTCTGAACTACCTTCTGAAATTTTGGTTCCTTGGTTAATCTCTGAAAAACCGAGTGTACTTCGTCGTCATTATATGGTCTAATATCGTCAAAATCTTGCTTGTTTTCCATTATCTTGGATGTCTGTTTAAAATTCATTTTCGATAATCTCTTGCATAACTATGCTTATATCAAGTCCAGCAGCACTTATCTGTTGAGGTATAAAGCTTGTTGATGTCATTCCTGGTGTAGTGTTAACCTCTAGTAGGTTTATCTTATCTTCAGAAATAATGTAGTCAATCCTTATTATACCCTTACATCCAAGGATGTCGTAAATTCTTGAAGTTAGTGCCTGTATCTCATTTGTGATGCTTTCGGGTATTCTTGCAGGTGTTATCTCCTCTACAAAGTCAGCATTGTATTTTGCTTCGAAATCGAAGAATTCATTTTTGCTTACAACTTCAGTTATAGGGAAAACAACTGATTTGTTCTTTGTTTTATAGCATCCACAAGTAACCTCTGTACCAGTTAGTAGGGATTCAATAATAACCTCTTCTCCTTCATCGAAAGCTTTTTCTATAGCGCTTTGTATATCTTGTTCACACTTAACCTTGGTTACACCAAAACTTGATCCACCAACATTTGGCTTGATGAAGCATGGAAGTGATACCTCTTTTATAACTACATCATTAGAGACACTCTCTCCCCTACGTAGTCTGATTGCTTTAGCTGTAGATATACCGTATGTTTCTAAATATCTGTTGCAACTGAACTTGTTGAATGTGAGAGCTGAGGATAGAACATCACATGAAGAATATGGAATACCAATAAGTTCAAAATAGCCTTGTAAAAGACCATTCTCCCCTGGTGTGCCGTGTATAGTTATGTAAGCAAAGTCAAACTTAGTCTTTACTCCATTAGCTTGGAATGAGAAGTCGTTTTTATCAATAGCAAACTCTTCGTTGTCTATAATAACAGACCATTTAGCTTGGCGAATTACCACTAAGAATCTATTATAATGTTCGCTATTGATGAAGCTAAGTAGTCCTTGTGCACTCTTCTTTGACACAACCCACTCTGATGAATCTCCTCCAGAAATGATTGCTATATTTTTTTTCATTGCCAATATTTACTTATTCTTGTGTGATATCTCTGTTGCTGATGTATTTCCTCCAACGTTCAGCTAGATCTAACATATCTTGAGGAACATCTGAAGTAAAGTGCATCTCCTCTTTTGTTCGAGGATGAATAAATCCTAGAGTCTGAGCATGTAGAGCTTGACGTGGACATACAGCAAAACAGTTGTTTACAAATTGTCTGTACTTTGCAAAGGTCGTTCCTTTTAATATCTCATGTCCACCATATCTTTCATCATTGAATAGCGTATGACCTAGGTATTTCATATGAACTCGTATTTGGTGAGTTCTACCTGTTTCTAGTTGACACTCTACCATGGTCACATATCCGAGCCTTTCAATAACTCTGTAGTGAGTAACTGCGTGTTTGCCATGCTCTGCGTCAGGGAAGACAGTCATAAGGAGACGGTCTTTAAGGTGTCTACCTATGTTGCCAACAATTGTTCCTTCATCTTCAGAGATATTACCCCATACAATAGCTACATATTTCCTCTTTGTTGTCTTGTTGAAGAATTGTAAAGCTAAATTGGCTTTAGCTTCAGGGTTTTTTGCAACGACAATCAATCCAGAGGTGTCCTTATCTATCCTATGAACCAACGCAAATCGAGGGTCTGTAGAGTCAAACATTGTAGGGTCTTCCTTTAAATGGTATGCTAAACCATTCATCAGTGTACCTGTATAGTTTCCAAAGCCAGGATGGACTACCAATCCAGGTCTTTTGTTTATAACCATAAGATCTTGATCTTCGTATACAATATCAAGATCCATCTCTTCAGGGATGATTATTATTTCTCGAGGAGGCGTTGCCATTACTACTGTAATCACATCGCAAGGCTTGATAACGTAGTTTGATTTTACAGCGACCTCATTAACAAGAATGCATCCAGCGTCAGCAGCTTTCTGAATCCTATTTCGTGTTGCCCACTCGATTCTTTGGGCTAGAAATTTATCAACACGAAGCTTACTTTGTCCTTTATCAACGACTACACGGTAGTGCTCGTACATTTCATTGTCTTGAGTTGGTTGAAGATCCTCCTCTTGAAATACGTCTAGCTCTTCGTCTTCTATGTTGTCTAAAATTGTGTTCATCTATAGTTATTGTCCTTTATCAATTATTGAAACCAAGACTCATCCTTGTTTTCTATAAGTATGGTAGAATCATTTTGTAAATCACCCATGCCATCACCAATGATAACATTAAGTTTAGAACCAAAAGGCAATACACTGCCATTTGTAATGCTCTGATTATTGAAAGTGATATCAATAACAAGATCTTTATATTCCGATGGTTGCCTTATTATTTCTCCGATTTCGAATCCAAGTGTTCTAAGAGTAGCCACGGCTTGTCTATATGAATTGTCTCTCAGATTAGGAACTTCTACTTTTTGTTGCTCCCTAGCATTTACAGTGAGGAATATTATTCTATCCTCTTTAACTTGAGAATTTGCTGCTGGCGTTTGCTCAACAACAGAGCCAGGAGCTTTAGTTCTCGCAAAAACAGAGTCAACGACCTGGTATCTCATTTTATTTTGTCGGAGAACAGTAGCAGCCTCGCTGATGTCCAATCCGCGCAGATCAGGTACTGCTATAGCTTGATTGTGTCTCGTGTATGAATTAAGCCATACGAGGGTTGAAATCACAATTAGAATGACGGCTGCAATAGCCAATAAAATTGTTCGGATATATATATTACAGAATATTGAAAGTATGCCCTTTTTAGTCTCCATATGTCCTTCTTGTGCTGTTGTAGTTTATTGATTACAAACGTACATAATATATTCCTAAAAACAGAAAAAGTAAAGATCTCTGAAACAGAAACCTTTACTTTTTTAATCAGTATTGAAAAAAATAGGCTTAGCCTAAATCTTAGCCTCTGAATTCGTCAGAAACAGAAAG
>JBOFUP010000092.1:0-79669 GCA_051652645.1 Bacteroidales bacterium
GAGCTGTATCGCCTCTTGGTCTAACAATGCCTTCCACTTGGGAGGCATTGCTAAATGGCGAGAGTGGAGCGGGACCTATTACGCATTTTGACGCAAGTAAATTCAAGACACAGTTTGCGTGCGAGGTGAAGGGCTTTGATCCGACACAGCACTTCGAACGCAAGGAGGTGCGCAAGTATGACCGCTATGCCCAATTAGGGATTGTAGCAGCCAAAGAGGCTATAGAAGATGCTGCGTTCGATATGGAGCAACTCGATACAGATGAAGTTGGAGTAGTGTTCTCTGCAGGTATTGGTGGTATTGGTACTTTTGAGCAAGAGGTTGGTGCATATTACAAGAATCAAGAGGCTGGACCAAAGTTCAACCCTTTCTTTATTCCTAAAATGATTGCAGATATCTGTGCTGGTCATATATCTATGATGTATGGCTTTAGAGGTCCAAACTACGGAACTATATCTGCTTGTGCATCATCTACAAACTCCATTATTGATGCGTTTAATCTAATTCGTTTGGGTAAGGCTAATGCTATCGTAACTGGTGGTTCAGAGGCTTCGATTACTCCAAGCGGTATTGGTGGTTTTAACTCAATGCAGGCGTTGTCGACTCGTAATGATGAGCCAACAAAAGCGTCTCGCCCTTTCAGTGCTTCTCGTGATGGTTTTGTCATGGGTGAAGGTGGTGCGTGCTTGGTTCTTGAGGAGATGGAGCATGCATTGGCTCGTGGTGCTAAGATATATTGTGAAGTAGTAGGGGGTGGGATGTCTGCAGATGCCTACCATTTGACTGCTACACACCCAGAGGGCCTTGGTGCGAAGTTGGTAATGCAGCGCGCTCTTAAGGATGCTGGAATGAGCTCAGATGAGATTGACTACATAAATGTTCACGGGACATCAACTCCTGTTGGTGACATCTCTGAGTCAAAAGCAATCAAAGCTGTATTTGGTGATCACGCATATAAGCTTAATATCAGTTCAACTAAGTCAATGACTGGCCACCTACTAGGTGCAGCCGGTGCAATTGAAGCTGCAGTGGCTATTCTTTCAGTAAAGAATGACATTGTTCCTCCAACAATCAACTTCACAGAAGGTGATGAGGATTCTGAAATTGACTATAAGCTAAACTATACGTTTAACAAAGCACAGAAGCGTGAGGTGCGTGCTGCTCTATCCAATACATTTGGATTTGGTGGGCACAATGCAAGCGTTATTGTGAAGAAATTTGTAAAGTAAGTGTTAGCTAACTTATATAACCATTTGAGGCTCTTTGCACTTCGTCGCAAGGAGCCTTATTTGTTGTATCACGAACTTTTGGGATTTTATCCTGGTGATATTGAGTTGTATGATCTCGCATTTGTGCATAAATCTTCTTCGGTGAAACGAGAAGATGGTAAATGGATAAATAACGAGAGGTTAGAGTTCCTTGGGGATGCTGTATTGGATGCAATTGTAGCGGAGCTTCTTTTTCAGAATTTCAAGAATAAGAAAGAGGGCTTTTTAACTAATACAAGATCGAAGATTGTCTCTCGTGAGATGCTAAATAATATAGCATTAGGCTTGGGATTGGATAAGTTTATTATTGTTTCTGATCGCACACGAACTCAGAATAGTTCAATATTTGGTAATGCATTAGAAGCTCTTATCGGGGCTATTTATCTTGATAAGGGATTTGAAGTGACAAAGACGTTTGTATGCAAACGTATGATTGCACCATATGTTGATTTGACTATTGTGGCAGATACAGAGATTAATTTTAAATCAAAGCTTATTGAATGGGGGCAGAAGAATAAAGTTAGTATAGCTTTTGATCTTATTGACTCTTATAATGGTGAGGATAATAGGCCAATTTTTGTCTCTGAGGTTAAATTGGAGGGGCTCTCGGCTGCTCAAGGTATTGGGTCAACCAAGAAGGAGTCGCAGCAAGAGGCCTCAAAGTTAACGCTTGATAGAATTAAGAAAGACTCGAGTTTTAAGAGTATGGTTTTATCTGAGCAGAAGCGTCAAGATTAGCGTGTAATAATCCTGTTTTACCTAATTTGGTTTATTAGTGTGGACAGGTTATATAAAGAGGGCCATCCTAGATCTTATATACATCTAGGGTGGCTCTCTTTACTGTTTTTAATTGGGTATTAACTCTTTGTTATTTTCAATTAAAGAGTATTATTCGATTGCTAATCTAGATATATTGTAATATCTTTGCGCTCAAATAATAAAAGTGGAGGGATTTGATTGCTTGCAACCACTCGAAAAAATGCTAAAAGGCACTTAGGCTTAGTGCACTTAAACATCTTCTTTCGGAGCTCCCCCCTCTTTCTTTAGTTTTTATCTACAAACTTAAAAGAGAATCTATATGAGTTTCATTTCAAATTCAAAAAATTATTTATTCACCTCTGAATCTGTGTCGGAGGGTCATCCAGATAAAGTGTCAGATCAAATTTCTGATGCTATACTCGACGAATTTATCGCTCAAGATAAATGGTCTAAGGTTGCGTGTGAAACGTTGTGTACAACAGGCCAAGTCGTTATTGCAGGTGAAGTGAAGTCTGAGGCTTATGTTGATCTTTTAGAGGTAACACGTAGCGTGATTAACCGAATAGGGTATACCAAGAGTGAGTATAAGTTTGATGGAGACTCGTGTGGTGTCTTTTCAGCTATCCACGAGCAGTCTGGTGATATCAACAGAGGTGTTGAGAGATCAGATGCAGAAGACCAAGGTGCTGGTGATCAAGGTATGATGTTTGGTTATGCTTCTAATGAGACAGATAACTATATGCCTTTGTCATTGGATTTATCTCACTTGATACTTGAGGAGTTAGCTAATCTTAGAAGAGAGGGTGATCTTATGCCATATCTTCGTCCAGATTCGAAGTCTCAGGTTACGGTGGAGTATTCACCTGAAGGAGAGATAGTGAGAGTGCATACTATAGTTGTTTCAACACAGCATGATGATTTTGTTAAGCCAGTAGATGATACAGCTGAAGCAGAGCAAAAGTCTGATAAGGAGATGTTGGATCGTATATATGATGATGTTAAGACTATTCTTTTGCCAAGAGTTATAGCTCAGTTACCAGAAAGGGTACAAGCTCTTTTTGACGACAAGCTTATTCTTCACGTAAATCCAACAGGTAAGTTTGTTATTGGTGGTCCTCATGGTGATACAGGCCTTACTGGTCGTAAGATAATAGTGGATACTTATGGAGGTAAGGGTGCTCATGGTGGAGGAGCATTCTCAGGAAAGGATCCATCTAAAGTAGACCGTTCGGCTGCTTATGCTGCTCGTCACATTGCTAAAAATATGGTTGCTGCAGGTATCTCTGACGAGATATTAGTTCAGGTTGCTTATGCTATTGGTGTGGCAAAACCTGTTAGTCTCTTTATTGATACTTATGGGAAGTCAAAAGTGTCAATGAGTGATGCAGAGATAGCGCAGAAGATATCTGCCCTTATACCAATGACGCCTTACGCAATAGAGAAACGTTTGAAGCTTAGAAATCCTATCTATTCAGAAACGGCTGCTTATGGTCATATGGGGCGTCAACCACAAGTTAAGAGAAAAGTGTTCACAAACCGTTATCTCAAAGAGTCTATAACACTAGATGTAGAACTGTTTACATGGGAGAAGCTCGATCTAGTTGAGGATATTAAGAGAGAGTTCGGATTGTAATATTAAATTATATAATCGAGGATTTGGTCTGTTGAATTGTTTCAATTGTACTAGATTCTCGATTGTTTTTTATTTTTAATAGCATAACTTTGTGCTATTAAAGAAGTTTGTAATATTAAATAGGAGGTTTATAGGTGATTAATTCTGTTTGCGTATATAGTGCTTCAAGTACAAAGATCCCAACTAGCTATGTTGAAGCCGCAAGAAGGTTAGGAGCAGAGCTAGCAAAGGCTAATATTAGCTGTATAAATGGAGGAAGTAATAGAGGTTTAATGCACGAGATCTCAAAAGAAGTGATTATCAATGGTGGTCATACAATTGGTGTTATTCCTCAATTTATGATAGATGAGGGGTGGGAAAGTAGAGAACTTCACGAGTTAATAGTTACAGACTCTATGCACGAAAGAAAAGCTAAGATGATTGAGTTAGCTGATGCGATTATTGCACTTCCTGGAGGCTGTGGGACATTAGAGGAACTTTTCGAGGCGATAACTTGGAAGCAATTAGGGCTACATTCAAAACCAATCATTGTGGTTAATATAGATGGATTTTATGATCCTTTGGTCACTTTGTTGGAGAGAGCAATAGAGCAGAACTTCATGAGAGATGTTCATGCCAAGATGTGGTTGGTAGTTGCAACAATTGAGGAGGCTGTTCAAGCTTTACACTCCGAACATGATTGGGACTCATCACTTCGTAAATTTGCCGCCATTTAGAAGCAGTTGTTTATTTTATTATACAGAAGTAGTTGATGATAATAATGCCCAAAGAGTCTGAAGCACAGATTGATAATGATAGTTTAGACAATGTGTTTGTGTTGTCTAATCCTCCTTTTTTCTTATCCATAAAAGAAGGTGAGCTAGATTTTACAGTCTCACACTTACGTATAAATAGTGAGCTGCGAGTTGATGGTGTGCTAAGTAATAGTAGAATTAACTTCTCTGGCGGAGTGACTGCGTTTATATTAATATGCTCTTTCTTGATTGTTATTGGATATAGGGGGCGTTTAAGTAACTTTTACGACTCCTTTAAAGTGTTGTGGCAAACAAAAGAGAGAGGTAATCTTTTCTATGAATCAGAGGAGAGGCATATTCTGATGAGGTTTGCATTGCGGCTAAATACAATTCTACAGCTATCTTTTCTGTCGATATTGTATTTTTCTCCAATAGGTGGTAATTATATATACCAACCTCGTACGTGGCTGGTCACAAGTTCTGTATTCCTGTTATTTTCTTTGGGGATGTATGTGTTGAACTTTTCAATTATTAGAACATTCTCTTCTGATAAGTCTTGGCTTTTGTGGAAGCAAGGTAGCTATATTTTGTTTGAGTTTTTGGGAGTTTTGCTCTTTTTTGTGACTATATCAATTGCCTTTGGTAATATCTCTAAAGAGGTATTTAACTATCTGTTAATCACTGTTGTTTTGCTGTATTATAGTCTCTCTGTTATTAGAGGGTTAAAGATTTTTTTCAGAACAATATTCTCATATATCTATCTGATTTTGTATCTTTACACCGCAATTTTAGTGCCTATGCTACTGTTATACCATGTTTTAGGTACTCTATTTAATCATATTTGATCACCTATTTGTTGTTTCTATCGTGAAGAAAATCCTTGTATCACAACCAAAACCAACTTCTGACAAATCGCCATACTTCGATATTGCTCAAAAGTATGGGGTAGAGATTGTATTTCGCCCATTCATCAAAGTCGAGGGTGTAACTCCTAAAGATTTTAGACAACAGCGTATTTCGATATCTGATTTTACTGCTGTTGTATTTACGGCTAAGACTGCGATAGATCACTTCTTTACTCTATGTGAGGGAATGCGTATTACTATACCTGAGACAATGAAGTACTTCTGTACTACAGAGTCTATTGCTTTATATTTGCAGAAGTATATTGTTTATAGAAAGCGTAAGATATTCTTCGGATCGTCTGGTAAATTAGATGATTTAGCGCCTAGCTTTACAAAGCATAGTGGAGAGAAATATATTGTTCCGTGTTCGGATGTCCACAATGATGAAGTAACTCAAATCCTTGATAAAGTTCGTATCGATTATACGAAGGCTGTAATGTACAGAACAGTTAGTAATGACTTTAAAGAGGATGAGGCTTTTGATTATGATATGCTGCTGTTCTTTAGCCCTTCTGGGATTAATTCATTGATGAAGAATTTTCCAGAATTTAATCAAGGTGATATCGAGATCGGTGCTTTCGGTGCAGCAACATCAAAAGCAGTTGCAGATGCTGGATTAGAGTTGACATTTGCTGCGCCATCTCCGGAGGCGCCATCAATGACGGCTGCCCTTGAACTATATTTGAAGAATAGTATTAAGAAGTAAATTCGCCAATTTGGGTTATATAGAGGCTCTTGGAACATATATTACTGCTAAAGTTTATATACTTTTGTGGTTGTATAGGTTCGAAGAGCCTTTTTTAAATTTATATATGACGATGGATCTATCACTTTCTAAGAACGAGCGACTATGCTCAAAAGCTACTATTGATAATCTTTTTAGTAATGGAGATTCATTTGTTCAATATCCATTTCGAATAGTATACACTAATGCGCCAGGACCCGATGACTCAAGCGTGTCGATAATGGTAAGTGTGTCGAAAAAAAAGTTCAAACGGGCAAACAAGAGGAATCTTATAAAGAGGAGAATCAAGGAGGCTTATCGAATCAATAAGAATATTCTCCTGACTTGCCTTGATGAGTCAGGTAACTCTTTAGCAGTTGCTTTTCTATATCTTCCAAAAGATATCCTAGAGTCTGATCAGATTCATAAAAAGATGCAAGAGTCTTTAGAACAATTAATAAAGAGACTGAAGTGAAAGCAAAAGATTTTATTGTCAAGTTATATGTCTTGCCAATTTTGTTTTATCGAGGGGTATTGTCACCAATGAAACCACCTACTTGCCGATTTACTCCTACTTGCTCAGAGTACACACTCCAAGCAATATATAAATATGGAATTATTAAAGGTACATATCTTGGAGCAAAACGTATCTCTAAGTGTCATCCTTGGGGTGGAAGTGGGTATGACCCTGTGCCATGAATCTGGTAGATCTACATTCACATAAGCTTGATCATTATGATTGCAATATTGCTATAAGTCAGATTGAGCTCTATGATCTCGTGCCAAATGGGCTATACTCTTTTGGTATTCATCCATGGTGTACCTTAAATGAGTTAAGGGTAGACTTATTATTTAGCAGGTTAAAAATGCTACTAGATTCACCAAATCCACCTTTTGCAATAGGAGAGTGTGGATTAGATAAGTTGAGAGGGGCGTCAATGGATAGACAGATTGAGGCTTTAGAACTCCAATTGAAGCTTTCTATTCAATATAATAGACCAGTGATTATTCATTGTGTAAAGGCATGGGATCAATTACTCTCATTAATTAATTTGAGTAGTTTTAAAGATGTCAAAATTGTTATTCATGGTTTTAGAGGATCACCCCAGCTAATGAATCAACTAATTAAGCGTCCCAATCTATGGCTTTCTTTTGGAGTGAATTATAGAGAGGATACACTTCGCGATATACCTATTGACCGGCTATTTATTGAGACAGATACATCTGATGTGAAAATAGATGATTTATATTCACAGATAGCTTTGAGTAAAAATATAAGCAAGCAAGAGCTTGTGGGAAATATAAATAAGAACTTTATACAACTCAAATAGATATGAATTTTGTAGAAGAATTAAAGTGGAGAGGTATGATCCATGATATCATGCCTGGCACAGAAGAGCAACTTCAGAAAGAGATGACGTCTGGCTATGTTGGCATTGACCCAACAGCTGACTCACTACACATTGGTCACTTAGTTGGAGTAATGATGCTTAAGCATCTTCAAAGAGCAGGGCATAGGCCGATTGCTCTTATTGGAGGAGCTACTGGTATGATAGGTGACCCATCAATGAAGTCTCAGGAGCGTAATTTGTTGAGTGAAGAGACTCTTCGCCACAATCAAAATGCACTCAAGAAGCAATTGGAGCGTTTTCTTGATTTTACTTCAGAAGCACCAAATGCAGCTATATTGGTAAATAATTACGACTGGATGAAGCAGTTTTCATTCTTAGATTTCATTAGAGATGTAGGGAAACACATCACTGTAAACTATATGATGTCTAAGGATTCTGTTAAACGTCGTATATCAGGGGAGAGTGGTTCTGGTCTCTCATTCACAGAGTTTACTTATCAACTTCTACAAGGTTATGACTTCTTGCACTTGTACAGAGAGTATGGTTGTCGTTTACAGATGGGAGGATCTGATCAGTGGGGTAATATTACTACAGGAACTGAACTTATTCGTCGTATGGCAGCAGGCGAAGCTTCTGCATTAGTTTGTCCATTGATTACGAAAGCAGACGGAGGTAAGTTTGGTAAAACAGAGTCTGGTAATGTTTGGCTTGATAGAAGATATACATCACCTTACAAATTCTACCAGTTTTGGTTAAATGTTAGTGATGCTGATGCAGAGAGATATATTAAGATCTTTACAACTTTGACTCAAGAAGAGGTGAAAGCCTTGGTCGAAGAGCAATCGGCAGCTCCACATCTAAGAGCTTTGCAAAAGAGATTGGCTAAGGAGATAACTATTATGGTTCACTCTCTTGAGGATTATGAAGCCTCTGTTGAAGCTTCTAATATTCTTTTTGGGAATGCAACTTCAGAATCACTTCGTAAGTTAGACGAAGAGACCCTTCTTTCAGTTTTTGAAGGTGTACCACAATATGAGATTTCTTTAGAAGAGTTGAAAGCAGGAATTAAAGCAATAGATCTTCTTACGGATAAAGCCCCTGTATTCTCATCCAAAGGAGAGATGCGCAAGTTGACTCAAGGTGGAGGGTTATCTATAAATAAGGAAAAGCAGCCTAATCATGAGAGTATTATAACAACATCTGATTTGCTTAATGATAGATTTATATTGGTGCAAAGAGGTAAAAAGAACTACTATCTTTTAATAGTAAAATAATATTTTATGAATAAAGCCACGTTACATATTAAATGTAGCGTGGCTTTTTTATTTATATACCCCCTCAAGTAATAATTAATTTCTATATTTGCGATGAAATTGGGATTACTATACCCTTATTTAAACCTTATATAATGGTTATGAGCAAGAAAAAGAAAAAAACAACCCCATCATTCCTTAATGTTAAGTTGACATCAACAGTAAGTATATCCCTAGTTCTTTTTCTTCTGGGAATGACAACACTACTGACCTTGCTCACTCATGAATTGTCTATTTATGTCAAAGAGAATATAGGGATGTCTATAGTGCTGAGTGATCGTATGCCTGAGGCAGACATAAAGCAGCTAAATAGTAGACTAGCCAGAGCTCCATATACACGAGAGGTTACATACATAACAAAAGACCAAGCTCTTAAAGAATTGGTTCAAGAGTTAGGAGAAGACCCTAAAGAGTTTCTTGGATTTAATCCTCTCCTTGCCTCTATTGAGGTAAAGCTAAAGGCTGAATATGCAAATAATGACAGTATAAGTAAGATTGAAACAAACCTCAAGAAGAGTAGTAATATTAGAGATATTCTTTATAGAAAGGAGCTGATATCAGCAGTTAATGACAACGTCAAACGTATCGGGTTAGTGTTAATTGTGTTAGCAGGCTTGTTGACGGCAATTTCATTCGTCCTAATAAGCAATACGATAAGACTAACCATATACTCTCAAAGATTCCTTATACACACTATGAAGTTAGTCGGAGCTAAAGATAGCTTTATAAGATCCCCATTCATATGGAGCAATATTGCTTGTGGAGTTATAGCCGCAATCTTGGCAAATGGAATGTTGTTAGGTGTTGTCCATAGACTATCTCTTGAAGTTGAGGATATTTGGAGTATGATAACACCAGAGGTAATGGTAATAACAGCTGGTAGCACTCTACTTTTCGGTATATTACTGACTGCTATATCTGCATACTTTGCAGTAAATAGATACTTAAATATGAAATACAATAAACTATTCTTAGTATAAACAATACATATTATGGAAAGAAATGAATTCCCTTTTAGTAAGGAGAACTATATTCTAATGGCAATATCTGTCGGGCTTATTATACTTGGGTTTATACTCATGGCCGGACCAGCAACAACAGATGCAGGATTCGAACCCGATATTTTTAGTACTCGTAGAATTGTTATTGCCCCTTTCGTCTGTTTCATAGGGTTTGTATCTATGATGTTTGCAATACTTTATAAGAAGAGAGGATAACGAATGAGTTGGATAGAAGCAGTTATTTTAGGTATAGTACAAGGTCTTACTGAGTTCCTACCAGTTAGCAGTAGTGGTCATCTAGCTATTGGAGGCTATATATTTGGCCTCGAGGGAGATGAGAATCTATCTTTTGCCGTAGCAGTTCACGCAGCTACTGTATTGTCAACAATAGTTATCTTACGAAAAGAGATAAAGGATCTTATCCTTGGTGTTCTCAAGTTCAAATGGAATGAGGAGACTCAATATGCTTTGAAAATAATTTTATCTATGATACCGATTGGTATAGTAGGACTTTTCTTCAAAGATTATGTTGAATCAATTTTTGGTAGTGGACTCCTAGTAGTAGGGATAATGCTTATTCTAACGGCCATCCTATTAGCCTTTTCTTACTATGCTAAGCCTAGGATGAAAGAGAGTATGACCTATCGTGATGCCTTCATTATTGGTTTAGCTCAGGCTTGCGCTGTTATGCCTGGCTTATCTCGATCAGGATCAACTATTGCGACAGGCCTACTTTTAGGAAATAAGAAAGAGAGCATAGCGAAGTTTTCGTTTTTAATGGTTGTTGCTCCAATCTTGGGTGAGGCTTTGCTCGATCTCATGAAGGGAGGTTTTAGTCTAGAATCATCTGGTATATCTCCTTTAGCACTATTATCGGGTTTCTTGGCTGCTTTTATCACGGGTGCAATTGCTTGTAAGGTGATGATCAATATTGTAAATAGAGGGAAATTAATATATTTCTCTTATTACTGTGTTGCTGCTGGGTTAACAGCAATCATATTCTCATTAATTTGACCATAACTATATATAATGAATTTTATAGACGGTGAAGTATTATACTTCGATAAACCACTCAACTGGACCTCTTTCCAGTTGGTGAATAAGATTCGCTATCGTATCTCAAAGGAGATAGGAGTGAAGAAGATAAAAGTAGGACACGCAGGAACACTTGACCCTTTGGCTACAGGAGTGATGATTATCTGTACAGGTAAGGCTACAAAACGTATAGAGGAATTTCAATATCAAACAAAAGAGTACGTAGCTACAATAAAACTTGGAGCTACAACACCATCTTTTGATCTTGAGACAGAGGTTGATAAAACCTATCCTGTGGAACACATCACACGCGAGTTAGTTGAAAAGACAATAAATCAGTTTATTGGCCGTATTGAACAAGTTCCACCTGCATACTCTGCTTGTAAGGTAGATGGTAAACGAGCATACGACCTTGCTAGAAAAGGAGAAGAGGTTGAACTAAAGCCTAAAGTCCTTGTTATAGATGAGATTGAGCTACTATCTGGTGAGCTACCAACTATTGATGTTAGGATTGTTTGCAGTAAGGGTACGTACATAAGAGCTTTGGCTAGAGATATTGGTGAGGCTCTTGGAAGTGGAGGTCACTTGACTGGACTTCGTCGAACTAGAATCGGAGAGATAAAAGCCGACATGTGTCTATCTATAGATGACCTAGATACTATTTTTGAGCCTAAAGATATTAATGAATAAATAATACAATATACCACTATGAAGTTATCTCAATTTAAATTCAAGCTGCCAGAAGAGCTTATTGCAAGCGAACCAATGCAGAACCGAGATGAGTCTCGTTTGATGGTAGTAAACCGTAAAACTGGAGAGATCGAACATAAGATATTTAAGGATGTACTTGGCTATTTTAATGACAAGGATCTTGTAATATTTAATAATACTCAAGTTTTTCCTGCACGTTTATATGGAAATAAGGAAAAAACTGGAGCTAGAATTGAAGTGTTTCTTCTTCGCGAATTGAACGAGGAGAATAGACTTTGGGACGTCCTTGTTGATCCAGCTAGAAAGATACGTATTGGAAACAAGCTGTATTTTGGCGATGACGATTCTCTTGTTGCCGAAGTTATTGATAATACTACATCTAGAGGAAGAACTCTGCGATTCCTTTTTGATGGTTCACATGAGGAGTTCAAGAAAGCTCTTTACCAATTAGGTGAGACTCCAATTCCAAGATATATAAATAGAGAGGTAACCTCAGATGATGCAGATAGGTATCAAACAATATTTGCAAAACACGAGGGGGCTGTAGTTGCTCCAGCTGCTGGAATGCACTTCAGTAGAGAGCTTCTTAAGCGTATGGAGATAAAAGGAGTAGAGAAAGGTTTTGTAACCCTTCACTCTGGCCTTGGTGCATATCGCGAGATTGACGTAGAGGATTTAACTAAGCATAAGATGGACTCTGAGCAGATGGTTATTGATTCTGAGATTGTTCGTCTTGTTGACATTGCCAAAGATAATAATCGTCGTATTTGTGCTGTTGGCACAACTGTTATGAGAGCACTTGAAACAGCAGTTACTACTGAAGGACGTATTAAAGCTTTTGATGGATGGACAAATAAGTTTGTTTTCCCTCCATATGAATTTACTGTTGCAGATTCTATGATAACGAACTTTCACCTCTCAGAATCAACTCTTTTGATGATGACAGCTGCATTCGGGGGATATGATTTGATTATGTCTGCATACGAAGTTGCTGTTAAAGAGAATTATCGCTTTGGTGCGTATGGTGATGCAATGCTAATCATATAATTACATATTATGGCTATAACATATTTAGGATTGGGAAGTAACCTTGGTAACCTTGAGGAGAACCTTCATAATGCTATAGTCGAGATAACAGAGCGGATTGGGACCATTGAGTCCCAGTCCGCTCTGTTTCATTCGGCGCCATGGGGATTTGATTCAGAGAATAACTTTCTTAATCAGGTTATTGAAGTAAAGACAAATCTAACTCCTTTCGAATTACTAGAGAACATAAAGGAGATTGAGCTTCTATTAGGAAGGTCAAAGAAAAGTATTGATAGAGTATATGCAGACCGTCTTATCGACATTGATATTCTTCTATATGATCAACTTATACTAAAAGATCCCAATCTCACTATCCCACACCCATTAATATTACAACGAGACTTTGTGCTTCTCCCTCTTCAAGAGATAGCTGCTGAAGTAATTCACCCAGAGATAAAGCTTAAAATAGGTGAATTTAATGTTGAGTAACATTGAACTTCACTAAGATATTAGTTGTTCTATCTCCATTATCAAATTTATTGACTTCAATTTACAATGAAACTATCCTCACTTTATCTTGTTCTCTCTTTATTAACCCTAGTAACCCTTCCAATGAAGATGACTGCTCAAAAGTATCTTCATTCTATACGAGGTTTGGTTATAGATAAGAAAACCAGAGAGCCTTTACCTTTTGTCAATGTAGTTATATGGAATAGTACTATTGGATCACAAACAGATCTCGATGGAAAGTTTGTTATTGAAGATCAGAAATCAGGAAACTATAGACTTCAAGTATCTAGCGTAGGTTATAAGACCTATGTCTCTCCAGAGTTTATGGTTGGTGCTAGAGATGAATTCGTGAATATAGAGTTAGATGAGAGCTCTACTGCTTTAGGCGAAGTTCAAGTCGTTGCCGACCCTTTTAAAAAACCAGCCGAGACACCATTGGCTCTTAGAGTAATTGGGTTTAAGGAGATTGAGAATAGTGCAGGCTCTAATCGCGATATCTCTCGTGTTGTTAACTCTTTTCCAGGTGTTGCATCCTCTCCAGCTGGATTTCGTAATGACCTTATAGTAAGAGGTGGAGGGCCAAACGAAAATAGATTCTATCTGGATGGGATTGAGGTGCCAAACATTAACCACTTTGCCACTCAAGGTGCTTCAGGCGGCCCTGTTGGATTAATTAATGCTGATCTAGTTAGAGATGTCGACTTTTACTCAGGAGCTTTTCCTGGTAACAGAGGTAATGCAATGAGTTCCGTGATGGAGTTTAAATTAAAAGAGGGTGATCCAAATGAGCAGAAACAATCTTTTGTTGTTGGATCATCAGATTTTGGTGTAACACTCGACGGTCATTTCGGAGATAAAACTACCTACCTATTCTCAGGTAGAGTATCATATCTTCAGCTTCTATTCAAAGCTATTGGTCTACCATTCCTACCTACATACTATGACTCACAAATAAAGATTAAGCACAAGTTCAACAAAAACAATGAGATTACCTTTATTGGTCTACTGGGAATAGATGATATGACCATCAATAAGGATACTGTTGGCTTCTCAGATGCTAACAAATATACATGGTCAACTATTGGTATTATCCAACAACAGACTTACACCTTTGGTGCCAATTATAAGCACTATGCAGGCAGACACACACAGAGTGTAGCTCTTAGTTATAGCGGTCTTGTGAATGATGTGTATAAACATATCAATAACGATGATAGTAAAGATAAGATCTTTGATAATAACTCCTATGAAGGAGAGACTAAGCTTAGAATAGAGAATAATAGTTCATTCGGTTCGTTCAAACTAAATCAAGGAATTAATATTGAACACGCCAACTATAGCAACACTGGTTTTCAAAGATTTATATTGAGCAATCAAGATGGAGCTCCTATTTATAACAGTTTTAATACAAAGCTAAACTTTATCAAGTGGGGAGCTTTTCTTTCTGCTGTATACCAAACGCCAAATGAGAGGTTCACATCTTCATTTGCTTTGCGTACAGATGCCAACAGCTATTCTGATAAGATGAATAATTGGTATAAGCAAATATCACCTAGAGTATCTCTTAGCTATAGTCCTTTCGAGAATTTCTATCTAAACGCAAATATTGGTAGATATCATCAGCATCCTACATATACGGTAATGGGATATCAAAATAGCTTTGGTAAACTTGCAAACAAAGAGGATTTGAAGATGCAATACTCAGACCAAGTAGTTGCAGGAGTAGAGTATCGACTAGCGAAGGGTATAAGATTAACAGTGGAGGGATTCTATAAGAAATATGGGAATGTACTCATTTCTAAAATTGACTCTATACCTCTAGCATCTAAAGGTAATGATTATGGTGTTTTCGGAAATGAACCTGTAACTTCTAATGGGGAAGGCAAGGCATATGGAGCAGAAGCTTTTATGCGTATCTTCGGATATAAGGGATTAAACCTTATGGCCGCCTACACTTGGGTCAGAAGTGAATACTACTCTCCAAGGAGCAGTAAATATATTCCATCTAGTTGGGACAATAGGCATCTATTGAGTCTAACAGCAGGGTACGATCTTCCTAAAAATTGGAAGTTGGGAGCTAAGCTTAGATATACAGGAGGAGCTCCATATACTCCTTGGGATGAAGAGGCATCATCTCTAAAGCAGAACTGGGACGCTACCGAGAGACCAGTATTAGATTTTCAGCAATACAATACAAAAAGATTACCCTCATTTACTCAGCTTGATCTTCGTGTTGATAAACAATTCTTTTTCAAACGATTCATGCTAGGTGTATATCTTGATCTTCAGAATGCACTTAATGCAGAGTATAAATCGCCAGAGGCTCTATTGAGTACAGGAGTAATAGCTAACCCTGAAGCTCCAATTGATCAGCAGAGATACATAATGAAGAGGATAGATACAGCCGGTGGGAATATTCTCCCAAGTATTGGTATTATGATAAGACTTTAATATTTACAAAAGAGAGGCACTCCAAAAGTGGAGTGCCTCTCTTTTGTAAATATTATTAGAAAGCAGCAACAAACTCAACGCAGAACTTATTGTGAAACTGCTTTTGGGTTGCATAATCCATTGGTTTATCATTCATGAAATAGTGCTCGTACTGAAATCTTATCTCAGCTTGAAAAGGCTTTAGTCTTTCAGTCATTAGGAAGTTAACCCCACAACTTATACGTTGAAGATCAACTAGCTCATCACTCATGTTATCTGTTTTGTTATAACGTATGTCATCGCCATAATCATATCGAATAAGAGGCATAACATATTTACACAATGGGTTCTTTGGAAGTAAACATCTATATTGTGCTTGAGCTAGTAAAACAGTGGCACACTGCCTCTCATATGTATCAATACTATTCTGTGCAACAGAACCCTCGAATAAGAACTCTTTGTGCTTATAACGAGCCTCTATAGTCCACATGTTAATATGAAACTTGTTCTGTATCTTACCGGTTAACCATGCACCAGATACTCTCAAGCCCTCAAGAGAACCTATCTCTTGTCTTATTAGATAATCCATAGTCTTTGACCATGGAGCATTATTAATACCTGTACCATTAAGTAACCCAAAGATTGTTCTCATCTGGGTGTGCCAGCGGTAGTTTGCTTGAAATACAGCTCCTATGTCTCGCGTACCAACGCTCCCTTGAGAGATTACCCCATCGTCTCCTTTTGTATAGTAGTTAAGAAGATACTGAGTAATAAATGAGTTATGAGCATAGTCTGTTAATGTAGGACCTCTTTGAGTTTCAACAGAGAAGTGGTGGAGAGTCTGGCCCATAGTAACATTTAACCATTTTAGAGGTTGATACGTTACATTCGCATCTAGTATCTGAAACCTACCATCAGCGTTAAAATCTACCTGAGTAAAGTATCTCATATTCTTAGATACATTACCTCTAAACCCTAGTCTAGCGTTACTTACTGCAAATCTATATTCTCCATCAATGGTCGACATCTCAAACAACCCCTTTACTCCCCCCAAGAAAGTAGGGAGATAGAAGCTCTTGTCGACACTCTCATTGCTCTCTTGAGCTTTACTTGTTATGGAGATAACAAGAGCTAAAAGAGTTAGTGCTACTGCTTTTCTAAACATACCAAAGTCATCAAAAGTGAAAAATCGTGCAAAGTTAGAACTATCATTCGAGTTAGAAGCAATGAATGAGGATAAATATCAAATATATGTGCGATAAAAAAGGTGATCTTGTATAATAAATCATACAAGACCACCTTTCATAACATTAGCTATACGATAAAGTACAAAAATTACACAATACCCCAAGCTTTCATATCCTCAGCAACAGAACTTATTCCTCCAATTTCGAATTTTTCAATCAACACCTTTGTTACATTCGGCGAAAGAAATGCTGGAAGAGTTGGCCCAAGATGTATCTTCTTTACTCCAAGAGAAAGAAGGGCTAGAAGAACAATAACAGCCTTCTGCTCATACCATGCAATGTTATATACTATTGGAAGATCGTTTATATCATCTAGTCCAAAAGCTTCTTTCAATTTTAGAGCAATAACAGCTAGCGAATAGCTATCGTTACATTGACCTGCATCTAATACACGTGGTATTCCACCAATATCACCAAGCGGAAGCTTGTTATATCTATATTTTGCACAACCAGCAGTTAGAATTACGCTATCTTTAGGTAGTTCCTTTGCAAAATCCTCGTAGTATACTCTGTCCTTCATTCTTCCATCGCAGCCACCCATGACAACGAACTGTTTGATTGCTCCGGATTTTACTGCATCAACAACTTTGTCAGCCAGAGCAATAACCTGGTTGTGTGCGAATCCGCCCACTATTGTTCCGCTCTCTATCTCTTGAGGAGCTTTACACCCTTTAGCCAAAGCAATAATCTCAGAGAAATCTTTTGCTCCACCCTCTTTACGAGCTGGTATGTGTTTGAATCCAGGATGACCTGCTGCACCAGTAGTGAATACTCTATCCTTATAGTTTGCATTTGAGTTAGGTGGTACAATACAGTTTGTCGTGAAGATAATTGGACCATTAAATGTAGAGAAATCCTCCTTCTGTCTCCACCATGAACCACCATAGTTACCTACGAAGTGACTATACTTCTTAAATGCAGGATAGTAGTGTGCTGGAAGCATCTCACTGTGTGTGTAAATATCAACTCCGGTTCCTTCACTCTGCTTAAGAAGTTCCTCCATATCTTTTAGATCATGTCCAGAGATCAGTATACCTGGTCTTGAGCCAACACCTATGTTAACAGAAGTAATCTCTGGATTGCCGAAGCTATCAGTGTGCGCTTTATCAAGTAAGGCCATGGCCTCAACTCCCATAGATCCAGTCTTAACTACAAGTGCAACAAGATCATCTGCAGATGCATGACCTAAAGCAACTGTAGCAAGAGCCTTGTGCATGAAATCAAATAGTTCTTGCTTTTTATAACCCAAATTAAAAGCGTGGTCTACATACGCAGCCATACCTTTCACTCCATAAATAACTAACTCTTTTAAAGATCTTAAGTCCTCATTAGGTTCATTTATTAACACGCCTACCTTTGGGCTTTCTACCAAAAACATCGCGCGTGAAGCACTCCACTTAACTGATGGATGAGATGGAATAGCAATATCTCTTCTTACACACTCTTCAATTAACTCTTTCTTAAGCTCTATGCCCTTTTCTACTCTCTCGGCGATAGAGTTTACATCAAAGTTTGCATTTGTAATAGTAGAGAAGAGAGCATCCATAACAAAGTGATCAACTCTTTCATGATGAACTCCTTTACCTGCTAATTCTGCACTAAGGATAGAAATCCCTTTAGCTACGTGCATAAGAAGATCCATATGAGCTGAAAGCTCATCACTCTTACCACACACTCCAACAATACTACAACCAATACCCTTAGCTGCTTCTTGGCATTGAAAACAGAACATCTTTTCCATCGCTTATTTTTAAATTAGTTTCTTTTATGTATAGTTTTCTACAACTTAAACAAAGAACTCTCTTACTTTGTTTCTGCAAAAGAATATAAAATCATAGAAGCTAGTTGTAACCTATATTACAATAGAGAAAACATTATGAAAAAGATATTAGAGAATACACCCTTATTCCGAGGGGTTTCGGCAGAAGATATTGAGGAAATTATCAACTCAACAACGCACCATATTACTCTATTCTCAAAGGGGGATATTATAGCACTAAGAGGAAGTCAAGTTAATTCATTTACCATTATACTAAATGGAAAAGTCAGAGCAGAGATAGTAGATGATGGTGGACGGGTGATAAAAATTGATTCTCTTGAGGAGGGTGACTATCTGGCTCCTGCATTTATATTTGCTGATCAGAATAGATTTCCAGTTGATGTGACAGCAAGTGTTGACTGTGAGATACTATACATTAGCAGAGAGAGCTTTGTTGAGCTGCTTCAGAGTCATCAGCAAATATTAACAAACTTCTTAAGGATAATATCCAATAGAAGTCAATTTCTTTCGCAAAAGATAATGTTTCTTACTTTCAGGACAATAAAGAGCAAATTAGCATTCTTCTTAAGAGAGAGAACTGCTGATTTCAAAGAGAAAACAATCACTCTTTCCGAGACACAGCAGGAACTAGCAGACTACTTCGGTGTTTCCCGACCAGCACTCGCAAGAGCAATTGGTGAACTCTCAGAAGATGGGTGTATAGAGGCTTTTAATAGGAGAATAACCATTCTTAAAGCAGATCACCTCCGACGATATGCCGGAGGTGATGAGTAAGCTAATAATTATTTCACTACTTTGAGTGTCTCTATAGAGCCGCTCGAAGTCTCTACGCTGAGTATATATGAGCCTCTATCTATATTCGGAAGTTCGATATCAGGCATCGTGCCCTCTACGACTCTATCCAATATTAACGAACCAGAAAGTGTATACAATCGTGCTCGTATAAGTGGCTCATCACACTTCATCTGAAGAAGGTTTCCTTGGATTGGGTTCACAACCCTCAGTGTTGAAAGTCTAATTGGACGATCGCTCTGAGGAATTGATGGTTCTCCTCCCTCAAGTTGCCCCTTAACAATGTGTTGAACTAGGTTATGAAGGTATACTTCAAGGTTTGTGTACCTTCCCATAGTATCAATACTTATAAGATTTCCATCAGCACTATTTTCGGGATTAAGCCCATAAGCCTCCTCCCAGATATCTGGTATTCCATCCCCATCCGAATCAACTAATGCTTCAGAGGTTCTAAATAGCTCCTTGTAAAGAGCCCAACCTTCTACTGCTTCTTGTGTGTCTATGAGTCCGTTGCTACTCCCGTTACCACCAGTGTTATAGGTAATTTCTATATTCTCAACCTCTCTAGCTATACGCCTATCGACAGTGTCTCGCGATAGACTAGCCCCTGCAAATTCTATGGCTCTTCTATAAGCTACTTCCGCACTGTGTGTAGTTACAGATGGAACAGCAAACTCATTATCACTCTTCAGCTCACTCTTGTCCTTGGAGCTTGGATTGGGTTGAATACCATTCCAATTATTCTCTGTAACACTAGAATTGATTGCTCCATTTGAGCTCATAACACGGTTACCATCAACATAAAGATTAGCCCAAACATTTGCTGGTGTTGTGCTACTAGCTGTGCTAGCTGTTGGTTGAAAGATACGACCAGTGTTTTTTGAAGCGGGGCCAGGTTGATAGTAGTTGTTTACGAAGTTATAGTTTCCTCCCTCTCCTGCATAGGCATTATTTGCACCCCAATTGAAAAGAACATTATTTCTGAAGTCAACCAGCTCGTCAGGATCAGGATAGGAGTACCTTGTCCCATTCATTCTTGGATTGCGGCTGTCGTGGTGAGCTAGAATATTGTGGTGAAAAGAGGCGCTCTCTCCTCCCCATATTCCCCCATATCCGTGAGTGCCTTTATCATGAACCGAAATTCTTAGACTCTCTGACAGTATACACCACTGCATCGTAAAGTTTCTATTGTCGTAAAATGAAGAGCATTCGTCTGTGTTCCAGCTCATTGTACAGTGGTCTAAGATGATGTTCTTTGAATTTCTACCCCAAATAGCATCGTCCTCAGTTTTCATCTCATCACCCATTCTAAAGCGTATGAAGCGAATAATTAGATTCTCAACTCCATCGTTTATCCTAGTTGTATAATCCTTTATCGTTATACCATCTCCAGGGGCTGATTGCCCTGCTATTGTAAGGTCTCCATTTCTGATAACTAGAGTTGACTTAAGCTCTATAACTCCCGATACTTTGAAGAGTATGGTTCTTGCACCGCTTTGATTTACTGCCCAACGTAGTGAGCCAACTGGTGGATTTGAACTTTTATCTTCTAGTGTTGTAACATATAACACTTTTCCACCACGACCACCTGTAGCAACGGCTCCTCCTCCTTCTGCACCAGGAAATGACTGTTCTGATAGGTTTGGATTAAATCCAATGTTTAGGTCAGGAGATCCAAACTGAGTCAACACAATCTCTTGGCTCTCTGACCCACCATCCTTTTGTGATACCAATATTCGAGCTACCCGAGGAGTTATGTTATTATTCTCTGAGGCTTTGATAATTATTTTATCTGAACTTGATCGGTTCTGATCATATTCTATCCATGGTTGATCTGTCGTTATCGAACACGAGTACGGGGATGAGAGAGGTATCTCTATGTTTTTTATACCAGTTGGAATATTGATCGAGCTATGATTTATCTTCAAATTTTGTGAATAGACAGAAGATAAAAATGCGCTCGTAAGTAATGATAAGGCAATAATTCTCTTTGATTGCATGATTATTATATTGTTGATTAATTTCTATTTGGGTATGATATAGAACATCTGCTCTATGTTGCAAAAGGGAAAGCAAAGTTAATAAAAGAATTTAAGTTTAATGTCTATACTATAATTATAAGATCTATACAAGAGTGTTAAGTCTGCTAGTAGTAGTAGGGCTCTATTTTTAAAGCTGAAAATCTAGAACTTTTAGGATACATAAGTACTGATTTTGATTCTCTTGACATGATCAAAGTGTGTATTGTATTTGGTTGTTCTTTAGTTTGTTAGTGAGCTTCTGTGTGTTACGGTTTGACTCTCTTTTAATATACGTACGTACTTCTGCGAAAATACGTACGTATTAGAGTGAAAACACGTACGTATTTTGTTGTAAATACGTACGTGTTTTTGTAGTTGCTTACCTTCAGGAGTACACTTACTCTCTACGTGCTTGATATTTTGATTAATAATACCGATTACTCATCTTGGCTCATCTTGGTAGTTAAATTTCTAAACATGCCATTAAATATCCAGTAGTGAAGCGGCTTTGTGGCATACCAGTATGCTCTCCCCCATATGTTTTTAGGTCTCATTGTAGCCTCTATCTTAAGCGAATTGACACCATCTTTTTTGTTTACTCTAAACTCAAGCCATCCTTCACCAGGCATTTTCATCTCTGCATACAGAAGGAGTCTGCCGTGTTCTTTGTCAGCAATTAGTACCCTCCAAAAGTCAAGGCTTTGACCAGGGTATAATTCCTCTTTATTTGTTCTTCCACGAGATAGCCCTACACCTCTAGTTATCAGATCTAAATATCCTCTTATTCTCCAAAGCCAATTCGCGTACCACCAACCTTTCGTGCCTCCAACTTGCCAAACGTTGTCGATAACGATTTCGGGTGAGTTTTCAAATTGATTTTCAACTTTATATGAGTATGTGCCAAAGCTTGGGACATTAACCCTTTCGTCAATTTGCCAATTCAAACTACTACTACTGAATGAGTCACGCCAACTAGAGAGAACGTTGTCTTGCTCAATCTTGTCGTAGGCTAGTTCAACAGCTTTTTCGAATGATATAAGCTCGAGAGGTAGAATTCTCTTTATCTCACTTTCTGAACAAACGACTCTGTTTTTCATGCTATCGGTGAGATTCAATGCTAGAGTGTAGGAGGTGGATGTAACGAAGTATAGCCAATTGGCACATAGTCTGGTTTTTATTAGAGGAAGTACAAATATATGACGCTTTAGTTTCCTTACCTTTGCCACCCCTTTAAGCATATCAAGATAGCTCATAATTGATGGTCCGCCAATATCGAAAGTGCGGTTCATCATTTCCTGGTTCGCGATTGAGTTTATAAGATAATATATGACATCTCTTATGGCAATAGGTTGACACTCATTTTTCATGAATTTTGGTACTGTCATAATGGGTAATTTCTCTACTAAGTCACGTATGATTTCAAACGAAGCACTCCCGGATCCTATTATTATTGCAGCTCTTAATATTGTAGTGTTGAAGTTTTTGCCATCTCTTAGTATGCTAGCTACCTTCTCTCTTGAGCTTAAATGCTTTGATAGATCTTTATCATTTCCAATTCCGCTGAGATAGATAACCTGTTTTGTGCTGCTTCGTTCAATAAATTCAACAAAATTCATAGCTGAAAGGGCTTCGTCTTCTGAAAAATGTTCGGTTGATGAACTCATTGAATGTATTAAATAGTATGCTATATCTATGTCTAGTGGAATATTTATTAAGCTCTCTTTGTCTAAAAAATCACCCTCTACGATCTCTATTCCTTCTCTATCTTTATACCTCTCTGGGAAGCGTCTTATGTCTCTTACTACACAGACTACACTGTGTTTTTCGTCGAGTAGGGCAGGTAGGAGTCGACCTCCAATATAGCCAGTCACGCCTGTTAGTAGTATCTTCATTATATGGTCAATTATGTTTGATGTTTACGTTATAACATACTAAATCTACTCTTTGTTTTCTTGAAGCATAAAGCCTACAGGCAGTGATTAATTACTTGTTTTTGTTTATAATCTTCAACTACGTTGTTGTTGAAGTAATCTTTTGATAAATAGCACTCTTGTGTAGTTGTTGACTATGTTATTAACTGAGATAACAACATATTTGGTAAGCGCTATTAACAGGCTATTGACACTGTTGATAACTTAATGTTTTATTTGAAAGGTGTAATGTTTTGTGTTGAAGTTGTGCTTGAATTTTATTCTCTATTAGAATCAAAAGCTTTATGTCTTATCTAAATCGAAACGAATATTTTTGTATGTTTGCATATTGCGTTCTCCTAATGGATGGCATAGATACTTTAACTACCCATAGAGATGTTTAAACGGGGAGGCTTTTTTCTGCTTTTATTTTTTGTCTTGGCTTTTAAAGCTAAGGCACAATTTGACGCGCAGTTTAGTCAATATTGGGTGGCAAAGAATCTTTTTAATCCTGCTGTTGCAGGAACGACAGAGGATATGAACCTAGCTATGCAGTTTAGACAGCAGTGGGTTGGGGTAGAAAATGCTCCAGTCTCATTTGTCTTTTGTGGTGACTTACCTGCATTTTTTATAGGTAAACAGCATGGTTTAGGGCTTGTGCTCAGTAACGAGACAATTGGACTATATTCAAATATGGTAATTGGGGCTCAATATTCTTATTCATTTCCTCTGTTTCGTGGTAATTTAAGCATAGGTGCACAGATAGGTGTTGCTAGTTCTAAGTTTGATGGGAGCAAAGTTCAGATACCATCTAGTGGAGCACATAATCCTATTGATCCTAATATTCCAACAACAGAGGAGAGTGGTATGGGATTTGATGTCGGACTCGGCATTTATTACAATCATAAGAGGTTTCATCTTGGAATTTCAATGGCACACATTACTCAGTCTAGCATTGATTTAGGGGAGAATGTTACTATCTATGTTCCTTCAGTAATATATCTTAATGCTGGATATAATCACAAGTTTTCTAACTCGCTATTGGAGTTTAGGCCTTCTATGCTTTTTAAGAGTGATATGATTATCAGTCAACTTGACCTTAATGCTCTCTTTTGGTATAATAGTCGTTTCTTTGGGGGCCTTGGATATAGGTTAGGAGATGCTGTGTCAATATTGGTTGGAGGTGAGTTTTCGAACTTTAGATTTGGTTATTCGTATGATCTCTCACACTCAGCTATAGGTAGAGCAAGCAGCGGTAGCCACGAACTATTTGTTGGTTATAGATACAAGTTTGATTTAAATAAGAGTTTTTTGAATCAAGGTAGAAAGAGGAGTGTTAGGTTTTTGTAGAATATAACTGCTCAATAGCAAAGATGTTATGAGTGAGTGAACTTTTTGTGGATTTTGTCTACTTAATCACTCAAATTAGAATATATTTGCCTTCAAGCTGTTACATATTGAAATGTAATGACCACATAATGTGGAATGGATATTGGAATTAGCAAAGTAAGGAACTATCAAATGAAGAAAAAAGATCGATATATGAAGAATGTTTTCAGACTATTACTACTAATTTTATTGACACACTCTTGTGCTCCCTCGGGTGGAGGTATGGGAAAGAAGGCTCGAAGCTCATGGCGAGATGTAAAGCCTTTAGGAATGGTTCAAGTAAAGCGTGGATCTTTTGTAATGGGTGGCTCATCAGACTCAATTATAGGTGAGACTAATACAAGAAGAGATATTACGGTTGAGTCTTTTTGGATGGATGAGAGTGAGGTGACAAATCATATGTATCAGCAGTTCGTTAGTTGGGTTAGAGACTCAATTTTCAGAGAGGAACTCGGTGAGGAGTATCTTGAGAAAGATAGAGCCGGTAATTATCGTCGACCTATTCCATGGCGAAAAATTGATATGATGGAGCCTATCATAGAAAAGTATTATAAGCGTCACCCTATGAATGGAACATTGATGCTAAGAGGGGAGCTGCTAAACTATGCTTATAAATGGTATGATCGTGATGGTGCTGCTAAAGCTCAATATCAGATTGACCCTAAAAGACGTGTTAGAAATACGGATGTTGTGGTAAATGATCTACCTATTTTCTATGAGAAGGATACGGTTGAGATGAATGATGATGGTGTATTGGAACAACGAACAATAAGAGTTCAGATTACTGATGATACAAATTTTATTCATGATAGATTGGTTAACGTTTATCCAGATACGACTGTATGGGTGAATGACCTAGGAAATTCAATAGGTGCAGTATATACTCAATCTTACTACTCACACCCAGCTTATGTTAATCATCCAGTGGTTGGTGTTACATGGGAGCAGGCAATGGCTTATTGTGCATGGCGTACGGATCGTACTGATATGAATAGTAGACAATGGATAAACTATACACCTTATCGTTTGCCAACAGAGGCAGAGTGGGAGTTTGCAGCTAAATCGAGAAAAAATAAAGATGCAAACTATGCTTGGGGTACTAATGATTTGGAGGATGCAAAGGGGTGTTTGCCTGCTAATTTTCAACCTGGATTGGGTAACTTCTCTAAGGATGGCTTTGTAATCTCCTCTTCTGTAGGTTCGTTTAAGGCAAATGAGTTGGGTATTTATGACCTTGCTGGAAATGTGGCAGAGTGGACATCTACGGCTTACAGTGAAGAGGGTATAAGTGATGGTTCGGCTATTAACCCCGACAATAATTTTGTTGCTCTGACATCAGATCCATATTTTTTGAAGCGTAAGGTGGTTAGAGGTGGCTCATTTAGGGATGCTCCACAGTTTGTACGAACAGACATTAGAGGTCATGAGTATCAGAATCAGCCGAGAGCATACATAGGATTTAGATGTGTGAGAACAAAATTGGGGGATAACTAATCAAGAATTATAATATGATGGAAAATAGTAATAAGAAGAAAAGAAGGGGCTTGTCCAAGCTCTTGTCTACTCAAAAGGGACAGATATTTATGAATATGGCTTATAGTTTGGGAGCTGCAATAGTTATCCTAGGTGCTATGTTCAAGATTCTTCATCTAAACTTCGGTACTGAGATGTTGATGTTGGGTATGACTATGGAGGTCATAATCTTCACTTTGAGTGCTTTTGATAGAAGTGATGAAGATAAAGCTATGGCTATGGATTGGAGTCGAGTGTTTCCTATTCTTAAGACTGGATTAAAAGAGGACAACCCGCTAAACAATATTGCAGAGAATGGAATTAAGGTTACAGGGGCTTCTTTTAGTTCAGAGATGAGCTCTGGGGGAATGCCATCGCTTTCGCCTGAGCAGTCTGCTGCTTTTGCTGATAGTATAGCTAAGTTTAATGATGCTGCTGTTGGTTTTGCTAAGATGGCAGAATTATCTAATCGCATGCAAAGTTCATCTACTGCTTATGTTGAGAATATGTCAACACTAAATAGGAACATCGAGGGATTGGGGCGTGCATATAACGAACAGCTTGAGAGTATGGCTTCACAGCTTCGTGCAATTTCTATTGCACAGGAGGAGGTGTCTCGCATGCAACGTATCTTCGAGGGGTCTGCTGATAGTAGTGATAGATTCCGTCGTGAAACAGAAAGGTTGGCCGATCAGTTGGCACAACTTAATGCTATTTACTCTAGAATGATTCACGCTATGGCTCCATCTTCAACAGGAGGTAATCGTCCGATCTATTAAAACTATCCCACATAAGAATTTTATATAATCCTATACTTTAATATGGCGGGAAAGAAGACTAGACAGAAGATGATTAACATGATGTATCTTGTGTTGACTGCAATGCTTGCGCTGAACGTCTCAACTGATGTTCTCAATGGCTTTGAGTTGATGGAGGAGAGTCTTGCAAGAACAATTAAAGCCAATAGAGTGCAGAATAGTAGCCTATTTGAGGAGATGGCTTTCTATGCTCAGAAGAATCCGCAAAAGGCTGGATTGGCATTTGATTCGGCAACTGATTATAAGAGGGAGGCAGACTCTCTTTTTATATATCTTCAAGATCTCAAGGTGCGTATAGCAGAAGAGGCAGGAGGAACTCTTGAGGATTTGAAACGTAAAGATGATACTGAGGTGGCATCAAGAGTAATGTTTAGAGTAATCGGTGGCGAGGGCGAGCGATTAAGAAAACGTTTAGATGCATTTCGTGAATATTCAATAGGTCTTATCTCGGATACGACTAAGCGTCGTGCTATTGAGGAGAATTTATCCACAAAGGCTAGTGGTGAGTTTGCTCTTTCCAATTCAGGTTGGGAAAATATGTTGTTCAATAATATGCCAACAGTATCCGCTATCGCAACGCTCTCAAAACTTCAGAGCGATATTGTATCTGCAGAGGGTGACGTGTTGAGCGCTATGGTAAAGGAGATTGATGGTGGAGACTTCCGTGTGAACTCTGTAAGAGCTCATGTTATACCAAACTCAAATACCATTATTCGAGGAGGGAAATACTCCGCTAAGATTATTCTATCGGCTGAGGACTCAACAAAAAGACCAGATATATTTATTAATGATCGCAAACTAACAGCTTCTCAAAATGGTGTTTTTGAGACTTCTGCGAGTTCAACAGGTGATTTTAATTTCAAGGGTTATGTTGAGATGGAGAGTGGTGATGGTGTTCGCAGTCGTTTCCCGTTCTCACAATCCTATACAGTAGTTGAGCCTACAGCAACGGTGTCTGCAACAATGATGAATTTGATGTATGCAGGTTTTGATAATCCAGTTAGCATATCTGTTCCTGGGATAGCTAATGGAAAGGTTAGCGCATCAATGAGTAATGGATCTCTTTCTCGTTCGAAAGATGGATCTTGGATAGCTAGACCATCTAAGGTAGGTGAGGATGCTATCATTACTATCAGTGCTGAAATCGATGGACGTATGCAGAGAGTTAGTAGTTCTACCTTTAGGGTTAGATCGCTTCCTCTACCAGCCCCTTACATTCCTATAAATAATGATAGGTATTTAGGAGGGACAAAGATTGATAGAGCTCAGTTACTAGCAGCCACAGGTATTGGAGCTGGGATTTTCGATGGAATGTTGAATATCTCTTTCACGGTTTTAAGCTTTGATATTCGTATATCGAATGGTGGAATGACTCAATATGAATCATCTAATGGCTCAAAATTCTCAGCTAGACAAGTTGATCTGATGAAGAGGATGGTTCGCGGAAGCTCTTTCAATATATCTAATATTAAGGTTAAGGGTCCTGATGGTATTACGCGTCAGCTGCCTTCGCCAATTGAAGTTCTGCTTTAACTCAAGTAACTGAAGTAATAAAACGACTAATATGAAGATAGTGAAAATAGGATTATTGGCTTGCTCCCTTTTTATAGGCTTGGGTAGTGCTGTGGCTCAAGGCTCTGCTGCTCCAGTTGTAAACATGGATAGTCTAATATTCAATCAATCGCCAAGAATGTTGGCAATAACAACCGAGAAGCCTCAACAAGATATTAGATGGTCTAAAACACTATATCGTTTGGTCTCTCTCACGGATAGTGCATCTATAGCTCAGAATGGGTATCTAGGTGAACCTCGTACCCCGATTCAATATTTCTCGGAGGCTGGCGGTGCTAAACAAAAACGATACTACTATAATCTTATATCTGTAATCTTAAGGCTTTTGGATGAACAGAAGATACCAGCTTATATTTTCGACACGCAAGCGGTTGACGAGTCTTTCTCAGCAGAGGAGGCTCTAACACCAGATAGTGCATTGATGAAGCTAGGTCTTGTAAGAAGTAATAAGGCTCCTAAGTTTGATCGAGCCGATTTTACTTTTGCCGGATCAGGAATAACAGGATACTTGATTAAAGAACAGTGGTACTTTGATGCTCGTGGTTCTCAGTTTGCGTCCCGAGTTGTTGCTATTGCTCCTGTGATGTCGGATTTAAATAGCTCTGGCGAGTTTACTCCAGCCTTCTGGATAACATATGAGTCAATTCAACCATATCTATCTCAGTTGGCTATGATGTCTGAGTCTGGATCGGCAACTTTCGACTCCTTCTTTAGAAAAAGATCCTATAATGGACTTATATATAAAGTGCAGAATTCAGGAAATCAAAGCCTTTGGGCTAAATGTACATATGAAGCAGACCCTCATGCTTGTAGGGTTGAACAATCAAAAAAGGTAGAGGAAGAGCTTAAGAGTTATATGGATAGTTTTTGGGCAAAGCCAGTTAAATCAGTTGAGAATACCCAGAATGTGGGCGTATCTAAAAAGAAACTTTCTCCTTCTGAGGCTAGAAAAGAAAGAATTGAACAAGATAGGGCTAGAAAAGCCACAAAATAGTAGTAATTGTGTAATTACATTATATCAGATATCATAGTATTTGGTAAACTTATAGTTGCCTTTATATGTTCTTGCAATATCATAATCAGAAATTTAACTACGAATAGTAGTGCTTTCTGATTATGATATTGTGCTTTTTTATACTTTTGTCCATATAGTTTTAATAAACATAAAATCAGATAACACTATGAAGCAGTTTTTTAAGTTCGCTTTTGCATCCTGTTTGGGATTTGGAATCTCTGTAGTTGTCCTCGGCTATTTATTGATTTTTGGTCTAACTGGTCTTGTCGCTTCTATGGGTAACTCCAAAAAGAGCATTGAAAGTAATAGTATTCTTCATCTTAAACTAAGTGGATCGCTTGTAGATAGAGCTCAAGATAATCCTTTGAATACAATGTTTTCGGACTATGACGTTACTCAGACTGGCCTTGATCAGGTTCTTAAAGCTATTGAGAATGCTAAAAATAGTCCTAAGATTGAGGGTATATTTCTTGAGCCTGGAATGATTCAAGCAGGTCTTCCTTCTATTTCTGAGATTCGTAGAAAGTTAGAGGATTTTAAGTCTAGCGGCAAGTTTGTTTATGCTTATTCTGATTACTATGGTCAGTCGGGTTACTACTTAGCTTCTGTTGCAGATTCTATTTTTGTTAACCCAGTAGGGGCTGTTGACTTTAAAGGAATTTCTGCAAATCTGATGTTCTTTAAAGGGGCATTGGATAAACTTGGTGTTGATATGCAGATTTTCAAAGTGGGAACCTTTAAGTCTGCTGTTGAGCCATTTATTGAGACTAAGATGAGTGAGCCTAATCGTCAACAAGTGACAGAATATGTTAGCTCTATTTGGGGTAGCCTACTTGGAGAGATCTCCTCGGCACGTAAAATAAGTGTGAAATCGTTGCAGGAAGTTGCGAATGAGGGTATCTTTGCAAAGGAGCCACAGCTTTTAGTGTCAAATAAACTTGTTGATAGATTAAATTATCGAGAAGAGTTTGAACAAATGCTTAGAGACAAGGTTGGGGCAATATCAAGAAAAGAGCTTAAACTTGTCAAAATTGCTGATCTAGCTAATGAAACAATAGAGAGCAAAACATCTAAAACTAAGGATGCGATAGCTCTTGTTTATGCAGTTGGCGAGATTGATGGTACATCAAAAGATAGGGTTGATACGAAGAAGTTGGCAGCAGAGATTTATAAGATCAAAGCAGACTCTTCGGTTAAGGCTGTTGTGTTAAGGGTTAACTCCCCTGGTGGTAGTGCTTTTGGATCAGAGCAGGTATGGAAAGCTCTAGACGATCTTAAGATGGATAAACCTTTTGTTGTCTCAATGGGTGATCTTGCTGCTTCAGGTGGATACTATATTGCTTGTGGCGCAGATTGGATTATTGCTGAACCAACTACTCTCACTGGCTCTATTGGTATCTTCGGAATGATACCAAATACGAAGGGTCTTACAGATAAGTTAGGTTTGACTTTTGATAAAGTAGAAACAAATCGATTCGCCTCTATGCCATCTATTCATAATGCTATGAGCGAGGATGAGAAGAGACTCATACAATTAAATGTTGAACGTGGTTATGAGCTTTTTACTCGCCGATGTGCAGAAGGACGAAATATGCCTATAGACTCTTTACTTATGATAGCTGAAGGAAGAGTATGGACAGGAGAGCGTGCTCTCGGGCTTTCTCTTGTAGATGAACTTGGTGGTATGGATGCTGCTATATCTAAGGCTGCTTCACTAGCTGCTTTGCAAGACTACAAAGTTGATGAATACCCTTTAAAGAAAGATTTTATGACTTCTTTGATAGAGGACTTTGGAGGTTCTGCTGTTGAGACTTTAGGCTCTATTGTTATAGGTGAAAATTATAAATATTACTCATTACTAAACTCGATCAAGGGAATGGAACCTGTGCAGGCTCGTTTACCATTTTTCTTGACAATTGAATAAAAGAAGAATTGCAAACTCAATTGATGGAAAATACTCCCAAAATTCGCCACTGGCTACTGCCGCTTTCTTGTATTTATGGATTCATTACTAAGGTCAGAAATGTTATGTTTGACTATGGTATATTGAAGTCAGAGGAGTATGAAGTGGCTGTTATCTCAGTTGGTAATATAACAGTCGGCGGAACAGGCAAAACACCGCACACAGAGTATCTAATAAATTTGATGCAGAAGAGTGGTTTAAAGGTAGCTGTTCTCAGTCGCGGGTATAAGCGTAAGAGTAGTGGATTCCATTGGGTAGACTCTTCTTGCTCTCCAATTAATGTTGGAGATGAACCATTTCAGATGAAGATGAAGTATCCAGATGCTTTAGTTGCTGTCGATGGTAATCGAAGAAGGGGCATAAAGCATATTCTGGAAAAGCATCCCGATACAAATGTAATATTGCTTGATGATGCGTTTCAGCATAGATGGGTAAAGGCTGGTATTTCAATTCTTTTAATGGATTACAATCGCAAGGTTTATGAGGATAAACTCCTTCCAGCTGGATCTTTGAGAGAATCTATTACGGAGATGGATAGAGCAAATATTATTATTGTAACTAAATCTCCTCGTGACCTATCTCCGATGGATATACGTGTTATTTCTAAGTATCTCGAGGCTAGACCACATCAACTGCTATACTTTACAGATTTTCGTTATCAAGCAATAAAACCACTATTCCCTGAGTTGTCTAATTGTAGTGGTTTCCCTCTTGAAGATTTTGATAAAGATCAAGACACTGTCCTTTTAGTGACGGGTATTGCATCAAATATCAAACTGATTGATGATCTTTCATATTATGTATCTAATATTGTACCTCTTGCATACCCTGATCACCACTCGTTTACATTGAAGAATCTTCAGGAAATAGATAGTGCTTATAGATCACTAAAGGGTGAGAAGAGACGAATAGTATTAGTGACCGAAAAGGATGCTGTGAGACTTATGCATATGGACCAGCTATCCGATGAGGTCAAGAAAAATATTTATTATGTACCCGTTGAGGTCAATTTTTTACACGAACAACAACTAACCTTTAACTCAAAACTTATTGATTATGTTAGAAAGAATAAGCCAAACAGCAGAGTTCTTGAAAGGGGCTACTAAGTACAGACCACTTGTAGGTATCATATTAGGATCGGGACTTGGTCAGCTAGTAGATCATATCGAAGCTCAAGAGGTAATTAACTACGAAGATATTCCAAACTTCCCTGTTTCGACAGTTGAAGGACACAGTGGTAAGCTCATCTTTGGTATTCTAGGTGGACGTGAAGTAGTTGCTATGCAAGGACGTTTTCACTTCTACGAAGGCTACGATATGAAGCAGTGTACTTTCCCTGTTCGCGTGATGAAGGCTATCGGTATAAATACTCTTTTTGCTTCAAATGCAGCTGGTGGTATGAATCCTGATTTTGTAGTTGGAGATGTTATGATTATCAATGATCATATCAATATGTTCCCAGAACACCCACTACGCGGTAAGAACTTCAAAGAGTTAGGAACTCGTTTCCCAGATATGCACGACGCTTACTCTAAGCCTCTGATTGCTAAGGCTAAAGAGATTGCAGAGGCTAAGGGTATAAAACTACAGGAGGGAGTATATTTGGGAACTTCTGGTCCAACATTTGAGACTCCAGCCGAATATCGCATGTTTTACAGACTAGGTGCTGACGCTGTTGGTATGTCAACAGTACCTGAAGTTATTGTGGCGCGTCATGGTGGAATGGATGTCTTTGCTCTTTCTGTTATTACTGATATGTGGTATGATGGAAAGCCAGTGGAGGTATCTCATGAAGAAGTACTTGAGGCTGCTAATAGTGCTCAACCTAAGATGACTGCTATTATGACTGCGCTTATTGAGCAGATGTAATATAATCTCTAATGATAACAACCGCGAAGGGTACCTATTAGTGGTGCCCTTTGTTGTAAAAATACTATTTCATAATGCAACAGAAAAGAACAGATATTGCTTCCTTAGGTGAGTTTGGCTTAATTGATCATCTTACTAATAAGGTAAAGATTGCAAACCATTCATCCATAATGGGTATAGGTGATGATGCAGCTATTCTCAGTTATCCAGACTCTAGGATATTAGTTTCTACTGATATTCTACTTGAGGGTATACATTTCGATCTAACTTATGTGCCGCTTAAACATTTAGGATATAAGGCAGCAGTAGTTAACTTCTCTGATATATATGCAATGAATGCAACGCCTAGGCAAATAACAATTGCTCTTGGTGTTTCTAAGCGCTTCTCTGTAGAGGATCTTGAAGAGATATATGCAGGTGTGGCTTTGGCTTGCGAAAAGTATGGCGTTGACCTCATTGGCGGTGATACCTCATCTTCTCTTACTGGACTAACGATATCAGTAACTTGTATTGGTGAGGCAGAAGAGTCCAGAATAGCAAAGCGAAGCGGAGCAAAACCCAACGAACTGCTTTGTGTATCTGGAGATCTTGGTGCCGCTTATATGGGATTACAGTTGTTGGAGAGAGAGAAGGCTGTTTTTGCTGGAGAGAGCGAGTTTAAACCTGCCTTTGATGGTAAGGAGTATCTTCTTGAACGCCAATTGAAGCCGGAAGCTAGGAGAGATATTGTTGAGGCTTTGGCTGCTCAAGATATTGTTCCTTCTTCTATGATTGATATCTCTGATGGATTATCTTCTGAGGCTATGCACTTATGTAAGGCGAGTAAAGTAGGGTGTAGAATTTATGAAGACCGTATTCCTATTGACTACCAAACAGCTGTTATGGCAGAGGAGTTTAATATGAATCTTGTTACAGCTGCGCTTAACGGAGGAGAGGACTATGAGCTCCTATTCACTGTTCCTCTTGAACTTCATGATCAAGTGCAGGCTATTGAGGGAGTTAGGATAATTGGGCATACAACTGAAGAGTCTCTTGGTTCTGCTCTTATTACCAGAGATGGCAACGAAATTGCACTTAAGGCACAGGGATGGAGCCATACAGTATAACTTCATCATTATCAATAAAAGTAATTTGGGGAGTGTTGATTATTTATCAACACTCCCCAATTACTTTTATCTACCTAGTCAAGTGTAATCAAATCTTTTTACCTAATAATACTCATTATCCTACTTTCTATTGAAGACTGCATTTTCTTTAATAGACTATTGATGATATTATCAAGCTTTTTGAACCCTGCCTCTTTTCTTCCAAAGAGCGTATGCTACACCTAATATTATTATTGCTATATATCCATCCTCTATAGGTACTGGATCAGCGTCAACACCAGGATCACCATAGGTTGATATCATTGGAGTTTCAGTATCGTATAGATCGTTCCAGTTCGTTCTGTAATCATCAGATGCTCTCTCTATATATTGAGCGTTCGCACTAACTCCTAAAAGTAATAGGGCAATGAGCGAAGTTATTATTGATTTTATCTTCATAGTTAATGTTTTATTTAGGTTATCTATCTAAATGCCTGTACAATGAACTCCTAATTAAGAGCGACTTTGTGTACGCTTCTGCTACTCGCTGTAATGATCTCTATCATATAAATACCTCTGTTTGGCATAGTTATATTCATCTGGGTATTATCAGGAGTAATAGCTTTTATCACTCTTCCAGATAGATCTGCTACTCTAATTGAGCTAATATTATCATCTGAGTTGATCATAATATCTAGTCCATTTGAGTTTACGCTAACACTTCTATGCTCTTGTGTATTCTCACTCATTGGTATAATTGGATTTGCAATAAGTGTTAGCTTAACAGTTTGGCCTTTTGTTCCGCTAAACTTATAACTACTATTCTTTAGGTCAAATAGATTACCATCAGAGTCCTTTATTTTGTAGTCATACGCCTTAGACCACTCATTTAATGGAAGTGAAATGGTATGCTCTCCACTTTTACCACACTTAACCCAAAAGTCAACACCTTCTTCCAGACTATTCATATCTATAGAACGAATAACTACAGAGTTATTACTTACTTTAGAGTATATCTGAGGTATTGAGGCATCTGTTGCAAACATCTTTGTTAGATCATTTCCAATAGTGTAAAACTGCTTATTCTCTGCTATCTCTTTTAATAGCATTACGTCCTCATGTGTAGCGTCACTTACCCTTAATCGTATAAAATTTGGAGTATTATTTCTCGACAATGATGATAAAGAAGCTAGAGTTGACGCTTGATCACTAACTAAGAATGAGTCTAAAGCAAATGATATTGTTTTATCACTTTCAGTAGTCTGAACAAAGAACGATGCAAATGTTGGTATCTCCTTGTACTCTAGTCCAAATCCGTATAGCTTGTATGCTTTGCCATCATATACATAAGCCTGTCTTAATCCTGCCGCAATTGTCTTTTTAGGGAATGGGCTGCCAATATAGTTCCACCCGTTTAGTATTGCATTTGTAGCATTACTATTGTAGAAGCTAGTTTTGCTTTTAACCAGACTGTAGGTTAGGTAATCAAAGTTATTTATAGTCTCTTCTGCTGAGATCTTAAAGTTTGTCCTAATTCTTGTGTTTGGTTCACCATCGATTGAGAATTGAAGTCCCTCACCTGGAATAAATTCATCATATGGATTTTCACCTTCGCTGTTTAGTGTTACAGATCTGAAATAGGATGTAGCACCTTCGCTTCTAGCAAGGTTGTCATAGAAATTTACATAGAAATCACTCTTTACCTTTGCCTCAGTATCAGAGTTGTCAATTCTTATCATGTCTGGAACAAAAGGGAAGGTAAAGTGGTATCTTCTGTATCTATAAAGATCCATATCTATTGTTGCCTTTTTAAAGGTAATTCCTCCTTCTCCTGTTTTAATTATCTGACCTGAAAGAGGTATGGCACCACCAGAAATAGGGATAGGAGATCCATCCTCTTCATCTGATCGCATTTTAATAGTTACTGAATTGAATCTCCATATAGTACGTGCAGGTGGAGACAGAGTGATTTGTTCGCCTGCTTCAACGATAGTGTCGCCTTTGTTTATTATTTTTAGATCTAGTCTGCCAATAGAAGGTCTAAATTCACCTTCTTCGTTGAGGGTTTCAATCCCGATGAAGTATGATAAATAAGATTCGTCTAATAGGGATATAGGCAATTTAATCTCTTCACCAGATGTTAATTCACTGATTCTTACCTTTTCGAATAGGGTTAGATCATAAATAACTAATCGATGAATAAGATTTTCTCTCAAGTTCTCCCAACTTGCATTAATGTATTGTCCATTTATTTTATAGTTGAAATTCCTGACAGAACCAAAAACGCTTAAAGGCACAGCTTTGCTTATACTTCTAATAATTGAAGTATCCTCTTCGTCTGTTGTTATTATACGAACTGAGTAGTTACCATCTTCTAGTTCTTCTATATTGAAAGAGTAGTTATTAAATTCATTACTACTATCATTAATGTCAGAAGAATAGATAACATCTCCATTTTCATTTAATAGTTCAACTCTCTCTCGAGCAAATTTTCCGAATGGAGTGCTAATTGATTTATTCCAAGATACATCATAGGTATTGCTTATATCATTAAGCTTTGCTGATGTTATATTAGCTTCATGATAATCTCCTATTAGCCTTATGTTAGTTAAATGTACTGAGTCTTTCTTGCTGTTAGTCTTAATTGTGAGATGTCTTGCGACATCACCAATAGATATAGTTGATGTTAGATCACTGTTGTCTATATCATCTATTCCGATAGTTCTACCATCTACTTCAAGCTCTAGAGGGATATTATTAGAAATGTTGCATTTGAATGATAGTTTAGCATCCTTAAGTGGGATATTAATAGTTAATGTATCTGCTGTTATTGAAGATGTCTTATTACCTCTTTGGCATAGTTGTACACTTTTATCTGTGATTAAGATACTATTCTTGTGCTCTTTATCAGCCACTTTTATCCAATTGTCAAGACATTTGTTATAATCAGAGGTGTAGTTAAATAGCTCTTTTGGTATAGGGGAGCTTGAGTGTACATCAAAACAAATTAGTGAAACTAAGACAATTGCAAATGCCTTAAGGGTCCACTTTGTGGAACAACGTGTTTGTGTAGAAAATTCCATAATATAGTTCGGTTTAAAATTACAAACGTAGAAGCCTAGAGTCACAATTTTTGGCTTTTTAGTTAAAGTCGCTATAATGTTTTCTCAGATCATTACTATAATCGGAGCAATTTAATATATGGTTTAGGTTACTGGTCAGGGGGATTTTATATTTATGTATGGTTTAATATGTAGGTTAGGTATTAATTGTTGTCTTCAATTGAATCTAACTTTTAAAACAATCAATTGTTTTAAAAGTTTAATAAGTGAGCCTAAATAGATTGCTGTAGCTGGGAATTTAACTTTAGTAATATTTATTCAAGTAGATATATTGAAACTATATAGCAGATTTATAGAGATACATTTATCTATACTATTTTAAGTTTCTGTATAAGGGGGCTGAATCAGCTCTCGGTCATATCGGATCAAATTCAGGACTATAAGTATTTATTCGACAGGTGGATTGCAATGCGTAAAAGAAATAAAAACGACCTCTGCCTTGTAATAATCTATTATAACATCAAAAATGTACTTACAAAAATTATTGATAGCGGGATTACTCATCCCATAAAAGGTGAACAATTATATTAAGCTTACGTACTTATATGGTGGATAGGTTGCGAAGAACACTATCAAAAATTGCGCAGAATTTAGGCTAAAATACACCCTAAAGACTAAGAGATTTACTCCTTATCTCAGTGTAAAGTCATGACATGTCACTGCGTTTTTTTGAATTTGGCTGAGGGTTTTGGTGAGTTAGCCTTAGGCTAATCATTCATTAGGCTGAGGCTAACTCAAAGTTAAGTAGTAGGCTATGCATCTAGTGCCTTTTGAATAATTTCCTAATTGTTAATTGCAAGGAGAATGAGTTTATATGCTATTTGATTTAACAAATCACTATTAATGAAACATCAAAATGACTACACAGAGTCTTAGTTTTGATGTTTTCTATCGCCACATTCCAACACACTCTTATAATCAAACGTTTAAGGGTTGCAATAAGTGGTTGCAAAGGTGGTAATAGGATTCTATTGCCACTCCTATTACTTAGCTTAAAAATAGTGTTCTATTTATCAGATTTGGGGAATTTGATTGGGGCTATAAGTGTATAAGGATGTGGTTAATGTGAAAGATATGACCTAGATATGTTAATTTTAGTGGTATAGATATAGAAAGGCTATTTTTTTGCCTCAGAATTCAAAATTTCACCTTATCATACTAAATGCACAAAATGTCAATGTATTGACAACTTAAATATAAGCTTTTAGAGCTGATTTCAGAGGAGTTAGAGGCATAAGACTCATCCGTTTTAGGTTATGCATAGTCCAACCAAACATTTAACATTCCCACAAGTTTCGAACTTGATAAGTATAATGATTAGATTGGAGCAAAAAAAAGAGTTCTGAAGATTATTCTTCAGAACTCTTAAGTACCCAGAGCCGGGATCGAACCGGCATGGAAGTGAATCCACTGGTGTTTGAGACCAGCGCGTCTACCAATTCCGCCATCTGGGCAGGTATACTGTGTGTTTTGTAATTGATCGATTTGGTTAAAAAAACTCCGAAGATAATATGCTCTTCGGAGTTTCTTTGTACCCAGAGCCGGGATCGAACCGGCATGGAAGTGAATCCACTGGTGTTTGAGACCAGCGCGTCTACCAATTCCGCCATCTGGGCGAGTGATCTTTCGATTACGCTACAAAGGTAGCTATTTTTTTGTTATCTGCAATAGTGAGCTCTGTTTTTTTTATTTTTAGAGGCAAATATGTCTGTTGGGCGAAAGAATATAGTTAAGTTTGCAACAAACAAACCCTATTGTACCTTATATAGAACATTTCATATGAATAATAACAACTATTGTGTGATTATGGGAGGCGGTGTTGGTACACGATTCTGGCCTTTTAGTCGAACGAACTATCCCAAACAGTTTTTGGATTTCTTCGGAACAGGACGGTCGTTATTGCAGATGACTTATGATCGTTTTGTGAAGATAATACCCAAAGAGCAGATATACATCGTAACGAATGAGATCTATGCAGATGTGATTAAGGAGCAACTCCCAGAGTTATCATCTTCACAAGTTCTATTCGAACCAGCTAGACGCAACACAGCGCCTTGTATTGCTTGGGCCTCGTATCACATCAGGTCAATAAATCCTAATGCTAACATAGTTGTTGCACCTTCGGACCACCTTATACTAAAAGAGGATGTGTTCCTAGATACTATAAATAAAGGTCTAGACTTTGTTGCAACAAACGACTCACTTCTAACACTAGGAGTATTACCTAATCGTCCAGAGACGGGTTATGGCTATATACAAACAGGTAAGCAGTACAAAGATGATTTCTACGGTGTTAAGACATTCACTGAGAAACCAAATCTAGAGCTAGCAAAAGTGTTTCTAGAGAGTGGTGAATTCTTTTGGAATTCAGGTATATTCCTTTGGAATGTAACTACAATTATCAACTCTTTTGAGAAGCTTACTCCTGAAATAGCTTCTTGTTTTGAGAATGCTAACTCCCTCTACGGAGATGAGCAGGCAGAAAGAGAGTATATTAGAGAGAACTTTCCAATGTGTCCAAACGTATCCATTGACTATGGAGTGATGGAAAAAGCTGATAATACATATGTTATTAGTGCAGACTTTGGTTGGTCAGATCTTGGCACCTGGGGCTCGCTTTATGAACTTTCTAGTAAGGATGAACAAGAGAATGTTTCGTTGAAGTGCAAATCACACTTCTATGAGAGCTCACGAAATATTGTTACGCTTGCTGATGGTAAGCTTGCCGTTATTCAAGGATTGAATGACTATATAGTAGCCGAGTCTGGAAATGTACTTCTTATTTGTCAAAAAGAGGAAGAGCAACGTATTAGACAATTTGTAGCTGATACACAGATGAACTGTGGCGAGGATTATGTATAAATAAATAGGATCGAGATAATATAGATGGAAGAGATTACTAAACAACAACCTACTTATAGCGAAGATAATATCATAACATTAGCTTGGCAGGAGCACATACGCCGTCGACCTGGGATGTATATCGGGAAGTTGGGCGATGGAGTTCATGCAGATGATGGTATATATGTACTGCTAAAGGAGGTCCTCGATAACTCGATTGACGAATATATGATGGGTCATGGTAAGCAGATTGAGGTTGTAATCAAAGATGGTCATGTCTCAATTAGAGATTACGGTAGAGGTGTTCCTCTCGGCAAGGTTAGGGATGTCTCTTCGAAGATGAATACAGGAGCCAAGTACGACTCAAAAGCTTTTAAGAAGTCTGTTGGGTTGAACGGTGTAGGTATTAAGGCTGTCAATGCCCTATCTTCAAGATTCTATATACAGTCACATCGCGATGGACAGGCTGTAGGTATTGAGTATTCGTGTGGTGAGATTGTAAAGCAAAGCGATCTTTTCGAAGTAAAGGATAAGAATGGTACTCTTGTTGAGTTTACTCCTGATCCTGCAATCTTTCGTGACTATCATTTTCGTGATGAGTTTGTTGTTGCTCTACTCAAGAACTACACTTTCCTAAATGCGGGTCTTGTAATAAGCTATAACGGTCAGAAGTTTGTGTCTAAGAATGGATTAGTAGATCTTCTGAATGAGAATATGACCTCCGATGGTTTATATCCAATTATTCATATAAAGGATGAGGATATAGAGGTTGTTATAACACATGGCAATCAGTATGGTGAGGAGTACTATTCATTCGTGAATGGACAACATACGACTCAAGGAGGTACACACCTTTCTGCATTTAAGGAGTCTATCTCTAGAGTCATAAAAGAGTTCTATGGTAAGAACTTTGACTATGGTGATATTCGTAATGGCATCATTGCTGCAGTAAGTGTGAAGATTGAGGAGCCTGTCTTTGAGTCACAAACAAAGACAAAGCTAGGGTCAAAAGAGATGAGTCCAGATGGTGTTTCTGTAAATAAATATATTGGCGACTTTATGAAAAAAGAGCTGGATAATTATCTACACAGAAATACATCTACAGCCGAGAGCTTATTGAAAAAGATTCTCGAGTCCGAAAAGGAGCGTAAAGCGATAGCTGGAGTAACAAAGCTTGCTCGAGAGAGAGCTAAGAAAGCTAACCTTCATAATAAGAAACTAAGAGACTGTAGGGCTCACCTTAGTGATAATAGAGGGGATAGAAGAGAGGATACTTGTATCTTTATTACTGAGGGAGACTCAGCTTCTGGTTCTATTACAAAGAGTCGTGAGGTTGAGACTCAGGCAGTTTTTTCACTTAAGGGTAAGCCCCTGAATACTTATGGATTAACAAAAAAGGTGGTGTACGAGAATGAAGAGTTCAACCTTCTTCAAGCAGCGCTTAATATTGAGGATGGTCTTGATGGATTGCGTTATAATAAGGTTATCATTGCTACTGATGCTGACGTTGATGGAATGCACATTCGACTTTTGCTTATTACCTTCTTCTTACAGTTTTTCCCAGATCTGATCAAGAAGGGACACGTATATATATTGCAGACACCACTATTCAGAGTTAGAAATAAGAAAGAGACAATTTATTGTTACTCCGAGGAGGAGAGGATCTCAGCAATCAATAAGCTGTCTCCATCTCCAGAGATTACTCGATTCAAGGGGTTGGGTGAAATATCCCCAGATGAGTTTAAGTATTTCATTGGTGAAGATATGCGTCTTGATATGGTAACTCTTAAGAAAGAAGACCTTGTAAAAGAGCTCTTGGCGTTCTATATGGGAAAAAATACTATGGAGCGACAGAACTTCATCATTGACAACCTAGTTGTTGAGGAGGATGTATAATCCTCTTTGATAAACACAAATTTATATATATAGATGAAAAGAGTAGCCCTATTCCCAGGTACATTTGACCCTTTTACAAAAGGACACCACTCAATCGTGATGAGAGCTCTTCAGGCTTGTGCAGATGAGGTAATCGTAGCTATTGGAATTAATGATTCTAAAAGGCCTCTATTTACAATTGAAGAGAGGGTTGCGGCATTGAAAGAGATATTTAAGGATGAGCCGAGAGTGAGTGTTGCAACATATAGTTGTGTTACCGCCGATTTTGCTACTGAAATAGGAGCAACCACAATAGTGAGAGGCATTCGTTCTGCAATGGATTTTGAGTTTGAAAAGGCAATAGCCGACGTAAATAAAAAATTGACAGGAGTTGAAACACTTATCTTGATTACTGAGCTAGAGTTTGCTCATATAAGCTCAACCATTGTAAGAGATTTGATTAGGTTCGGAAAAGATATCTCTGACTTTGTTCCAAATCCAAAAGTGCTTGAAGATTGTATGCATCTCAAACCTGTAAAATAAGTTATTTTAGACTATTTGATAAAAAATAACCCTATATTCGTCCGCGATTTTAGGGGTGCACCCTACAATTGAGTATGCAATAGCTACTCAATTGTAGGGTGCTGAGATTATACCCTTTGAACCTGAGCAGGTAATGCTGCTCAGGGAAAAAGAGAAATTATATATCTTTGCTAGTATGGGCCTTATCCTTTAGCCCCCTAATCTCTATGTTTTATTTACTTAATTCACAAAATAAGAGACTATGAATAAAAGGGTTCTATTTTCTACCTTAGCAATTCTGCTATCTTCCTTTGCGCTAATTTATGCCGAGAGTGCTATGCGCGATACAATCAAATTTTCAAATAATGTTGAGCTCGATGAAATAGTTGTAGCAGCAACTCGTGTTCTCAAGGGTACACCTGTTGCATATACTGACTTCTCAAAAGAGGAGTTAGAGCGAAGAAACTACGGTCAAGATGTACCTTATCTGATTTCTATGACGCCCTCCGTGGTTGTGACATCAGATGCAGGTACAGGTATTGGATATACAGGATTTAGAGTTAGAGGGACAGATGCGAATCGCATCAATGTTACTGTTAATGGTGTTCCTGTAAACGATTCAGAGTCGCAGACGGTATTTTGGGTTAATATGCCAGATTTTGCATCATCGGTGGAGAATGTGCAGATTCAAAGAGGGGTGGGTACTTCCACTAATGGAGCAGCTGCATTCGGCGCTACAATTGCCATGCAAACAGATGGGCTAAAACCAAAGCCTTATGCTGAGGTAAATACAACCGGAGGATCATTTGGAACAATCAAGACAACAGCTAAAGGAGGAACAGGTCTTATCAACGATCATTTTGTATTTGATGCTAGATATTCAAAAGTCCTCAGTGATGGATTTATTGATAGAGCCTCTGTGGATATGAGCTCATTCTATGCGTCTGCTGCCTATTACGGAGCACAAACCCTAGTAAAGTTTCAAGCATTCGGAAGCGATGAGCAGAGTTATCAAGCATGGAATGGCACACCGCTATCTTTGCTTGAGAGTGATAGGACATATAACTCTTGTGGAGAGTATGTTGACGATCAAGGTGTGGTAAGATACTATGATAATCAAACAGACAACTACCGTCAACAGCACTACCACCTAACGACCATTCAACAGCTTTCTAATGCTTGGAATATGAATCTAACTCTTCACTACACTCGTGGAAAAGGATATTACGAAGAGTATAAAGCTAATTCAAAGTTTATAGACTATAAACTTCCACAAGTGAGTGGTGCTGATAGAGGTGACCTTGTACGCCGTAAATGGTTAGATAATCATTTTTATGGAGCTGTTTATAGTGCAAACTATAAGCGCGAGCGTATTCAAATGACACTAGGGACATCTGTGAATAACTATGATGGAGATCATTTTGGCAAAGTTATTTGGGCTAAAAGTATCGAGAACCTTCCGGTTGGTCATGAGTATTACCGCAGCAGGGGAACAAAATTGGACTATAACGCCTTTGCTAAAACTAATCTTCTGCTTACTAAAGGATTAAATGCCTATGTTGATCTACAATATAGAGGTATAGATTATCGTATTGATGGCGAAGATGACAAAGCTGGAGCATTAGACGTAAAACGTCAATTTAACTTCTTTAATCCTAAGGTAGGATTAAACTATGAGTTCGCAAATAAGCATAATGCATTTCTATCATTCTCTGTAGCCAACCGTGAGCCTAATAGGAACAATTTTACAGAAGCAGCTGCAGGCGAACGACCACTACATGAGACGCTATACGATTATGAAGCTGGATATAAATACTCCTCGTCAAGATTCTCAGCTGGGGTAAATCTATATTTTATGGATTATACCAATCAGCTGATACTAACAGGTAAAATTAGTGAAATAGGTGAAGCTTTGACTTCTAATATAAAGGATAGTTATCGAATGGGTATTGAATTGATGGCTGGCGTTAAAATTACATCATGGCTAGATTGGAGTGGTAACATGACACTGAGTCAAAATAAAATTAATAATTTTACGGAGTTTGTTGATGATTGGGATACAGGCAATCAAGTAGAGAACTACATTGGAAAGAGCGATATAGCATTCTCTCCATCTATTATAGCAAACAGCTCCTTTGATTTTAACTACAAAGGATTCTCGGCTGGATTCTACTCTCAATACGTTGGAAAGCAATATGTAGACAATACAGCCAGTGATGATAGATCAATTGATGCTTATTTCGTTAACAACGTAAGGCTAGGTTATATCTTCAAACCACGATTTATTAAGGAGATAGGCATAGACCTTATGGTTAATAATATCTTCAATCATCAATATGAAACCAATGCTTGGGTATACTCATACTATGAAGCAGGGGAGAGAAAAAGCGACAATGGATATTTTGCGCAGGCTGGTGCCAATTTTATGGGTAGATTATCCCTCAAATTTTAATTATTAGACACATATAATGGACAATAATCTTATCGAGATATTAGGGACTGTGTCTGGCTTACTATACCTCTATCTGGAGATTAAACAAAGGCCTACAATGTGGATAGTAGGTATAATAACCTCACTAGCATATCTATTTGTCTTCTTTAATGCCAAGATATATGCAGATGCGTCACTTCAAATGTATTACGTTGTAATAAGTTTTTACGGCCTATTTCTTTGGAGACGCTCTTTGAGAGGAGGTGCTTTAAAGCAACAAAATGAGAATAGTAATATCGAATATAGGGTAATGTCAATAGAGACCTGGGGTTATATAATAGGCTTTTCTATTCTATTATTTATAGTCATGTTTACAATATTATCCCTTTATACTGACTCTCCAATTCCTATAGGTGATGCTATAACGACTTCACTCTCTATAGTTGCTACATGGATGTTGGCTAAAAGATATATAGAACATTGGGGCTTTTGGGTTGTTATTAACTTTATATCAATATATAATTATTGGATTCGAGAGCTAAACTATACAGTTTTACTATATATCTTCTATGGTGTATTTGCCATCGTAGGATTATATACATGGAAGAAACAAGGAAATAAAGTATGATTACATCTACAAAATGTGTTATTGTTGCTAATGGTGAGTTCCCTCGTAGGGAGCTCACTATGCGACTGCTCCATTCAGCCGAAACAATTATTGCCTGTGATGGTGCTACCAGAAAACTTTTAGCTAATAATATTGATCCAACATATATTGTTGGTGATCTTGACTCCCTATCCAGAGAGATACGCCAAATATATGCAGAGCGCGTTATTGAAGTAAATGATCAAGAGAGTAATGATTTGACTAAGGCTGTCAATTTTGCTCACTCTCTTGGTTACAAAGAAGCTGCAATAGTTGCAGCAACAGGACTAAGAGAAGACCACACTCTTGGAAATATCTCTCTCTTGGCAAACTATGCTAATAAATTTGATAGAATAGAGATCATTTCTGACTACGGTTGCTTTAAAGCAATATCAAAGAGTGCTTCATTTGCATCGCACCCTGGACAGCAAGTTTCAATATTTGTTATGCATCCGGTACTCTCTATTAGTTCAATAGGCTTACTTTTTCCTATAGAAAATAGAATTTTCACCCAGTGGTGGGAAGGTACTCTAAATGAGGCAGTAGGCAGCTCATTTGCTCTGAATTTAGATGGTAATGGAAGTGTTATTGTGTATAGAACTCATATGGAATAGTAAAAAAAGTGTCCTAAAATTTTGCCAGTTCAGAAAAAAGCACTAATATTGCAGTACGAAATAAGGGAAACACCTTAATCGGGTCCTATAGCTCAGTTGGTTAGAGCACCTGACTCATAATCAGGGAGTCCTTGGTTCAAGCCCAAGTGGGACCACTAGAAAGCATCTACATTAACTTGTAGGTGCTTTTTTTTTTACTTCTAATCATTGTGGCTGCTCTACATTTTTGGGAGTAGCAGCCTAGATAATCGATTTGTTTAAGCAATATATCTTTTCTTATTGTACTTTGTAACTCTCTGTTTCTAGATAAATTGATGTGTGAGATTTTATATGTTATATTGCTAATATATAGCAGGTACACTGTTGGACTACTCATTTGTAAGTAGCATTCTATTCAAATACGTACGTATTTAGTGTAAAGTACGTACATGTTTTTTGCAAAGTACGTACGTATTTACTTCAAAATACGTACGTATTTCTGGAGATCACTTGTTCCAAAATTTTACTTTCTCACACCCTTCTTGATAGATACCTATTATATAGACTATTCTATACCCCATCTTTTTGTTATAGTCGTAAAAATAAAAAGCTCCGATGTGCCTTTGTGTGGCATATCGGAGCTTTTGTTTATCATCCATGCTTAGCCTATGCTGGGTGTAAACTACTTTGTTAACTTGTAATGCTTAAACAGTAGAGCCAGAATTGAGGATATAAGTAAGAATATACATATATATGCAATCCTCTCTGTCGTCTCTATAGTTTTAGGTCTGAAGGTGAATACTACCTCATGTTCACCTTGTGGTATCTCAATAGCTCTTAATATGTAGTTAGCTCTAGCTATAGGAACCTCCTTACCATCTATGGTAGCACTCCATCCATCATACCACACTTCAGAGAATATTGCCATGCCATACTCACTCTTTTTGCTTACGTAATATTTAAGTTCGTTCGGAGCAAAAGAGGTGAGTTTTATCATATCAGTAGAATCTTTTGTCGTTGAACTCTTTACATTGCTAAGCATCTTTTCAAACCTTCTGTCTACAACAGCACTATTTCTCGGATCAATATTTGATAGCTTATCCATCTCTTGGTTTGCATTATCAACCCAAGTGATGTTAGATACAAACCAAGCGTTTCCTAGAGCTTCACTATTGTGGTGTACAGTTGGTTCACCATTTTGCCCCTTAACAATAAGGTATTTAGTGTTTAACATATTTATTACTGCTGGGTTCTGCTTAGATATCTGATGCTCGATGAGGTCTTGATATCTCTGAAGTTTAGCAGCATGATAACCACCAATTGATTTGTGGTAGTACGAGGTGAAAGCATCGTTAAAAGGATCTCTAGTGAGATTGAATACTCTAAAGTTTGGATCTTTGTCTTTAAGTATTATCTCATCTGCGGCACTCTTAGGGAAAGGATTCTCAGTTCGTCTTTTCTCAACGAAGTTCTCACTATTGAGATAGCGCTTATTAACCGACCACATGTCTATTACTGTCAGAATAATAAGTGCAATAATTACAAACTCTCTCTTTAGTATTCCTCTAGCAAATAGGAAAAGAGCTAGAGCACCAGCCATTATAAAGCCAAAACTTCGCCATGCATCAGATGATAATATCGCAGCTCTCGCATCTTCAAGAGCGTAAAGTATCTGTTGTATTTGTTGCTCTTGTTGGGCTTGTGGAAGGTAGTTTTGTACTTCAAAATTGCTTAGTAGAGCTGTTATGCTAGGTGCAATAGCAAATATTATTGCAAGGCCAGCAGTTGACGTCAGAGCATATATAGCTGCCCTTTTTTTCTTTTTTAGATATTCAGGTTCGGTTACTATCTTGTTAAGTGCCAATATAGCCATTAATGGGATTGTGAATTCAGCAACCACCAAAATAGATGATACTGTCCTAAACTTATTGTACATAGGGAAGTAGTCTATGAAGAACTCCGTAAGTCCCATGAAATTGCGTCCCCATGAGAGTAGTATTGTTAGTATAGTGACGGCTAGTATACTCCATTTGAAGGCTCCTTCTATGGATATGAAGCCAAAGATTGCTAAGGCAAGAATAATTGCTCCCACATAAACAGGTCCGGAAGTGAAGGGTTGGTCACCCCAGTAGTGATTCATTCCCTCAAGTGTAGGTCTATACTCTTGTGGTACTTGTTTCATTAGTTCGCGATTCATTCCTAGATATCCGGTAGCACCACCTTTGAAGTTTGGAATTAGGAGAGTCATGGTCTCATCTATGCCATAACTCCAAGCTGTTATGTAGTCCTTATCAAGGCCCCCTTCTGTTTGATTCTTTGCCTGATTGACCAGTTCTGACTTTCCGCGTATAGTCTGTTTGCTATATTCGTATGTATGGTATAGGTTTGAACTATTAGCACCAATAGCCACTATAGATGCAATAGCAAGAGTTGCAGAGGCTTTGTAGAAGTTCTTTAGTTCTCCTTTTTTTATTGCTTCGATAAAGTAGGCTATAACTATTGCCACCATGACAAATGCGAAATAGTATGACATTTGAACGTGGTTTGAAAGTATTTGGAATGCCATAAATAGAGAGAATGTAGCTCCTCCCAATAGGTATTTACCTCTGTATGCGAATATGATCCCAGCTATTGTGGGAGGAACATATGCTAGGGTAATGAATTTCCATATGTGTCCAGCTTCTATTATAATGAAGAAGTATGAGGAGAATGCCCAAGCTATAGAACCTAGTAATGAGAGGGTGTTGCCTATCTTTAGTGACTTTAGAAGTATAAAGAATCCTATTAGCATAATGAAAACAAGAGATGCTGGCGAAGGAAGGTATAGGCTAAATATCTTTGTAGCCTCGCGTAAAATGGAATCTGATTTATAGGATGGTGACATCTGATATGTAGGCATTCCAGAAAATGACCTAGTAGACCATCGACTATGCTCTCCGGTTTGCGCAAAAAACTCTTTAGCCTCTTGACCATTGGCTATACCTTGTTGAGTGTCGCCTTGGAATAGGACCTTACCTTCAAATATATCTGGAGCAAAGTATGCTATAGATATAGTGGCAAAGATCAAGATGCACCCCAAATAGGGTAGTACTTTTCTTAAGTTTAAGTTTGTCATATAGTTATCGTATTTGTTTATTGTCACTTCGTATGAGCACAAAAATAGTTTTTTTAAACGACTTGAGGAGCAAAAAAAAAGAGTAAAGAGACTCTTTGAATCTCTTTACTCTTTTACATCTCCTCATCGAGGAGTAAGTTCTTAATACTCCTCTTCGTTGAAAAGGAAGTCTTCTTTACTAGGATAGTCAGGCCAAATATCCTCTATTGACTCGTATACTTCGCCTTCATCTTCCATTTCAGAAAGGTTTTCGATCACCTCCATAGGTGCTCCTGAGCGCATAGCGTAGTCGATCAACTCATCTTTCGAGGCAGGCCATGGTGCATCCTCTAACTTTGATGCTAGTTCCAAAGTCCAGTACATAGTTATATATTGTTTATGGTTTGTAATATATTTAATTTTATTCTAATTGGGACGACAAAAATATACCTTTTTCACTTTAAATACAATCCTTGTCCCAGAAAATCTCTTGTGAGCTTTTAAGGCATAGTTCTCTTGAGTATGCAAAAAGGTAATCAGATATACGATTTACAAATTGAAGCACTAGGGGACTAACTGCTTCAGTTTCGGAAATCTCGCATATTAATCTCTCTGCTCTTCTTGTTACTGTTCTACAGATGTGAGCTTGTGCCGCAGCTCTATTCCCTCCAGGAAGAACAAATCTATTTAGAGGAGGTAGCTTCTGATCTATAGCGTCTATCTCTCCCTCTATATGTTTGATATTTTCCTCGCTAATTGTACACCCATGTTTGTAGTATGGTGAATCAGGCTCAGTGGCAAGGTATCCACCAACGGAAAAGAGTTTATGTTGTATGAACTGTAGCGTTTTAATCTGCTCATCATTTGAAGAGATTTCGCAAATGAGTAGCCCAATGTTGGCATTTAGCTCGTCAATGGTTCCATAAGCGTGTAGTCTCAGGGATGATTTGCTCACTCGACGACCTCCAACAAGAGAGGTCTTACCTTGATCGCCAGTTTTAGTATATAGTTTGCTTTTAGTAGAACTCATGTTTGTCTGTTCTATTGATGATTAAATGAAGTAGTTTTTCCTATTGAGTGCAGTGTCGAGGAATAATAGAGCATGTTTCTTCTGATCAATTATCATTTGAGCTACACCGCTTCGAAGAACATCTTTCCACTCGTTTCTTAACTCCTGAGACTGAGTTAGTCGATCTATAAGTATCACACCATTGTGAGTGCTGATTGATCTAGCTATTTGTATTGTCTCAAGTAGAGTCTTTCCTGCTATTGCTCCATGAAGGTATATAAACTCAAATTTTCTGTTGTCAGAGGCAAGAGGTATATTATCTATAATTTGAATGTTAGATATCTTTGCTCTATTGATATGATGGTTTATATATTCCACATCACCCTTTCTTTGTATCAGCAGCGATATGTGTGGATTACTATCAGTTTGAGCTATTGCAATAGTAGAGAGTCCATAGTAACTTCCAATCTCTAGAACATATTTTGGCTGTAAATGGTTTATGATCTTGCAAAGTATGTGGAACTTCTTCTTATTGATGTGTTTGCCACTCTTGTTACATACAAACTCGATGGCCTCATCGAGTTGATTAACGTTGCCATATGTCAACTTACCTCTCATAACTTGTGTGATGAGATTAAACGCAAAAGGGCTGTGAACACCAAAGCCTCTTTTATTGCGAAAACGGCGGATATATTTTGGACTCAAATCTTTGAATGTTATGTTTAACTCAGAGCAATTAATGGTGCTATAACACACAAAGATATTGAAAAGTAGGGGAAATATTACTATTTTTGCATACAACCTCAATAAATGAGCAGCTAAAGGAATGATTAACGAAAATGAACATAGGGATCAAAAGATGCATCACCTCTCGGGGATGTACCAAAGTTGGTTTTTAGATTACGCTTCTTACGTAATTCTTGAACGTGCGGTGCCACATATTAATGATGGATTGAAACCAGTTCAGAGGCGTATTCTTCACTCGATGAAACGTCTCGATGATGGGCGTTATAATAAGGTGGCAAACATTATAGGACATACCATGCAGTTTCATCCACATGGTGATGCTTCCATAGGTGATGCTTTAGTTCAGCTAGGGCAAAAGGATCTAATGGTAGATTGTCAGGGTAACTGGGGAAATATATTGACAGGAGATGGGGCTGCTGCACCCAGATATATTGAGGCTAGATTGTCAAAGTTTGCACTAGATGTTGTTTTTAATCCAAAGACAACAGAGTGGAAGCCATCCTATGATGGAAGGAATAAGGAGCCGTTAACGTTGCCTGTGAAGTTCCCTCTTCTGCTAGCTCAAGGAGTCGAGGGTATAGCTGTGGGTTTGTCTTCGAAGATATTGCCACATAACTTTAATGAGTTGATAGATGCTTCAGTAGCTTATCTTAAAGGGGAGGAGTTTGTTATATATCCAGATTTCCTCACCGGTGGTTCAATAGATGTATCTCGTTATAATGACGGAGAGCGTGGCGGTGCAGTTAAGGTAAGAGCCAGAATAGAGAAGAAGGATAATAGAACCCTTTCTATCACACAATTGCCTTTCGGTAAAACTACGTCTACTCTAATTGAGTCTATCCTAAAGGCTAATGATAAGGGTAAGATCAAGATAAGAAAGGTTGATGATAATACGGCAAAAGATGTTGAAATATTGATACACCTACAGCCGGGTGTATCATCTGATAAGGCTATCGATGCACTTTATGCTTTTACAGACTGTGAGACCTCTATCTCGCCAAACTGTTGTGTCATTTCAGAAAATAAGCCACACTTCCTCTGTGTGAGTGAGGTTTTACGATTTAATACAGACCAAACTCGCGAGCTTCTTAAGCGAGAGCTTGAGATAGAGAAGGGTGAGTTGCAGCAGCAGTTACATTTTGCATCGTTAGAGAAGATATTTATAGAGCAGAGAATATATAAAGACAAAGGCTTTGAAGAGAGCTCTAATATGGATGAGGCTGTTGAGCATATTGAAAAGAAGCTTCACAAGTATAAGAAACTATTCATCAGAGAGGTTACTAAGGATGATATTCTTCGTCTTATGGAGATAAAGATGGGTCGAATATTGAGATTTAACTCTCAGAAGGCTGACGAAATTATCCAAAATACTCAGGAGAGGATAAAGGAGATTGATTATAGTATATCCACAATTGTTGACTTTACAATCAGTTGGTTTCTTCGTCTAAAGGAGAAGTATGGTAAGAATTTTCCACGACAAACTGAAATTCGAAGCTTTGATACTATTGAAGCTACAAAGGTTGTAGAAGCTAACGAGAAGCTATATATAAATAGGGCTGAGGGATTCATAGGAACATCTCTTAAGAGGGATGAGCTTGTATGCAGCTGCTCTGATATTGATGATATTATTATCTTCTATAGTGATGGTAGATATAAGATTGTCAAAGTGAGTGATAAGCTTTTTGTTGGAAAGGGTATTATTCATCTTGACGTATTTAAGAAGAATGATAAGCGAACAATCTACAATGTTATTTATCGTGATGGAGAGTTTGGTACTTACTATATCAAGAGATTTAACGTAACTGGTATTACTCGGGATAGAGAGTATGATCTAACTCGCGGATCTGGGGGCTCAAAGGTTCTTTACTTCTCAGCAAATCCTAATGGTGAGGCTGAGGTTGTAAAAGTAATGCTTAAGCCAAAGCCTAGATTGAGACGTTTGCAGTTTGATGAGGATTTTAGTCGTGTTGATATAAAGGGACGTACTTCTATTGGATGTATTGTTACAAGGAATGATGTAAGTAAGATAACCCTTAAGAGTAGGGGGAGCTCTACTCTTGGTGGGCGCCAAGTATGGTTTGACCATGATGTTTGTCGTCTTAACTATGATGGAAGGGGTGAGCTTCTAGGTGAATTTCATGGGGAGGATCTTATCCTTGTTGTTTTGAACAATGGGGAGTACTACACTTCAAACTTTGATCTGACAAACCACTTCGATAGAAATATCTATAGAATAGAGAAGTTGGATAGCGAAAAGGTGTGGTCGGTTGTTTACTTCGACGGGGAGACGAATAGTTACATCGCAAAACGTTTCCGTTTTGAGGCAGTAGCCCGCAAACAGTTCTTCATAAGTGAGCATGCTAAGTCAAGGCTTGTTCTCATAAGTGATGAGGTCTATCCGAGAATAAAGATTGAATTTGCAGCCAAAGAAGCTCAAGAATCTCAAGAGATTGAACTTGACGAGTTCCAGATTCTTAAGAATATCAAATCGAAGGGTAAATCTATCAGTAGGTTTAAGGTCACAAAAGTTGAGGAGATTGAGCCTATAAGGTACCCAGAACCTGAGGTTGAGCCAGAAGAGGAGAGCTTTGATCTTGAAGGTGATGAGTTTGATGATTTAGAGATCGATTCAGACCAAGAGTCATCGGAGGGCTCAGACGAGTTTGACGACTCAGCTATTAGAGATGAAATTGAGGGGCAGAAAAGGCTGTTCTGACACAGAAATATATGTAAGGCTAGGTAAGAAGGTTCATTTTTGAATACTTCTTACCTAGCCTTACTCTTTTTATTGTATGTTGGATATTATATTTACTATACTCAAAAAGCGTATGTCAAAGTATAAACAAATGGATGTTTATGTTGTTAGACTTGAAACTTTATTCACTATATTTGCCCATAAACTAATTTGAAAACTATAAAAAACATATGACTATGAGCAGTTTTAGTGTTCTCTCAAATGATATATTCTCTTCAGCGACTGCATACTATCACACAATGGATAATGTTGATGCAACGATGGAAAACCCTTATGAAATAAGAACAATAGAGTATTATCTATTTCTAAAGAACTGGATTGATGCAGTACAATGGCACTTGGAGGATATTATTAGAGATCCAAATATTGATCCAGCAGAGGCTCTTTTAATCAAACGAAGAATCGATGCATCAAATCAAGATAGAACTGACTTAGTAGAACTTATTGATAGTTATTTCTTAGATAAGTACAAAAACGTTGTCGTAAATAGTGATGCGACAATAAATACAGAGAGTCCTGCTTGGGCTATAGATAGACTATCTATTCTTGCATTGAAGATTTATCATATGCAGCAAGAAGTTGACCGTACAGATGCTACGCCTGAACATATTGAGCAGTGTCGTGTTAAACTAAATATTCTTCTTGATCAGAGAGTAGATCTTTCTTCAGCTATAGATCAGTTATTGTCTGATATTGAGTCAGGATGTAAATTTATGAAGGTTTACAAGCAGATGAAGATGTACAATGATCCAAGTTTGAACCCAGTACTCTATGCAAAAAAGTAAGAGGGTATTGATATTGAGGTTCTCAGCTATTGGAGATGTGGCAATGGCACTTCCTGTTGTCTACTCTGTGGCTAAGGCCAACCCTGAGTGTGAATTTACTTTTGTGTCGCAATCATTTTTGGGGAAATTACTGGTAAATAAGCCATCAAACTTGACCTTTCTACCTATTAATATTTCGAAGGAAGAGAGGAGCTTTAAGGGGGTCATATTACTATTTAATCGCCTTTACAAAATGAATTTCGATATGGTGATTGACCTTCATGATGTTTTGAGAACAAAAGTTATTCGTTCTCTTTTCTCATTGAGAGGTGTTCGATGTTCTGTTATTGACAAAGGTAGATCAGAAAAAAAAGCTCTTACGGCTAGGGATAATAAGGTTTTCAAGCAACTAAAGAGTAGTGTCGAAAGATATAAGGATACGATCAACCATGCTGGTTTTGATTTTGATTTGTCTTTTAACTCCCTTTTTGATGGTAAAAGTGCTGATTTAACCAAGGTAAACTCTATTTTCGGTAAGAAGAGTGGGAAGTGGATTGGTTTGGCTCCATTTGCAAAACATAAGGGGAAGATTTACCCATTAGATAAGTGCAGCATATTGATAGATCTTCTACTTAAGCGAGATGATGTGAAGATTCTTCTTTTCGGTGGCGGAGCTCATGAGATATCTGTTATGAATGACCTTGCTGGTGGTAGGGATAGGGTACTTGTTACTGGGGGGTCTATGGAGTTTTATGACGAGCTTGCTCTTATGAGTCAACTCGATTTGATGATTTCTATGGATTCGGCAAACATGCATCTAGCTTCACTTGTTGGAACTCCTGTAGTTTCTGTTTGGGGTGCTACTCATCCATTTGCTGGTTTTATGGGATATGGTCAATCAGCTGATCGAGCAGTTCAGTTGGACCTTCCCTGTAGACCATGCTCTGTATTTGGAGACAAGGAGTGCTATAGAGGCGATTTTGCTTGTATGGAGCAATTGTCTCCTGAGAGAATAGAAGATGTTGTAAATAGATTGCTATAAGCAAATTTTAAAGAGTCAGTCGCAGATAAACAAGAAAAGATGAAAATACGAGTAGTAGTCAACCCAGATTATGCAAACTTCTTGAGTTTTGTAGAAGATCTGCCTTACTTATTTGATAAGTCGGGGGAGGTTATTTATAAGGGGAGGAACGAGTTGAGATTATATAATATTGATGGTATAGATCTTGTAGTTAAGAGCTTCAAGATACCAAATATAGTTAATCAGTTAGTATACTCATTGTTTCGGCCTTCAAAAAGTAGACGCTCGTATGAACATGCATTACGTTTATTAGATGGAGGATTCAATACTCCAGTTCCTATAGCCTATGTAGAGACAAGATCATTCGGACTGTTTAAAGGAAGCTATTTTGTCTCTTTTAAAGCTTGCGAGACAAGATTGTTGAGGGAGTTTGACGATGATAGTGTTCACGGACGTGAGGCTCTTATAGAGTCAATAGGTAGTTACTTGGCATCCCTTCATGAAGCTGGGATATATCATGAGGATTTCTCTCCTGGGAATGTAATGTTTGACAAATTAGATGAGGGGGATCAGTATAGCTTCTCTCTTGTTGACATTAATAGAATGAATTTCGGTACTATTAGTGAGCGAAGAGGGTATAGTGCATTTAGGCGCCTTTGGGGAGGTGATAATTTTTTTCGAATTGCCGCAGCTAGCTATGCTAGGGCTAGAGGATACGATCCTCAGACTGCTATAAAAATAGTGAGAGAAGAGGTGGCAAAATTTAGAAAGAGTAATCACGCTCACCAAAAACGTAAGGCTTGGTTTCAAAAAATATTTGGACAAAAATAGGTTAATCACATATATGTTATGGAACGAGAAATAGATCTTATTATAGATAATATTGATGAGTTGCGAGCATTAGTTGTTGCAATGGGTGAAGAGGGTAGTTCTACAGGTATCCTACATCGAATCACATTGGACAAGGCCAACAAAATTGTTAAGTTGATAACCAATATTGAATCAAATTCATTAAAAGAGATATCGAGTTCTTTGTCTCATATTGAAGACTCTTTACCTAAGAAGCCGAAATTAATAGTTCCACCTCTAGAGATGGATAATAATCTTGTTGATGATAATGACGAGATTATCCATGTTGACATTCCTGATGATTCGAACCTGGTTGATGAGACTAAGTTTGACGATGTTAAGATAGCGGAACCCCTCGAACTTAATAAAAATCTGGTAGATGATTATGATGAGGATCTCATACAAGATTATAAAGATGAAGGATTAGATCCAGAGATAGATTCGGCTAATATTAAACCTCTTGAAGAGATCAACATAAAGGTGTTAGGAGAGAAAGTATCAACATCTTCTAATGTTGAAAGGTCAATGTTCAAGAAGATAGATGATATAAGGGAATTAATATCCCTAAATGATAGATTCCTATTCCTTAGAGAACTTTTCGGTGGTAACAGTATGCTAATGGATCAAACATTAGATCAAATTAACTCAATGAATAGCTTTGAGGAGTGTAGTGAGATGTTAACCAACATATTTGATTGGGATACGGAGAGTGAGTCGACGAAATATTTTTTTACGCTAATCACTCAACGATTTAGGTAATGATTTGTTATTAATTAAAAATAAGGTTAACCAACCTATGGGTAAATTATTTGTTGTTCCTACTCCAGTAGGTAATTTGGAGGATATGACCTTGAGAGCTATAAGGGTTCTTAAGGAGGTTGACTTAATTCTTGCAGAAGATACAAGAACTAGCTCTAAGCTATTAAAGCATTTTGAGATTGAGACTCGTATGCAGTCTCACCATAAGTTTAATGAGCATAAGAGTGTTGAGCATGTCGTTCAGCGCATACAAGCAGGGGAGAATATAGCTTTGATCTCTGATGCAGGAACACCTGCAATATCTGATCCAGGGTTCCTACTAGTTCGCTCTTGTGCCCGTGCAGGGGTTGAGGTAGAGACTCTTCCTGGAGCAACAGCTTTAATTCCTGCATTGGTTAACTCTGGTTTGCCAAATGATAGGTTCTGTTTTGAAGGCTTTCTTCCTCCAAAGAAAGGTCGTATGACTCGTCTAAAGGAGTTAGCAGAGGAGAATAGAAGTATTGTATTCTATGAGTCGCCTTATCGTGTGGTTAAAACTCTTACTCAACTTGCCGAATATTTCGGTGCTGATAGACAGGCTTCTTTTAGCAGAGAGATATCAAAACTTCATGAAGATACTCAAAGAGGAACTCTTGAGGAGTTAATAGCATACTTCTCAGAGAAAGAGCCTAAGGGTGAATTTGTCATTGTTGTGGCTGGTAGAGGTTGAGTATTTGTAACTGATTGATTTAATTAAAAACAATATGAGAAGATTTGCATTACCTTTATTATCACTAGTTCTACTTTTAGGAAGTTGCAATAGTGGGGAGAACGAAAAAAAGTTGCAAGAGGAGAATCAAGCTCTTAAACTTGAGTTGTCAAACACACAGACTCAATATAGTGAGGCTCTCACGATATTAGATGATGTGGAAGCTGGTTTCCAGAAGATCAGAGAGGCTGAGAGGTTTGTTAATATCGAGAGTTCCTCTGAGACATCACTCTCTAAACGTCAGAAGATTGAGGGTGACATTTCTATGATTACTCAAACTCTTCAAAAGAACAGAGAGCAACTAGAGAAGCTTAAGGCCTTGAGTGCAAATAATAGCCAACTAAAAGGTTTGGTTGATAGATTGACAAAAGAGGTAGAGAGTAAGACTCAAATGATAGTTTCTCTTCAAGAGGAACTTGCAAAAAAAGATATTAGAATTGGTGAATTGGACCGATCTGTTGCAGCTTTGAATACTCAAGTTGGAGAGATGCAAGAGGAGGGTAATAAACAACGTTCTACTATAAAAGAGCAGGATCAAGAGCTTAATCGTGCTTGGTATGTATATGGTAAGAAATCAGAGCTTAAAGATCAAAATATATTGTCTGGTGGTGGACTATTTAGATCTAAAGAAGTAATGAAGGGTGATTTCAATAAAGATATTTTTAATAGTATTGATATTCGCAATTTTGAACTTCTTGAGCTGCCTGCTAAAAAAGCTAAGCTTTTGACTACTCACCCAGAGGATTCTTATACTTTAGGCAAAGATGCTAATGGAATGATGGTTCTTAGCATTAACAATTTTCAATTATTCTGGAGCCTTTCGCGCTATTTAGTTATTGAGTTGGATTGATTGTAGATGAAGTATAGTAACCTTTTTATTGATCTCGATGATACGCTTTGGGATACTCGTGAGAATATGAGAATAAGTTTAGAGGAGTTATATGATACTCATAATCTAAATAATAACTTTGACTCTTTCGACCACTTCCACTCCATATATTATTCAAAGAATAAGGAGCTTTGGCATATGTATCACCATGGACAGATACTCAAGTCTCACCTTATAGTGGAGCGATTTAAATATCCTTTTCTTAAGGTAGGAGTAGATATAAGTGATTTGTATGCAGAGAAGTTGAACAGTGATTTTATTGGCTTTACAACAACCAAAACTAGACTTATACCTCATGCCGTTGAGCTGTTGGAGTATTTAGCACCTAACTACAAGATGCACATACTCTCAAATGGGTTTCGAGAAGCGCAGTATAGAAAATTGAAGAATTCAGGCTTAATAGAGTATTTTGACCACATTATATTGTCTGATGATATTGGTTACAATAAGCCTCATCCAGAGATCTTCGCTCATGCCTTAAGATCTACAAATTGCAAGAAATCTCATGCTTTGATGATTGGGGATAATTTTGATGCAGATATTACTGGAGCACGCAATAGTAAAATTGATCAGATTTATTTCCGTAATGGAGATGATGTTAAGATGAATTTCGAACCAACATTTGTTGTGGACAAACTATGTGAGATAGAGTCCATACTATGATGATTATAAAAATAAGAGAGACACTCCTTCTTTTGGAGTGTCTCTCTTATTTTTACTCAAGTATTGATACTACTCTCTTTAGAGCATCTATGAATTGGTCAATCTCTGACTTTGTATTATAAAAGGAGAAAGAGGCTCTGACAGTTCCTTCGATACCAAAGTGCTGCATTAGTGGTTGTGCACAATGGTGTCCTGTTCTAACTGCAATACCTAGCTTGTCCAATAGCATACCCATATCGTAGTGATGAATGTTACCTATTAGGAATGAAATTACAGCGCTCTTATGCTTTGCTGTACCGAAAAACTTGATATTGTCAAACTCCACAAGTTTTGACATGCAGTACTCTAAAAGTTCATCCTCATATCTAGCTATATTATCTAGGCCAATGGACTCTATGTATTTAATAGCCTCAGCTAGTGCTGTCGATCCAATATAGTCTGGTGTTCCAGCTTCGAATTTGAAAGGAAGTTCATTGAATGTAGTCTTCTCAAAGCTTACTCTTGAGATCATTTCTCCTCCGCTTTGATAGGGAGGCATAGAATCAAGAAGGTCAGCCTTTCCGTAAAGAACTCCGATCCCATTAGGGGCGTATAGTTTGTGTCCTGAAAATACATAGAAATCAACATCAAGTGCACTAACATCAGTAGGAATGTGTGCTATCGATTGAGCACCATCTACAAGAACTTTCGCTCCGACCTTATGAGCTGCAGTTATTATTTCTGCAATTGGGTTGATTGTACCAAGAACATTCGAGACATGAGCTATAGCAACTAACTTGGTTTTCGTTGATAGAAGTGACAAAAAGCTATTCATATCTAGCTCACCATTACTTTTAATCTCAATTACCTTAAGTTTTAATGAACGTCTTTGAGCTAATAGCTGCCAAGGTACAATATTTGCGTGGTGCTCCATAGTTGAAATCAATATCTCATCACCCTCATTCAGAGATTCTCCAAATGATGAAGCCACAAGATTTATTGATTCAGTTGTTCCTCGAGTAAATATTATCTCTTTTGAATGACTAGCGTTGATAAACGCTCTTACTGTTTCGCGAGCCTCCTCGTGGGCCATAGTAGCCCTTTGGCTTAAAGTGTGTACACCTCTGTGTATGTTCGCATTGCAGGTGTAATATCCCTGTTCAATTTTCTCAACAACACATTTAGGTTTCTGGGTTGTTGCAGCATTGTCAAGATAAATCAGAGGTCTGTTGTTTACCTCTATATTGAGAATAGGAAATTCTCGCCTTATTTTATCAATATCTATCATTGTAATTCTAATAGTTAGGTTGTTTATATATTGTACAACAATTAATCAACTATTGAAGCTGACTCTACTTTTGATAGCTTGTTTCTCAGGATGTCAACTTCAGAAGTCCTAATGCGTAAGGTCATCTCACAGTTCATGTCAAAATGTTGATAAATGATGGTAGGATTAAGATCTTTAACAATCTTCATTATATCATTCATGAACGGATACTCAAAAGAGACTCTAGTATCTTCTTCTACTAAGCACTCTATAATTTCATTACTCTCAATTGCCGCTGCCGCAGCTTCTCTATAGGCGACAATAAGACCGCTAGTGCCAAGTTTCACTCCACCAAAGTAGCGGATAACGACAATGAGAATATTTGTAAGTTCATTCGAGTTAATTTGCCCTAGAATAGGCTTTCCTGCTGTTCCGCTTGGCTCTCCATTATCATTTGAGCGGAATATCTCTCTTTGATGACCTATCATGTAAGCCCAACAAACATGTCTAGCATCAAAATACTTCTTGTTGTATTTCTCAATTTCACTCTTTGCCATCTCCACATCATCTACTGGAATAGCAAATGAGATGAATTTACTCATCTTCTCCTTATATAGTGCTTCAGATGTTTTTGCTATTGTTTTGAATATATCACTCATTGTATCACTTGCTTTACTACAACCACTTGTTTGCTAGATACCATTTTACAGAGCGTTTTACTCCTTCTTGAAGATCCACTTCAGGTTTGAAGTTTGTGTCATTAATAAAATCACTCATGTCACAGTTCCAGTTGCGCTGCCTCATTATTTCGAATTTATCTCTATTTAGAGTGCTGCTCTTGTCAAAAATATTTGAAACGATCTCTGATATACTCGAAACCCATTTGACAATATTTATAGGAAGAGTGACATTTAACATTACCCTCTTTCCTAATTCCCTCTTTACATAAATTGCAAATTCATTATTTGAGTAACAGTTACCATCTGAAAGAATATATGTTTTACCAGCACACTTGTTGTCAATTGCCGTAAATATAGCCTTTACAAGATCCGTTACATAAATAAAGCTCAACCACTGTTTGTTTCTTCCGATTGAGAAATTCAAACCTAGCTTGATACTTTTCATCATCATATAATAGTCACGCTCTCGCGGACCATACACTCCTGTGGGCCTAAGAATAACCCAAGCCATCTCACATTTATCTCTAATATAGTTCTCCATCTTTAATTTACTTCTGCCATAAGCTGTAGTTGGCTTTGGTTCCATTAAAGATGATAGGGCTACTTTACCAGTTTCATCACCTAGGCCTATTACGCTCAAAGAACTAAGATAGATAAATAGACGAGGTTGCATATCTAAGTCTTTCAATGCTTCGATAAAGTTCTTGCAGAAATCATAGTTTATGCGTTCAAACTCTCGTTCATTTCTTGCTTTAGTAGCACCCAAATTGTGTACAATATAGTCCCATGATCCATTAAGCTCATAATGTTCCAGCAATTTCTCGCGTAACTCCTTTGGTTTGTGAAAAGGAAGGTCAATAAATTGGATATTGGGGTCAGTTAAATATTCTAGATTGGTCGAGTGACGTACACCAGCCCAAGTGGTAAAACCACCTCTTATCGCCTCCTCGACGATGTAGCTCCCGATGAAGCCACCAGCTCCTGTTACTAATATCGTAGGCATAGTTGCAATTAATTGAGACAAAGGTATATTTATTCTTTAAATATTTAGTTACTTTGCCAAAGTAAACTTATGGCTTATGCCAGCTCCAATACGACTATTATACAATGGAGTTAGAGCCAGCTATAACCACTTAAAACTAACTTATCACAATATGGCAAAAAAGGCACAAAAAGATAGAAAGCACAGCGAGAAGCGTGTGAAGAAATCTCAGATCATTACGGGAGTAATGGAGCTTTTCAAGGCTGAATCAAAAAGAGTCCTTAACTATAAACAGATTTGTGCTACTTTGGGGCTTAAAACTATTCCGCAGAAACAGTTGGTGGTTAATGTTCTCGAACAATTAGCACTCGAAGACACTCTTGAAGAGGTGGCTTTAGGAAGATACAGACTTAACGAACGTGGTAAGGAGATTATTGGAAAATTTGATAGACGTAGCAACGGTAAAAATAGTATCACACCAGAGGATGGTGGAGAGCCAATTTTTGTAGCTGAGCGTAATTCAAATAGAGCTCTTAATGGGGATAAAGTTAGAGGTATAGTTTATGCTCGCCGCAAGGGACAGACTCTAGAGGCTGAGGTAGTCGAAATTGTAGAGAGAGCAGAACAGACATTTATTGGCACTTTAGATATCAATAAGCAGTTTGCTTTTCTTATAACTGAGAGTAGAACTTTGGCAAATGATATATTTATTCCAAAAGAGAAACTCAATGGTGCTGAAGATGGAATGAAAGCTGTTGTTAGAATAACGGACTGGCCTGAAAGAGCAAAGAATCCTTATGGTGAGGTAATCACCGTACTAGGTAAAGCTGGTGAGAATAATACAGAGATTCATGCCATTCTAGCTGAATATGGCTTGCCATATAGCTATCCAGAGGAGATAGAAGCACTTGCTAACCAGATCTCTTTTGATATACCGAAAGAGGAGATAGCCAAGCGTGAAGACTTTAGGAAAGTAACAACATTTACCATTGACCCTAAAGACGCTAAGGATTTTGATGATGCTATATCTGTTAGAACTCTAGAAAATGGCAACTATGAGATAGGGGTTCACATTGCAGATGTAACTCACTATGTAAAACCTGACACACTAATAGACAAGGAAGCTGTTTCGCGTGCCACTTCAATTTATCTCGTTGATAGGGTAATCCCAATGTTGCCAGAAAGATTGTCTAATGGGGTTTGTTCACTTAGACCTAATGAAGAGAAGCTTTGCTTTTCTTGTATCTTCGAACTTACTCCAGAAGCTGAGCTTAAAGATTATAGAATTTGCCGTACTGTGATTTATTCTGATCGTCGTTTTACTTACGAAGAGGCGCAAGAGATAATTGAGGGTGCGGAAGGGGACTTCAAACAAGAGATTTTGCTCCTTAATGATTTAGCTCAGAAGCTTCGTAAGCAGAGGTTTGATAGTGGTGCTATAGCATTTGAACGTCATGAGGTAAAATTCAATATAGACGAAAATGGGAAACCTCTTGGAGTATACTTCAAGGTAGCCAAAGAGGCTAATAAGCTTGTTGAGGAGTTTATGCTTCTTGCAAATAAAACAGTAGCAGAGTTTGTTGGCAAGCCTAAAAATAAGAAAAGTTCTCCTAAGGTATTCGTGTATAGAGTACATGATATGCCAGATCCAGACAAGATGGAGACCTTATCAAATTTTATTCATAGATTTGGCTACAAGTTGAAGACAGAAGGCTCAAATAAAGAGATCTCAAAATCCATTAATAAGCTTCTTGATGATGTTCAAGGTCATAAAGAGGAGAATCTTATTGAAACGGTAGCTATTCGATCTATGATGAAAGCAATATATACGACCAAGAATATTGGACACTATGGCCTTGCTTTTGACTACTATTCTCATTTTACTTCTCCTATACGCCGATATCCAGATATGATGGTTCATAGACTCTTGGAAAAGTATCTTGATGGTGGAAGAACAGTGACTGAAAAGAAATATGAAGCTCTTTGTAAGCACTCTTCAGAGATGGAGCAGTTGGCTGCGAATGCCGAGAGATCTTCTATTAAATATAAGCAGGTTGAGTTTATGTCCCAGCATCTTGGATCTGAATTTGATGGAGTGATCTCTGGGGTTACAGAATGGGGAGTTTATGTTGAGGTTACAGAGAATGGTTGTGAAGGGATGGTTCCTATGAGGGACCTTGATGATGATTTCTATGAATATGATGATAAGAACTATTGTCTTATCGGAAGACGCAATAAGAAGATGTATCGTTTAGGTGACCCTGTTAGAATTCAAGTAGCTAGGGCTAATCTTGAAAGAAAACAACTCGATTTTACAATTGTAAAGTAAGATATATATTATCAAAAGAGAGAAGAAAGTCTATATAAGGACTATCTTCTCTCTTTTTTTTTGTTTAATCCTAATCTATTATTCCCCAATTATTTACTCATAACTTCCCATCTAGTCGATAATGTTATTACATTATTTATATTCATTTCCCAAATACCCCAACTTGTTTTTGTTTGATTTTTTATCTTTTTGTGTTTTTAGATTAAAATATTACATATATTACCCCCTGAGATAGGGTATTTATATACATATTTGTTAAAACTATTAAAATGAAGATGAAGACACGGAATCGATGGCGACAAGCCTGTTTAGTAGTCGCAATTTCTAGTTTATCTCTCCCTGGGGTCTCTCAGTCACTCCTAGATGAGACAGTTAATCACGGGGTAGTTAGGGTTAAGATCTCTCCCCAGCTTAGTAAACTTCTTTCAGAACAAGAGGCTCTACGAACGAAGAATGGGGTAGTGGTATCTGGGGTTACAGCTATTGATGCTTTAAACTCAAAAGTGAAGGCCGTTTCAATGAAAAGAGTTTTCCCTTACAATGAGGCACATGCTGAACGACACCGCAAGCATGGTTTGGATAGATGGTATGAAATCAACTACAGTGAGAGCTTATCGCCCTTAACTGTTGCTGCAAACTATGAGTCTTTAGGTGAGGTAGATCTTGCAGAACCATCCTACCAAGTTAAGCTTATTGGGGCTAACAAAGTGGGGAAAATCTTTTCAGCTGCCGATCTAGCAAACGACCCCTACCTAGGTCTGCAATGGCACTATGAAAATCCAGGGGTTGCTATTCCTGCACTTCCGGGCTCTGATGTGAATCTTGCTAAAGCTTGGCAAATTACACAAGGTAAACCCAATGTGATTGTAAGTATTGTGGATGGTGGTGTGGATATTTCTCATGTTGATCTTAAAGATAATTTATGGATTAATGAGAAGGAACTCAATGGAATACCGGGTTATGATGATGATGGCAATGGTATTGTGGATGATATTTACGGAGCAAACTTTATTAATGGATCAGGGTTAGTAACAGCACACGATCATGGAACTCACGTTGCAGGTACTGTCTCAGCAACAAATAATAATGGAATTGGTGTTGCTGGAGTTGCAGGTGGTTCAGGTAAAGGGGATGGAGTTAGAATAATGTCATGTCAGATATTTGACGACAAGAATCTATCCGGTGGATATGCTCAAGCTATTGTTTACGGAGCAGATAATGGAGCAGTAATAAGTCAGAATAGTTGGGGATATTTAGCACCAGATGTAAAAGAACAAGTCGTTCTTGATGCTATTGATTACTTTATCGCTGAGGCTGGACAATATCCAAATAGTCCTATGAAGGGTGGATTAGTCATCTTTGCTGCAGGGAATAATAGTTCGGGAGAAGAGTATTATCCAGGGGCGTATGAACCCGCAGTTTGTGTTGCCTCTATGGGGCCAGACTTCAAAAAAGCACCTTATAGCAATTATGGAGAGTATGTTGATATAACAGCTCCAGGTGGAAATTCTGATTTGGGAGACAAATGGGGAATATTTAGCACTTATCTTAAGGATAGATATGCATACATGGATGGGACATCAATGGCGTGTCCTCACGTCTCTGGTGTTGCGGCTCTTATAGTATCTCATTTTCAGAGTGAATCTTTAACCGCGGCAGATGTAAAGAAAAGACTACTTACATCAACTAAGGATTTAAATGCGTCTAATCCGAATTATAGTGGACTTCTAGGTACAGGGTATATTGATGCTATGCTAGCTTTAGCAGAGGATCAAGGTAAGGCTCCACAGGATGTTAGTGACTTCGTTATTGAGGGGCTATCTCAGGATTTTATTGATCTTAAGTGGAGTGCATCAGCCGATGAGGATGATGAAGTGGCAAGATTATATAAGATATATTACCACACTTCTAGTTTTGATAATCCTAACTCCGCTGGGGTGAAGGTTCATGAGGCTATGAATGGAAATACAAATCCTGGAGAATCAGTTAGGACTACTTTGAATGGCGTAGCTTCAAATACGACTTATTATATAGCTATTCAGGCTGTTGATAGATGGGGTAATACTTCTCAGATGAGTAAAGTGGTAAGTGGAACAACAAACCAAGGACCTAATATTGAGTTACCATCTTCGGCTCTTAAGATCAGTGCTAACGTTGCCAATACACCACAAGCCACTGGAAGCTTTATGCTAAAAAATAGCGATGATGGGATTCTTGATTGGAGTGCAACGATACGTCACTCATCTCAAGATTTTACTATGTATAGTATGGCTTCTAAGCCTAAACCTGAGGTGTCAAATAGGGAGCTAAATCCTAAGATTCTATTTGCAAAACCAATAGAGCAAGCAGCAGCACTATTTGAATCTAAGGCAACTATAGCTGAAAGAGAGACGTGGAGTCTTGGTACTACATTAAACTATGTTATTGGAGATGATGAGGCAACTGGTGAGCAGATGGCTGCAACTATGTTCTATAGATATGAGCCTTTTAATTTGACTCATATTGAGATGCTTATGAAACATGATCCAGCAACTGGTCCTATCACTATTGATATCTTCAGAGGTAATATACTAAGTTCGGAGTATAAAATCCACTCTCAAACATTTGATATTGGAAACAACACGGCCTACATCCACTCATTCCGACTTTCAGAACAATTCTATTTCTCCTCTGGAGTACCTTTCTGGGTTGTAATTAGATCACCAAAAGGCAATAACTACCCATTTGGTATAGCAAGAGAGACTAACTATGATAGTTCAGACTACTGTTTCTTTAGCAGTAATGGTGGAAGAACCTTTATGAATATTGCTGATGCTATGCGTGCAGGCTTTAATAACCCTGAGACTTTTGTTTGGGATATTGCGGCTGTAAGTGCTAATGGTAATTTCGGCGAGTATATAAAGCTAGAAAATGCTAATGGTAGAATATTAGGTAATTCCCAGGAAGAGGTAATTATCAATGCAGATGGGGACAAATTGCTAAATGGTGTATATAGATCTAATATGATTATTGAGTCAAATGACACTAAGCAACCAACGGTTCGTTATCCGCTAGAATTTACTGTTTCAGGGCACAAACCTAAATTGTCGAGTGTTAGTGTTGCGAATTTAGGTGAGGTATTTATTGGACAACAGAAGCTTATTGATATTGAGATTGCTAATGTCGGACTAGGTTCTTTTGTAACTCAAACTCGAACAAGCTCAAATCCAGAGTTTAGAATTATTACCGCACCGTATCTTATAGGAGCTCAACTTAAGGCCAATCTAAGAGTGGCATTTACTCCAACGAAAGCTGGGGCTCAATCTTCTGTAATTACACTTTCAAATAACTCAGGTCTTAAGCATGAAATATCAATATTTGGTGTTGGGATTAATGAGGGTGTATTAAATGTTGATCCTAAAGAGAAAACAATCAAAACTATTCCTTATGGCGAATCATTGCAGGAGGAAGTATCTTTCACAATATCAAATACGGGAGATTATCCAATTGACTTCTCTGTGCCATCATTTGATGGGTCTATAAAGGAGAATCTTCAGAGTGTAAATCATAATTCTTATGGATATAGCTATGAGCATTCACTTGGAAATAACCCTGCTATAGTATACGAGTGGGTTAATATTGAGAGCAAGGAGAATGAGATAACTAAACATTTCGACTCAAAGAATAGATTCTATAAGGTTGATCTAGGATTCAAATATCCAATATTTGATGTGTTGTACGACTCTCTTTATATCTCCGATTGTGGTGCTTTTGCATCAAATAGTAATGAGGCTTTAGATCAGTGTACGCCGCCAATGGCCGTAGGGTGTATGAGTGGGGTCTCTACTATATCTATGACTGGATTTGCAATGAAGATTGCACCATTCTCGCATATCTATGCTAAGAGAGAGACAGGTCGATTTATTGTCACATATGATAGAGTCCAGTTTGCTCATTACGAGGGGGAGATTACTGCTCAAATGATTCTATTTGACAATGGTGATGTCCGATATAACTTTAAAGAGATTGATTATAGTGCTCAAGAGTTTACTCATGGCTATTTAATTGGCCTCAAAGACGATAATGGTGATAAACTAGCGCATATAAGTAGTTACGATAATATTTTGAATATTGATAATAATATCTACACAAACGACTTGACTCCTAATTCTTCTTTGATCATACGTCATCAAGGAAGCTCTGTGATTAGTAGCGTAACACCATATTCTGGTACTCTTCAGATTGGTCAATCGCAAGAGGTTAAAGTAGTAGTGAAGCTTGATGATATGACTGAAGGGGAATATTATCAGAAGTTACCTATTATTACTAGTAGCTCTCTTAATCCGTACTCTTCAATAAGCATTAGAGGATCGATAGAAGGTGGTGGAACATCAAATCTTGAGCTATTGAAAGAGGGTGCAATTGAGTTGGGGAAAGTGTTTAGAACCAACACTCTTAATGGTGAGTTTATACTTGTTAATAAGGGTACTGCTCCAGTTATTATTAGTGAGATTAAATCAGAAGCCTCATTAGTCAATGTGACAAGCAAGCTTCCGTTGACTATAAATCCATCTAAGAGTGCCGTTATATTCTTAACAGCAGAGACAGGCAATGTTGGTCTCTTCTCAGAAAAACTAACAGTGGTTAGTGATACTAAGGAGGTTTTAGTGGATGTTGACTATGAAGTTTTAGGAGAACCTATGTTTAGCAAGAGTATTGACTCAATAGAGGCAGAAATTGAAGGAGGGGAAACTAAAGAGATGACAATCGTGCTAGAGAATAAAGGAGTTTCGCCTCTTGAGGTGACTATAATTCCTGATCAGATGGTCTTCACGCCAATTAATTCAATATCAAAAGGAGAGACTGTCGATTACCAAGTTTTCCGCAACGATATGGATAATCTTCCTTTCTCATGGGAGGGAAATATCAAGGAGGCTAAGAAATGGAATACTACATATTTCCATAAGAATAATACTGGATATATTGAGTATGATCTTCCGTTTGAATTTAACTTCTATGGAGTAAACTATACCAAGATATATATTCACGTATCCGGGTTTGCTAGTTTCTTCCCTTTGCCTGAATATATTGCAAATGCATATGAGAAGATACCGCCAGTATATTTGCCATCACAAGATGATCTTAATGGTATTATATGTCCAATGTTTGGGATGCACGTTATGCCCGTATTCACTGATCCAGAACTCACAGGTCTATTTGTTCAGGAGAAGGATGATAGGATAATTGTTGAGTGGGGACAATATAAAGATATGTTTGGTATTGCACCTCCTTACAATTTCCAGATGATTCTGTACAATAATGGAAATATCAAATTCCAGTATAAAGACTTTAATGCAAATTGGACTACCTATTGTTCTGGCTTAGAAAGTCCAGAGGGTGATAGAGCTGTAGTTATATCAAATGGAGAGAAGGTTCTTTTTGATAAGATGGCTATTCTTATGACCCCAACTTTGACTAAGACTATTGAGGCAGGGGAGACCCAATCATTGCCTTTAATGCTAGATGCAAGAAACCTGAACAAGGGTGTTCACTTTGGGCAGATGAGCTTCTTGACTAATGCTCCTGGTAGTGACCAAGTTGATTTGCCGGTAACTCTATCCGTAAATGGTGTTGCTAGTATATTTGCACCGTCAAAGGTTGATCTAGGTGATATATTCTTGCTAGATAATCTAGAGGAAGTATTTGCACGTGTGGAGGTGCGAAATGATGGAAGAGATGTTTTACATATCAGTTCTATAGATCAAATGCTTAAAGATGACATATCTCTGTTCGTAGAGGTGGTTTACTCTAGCCCTTGGGGTGAAAGAGTTGTACTACAGCCCGTAGATGATTACTTTGAGTACGATGAACCAATATTAGTTCAACCTAGAACAACATCTACTTTTGTTGCTCTTGTTAATAATCCAATACAAGGAAGGATAAATGAGAAGCTGACCTTCATATCTGACGTTGCAAGTGTTGAAACAGAGGTTACAGTAAACTTTATATACCCTCCTTCGGTAAGTTTATCTCAAACTAGATTTGATTTGGTAAGTCATAATAGCACTTTCAAAAAAGATACGACACTAGTTATATCTAATGAGAATGGAGCAAGTGATTTATCTTACAATATCAGATTTGATATGTTGCGCTTGAACATGCAAACAGCGCGTTCGATAAAACTATCAACGAATGATGTGTCTCATAAGCTTTCTATTCTAGGAAATACAAGTATCTCTAGATCCATTAATAGAACTCTCTCAGCAGATTCGCCTATAAGGAAAATTACATATCTTGATGGAGATGCTGGAGCTGAAGGTTTCTTAGGATTTGGTGAGAACTTTAACTTTACAGCTGGAGTAAGATATGTCGCACCTGAAGATGGTTTTAATCTCAGTCAAGTAGCATGTTGGTATAGACCTGGAGATGTTCTTGAGTCTGTTGTTAAAGCTTCTATTTGGGTTGGAAATGATGATCCTACTAAGTGTAGGCTCGTTGCTGTAGGTTCTCTTGATCATAAGATTGATATGCCTGATAATATGGGGCGTTGGTTGAATATTCCTTTGGAAAGAGAGATTGTATTATATCCGGGAGAGACATTCTTTGTTCAAGTTCACTATCCACTAGGAGCGACAAATCCTCAAGCGTTTGCTAATGTTCTATTTAATGAAGTTCAGGCAGATAGATACTATTATTGTGAAGAGGATACTTGGTCTGATATTTCTGTTGTTGCAGGCTATCAAACAGTGGCTTATCTAATAGAACTTAATGAGATTCAACAGCATAATGGTTTCTGGGTTTCTTCAGATAAGAGTTCAGGGGTTGTTGCTGCAGGACAAAAAGAGGAGCTAATGCTCTCTTTTGATGCTTCTCTTTCTAGTGATCGTGACAATAAAGCGATCTTGTATGTTGAAAGTAATGATCCTGTAAGTAGTTCAAATGCTGTTGAACTTAATATGCTAGCCAATAAAGCTCCAATTGTTACACTTGCCAATGGCTCTTCTAGCTTGCATATTCAAGAGGGTAGCACTTACAGATTTGAACTCTCAATACATGATCCAGAGATGGATAGTTTTGAAGTTTTCATTGAATCATCAAACAGTGAGTTCAAGATTGAGCATGTAGAAGATAATTATTTCCTTTTGCTTTCTCCTAGTTATGATGATCAAGGTATCACACAAATAGCAATTAAGGCTGTGGATGCTTTCGAACAAGTGGGTGAGCTTAAGATGTATGTTGAAGTCTTGAATGTTAATCGTGCACCTGTTTCAGTTTATGATGGTTCGTCTATCGAGTTTGAAAAAGGTAGCTTTACAAATGAGATTATGATGAGCGAAATCTTCCATGATCTTGATGGGGATAATATGACATTCGAGTTCTCTGCAATTAATGGCTCTGTTGTTAGAGTGTTCCAATCTGCTGATAGATTCATGCTTATGGGTCTTGAAATGGGTGATACTCACGTGAGAATTGTTGCAACTGATACACATTCTGCGTCTACTTCTATAGATATCCCAGTCAGGGTTACTGCACCTACATCAATAGGTAATGTTTCAGAAAACTTGTGGAGTGTATCTCCAAATCCAGTAGATAATGAGGCATGTGTAGTTTCTAAAGAGATATTTGAGGGTGTTTGGAATTATAGTCTATTCTCATCCCAAGGTGCAATTATTGCTAAGGGTGAGTTCTCAGCTGAATTCCCTTGTATAAACGTAGATTCTACACCATCGGGTAACTATTATCTAGTGTTGACTCAAGATGGAAAACAGGTTGTAATCAAATTGATTAAAAAATAATTATTCCTGTCTTGTGAAACTTTAAGACACAAAATCAATCCCGGATCGCATATTTAGAGGCGATTCGGGATTTGAATTTTAAAAGTAATCCCAAGGGGTTGAATCTAACAAGGATTCAATCCTTATTTTTTTGCTCACAATAAAACTTTTACCAGACAGTGGTAATTGATACAGTAAAGAGGTATATACGATAGAGCTTATTATTTTGCTGTAAAATAGGGGATTAGTCTGATGATCTTGGTTAGTTTGGCAGTGAGTAAATAGTGATTACTCTAAGAGCAAATTGGGTAAGAGAGTAGCTTAGCTGGTAATTATATTTTTAATAATGTCTGATAGTGAGGTGTAAGGGCTATTCAGTGAAGTGTATTTAACAAATCACTATTAATGAAATGTCTAAATAGCCTCACAGAGTCTTAGTTTTCCTGTTTTCTATTGCCATATTGCAACACTCTCTAACAATCAGTCATTTAAGGGTGGCAATAGGAGGTGGCAATAGGTTGCAATAGAATTCTATTGCAACCAAAATATTTACATTAAATCCCAACTATATATTAACACAAAACCAACATATGGCTCCACTATTCAATATAGAATCAAACTTTAACAAGAGCCAAACGGAAATTTAAGAGAAGGAAACTGTTAAAACTATAGGTGCGCAGATTCCAAAACAGATTTCAAACTCTGTGAGTTTGAAATCACAACTTATCATCTCAATTTTACAAAATAACAGAGATCCCATTCTCCTATGACTGACAGCTTGCCGCGCCTTCAGTACTTCGGTTGTTCAACGATCATTAAATAGGTATTTCTAATTGGGAATAATAAATCAGTAGATCTAACGAAGTGGTAACATAGCTCTTATAATATAGGTGCATGGAGAAAAACCTTAGCAAAAATAGCAGTTACCCTAAGGCTAAACACTAAAAACGCACTGCCTTACACTCCAAAACTCTAAGGCTTTTACCCCTAAAGCCTTAGAGTTTACACCCCAAACCCTCAGCTTTTTTTTGTTTACAAGCACATTTCTATCTTTTAAGTATAAATGTTTACAATGGGGGATATTAGATAACAAAAAAAGGTTCAAAAGTTATCTCTAACTTTTGAACCTTTTACCTAGTTGCGGGAACCGGACTCGAACCGATGACCTTTGGGTTATGAGCCCAACGAGCTACCACTGCTCCATCCCGCGATGTTTATGTTACAAAGGTACTACTTTTTTTCAAATATGCAAGCGTAGTGCTATTTTTTGATGTTTTTCTTATTTAATATCATTATCTTTGCACTCTCAAAACTATCTTCTGAAATCGATAAACTACAGAATGGAACAGATTAAGCATGAGTGTGGGATTGCAATGGTTCGCTTGCGAAAACCATTGGCTTATTATGTAGAGAAGTATGGAAGTTATACTTACGGGTTGGATAAGCTCTATCTTTTGATGGAGAAACAGCATAACCGGGGTCAAGAGGGTGCTGGTATTGGTTGTGTTAAACTTGGGGCAAAACCAGGGGAGGAGTATATCTTTAGAGAGAGAGCAATGGGCTCGGGAGCAATAAAAGATGTTTTTGCTGCTGTTCAAAATGAGGTTTCTCTTTATAGAAAAGAGAATCCACAATCTTCTTTGGATTATAACTCTCTTCCTTTTGTAGGGCAGTCTTATCTTGGACATCTTCGTTATAGTACGACAGGTAGGTCAGGGCTCTCTTATGTGCATCCTTTTCTTCGTCGAAACAATTGGCGAAGTCGTAATGTCTGTCTTGCAGGTAACTTCAACCTAACCAACGTAGATGAGGTATTTGATTTTTTGGTGAAAAAAGGACAACATCCTCGTCATAATGCAGATACTTTTTTGCTCCTAGAACAGCTTGGCTTTCTTCTTGATGAAGAGGTAGAGCGTCTTTATTCAAAGTATAACGGATTTGGGTATACAGGCCAAGATCTTAATGAACAAATTGAGTCTAACTTGTGTATTGAGACTATCCTTCAAGAGGCAGGTAAAATATGGGATGGCGGATTTGTTATCTGTGGTTTAATTGGATCAGGTGATATGTTTTCTATCCGTGATCCATGGGGAATACGACCTGCTTTTTATTATGCCGATGACGAGGTGGTTGTAGTTGCTTCTGAACGTCCAGTTATTCAAACGGCCTTCAATCTTAAGGATGATCAAGTTAAAGAGTTGAGTCCAGGCCAGGCTATAATGGTGTCTCGTAGCGGCGAACTTGATATTCGTCAGATACTAGCGCCAAAGGAAAAACAGCCTTGTTCTTTTGAGAGAATTTATTTCTCTCGTGGTAGTGATATTGATATATATCGTGAGCGTAAGATGTTGGGGTCAATATTGGTGGATGATATTCTAAAATCTGTCGATGGTGATTTAGAGCATACTGTTTTTGGGTATATACCTAACACTGCAGAAGTTGCTCATTATGGTATGATGGAGGGGTTAGAGAATTATCTTAACCAAGAGAAGATTCGTAAGATTAAGGCCTGTAATGGAAATGTGTCGGAGGATGATCTATATAGTATCCTTTCTCAAAAAGTTCGCTTTGAAAAAATAGCAATCAAAGATGCTAAACTTAGGACTTTTATAGCTGAGGATAATAATAGAAATGATTTAGCCACACATGTATATGATATTACATATGGCTCTGTCGAGGCTGGAGTAGATAATATTGTTGTTATTGACGATAGTATTGTTAGAGGTACTACGTTGAAGAAGAGTATTGTTAGGATTCTCGATAGGCTAGAGCCTCGTAAGATTGTGGTTGTATCATCTTCTCCTCAAATCAGATATCCTGATTGCTACGGTATAGACATGTCTCGTATGGGCGAATTTATTGCTTTTAATGCAGCAATAGAGCTTCTCAAGGAATCTGGAAGGGAGTATATTATTGATGATGTTTATCAAAAATGTAAAGCCCAGATTAGTTTGCCAAAGGAGGATATAGTGAACCATGTAAAGGAGATATATGCACCCTTTACAGATAAAGAGATCTCTAGAAAGATTGCCTCAATGGTGACATCGGAAGATGTTAATGCCGAGGTGGAGATTGTTTACCAAACTATTGAAGGACTGCACAGAGCTTGTCCTAATCATACTGGTGATTGGTACTTCTCTGGTGACTATCCAACTCCTGGTGGAAATAGATTGGTTAATTTTGCCTTTATTAATTATATTGAGGGCAATGATAGTCGTTTTGTAGAATAGCCTATGATATTTTTTTTGATATATAAGGTTCATCTGAAGCTGTATTTATTGCTGCTTCAGATGAACCTTTTTTTTTGTGCTAAATACAAATGTGTTTATGTAGCTAATCGCTTAATCAGTTATTGAAACTTTATTTTTTTTTATTCATAACTGAAATGAAATAAGGAGAGTAGATATTATGTCTACTCTCCTTATTGTTTGTTTTAGTATCTTCTTGGAAGATCTACTACTTCGTAGCGACTATTCCCCCAATTGTCATACCTCTGTTCGAAGTATACATCTTGATATTTATAATATATTATTCCATTGATTAATGTTTTTACTGCCCAATATGGTAGTTCGTCTATGTATATACCTCTTGGTGGTCTGCTTACGATGTAACTGTTGTAGTATTTACGATAGAATACTCCTCTGTAGTAGTAGTATCTGTGTCCACCGTAGTTTATCCTTATGTATCCACGTGGTAATTTTGGTATAACTACTCCAAAATCAGGTAGTACAACAATCCACCTATTGCCCTTCTGGTTGTAGAAGCACCCATCATAATAGTGGTAGTTATGATTATGGTGGCGGATATGGTGTGAATTGTTCGGAATGTTTGGCCTGTCTCCCCACCATTTGTCAGTAGTAGGTCTGCCTGGTCTGTTGGTGTTTCCAGGTGCAGTGGGCCTTCCATTTGGTTTGTCTGGGTCTATGTTTGGCGTAGTAGGTCTGCCTGGTCTGTTGGTGTTACCAGGTGCAGTGGGCCTTCCATTTGGTTTGTTTGGGTCTATGTTTGGCGTAGTAGGTCTTCCTGGTCTGTTGGTGTTTCCAGGTGCAGTAGGCCTTCCATTTGGTTTGTCTGGGTCTATGTTTGGCGTAGTAGGTCTGCTTGGATTGTTGGTGTTTCCAGGTGCAGTGGGCCTTCCATTTGGTTTGTTTGGGTCTATATTAGGTGTTGTAGGCCTGTTAGTGTTGTTTCCATTTGTAGGTCTACTTGGACGGGTTGGTGTTGTGATTTGTTTTGTGTTTTTTTCTTTTCGGCTTTCTTTAGTTTTGGATGAATTTTCACTTGTGTTGCTCCTATTATTTCTTGATTCTCTTTCTTGAGCAAAACCAACGGATGTCATTGTTATCAGTTGGAGTGTTATGAGTAGTAGAATGTATCTTTTCATACTTGCTAATTATATTGTTTTGCCAAATATGGCTATAAAAGATAATATATAGAGTGTTGTTAACCTTTTTTGCACCATATCTTAAGCCTGTTTATAAATTATTCTATCTAATTGTTTCTATTTTAGTCGCCTTGTTTGTTCTATTATTAAACGAAATTTGATATGACTAAGTTTAAATCTTTAAGGGTTTTTGAAGAGGATGGTGTTTTTGTTCTTCGGGTAGTTGATAGGGAATTCTCTGATCTTCCTCAAGGGGAGGTGTTGATTAAAGTAATGTATTCAGGTATAAACTATAAGGATTTGCTCTCGTCGTCTGGTAATAAGGGTGTTACTAGGTCTTATCCTCATACGCCAGGTATAGATGCATCAGGTGTTGTTGTGTCGGATGATACAGGTAGGTTTCAGCCAAATCAGCCAGTTGTGGTGATGGGTTATGATTTGGGAATGAATACGGATGGTGGCTTTGGTGGTTATATACGTGTCCCTGCTGACTGGGTTGTGGCTTTGCCTGCTAATTTCTCATTAAGGGAGGCTATGTGTTTGGGTACAAGTGGCTTCACGGCAGCATTAGGTGTTTATAAAATGATTAAAATGGGGCAGTCTCCTGCAAAAGGGCCATTAGTAGTATCTGGCGCTACGGGTGGGGTTGGGAGTTTTGCTCTTCAGATTCTATCATCTTTAGGTTTTGAGATCTGGGCTGTTTCAGGTAAGAGTCAAGTGGATTACCTTAATCTAATGGGCGCTTCAAAAATTCTCACTCGTGAGGATGTGTTGGATCTTTCTGGCAAACCGCTTCTTCGTCCACGTTGGGCAGGTGCTTTTGATACCGTCGGTGGTGATATGCTTGTTTCATTGCTTAAGCAATGTGCTAAATCTGGAAGTGTCGCTACTTGCGGTAATGTCGGAGGTATGAATATAAATATGACTGTTCTGCCATTTATTCTAAATGGTGTGAATCTTTTGGGTATTAATGCAGCAGATACTCCTATGGATGAGCGTCTAGTTATTTGGGAGATGCTTAGCTCGTCGTGGAAGCCAAAATTGCTTGAGGATTCCATTACTGAAATTAATCTCGAGGGAGTAGAGGCTGCTCTTGATTCTATGCGTGAGAGTTCTCATAAAGGTCGTTTTCTTATTGTTCATAATCATTGAATTGTTAAGGAGTTGCAACAGTAGTGAAACATACTTTTTTGGCGATGTTCCACGCAAAAAAGGAGTCTAATTATTTGATAATCAAAAAAAACTTCCTAACTTTGCATCGAATTTCAGTATGAACTGAATCAGTTAGCTGTCTAATGTATTGATTAGGCGGTGATTAGGTTTGTGTCTTCCTGTGTTTTTTTCATAGGCGGCGGAATTTGATAATTACAGAATTACTAAGTATTAATTAAGTTGTAAAGAAATGCCTACAATTCAACAGTTAGTTAGAAAAGGTAGAGAGTCTTTGGGAGATAAAAGCAAGGCACCAGCTCTTGATTCGTGTCCGCAGAGACGTGGTGTGTGTGTACGTGTTTACACAACAACTCCAAAGAAGCCAAACTCGGCTATGCGTAAAGTTGCCAGAGTACGTTTGACAAACTCGAAAGAGGTGAACGCTTACATTCCAGGTGAGGGTCACAACTTGCAAGAGCACTCGATCGTTTTGGTTCGTGGTGGTCGTGTTAAGGATCTTCCGGGGGTTCGTTACCATATCGTTCGTGGTACATTGGATACTGCGGGTGTAAGTAAAAGAACTCAAAGACGTTCTAAGTACGGTGCTAAGCGTCCTAAGCCAGGTCAAGCAGCTGCGGCTCCAGCTAAGGGTAAAAAGAAGTAATTCTTAGCTGTACCTTGTAATTTTACCTAAATGACTTCGTCTTTTTTCGACGTGAGTTGATCAGAAAGGCGATAGCCTGAAGGTTGAGTAAATGAACCCGGTGGGGGGATTTGAAGAGAGATAATAAAACAACCAACAATTCGAAAACATTTTAGATTAAAATGAGAAAAGCTAAACCAAAAAAGAGATTGGTGTTGCCAGACCCAATCTTTGGTGATGTGAAGGTTACGAAGTTCGTTAACCACTTGATGTATGATGGAAAGAAAAGTACTTCGTTTACTATATTCTACTCTGCATTGGAGATTGTGAAAAACAAACTAGCAAATGAGACCGCTTCTGGTCTTGAGATTTGGAGAAAAGCGCTAGAGAATGTAACACCTCAAGTAGAGGTTAAGTCGCGCCGTGTGGGTGGTTCTACTTTCCAGGTTCCTATGGAAATACGCCCAGATCGTAAAGAATCTATTTCAATGAAGAATTTGATCATGTACTCTCGCAAACGTGGTGGTAAAACCATGGCCGATAAATTGGCTGCTGAGATCGTAGATGCGTTTAACAACCAAGGTGGTTCTTACAAACGTAAGGAAGATATGCACCGTATGGCTGAAGCTAACCGCGCATTTGCACACTTCAGATTCTAATTTCTATATTATCCCTCAATATAACATAAAGCTAAATACGATATAACAAATGGCTAAGGACGATTTGTTGAAGTACACCAGAAACATTGGTATTATGGCGCATATTGACGCTGGTAAAACCACAACTTCTGAGCGTAT
>JBOFUP010000093.1:0-1383 GCA_051652645.1 Bacteroidales bacterium
ATTCAAACAGGGGTGGGAATATGAAAAAATTATTAGTAATGGCATTATTAGGTTTATCAACACTAACTTTCTCAAAGGACTATTCACAGTATAAGAGTGATACTCTTATCAGTCCAGCAACAGCTAAAGAGCTTATCGAGAAAAATGGGAACGTTGTAGTTGTAGACGTTAGACAGAATGCTAAATTCTTTGCAGGAAACGTAAAGGGATCTTACAACATGTGGAGACCAGATATGGAGCCAAAAGACGGAAGATACGGGGATGTCGGAGGAATGAGAGCTTCTCGTGAAGAGCTTGAAAAAGAGATGAACGCCATGGGTGTCAATGGGGATACAACTCTTGTACTTATAGGAGATAACTTAGATGAGTACAGACTTTGGTGGATAATGGATCTATATGGAGCAAAAAACATGAAGATTGTAGACGGAGGATTCACTGCACTTAAAGCAGCTGGAGTTTCTACAAAATTCGGAGCGGAGCCTGCTCCAAAAGCTGGAACTTTTAAATTCCCAGAGGTTGCAGACAAGGATACTCTTGTAGAATTCCAAGATGTAAAAGCTAAGCTGAATGATAAAGATGTTCTTGTTTTAGATACAAGAGCTGAGAAAGAGTTCACAGGAGAGGAAACTAAGACTGGAGCTGTAGGAAAAGGAAGAATACCTGGAGCTGTTTGGGTTGAATGGACAGAAGCTTTAGATAAAAACAAAGATATGAAATCATACGATGAACTAGTAGCACTATTTACAAAAGCTGGAGTTACTCCTGATAAAGAGATACTTGCTTACTGTCAGTCAGCTGTACGTTCGGCACATACTACATTTGTACTTAGAGAACTTCTAGGATATCCAAAAGTTAAGAACTATGACGGTTCTTGGATTGAGTGGTCACGTGAAGTAGCTAAAAACAACGCTCCAGTAGAGTCTGGAAAATAATAGATTTATTGAGGAGAGAAAATGAATAAGATTGTAAAAATAATAATAGCTCTTCTGGTTCTTGCAGGACTGGGAACACTTCTTGTAAAAACAGGAGCTATTGAGTATATGAAAGATAGACAAAAACTTGAGACTCTGATTCAAAGTTTAGGAGTTTGGGGACCAGTAGCATATATTGGTATGTATGCCCTTATAACGATAACTTGTCTGTCAGTATTACCAGTTACACTTGTTGGAGGAATTGTATTTGGACCTATAATGGGAACAATCTATACAGCTATAGGAGCATCACTTGGATTGTCTCTAGCTTTCCTTATCGCTAGATATGTGGCTAGAAAACCTATAGAGGAAAAATTTGGAAACAGTGATGCTTTCAAAAAAATAAACGAAGGTGTTAAAAACGAAGGATGGTTCATCCTTGCTACAACAAGACTTCTTCCTGTATTCCCAT
>JBOFUP010000094.1:0-176179 GCA_051652645.1 Bacteroidales bacterium
CCTTTGTGAACTTAATAGGAAAATGCGGTAGAAATGGTAGAGTTTCCCAAAAGAATTCCACTAATTTATTTCTTGTAACTATTAAAATAATTGACAATTTGGAGATGAAAGTACTAAAGTTTGGTGGTACATCTGTGGGTTCTGCACAGAGAATGAAGGAAGTTGCAAAACTTATATGCAATGGTGAAAGAAACTTAGTTGTTCTTTCCGCTATGTCGGGAACTACCAATACGCTAGTCGAGATTTCTGACTACTTCTACAAGAAGAATCCAGATGGTGCAAGCGAAATAATCAATAAGCTCGAGCGAACATATGCTCAACATATTGATGAGCTTTTCTCAACGGAGGAGTATAAGGAGAAAACAACACAAGGATGCAAACTGATATTTGACTATATCCGATCATTCTCGAAAGGACTTTTTACTCTTTTTGAAGAGAAAGTGGTGTTGGCTCAAGGTGAGTTAATCTCGACTCTTATGGTTAACAACTACCTAAATGAAACGGGTGTGAGATCAATACTTCTGCCTGCTCTCGAGTATATGAGAACAGACAAAAATGCTGAGCCTGATCTTCAATATACTAAAGAGAAGCTATCTCTGATGCTTGATCAGTACCCAGATACCCAACTGTTCATTACTCAGGGATATATCTGCCGCAATGCCTACAATGAGATTGATAATTTGCAACGAGGAGGAAGTGACTATACAGCATCACTTATTGGAGCGGCTATAGAAGCTCAAGAGATACAGATCTGGACAGATATTGATGGAATGCACAATAATGATCCTCGATTTGTTGAAAAGACAGCTCCTGTTAGACAACTTCACTTTGAAGAGGCTGCTGAACTTGCTTATTTTGGTGCTAAAATACTTCACCCTACTTGTATACAACCTGCAAAATTGCACAATATACCAGTACGCTTATTAAACACTATGGAACCAAAAGCTCCTGGAACACTGATATCAAATGATACAGAGTGTGACAAAATAAAGGCTGTTGCAGCCAAGGATGGAATCACATCTATTAAAATAAAATCAGGCAGAATGCTGTTGGCTCATGGATTTATGCGTAAAGTATTTGAAATCTTTGAGAGCTATCAAACAGCTGTTGATATGGTTACTACATCTGAAGTAGGTGTTTCGGTAACTATTGACAATACAAAACGCCTTAGCGAGATTGTTGCTGAGCTTAAGAAATTCGGCACTGTTAGCGTTGATGAGGACATGGTTATTATCTGTGTTGTTGGTGATCTTGAGTGGGAAAATATAGGCTTCGAATCTAGAGCTGTAAACGCACTTAAAGAGATACCTGTTAGGATGATATCATACGGTGGTAGCAACTACAACATATCATTCCTAATAAGAAAAGAGGATAAGCAAAGAGCTCTACAAGCTCTTAGTGATAACCTATTTATGACTCAAGAGTAATTTAGAGAAGTATTACGATATTATATTAGAGCGGATTTACCTTACGGAAACGATAAGGTAGATTCGCTTTTTACGAATTATATAAAAAGATCTTTATTATTTTATGACTACAAACAAAGGGAACTTCCCAATTGATCAATTTAGAAGTCTTGAGACTCCTTTTTACTACTACGACACTGAGATCTTACGTACGACACTAGACATTGTTAAACGTGAATCAGAAAAATACAACTTTCACATTCACTATGCAATAAAAGCGAATGCTAACCCAAAGATACTTAATATTATTCACTCATACGGCTTAGGTGTAGATTGTGTAAGTGGAGGGGAGATTCAAGCGGCTATTAATGCTGGATTTGATGCAAAAAAGATTGTTTTTGCTGGTGTTGGCAAATCTGACAAAGAGATAAACCTTGCACTAGAAAACGATATATTTTGTTTTAATGTTGAGTCAATACCTGAACTTGAAGTGATAAATGAGCTTGCTGCCGCAAAAGGCAAAACAGCAAGAGTCGCTTTGCGAATTAACCCTGAAGTTGACGCTAAGACTCACCACTATATAACAACTGGTCTTAAAGAGAATAAATTTGGCATAAGCATGTTGAATCTTGATGCTATACTAAATAGGATTCCTTCTCTTAAGAATATAGATCTTGTAGGTACACACTTCCACGTGGGATCACAAATAACAGACTACTCTGTCTTTGAGAACGTATGTGAACGTATTAATATCGTACAAGAGATCATCGAATCTAAAGGCATAGAGGTAAAGATAATCAATGTAGGTGGTGGACTTGGAGTGAACTACGACAACCCAAATGAAGAGCCAATATCTGATTTTGCGCGTTATTTCGAGATTATGTACAAGAACCTAAAGGTTAAACCAACTCAAGAAGTGCACTTTGAACCAGGACGTTCTATCGTTTGTCAATGTGGTTCACTAATCACTAGAGTACTCTACATTAAGGAGGGAGTAAACAAGAAGTTCTCTATCGTAGATGGAGGAATGACTGAGCTTATTCGTCCTGCTCTGTATCAAGCATACCACAAGATCGAGAATATATCATCTAATGATGTTGTTGATATTTATGACGTAGTAGGCCCTATTTGCGAATCTTCTGATGCTTTTGGAAAAGATGTTGAGCTGAACAAAGCAAAACGAGGTGATCTTATAGCTATTCGTTCAGCTGGTGCATATGGTGAGATAATGGCTTCTCAGTACAACTGTCGTTCTTTGCCAGCTTCGTATCTAAGTGAGGAGTTGTAATAATAAAATCCACTCTTATATGAGTAAGCTATTGAGATTGTTAAAACTAATAATAGTCACCTTCTTTATATCTAGTATAACGAGTGTAATTATTTTACGCTTTATCCCTGTGTACATTACTCCATTAATGCTCATCAGATCCACTCAGCAACTTCTAGAGGGTAATCCCATAAAGCTAGAACACAAATGGGTTCCTATTGAGAAGATATCACCCAACTTAATACAAGCGGTTGTTGCCTCGGAGGATAATCTTTTTACCAATCATAATGGAGTTGATATTGATGCCATTAAGAATGCTATAGATTATAACATGAAAGGAAAGAAGATAAGAGGTGGTAGTACTATCTCTCAACAGACAGCAAAGAATGTTTGGCTCTGGCCTGGTCGCAATTGGATAAGAAAGGGGCTAGAATTCTATTTCACTGTTATTATGGAGCTTGTATGGAGCAAAGAGCGTATTATGGAGGTATACCTCAACTCTATTGAGATGGGCAATGGTATATATGGAGCTGAGGCTGTAGCTAAATCTCACTTTAAAAAATCAGCATCTAAGCTTACTAAGTCTGAAGCTGCAACCATAGCTGCGACTCTTCCAAACCCAATAAAGTTCAATTCTAGTAAACCATCGTCATACGTACTAAGACGGAGAGATAAGATTATGCGGATAATGGATCTTATTGGTCCAGTAAATCTATAATAGAAAAGAGATGAGTTAATGTGGTACACCACAAATAACTCATCTCTTTTCTATATCAGATTTAATCACTACAAATTAGTGTGTATATATTATTAAGCTTCCTTCTTGACTTTCTCAAAAATAAACCAGTAAGCAGCTCCAACAAATAACGCTCCTCCAACGATATTACCCAAAGTGGCAGGTATAAGGTTGTTGATGAACAACTGTGAGATTGTTGTTGAACCTCCCTCAAACATTGATAAAGGAATAAAGAACATGTTTGCTATGCTGTGTTCATAACCTATAGCAACGAAGCACATTACAGGCCACCAAATAGCTATTATCTTACCAAAAGTATCCTTTGCTGACATACCTAACCACATAGCTAGACAAACCAACCAGTTTGCACCTATACCCTTAAAAAAGGTAACCATAAAAGGGTTTGAAGTCTTTGATTCTGCAAGCTTATGAAGAGCTGATTGCCATGGCTCATAATGAAGAACTCCCGTGATATAAACCAAAAAATAGGCAAAGAAAAGAGCTCCAATAAAATTACCTAACCAAACAAGAGTCCAATTATAAAATGCAGCACTCCATGGCTGACGTCCACTCATAGTGTTTGGTATAAAGTATGCACAATTACCTGTAAATAATTCTCCTCCAGCTATTACAACTAACATTAATCCGATAGGAAAGGTAGCACCCATAAGTAATTTCTGCAACCCTGGATTTGACTCCGATAATCCTGGCATACCATAACCTATCAATATTGATAGAAGCCCTCCCATAGCAATATAGACACCTGCTAGAAAACTCATTGACAAGGTTTTTGAAAATGGATAAGCGCCCTTTTCCATAGCAGATTTTCCTGCATAAGATACAATCTCCTTTGGAGAAAGAATATTCATACTCATATATATTAAACTTTTTATTTCTACTCTCTAATCGTTAATACACTTCTTTTTTTTCACAAGCGGGGACAAAGATATGCAATATATCATAACTTCACAAAGATGTGATATCTATTATTTACTATAGATAAGATAATGACCATATAATAAAAGTGTGGACATAAATAATTATGTCCACACTTTTATTATACGATATCGATTATTCTATATTGAATTACTTCGCACTTTTGAATTTACATGTGAAGTGTCTCATAATTGGAGCCTCCTCTGTAATTTCATAACCTCTGGTAATCTCTGAAGAGCGATCCATAAGATTCTTCATCGCTGCTGCTACAACATCCATGTGGTTGTTTGTATAAACACGACGAGGAATAGCCAGACGTAGAAGTTCTAATGCTGGATATCTGTTTTCACGAGTAACAGGATCACGATCTGCTAGAACAGCCCCAATCTCTACACCACGAATTCCTGCCTCTTTGTATAGTTCTATACAAGCCGTTTGAGCTGGGAACTCCTCGCGTGGGACATTTGGAAGAAGACGTAATGCATCTACAAAGATTGCATGACCACCAGCAGGACGCTGATAAGGCACTCCATACTCATCTAGTTTCTGAGCTAGATACTCCACTTGGCGTATACGAGTCTCTAGATAGTCAAATTCAGTACCCTCATCAAGACCTACAGCAAGAGCCTCTAGGTCTCTACCACTCATACCTCCATAAGTAACATAACCTTCAAAACAGATATTGAATACTGAAGCTTGCTCAAACCAATCCTTACGACGAGTGGCAATAAATCCACCCATATTAACGATAGCGTCTTTCTTACTAGACATTGTCATTGCATCTCCCATCTCATACATCTCTGCTACAATCTCTTTGATTGTCTTATTCTCGTAGCCCTTCTCTCTTACCTTAATAAAGTAAGCATTCTCTGCAAATCGAGCTGAGTCAAAAATAACTGGCTTACCAAACTCATCGGCAAGAGCACGCACTTGACGCACACACTCCATAGATACAGGTTGACCTCCAGCTGTATTATTTGTAACGGTAACCAAAATAAATGGAATGCGATCTTTATGTTCTTCCAAAGCTGCACGAAGCTTCTTGATACATACATTACCCTTAAAAGGAACCTCAAGCTGTGTATCTTTTGCCTCATCAATAGTACAATCTAATGCTATAGCCTTTCTCGACTCAATGTGCCCTTTAGTTGTATCAAAGTGAGAGTTTCCTGGAATTATATTACCTTCTTTTACCAATACGGAGAATAGAACATTCTCTGCTGCTCTGCCTTGGTGAGTTGGCAGAAAATAATCAAATCCAAGTATTCTTTTTATTGTATCCTTTACTTTATGAAACGAACGAGCTCCAGCGTAGCTCTCATCACCTAACATCATGGCAGACCATTGATGCTGGCTCATTGCTCCAGTACCAGAATCGGTCAATAGATCAATATAAACATGTTCACTTCTAAGACTGAAAAGATTATAACCCGCCTCTTCAATCCATCTTTCACGCTCTTCTCTACTACTTCTGTAAAGAGGCTCTACCATCTTAATCTTGTAAGACTCTGCAAAAGGTAATTCCATAGTACTTCTAATCTGTTTTTTATAGTATATATTTTTGCCTAAAAGGCTTTTATTAGTCTGATAGTTTCCCAATAATTCCAAGCTGAATGGCTTTCATTATTAGTTGTGCTGTATTCTTCACATCCAATTTAGAGAATATATTCTTTCTATGAGTCTCTATTGTATTTACAGATTTGCTAGTTCGTTGAGCAATCTCTTTTGTTGTTTCACCCTGGCATATAGCACGTAATACCTCGAGCTCTTTGACAGACAAATTATCTTTACCATCTAGAACAACAAGCTCCTTGATAGTTGAACGTATAGCCGAGTCATAGTATGTATCTCCATCTAAGACTAACTCTACGGCTTGTATAATAGCATTAAGCCTAGCTGACTTTACGACAATTCCGTTTACTTTTAAATCTATTAGTTTCTTTAAAACCATCACCTCATCATGAAATGTATGAACTATGACAAGTAGTTTTGGATTAATCTTGCGAAGGCCCTCTATGAGTTCATACCCACTAACATCCGGCATCTCAAGATCAGTGATAAGCAGATCATAACTCTTTGCATTGGAAATAGTTATCGCGCTTAATGGGTTCTCTAATGCCGTGATATTATAAAGTGGATTCTGACCTAATAGACTTTGTGCTCCTATCAACATTAGCGGATGATCATCAACTAGCAATATTTTATACTCTTTATTTATCCGATCTAGCTGCATTACAATTCTCCTAGTATTATTTAAATATATTTTAAGCCAAGACAACTTCTTATCACGCTGTAAATATATGTAAAGAAACAGAGACTACCAAAGAATTCAATTAACTTTGTGCTAAACTTATAGACTATACCTACATAATGCATTCATTTGTTCATCTACACGTACACTCACAATATTCAATACTTGACGGACAAGCCTCTATAGAGAGGATTGTAAGCAAGGCTATAGAGTATGGCATGCCTGCTGTAGCTCTCACTGACCATGGTAACATGTTTGGTGTTAAGGAATTCTTTAATACTGTATCAAAGAAAAACTCTAAGGTTGAGGGTGAGATTAAGAGAATAAAACAAGAGATTGAGAATAAAAAGAAGCTCAATGAAGGCAATGATAAATCTCTAGAGTCTCTTATTCTTGAACTCGAAACAGCAAAAAAGAGACTACTAAAACCAATCATAGGATGTGAGGTATATGTAGCAAGACAAGGACGTCATGTAAAATCTGGAAGAGAACACCTTTCTGGCCACCACCTTATACTTCTTGCAAAGAATAAAATAGGATATCACAATCTTATAAAGCTTGTATCTTTAGGTTGGATAGAGGGATTCTACGGTAGACCAAGAATAGACAAAGAGCTTTTAGAAAAATATAGCGAGGGGCTTATCGTATCATCTGCATGTCTGGCTGGGGAAATCCCAAGGCTAGTCAAGGCAGGCAGAATGGATGAGGCACAGAAGGCAATCGAGTCATTCAAGAAAATCTTTGGAGATGACTTCTATCTTGAAATGCAAAGACACGAGACATACGACTCTAACGCAAATCAAGAGGTTTATCCTGAACAAAAAGCTGTAAATATAGGCCTACGCGAACTATCACAAAGAACAGGGGTTAAGCTAATAGCGACGAACGATGTGCACTTTGTCAATGCCGAAGATGCAGACGCTCACGACCACCTTCTTTGCCTAAACACAGGTGCCGATCTAAACGATCCTAAAAGAATGAGATACACAAAGCAGGAGTGGTTTAAAACTCCTCAAGAGATGTACTCAATATTTAGCGACATACCAGAATCACTAACAAACACACTTGAGATAGCAGACAAAGTAGAATTCTACTCAATAAATAGTGATGCTATCATGCCTATTTTCCCTCTTCCTGAGGGATTCAGCGATGATGGTGAATATCTTAGACACCTTACATATGTGGGAGCAGAAAAAAGATATCCCAACATGGATGAGGAGCATAAGGAGCGAATAGACTTTGAACTTGAGACTATTCTAAACATGGGATTCCCTGGTTACTTCTTAATTGTACAAGACTTTATAGCTGAGGCTAGAAAAATGGGTGTAGCTGTTGGCCCGGGACGTGGTTCTGCAGCAGGGTCAGCTGTGGCCTATTGCTTAGGCATTACAGATATTGACCCCATAAAATATGATCTTCTTTTTGAGCGTTTCCTAAACCCTGACCGTATATCAATGCCCGATATTGATATTGACTTTGATGATGACGGTAGAGGTCAGGTTCTTCAATGGGTAACTGAAAAATATGGAAAAGAGAAAGTTGCACATATTATCACGTTTGGTACAATGGCTACCAAATCTGCCATTAAAGATGTTGCAAGAGTTCAAAAACTTCCTCTTAGCGAGTCTGACAGACTAACAAAACTAGTGCCCGACAAAATCCCTGATGTTAAGAAGGTTTCTGTTAAGGCCTCTATAGAGTATGTCAGAGAACTAAGAGATGCTGCTGAATCTCCAAACCAAATACTTCGTGACACAATGAAGTATGCTCAGATGCTTGAAGGGAATGTTAGAAACACTGGGGTGCATGCCTGTGGTGTAATTATCGGAAGGGATGACTTAACCAATTACGTCCCCATAAGCACAGCTGACGACAAAGAGAGTGGAGAAAAGATGCTGGTCACTCAATATGAAGGCTCGGTAATTGAAGATGTTGGGATGCTAAAGATGGACTTCTTGGGTCTTAAAACACTCTCAATAATAAAAGACGCTATAGAGAACGTATCCATCACAACTGGTAAGAGTATAGATATTGCAGACATCTCACTAGAAGACCAAAAGACATTTGAACTATACAGCTCTGGTAAAACTACCGGAACGTTCCAGTTTGAATCCGCTGGTATGCAAAAATATCTTAGGGAGCTCAAGCCGACTACCTTTGAGGATCTAATTGCGATGAATGCACTCTACCGACCAGGGCCAATGGAGTACATACCATCCTTCGTTGCTCGTAAACATGGTAGAGAGCCTATAAGTTATGATATACCTATCATGGAGAGATACCTTAAGGATACTTATGGAATTACGGTATATCAAGAGCAGGTGATGCTCCTCTCTAGACTACTTGCTAACTTTACTCGTGGTCAATCCGATGAGCTTCGAAAAGCAATGGGTAAGAAACTCATTGACAAAATGAATGCTCTCAAGGTTAAATTCATGGAAGGGTGTAAATCCAATGGACATGACCTCAAGGTGTGTGAAAAGATTTGGGCTGACTGGGAAAAGTTTGCTTCATATGCATTTAACAAATCCCATGCAACTTGCTATTCTTGGGTGGCATACCAAACGGCATACCTAAAGGCCAATTATCCTTCGGAATATATGGCAGCGGTATTAAGTCGAAACATATCCAACATTACGGAGATTACTAAATTCATGGATGAGTGTAAATCTATGTCTATAGGTGTACTCGGCCCTGATGTAAATGAGAGTCTCCACAAGTTCTCAGTAAACAAACGAGGTGATATCCGATTTGGATTAGGGGCTATTAAGGGTGTTGGAGAGAATGCTGTTCAGGCTATTATTGAAGAGAGACGAAAAGGTGGTCCTTTCACTAGCATCTTTAACTTCATCGAGAGAATCAACCTCTCTGCATGTAATAAAAAGAATATTGAAGGGCTAATCGTTGCTGGGGCATTCGATGGATTAGACGATATTCGTCGCGATCAATATTTTGCTGAGAATGAAAAAGGAGACCTATTCCTTGAGGCCTTGGTTAAATATGGCAATAAGATACAAGCCGACAGAGCGATGCAGACAAACTCTCTCTTTGGTGATGATCATGACTCAATAGCAATAGCTACTCCTGAAGTGCCTACTTGCGAGCCTTGGAGTGATCTTCACAGACTAAATAGAGAGCGCGAACTCGTGGGTATATACATCTCGGCACATCCTTTAGATGAGTATCAAATTGTTTTAGAAGCAATCTGCAATACTAATATGGAGGAAATTAAAGATAAGGATAGCCTCATAGGAAGAGAAATTACATTAGGAGGGATGGTTACATCAGTCAGAGAAGGGACCACAAAAACAGGAAACCCATATGGTGTAATGACTATTGAAGACTACAGCGGGGCTTCTGAGATAATTATGTTTGGAAATGATTATGTGGATAAACGTAAGTTCTTCTATCAAGGTCTCTTCCTACTTGGACGTGGAAGAATGGAACCTAAGAGATTCAACAAGGATGAGTATGAGCTAAAAATACACAGCTTTGAGCTCCTATCTGATATCAAGCATAATGCTGTCAATAAGGTTACCATATCAATTCCGGTTGAGAATATGGACATATCACTTGTTAGTGACCTCACTGCAATACTAGATAGCGAAGATGGTGATGTGCAACTAAACTTCGAACTTATTGACCACCATAGGGATGCTATTATTCCTTTAAAAAGTACAAATAAGAAGATAAAAGCAACGAAAGAGTTGCTGCAGTTTTTAAAGAGTAGAGAGACGATTTCTTATAAGATAAATTAGTTTATCCAATAATTCTTTTTACTTTTGAACATCAAACCCACTATGGGAATAAGTAAAACATAAACTTTTAAATACTAAAAAGAGAATGGCACTTACAATTACAGATGCAAACTTCCAAGAGCTTTTGGAATCTGGTAAACCACTTGTTGTTGATTTCTGGGCTGAATGGTGTGGTCCTTGCCGTATGATTACTCCTATTATCGAGGATCTTGCTAAAGAGTATGATGGTCGCGCAAACATCGGAAAATGTAACGTAGACGAGAATGACGCAATAACTCAACAATTCGGGATACGTAACATCCCTACAATCCTATTCTTCAAGAATGGAGAACTTGTTGACAAAGTAGTAGGAGCTTCACAAAAGCCTGCTATCGCTGCTAAAATCGAGGCTATCCTTTAATTAAGATATACTTCATTTTAATGCTAAATAGATCGATAACCCTTAAATTTATGAGGTGTTATCGATCTATTCTCATATAATGAACGTAGAGCTTTGATGTTACACGAATTTGTATAAAACGTATAGTTGACAATATATATTGCCTACATTTACCTGGTTTAATAAATAAACTATTATGAAGAAAAACAGTGAAGAGATAGCCAATAGCTTAACACATGGAGTTGGAGTGATATTCGCAATATTTGCGTTAATCTACCTTACTCTAGTTGCTCTTAAGAGTGGTGACTTATATAATATTATTAGCTCTGTAATATTTGGAGTAACGATGACACTTCTCTACTTGATGTCTACTATATATCACTCTCTACGTGAGATTGAGACAAAGCAAATATTTCGAAAATTTGATCATAGTGCTATATTCCTTTTCATAGCAGGTTCATACACTCCATTTACCCTAGTCACTCTTAGAGAGAGTGCATATTGGGGATGGTCAATATTCATTATAGTATGGATTGCTGCATTGGCAGGAACTCTTATTAGCCTTAGAAATGTTAAGGGTGGACTAATAAAAACTTCTTGCTATCTATTGATGGGATGGATAGTAGCATTTGCATTCAATCCTCTGAGTGAGGCCCTATCAGAGAAACCAGAAGTTATTCATTGGCTTGTACTTGGTGGAATAAGCTATACTGTTGGAGCAATATTCTACGCTCTGAGCAAATACAAATATATGCACACCATTTGGCATCTATTCGTTCTTTCTGGTTCATTCTGCCATTTTATGGCAGTAAAATACATTATGTAATTGCATATGTACAGTACGACTCTAAATAAACTTGAGAATAATATCTGGAAGAAATGTAGAGATTACTAAAAAGATAAGTAAGATAGTCAGTAGAAACCAATACCCACCACCAGCAACTAATACTCTCTTGAATAAAGGATTGGAAAATATATTTCTTGTTTTCATTTTTAGGTAACTAGAATTATGATCTCGATGAACTACAAACATAGGAAAACTTATCTTAAAACACAACAGATAATCAAATTATTAGATACCTTTGTTTTGGCACTCTTTTTGCTAGGATAGATTTGAACATTACTACCATTATGATAGCTATTGATGCTACATTAATGTTCATAATTAAGATAACAAATAGAAAATCAAACCATAAGAATATATGAATCGAGAAGAAATGGATAACAAAGAGCTACACGAAGAGATTGAGAACAACAACTTAGAGGTTGAACAGAACGAGTTAAACGAAGAGTCGTCATGCGAAGAGGACAAGTTGGCAGCAGACATTGTTGCCATACAAGAAAAAAATCGCGAATTAAATGATCAATACCTTCGCTTGATGGCAGACTATGACAACTACAGAAAGCGTACTATGCGTGAGAAAGCTGAGTTGATCAAGAACGGTGGAGAGACTACTCTTGTAAATATCCTTCCTGTGGTTGATGATTTTGAAAGAGCACTCGCTAATATAGAAAAAGCTCAAGATATTGAGGCTGTTAAAGAGGGAATAAATCTAATTTATGGAAAGTTTATTGCTTACCTAAAGCAGAACAACGTTGTTGAGATAGAAACGGCAGAACAACCTTTTGACACTGACCTTCATGATGCTATCACCACTATACCTGCCCCTAGCGAAGAGCTTAAAGGTAAGGTTATTGATTGTATTCAAAAAGGATACAAACTAAACGATAAAGTCATCCGCTTTTCTAAAGTGGTTGTAGGAGAATAAGAACTATGAGTACAAAGAGAGACTATTACGAGATACTCGGTGTAGCAAAAGATGCTTCTGCCGAACAGATAAAGAAGGCGTATAGAAAAAAAGCCATTCAGTATCACCCGGATAAAAATCCAGACAATAAGGAGGCTGAAAACAAATTTAAAGAAGCTGCGGAAGCTTATGAGATTCTAAGTGACCCGAACAAACGCTCTAGATATGACCAATTCGGACACCAAGGTGTGAATGGTGGTGGTGCTGGGGGCTTTGGAGGTGGCTTCGGAGACAATATGTCTATGGATGATATCTTCTCACAGTTTGGTGATATCTTCGGTGGACACTTTGGCGGTTTTGGTGGTGGCGGCAGAAGCAGCCGCAATGTAAACCGTGGCTCAGACCTTCGCGTAAAGGTTAAGCTGACACTTAAGGACATTGCTCATGGTGTTGAGAAAAAAATAAAACTTAAGAAATATGTCTCTTGCTCGCACTGTAGTGGTACAGGTGCTGAGAATGGTAACAGCTACACAACTTGCTCTACTTGTAACGGATCTGGACACGTTACTCGTGTACAAAGAACCATACTTGGTAACATACAAACACAAAGTGCCTGCCCATCATGTAATGGTGAAGGTAAAATAATCACCAATAAATGTACTCATTGTGCTGGCGAGGGTGTTACTATGAGTGAAGAGGTAGTAAACATCAATATACCAGCCGGTATACAAGAGGGCATGCAACTTTCGATGAGAGGTGGTGGTAATGCGGCTCGAAGAGGTGGTGTAACGGGTGATCTTCTTATCCTTGTAGAAGAGGAGAGCCATCCTGAACTTATCCGAGATCAAGATGACCTTATCTACAACCTCTTGATTAGCTTTCCAACAGCAGCTATGGGCTCAAATGTTGAAATACCTACCGTTGATGGTAAGGTTCGAATGCCTATTGCAGCAGGAACTCAACCAGGAAAGAAAATAAGACTTAGAGGTAAAGGTCTTCCTAGCATTAATGGATATGGAACTGGTGATTTACTTGTAAACATAAGTATCTATGTTCCTGAAAAATTAAGCTCTGAGGAAAAGAAAAGTCTTGAAAAGTTAGAAGAATCTGACAACTTCAAACCAAACGAAACAGAGAAGAAATCATTCTTCAACCGTTTCAAAAAGTTCTTTGAATAGTACTCAAAACTACAGAAGTACAATTGATAAATTATTGAGGGCTCCACTGTTGTATATAAACAACAGTGGAGCCCTCAATTCGTATACAGTTATTTAGCAGCGGGTACCAAAACGAACCTATTGATTAATCATAAGCTCAAAAACAAATGGACATCATAGTTTGTTATATGTGTATAGATTTCAAATAACAACATATATAATAATCTTACATCTATGAGAATCGCTGAAATTAAAGGTAGAGAGATTTTAGACTCACGTGGTAACCCAACTATTGAAGTTGATGTTACTCTAGAATCAGGAGTTATGGGCCGCGCTGCTGTTCCCTCGGGAGCATCTACTGGCGAGAATGAAGCTCTTGAACTTCGTGATGGTGATAAAAGTCGCTACCTAGGCAAAGGCGTTATGAAAGCCGTTGAGAACATCAACAAAATTATAGCTCCCGCTCTTGAGGGGTGGAACGCTCTTAAACAAGTAGAGATCGATCACGAACTACTGCGTCTGGATGGAACTCCAACTAAGGCTAACCTAGGAGCTAATGCTATTCTTGGTGTTTCAATGGCCGTTGCTAAAGCCGCTGCAAACTATTTAGACTTACCTCTTTACAGATATATTGGAGGCACAAATACATACGTATTGCCTGTTCCGATGATGAATATTATTAATGGTGGATCACACTCTGATGCCCCAATTGCTTTCCAAGAATTCATGATTCGCCCTGTTGGAGCTTGTTGCTTCAAAGAGGCACTTCGTATGGGAGCCGAAGTTTTCCATGCACTTAAAAAAGTTCTTCATGATAGAGGATTGAGCACTGCGGTGGGTGACGAAGGTGGTTTCGCTCCAAAATTGAAAGGTACAGAAGATGCTCTTGAGTCAATTTTGAAAGCAATCGAGAAGGCCGGATATAAACCAGGTAAAGACATAACTATAGCCCTCGATTGTGCAGCTTCTGAATTCTTCAAACAAGGTATTTACAACTATGCCCTATTTGAAGGGGATAATGGGGCTAAAAGGAGTCCTAAAGAACAAGTTGACTATCTTGAGGAGTTAATTAATAAATATCCTATCGATTCCATCGAGGACGGTATGGGCGAAAACGACTGGGAAGGATGGAAGCTCCTAACTGATAGAATTGGCGAGCGATGTCAATTGGTTGGGGACGACCTGTTTGTAACTAATGTCAAATTCTTAAAACAAGGTATCGAAAAAGGTTGTGGTAACTCTATTCTGATTAAAGTTAATCAGATTGGTACATTAACGGAGACTCTCGATGCTATAGAGATGGCTCACCGCCATGGGTATACATCGGTAACGTCTCATCGTTCAGGAGAGACAGAAGATGCTACTATCTCAGACATTGCTGTAGCTACAAACTCAGGACAGATAAAGACTGGATCACTTAGCAGATCAGACCGTATGGCTAAGTACAATCAGCTACTTCGTATTGAAGAAGAGTTGGGCGATGCAGCTGTTTATGGATACAAGCGAGTTAAGTAACTCTTAAAAGAAATTATATCGTAGATTCTACTAGATGGGCACAAGCTTTACGCTTGTGCCCATCTTCATTTCTGTTAACTCGATACTCAAAGTTATGTCGAGGAAAGAATAATTAAGAGATTAGTATAAAAAGTGATACTGAAGTGACTATTCACAGATAAAAAATGGCCATTCACAGATTCTATTTTCAGCTCAATACTGCAAAGTATATATTTGCTTTATAACAGTATGAATCAAATTTAGGAAAATATGAGGCGAATATGCAAACTAATCATCTTGGCTATTACTATTTCTTTTATCGCAACATCTTGTAGTAAAGAAAGTATACCTGATCTGGAAAATGGCAATGATAGTGAGAATACTCAACCAGATGACAACAACTCTGATACTGGGTCAACAGGCAACTTGCTTGAATTTGATGTTAGTTGGGATGATATTAGTAACACTCACTACGAAGCTACACCTGAGGTAATAGTGACAGATAAATCCAACGATGAATATGATGACTTTGTAGAGAATTCTACGTTTACAACTACTGTACATATTCATTTTAACGAGGAGGGTGTGAGTATAAATGATGAAGTTTCTGGTATCACTATTACAACAGATGGAGGGTATGTAGATGTTAATAGTACCCTCTCTGGCATTGAATACAAAGTTTCGGGATCATCATCCGATGGGGGTATTAAATTCAACAGTGGCAAGAAGTTTAAACTAACACTCTCAGACTTATCTCTAAGGAGCAATAGAGGTTCAGCAATAAATATTCAATCTAGCAAAAGAGTGTTTATTGAGATAGCTGATGGAACAGTTAATAATCTAGTTGACTCAAAGGAGTACACCCTCGTTGATGGTGAAGACCAAAAAGGATGTATTTTTAGTGAAGCTCAGCTTCTTTTTAGTGGTAATGGAGAATTAAATGTTACTGGTAACTATCGCCACGCTATCTGCAGTGATGATTATATACACTTTAGAAGTGGAACAAACCTGAACGTTATCTCTGCAGTAAGTGATGGTATACACACGAATGACAAAATTATTGTCAGTGGCGGTAAGATAAATATAAATGCCTCTAGTGACGGAATGGAGTGCGAAAAGGGTAATATAGATATTCGAAGTGGCGAGATTACAATCTCAGCAGGGGATGATGCTATTATAGCTTCGTATGAAGATGGTGATGCTTCAATAACTCCAAGAATAGAAATCAGCAACGGATTACTACTCCTTACTACAACCGACCCAAAAGGTATGGGGATCAAATCCACTGGAGATATAATGATTAGCGGCGGAATTATCAAATGTAATGTAAGTGGAGATGCATCAAAGGCTATAAAAGCTGATGGTAATATGATCATCAAAGAGTCTAGGATTGTTCTTCTAACAAGTGGAAATGGTCTATACGAATCAAATGATATTAGTTCATCTGCAGGAATAAACTGCGATGGAGACCTTATTGTTAGTAATTCGCAACTATATATAAAGAGTACCGGAAGTGCTGGGAAAGGTATTAGTATTGATGGAGCTCTTACCCTAGAGGAAAGTGAAATAAGAGTAATAACCACAGGAAAGCAATACATATACAACCGACTAGATTCATCTGCAAAAGGCATAAAAGCCGAAGGTAATATATCAATAAACTCTGGAACAATTTGGGTCAGAACAACCGGTGGTGAAGGTAGTGAAGGTATAGAGAGTAAAAATATTCTATCCATAAATGGAGGGTCAATAGCTGTTTATTCTTATGATGACTGCCTTAACGCATCCTCATCTATTGTAATCAATTCAGGAGATATATACTGCCATAGTAGTGGTAATGATGCTATTGATTCTAACGGAACATTCACTATAACAGGGGGAATAGTTGTTGCTGTTGGTGCTTCACATCCAGAAGGTGGAATAGACTGTGATAATAGTACATTTAAAATAACTGGCGGAACTATCATTGGCATAGGAGGATCAAGTAGCACGCCAACAGCCAGTGTATGCACTCAACGATCTATTGTATACAATAGTACTAACATCACCTCTTCACTAATTACTATTCAGTCCACCAGCGGAGAACATGTAATGTCATACTCAATACCACAGAGTTACACCAAAATGGTTATGCTCTTTAGCAGTGATAAACTTACAGCTAATAATGGCTATAAAATATATTCACAAGGGAGCACAAGTGGAGGAAACAGTTTCTATGGACTATCATTAAACGCAAACTATACAATAGGAAGTGAAATTACAAGTTTCACAACAAGCAATATGATTACAACTATAGGTTCAAACTCCTCTGGTGGTGGTGGCCGCCCATAAAAACTTATTACGGAGAGTAGAAAAAGATAGAATTCCTGTTGATCTATATTTATAACACTCATAGGAATTCTATCTTTGCTATTAATTGATAAAGTAATTTATACAGATATGATAAAAGTCATAAGAGAGGTATTCATAAAAAGAGTGTTTTCAGAGACATCCATATACACTATCGCTTGGGCCATTATTCTGTTATTTCCTTTAGCAAATAACACTATTGATTATCTTACAGGAACTTCCTATTCTCTTCGGTGGAAGGATATATTTAAAAGCTGGATAGAGATCCTCCCATTCCTTTCGCTCTTTTTAGTGAACCACATAATCCTACTTCCACAACTATTACTTAGAAAGAAAACAACGAAATATATTATATCTGCAACTCTTTGCTCTATACTCTTCATCTCAATATCAACTATAGTATCACACAACCAGCCGCGACCTCCTATGGGAGATATGTCCCACGAAGGAGAAGAATTTTCTAATCGTAGAGAGAAGAACCCCAACATTTATGAAAAATGGGGGATTGAAAAAGAAAACACTCTTCAGCCTCCTCCAATTAGGCATCGTCCTAGTATCAACCCAATATTAAAGGGCCCTTTTATTGGTCGAATGCTTCTAGCTATACTAATGCTTAGTTTTAACATTGCTGTGAAGCTATTCTTCAAATCACTCAAGGACGATGAAGCGATGAAAGAGCTTGAGAATCAAAATCTACAGTCCGAGTTAGAATACCTAAAATATCAAATCAACCCACACTTCTTCATGAATACACTCAACAATATTCATTCATTGGTAGATATTGATACTGAAAAGGCAAAAGAAACTATTGTTGAACTATCTAAACTTATGAGATATATTCTCTACGAATCAAACAACAAGAGTATCTCACTTAATAAAGAGGTAGAGTTTCTAAGAAACTATGTAAAGTTGATGCGTATACGTTATTCTGAAAGTGTTGTGATCAACTTCAACGTGAATTCTGATCTTTCTAACATACAAATCCCTCCCCTACTCCTAATATCATTCGTTGAGAATGCTTTCAAACACGGTGTAAGCTATCAAAAACCTTCATATATCTCTATTACTATAGAAATTACCACAGGAAGATTGGTATTCAGTTGTCTTAATAGTAAATTTGTAAAGAACAGAGACAATCACCACGGTATAGGTCTAGAGAATATCCGAAAACGACTAGAACTCATATTCAAAGATGATTTTAATCTATCTATTCAAGATCACGACAACTCATTTGACATCATACTTGATATACCTATACATAGAACTAGTTTAAACCAGAGTTAAAAATGACTATGATAAAATGTATTGCTATTGACGACGAACCATTAGCACTAGCTAAACTTAGGAGTTATATAGAGAAAATACCATTCCTATATTTGTGCAAGACATGCCAAGATGCCATCGAAGCTATGCAAGTCATCTCAGAGCAAAGCATCGATCTTATATTCCTTGATATAAATATGCCTGACCTTTCTGGAATAGAGTTTGTTAGATCACTAGAAAAAGCTCCTCATATTATATTTACAACGGCATACTCAGAGTATGCAATAGATGGATTCAAACTAGATGCAGTAGACTATATATTAAAACCTTTCAATTTTGACGAGTTTCTAACAGCTGCAAACAGAGCACGCAAGCGTATAGAACTGATTGAATACTCTAGTAATAGACCTATAAACCCAATAAATCAGAAATTTGTTTCAGATGGGACCATCTTTGTAAAGAGCGACTATAAAGTGAGTCGAATAGATCTCGACTCTATTCTATATATAGAGGCGATGAATGAGTATGTAAAAATATATATAAACGGTGAGGAGAAACCTCTAATACCTCTTCTTAGCATAAAGAAACTTGAGGAGATACTTCCTTCCTCTAAGTTTATGAGAGTACACAGATCATATATTGTAAATCTGGAGAGGGTAATAGAGATAGCCAAGATGCGAATAATATTTGGTAAGAATAGCATTCCTATTGGAGATAGCTACAAGGAGTTTTTCATGGAGTACGTTAATCAAAGATTAATGAAATAGAATAGTAATCTACTGATATTAGAGATAAAGAAAACCTGTATCAGGAGTTATTAGATATGGTGGATAGACTCTCAATGTATATATGATTAGCATCTGCAATTTAAAACATATTACTCTTTATTGAATAGCAAGTCACGTAAGAATAAGGGTAAAACTAGAATTAATTCTAGTTTTACCCTTATTCTTTTATTCACTAATGCTATTAATGAATCATATATAGCATTAAATTCTGACTCCCCAAGAAAGAACGAGACGACCATCTTTAATTAAATAATTAAAGATAATGCCACTTAACGCCGATATATTTAAATATTATGTATATTTTCGCTCTATATATAATTAAACAATAGCAAATCTATGCCAATATATTAAACTCAATACAATAAACTAATAATAAAACAGAAAGACACTAACCACAAATTCATGATGAAACTAAAACAATTTACACTATTGCTTATGTTGAGTATAAGCTTCGCAACTTATGCAAACAACCCAACAAAAAAAGGATTCATTAAGATGAATTCAATTTACTCAACAGCCATTGAAAAACTTAATGAGGTAAAAACCCCAAAACAACTTTCAGAGGCTATTGAAGAATTAGATAAAATAGACAAGAAAGCCAGCAAAGATCAACAAATAGATAAGATACTATCACTAACATCAACCAATTGTCCTGTACAATTCAAATCTGATTTGGACGCATTAAAATCTCTACAATCTGATTTGAGAGATGCTGGTAAACGTTTGGCTATGGGCGGTAACTTTCAAGATACAACAGTTGCTAATGCTTTTAATAGATTTGCTAGTAAATATGCGCCTTCGTCAGCTCAAGAAGAAGCTCCTTTGAATGAAGGGGCTCCATACGAAACCAAAGAGGCTCGAGATATGAGAATGAAGTGGTGGAGAGATGGTAAGTTCGGTATGTTCGTTCATTATGGACTTTACTCTGGTCTTGCTGGCGAGGTGAAAGATAAAAAATATGAAGGTTGTGTTGAATGGATTCAGATGCAATCAGGTCTAGATAGTGACACTTATGCACAAGAGGCAATGCCAAAGTTCACGCCCAAAGAAGGTAAAGCTACTCAATGGGTTAAATTAGCTAAAGAGTCTGGCTGCAAATATATCGTCATGACTAGCCGCCATCATGAAGGGTTCAATATGTTTGAAACAAAACACTCTGACTTCAATATAATGAAGACAAAAGGTGTAAATATAGCTGACGAATATGCCAAAGCTTGTGAGGAGTATGATATCAAAGCTGGATACTACTTTTCACTCATTGACTGGAGTCACCCAGATTATGACCCAACGGGTTCAGGGATTTCTTACCCAAAGGGTAACTATGATGATCAAAAAAAAGGAGAACGCACATTCGGGAATCATGAGAAATACAAAGAATATCTTTTAAATGTATTCACTGATCTAACTTCTAATTATAAAGTAGACTTAATGTGGTGGGATTTCAGCCAACCTCGATTTCAGGGCGACAAAGCGTGGGGTGCTACCAATTTGATGAGAAAGTTATTCGATGCTAACCCCAACGCAATTCAGAACAATCGTCTATACCATTCGGACAATCACATCAGTGAAGGGGGTATCAAAGTGACCCCAACATGGAAGGGTGACTATTCCACTGCTGAGCACCACATCCCTGCAACTGGTATAGATGGTGATTGGGAAGCTTGTCAAACACTAAATGGCACATGGGGATATTCAGCAGATAACCAGAAATGGAAAACTTCTGATAATTTAATCCGCGAACTTATCGATGTCGTAAGTAGAGGGGGTAATTTCTTATTGAATATTGGACCTGAAGCAGATGGATCAATACCTGAAGAAAGCATACGTCTATTCAATGAAATAGGTGCTTGGATGAATATTAACAGCGAAGCAATCTATGAAACACGAGCTAATCCTTTTGACGTTGAGTTCAAGTGGGGACGTGTTACACGTAAAGGTGATAATACTCTTTATCTCTTTATTTACGAGAAACCTGAAAATGGAGTTATTGAAATACCTTGTACCTTCGCAAGAAGGACAAAAGCTACGCTCTTGGAGGGAGGACAAAACATTGATATTAAAACCAGTACAAATAATACCACCGAAATCAATATCAATAATCTGACTATACAACCTGGTGCTAGTGTGATCAAAATAACAGGAAATTACACTAACTAAACCATTAGCAGAGTAGTAAGTATGCACATTATTATATGATTAACTTATATAATAATGCTACTATTGAGAGATTACACAAAAAATTGTAGAAAGCATTTCCATTCAAGGAGCATCGGACATTAAATTTTAATGTCCGATGCTCCTTTTTTTTTATTACAAACTATAGTAAATCATTTATATTAGTTAAGTTTGTGCCCCCCAATAACTAATGGGGCAATTAATAAATAGATCTAATTCCATGTATTATTTTACAGACATATGAGAAGAGAAATATCAATTAAAGAGTTTGAATCAGTGATGATGGAGGCATATAACCTCTATAAAGATAACAAAGATGGTGAGAATGCCTCATACATACCATACCTTGAGAAAGTGCCAAACGATCTGTTCGGAATCTCAATCACCTTCACTGATGGAAGATCAATACAAGTGGGCGATACAAACTATGAGTTTGGCATCGAATCTATTTCCAAGGTACTAACAGCAATCCTTGCTATGAGACAAGCCGGAGACCAAGCTATCCTTGACAAAATTGGTGCTGATGCAACTGGGCTACCTTTCAACTCAATTATGGCACTGCTAGTTGAAAGTCAAACCCCTTCCACTCCTCTTGTAAATGCTGGTGCAATTAGTGCATGCAGTATGATACACCCCATAGGCAACATTCAAGAGAAGTGGAATGCCATAACGCAAAACATGCAAGAGCTCTGCGGATCACCTCTTAACCTGATTGAAGACCTATACATATCAGAGTCAGAAACAAACTACAACAACCGCTCAATAACATGGCTACTAAAAAATCTAGGTAGAATATATGACGAGCCAGAGATGTCGCTTGACCTCTACACGAAACAATGTTCGCTAGGAGTCTCAACAAATCAACTAGCAATCTGCGCCTCTACGATAGCCAACCAAGGGATAAACCCTGCGAATGGACATTATGTGTTTGATCCTTTACTCGCTACCAAGATCATATCTCTTATTGCCACGTTTGGATTCTACGAGAAAAGTGGAGAATGGATCTTCACCACAGGACTACCCGTGAAAACAGGAGTTGGGGGAGGTATAATGGGTGTTCTTCCTGGTGTGTTTGGCATTGCTGCATTTGCTCCTCCGATAGATTCTTCAGGTAATTCTGTTAAAGCTCAGCTTGCTTTAAGATATATAATGAACAAATTAGACCTTCACATATATAGTAATCAACAAATCATAGTGACTGAATAGTCTTTTAATCGTATATTTGAAGCTAATCAATAGCTAATTGTAAGAAGATTAAACATGATTCAAACATCCTCGCTTCTAAAAAAATACTTCGGATACGACACCTTCAGGCCTAAGCAAGAGGAGATCATCAACCACGTAATGAGTGGCAAAGACTCCTTAGTACTTATGCCAACAGGGGGTGGAAAATCACTCTGCTATCAAATCCCAGCTCTTGCTCTTGCTGGTACAACTGTAGTAGTCTCTCCTCTATTATCATTGATGAAAGACCAAGTAGACACCCTGCGCGAGAACGGAATCTCAGCTTATGCTCTAAATAGCTCACTATCCGATAGTGAGACTAGGCAGGTGAAAGAACTATGCATAAAAGGTAGCGTTAAAATTCTATATATATCACCCGAGAGACTCCTCAGCGAACTTGACTTCCTACTACGTCAAATGCAGATCTCACTATTTGCAATTGACGAAGCTCACTGTATCTCTCAATGGGGACACGACTTTAGACAAGAGTACACACGACTCTCGCTCATCAAACAAACATACCCAAACGTCCCTATGGTGGCACTTACTGCCACTGCAGACAAAGTGACGCGAGAAGATATTATTTCACAACTGAGTCTAAACAACCCTATTACCTTCATCTCCTCTTTCGACAGACCAAACATATCACTTCGTGTGATAAAAGGGATGCAGAAGAAAGCGAAGATGAAAACCATCGTTGACTTTATTGACAAACACCCTCGTCAGAGCGGCATTATATACTGTATGAGCCGAAAAAACTGCGAAAGCGTTGCACAAGATCTTCAAGAGTATGGAATAGACACAGGAGTATATCACGCTGGATTGACTCCACAAGAGAGAGATAAAGCACAGAACGACTTTCTCAACGACAATGTACAAGTAATGTGTGCCACTATAGCTTTCGGTATGGGTATTGACAAATCAAATGTAAGATGGGTTATACACTACAATATGCCCAAAAGCATGGAGTCATACTACCAAGAGATTGGTCGTGCAGGCAGAGATGGTATGAAGGCAGATACAATACTATTCTATAGCATTGGCGACTTGATTATGCTCACCAACTTCGCAAACGAGAGCGGACAAAAGGATATGAACCTTGAGAAGCTGAACCGAATGCAACAATATGGAGAGGCTGATATATGCAGACGACGAATTCTTCTAAGTTACTTCGGTGAAGAGATGAACAGTGACTGTGGCAACTGCGATGTATGCAAAAATCCACCCCAACGTTTCGATGGTACTATTCTAGTTCAAAAAGCCCTCAGTGCTATCGCTCGCACACAACAACAAGTGGGAATGAACACTCTCATTGATATACTCAGAGGATCTCACAAAGCTGAGTTGATGGACAAGGGATACGACAAGATTAAGACCTTCGGGGCTGGTGCTGCAAACTCATTTAGGCAGTGGCAAGCTTTTCTTCTTCAAATGCTTCAAATAGGATACTTTGAGATTGCATACAACGATGGTAATACCCTAAAGATAACGCCTCTTGGGATGAAGGCTCTTCGTGGAGAAATAAACGTTGAACTAGCTGAGCTCAAACCTGAAGAGTTTGAGAACAAAAAGAAGAGAACCTCAAAAGAGATTACCTCTAGAACTAGTTCTCAAATACTCACCGAGGACGAGAAACTCTTTGAGGCTCTTCGTAAATTGCGTATGAACTTTGCCACTGAAGAAGATGTGCCTGCATATGCCATTTTCACCGACAAGAGTCTATCCGACATGGTTGAAATGAAACCTACTACCCTGCTTGAGTTCTCAAACATTTCAGGTGTCTCAGAGGTCAAACTCGATAAGTACGGTCATAAGTTCGTCGAATTAATCAAAAGAGAACTAGTACGTAAACGCGAAAAGGGTGATACTTACAAGTTAACTTTTGAATGTATAGAAAAGGGTATGACAATAGAGCAGATCTCATCATTCAGAGGTATTCAACCGGTCACTGTCTATTCACACATTGCACACCTCATACAGGCAGGAACTATAACAAACTGGAGTGCATTTGTAGACCAACAAGAGTGTGATCGTGTAGAAAAGATACTAACCCAGCGAGGCAATTCAACGGAGCTTAAGCCCATATATGAAGCACTAAATGGTGAGGTAGAATATGGTAAAATACGTCTAGCAATTGCTATTATTTCAGCCCAGAAGCAAACTAATTAACAGTACAAACCTTATATATAGGGGTTGATTCCAACAAATTTGGAGTCAACCCCTATCTCTTTTTATTACTTTCTACAAACTATACATACAAAAAGCTCAAAGAGCTATTAACAAAAAATGGAATTTCTATCAACAACAAACCGACAAAGTTAAACAACTGTAGTAGAACACTATAAAAACACGTACGTATTTAGTCCAAAGTACGTACGTATTTGCAACTAATTACGTACGTATTTTCAATGAAATACGTACGTGTTTTGGAAGAGTGAGACTATGGTCCGTATAGTAGGCCCAAGAATGTGAAAAGATAGATAAAAAAAGTAGAGAGTATCACAATGATTTTACTCATTAGACACTCTCTACAATATCAGATCAACAAATAGAAAATCAGATCATATTCTCTATGCTCCATACAAAGGCTCTAAGCCCTAGCATCTCATTGCGTTTGTCAAGACGCTTTAGCATATCAAGAAGAGGATTGACTTTGGAGTTTTCAACTACAGTAATAATCGAAGAGTTAAGCGTTGGCCAAGCATGTGAACCATAGTGAGCCTCACCACCGTTTGTGCCCCTACCCTGCACCTGCTCGAAGAAGGTATAACCCGTTATGCCAATTTCATCAAATATCAAGACGATATCCTCTCTCAAAGCTTGATTGAATGTAATAAGTACCGATTTCATTATCGTTATGTTTGATGTGTTAAATATTAATTTCGCCACCCAAAGAGCTAAGGAACTTCATCTCTCTTTCTTTCTCAATAGCTTTCTTTCTCTCATCACGTGCGGCAAAGAAGGTGTAAACCGTCGGAACAACAAGTAGTGTTAAAAGAGTAGAGAAGGTCAATCCTCCGATGATTGCAATACCCATAGGTTGCCATATCTCAGAGCCCTCAGTTGGCATAACTGCCATTGGGATCATCCCCAGAATGGTTGTAGCAGTTGTCATCAACACAGGGCGAAGTCGGGACTTACCACCTGAGACAACAGCCGTGAATATATCATCCCCTCTCTCACGATTAAGGTTGATAAAGTCTACAAGTACAATACCATTCTTCACAACAATACCAACTAGCATGATACCCCCAATTGCTGCAGTAATACCAAGAGGTGTACCTGTAATCCACAATGCAAGAATAATACCTGTCAATGCAAATGGCAAAGAGAACATGATGATGAAAGGACCTGAAAGTGACTCAAACTGCGAAGCCATAACAATATATACAAGTATCACAACAAGAGCTAGGAGAAGCCCCATATCACCGAATGACTCTTGTTGGTCTTCGTACGATCCTGCAAGTTTAAGACCTATCTCAGCAGGAACATCCATTTTGGCAAGTTCGGCCTTCATACCATCAGCAACCACACTCAAAGGCACCCCCGAGGCAGTAGCCGACACCTTAATTATACGCTCTCTATCTTGACGCTCAATCGAAGGTGGAGCTTGACGCTCAAACACTTGACCTAGTTCTCTAAGTCGAATACCATTGTTCTGTGCATCATAGATAATTATGTTCTCAATATCCTCTATCGACTTACGGTGCTCCTTACCATAACGAACAACGATATCATACTCATCACCCTCTTCGCGAAACTTAGATGCATAGAGACCATTAATACGATTCCTTACATATTGAGCAGCCGTAGAGTAATTAATACCGTGTAGGGCTAATTTGCGTCTGTCGAATTCTATCTGATATTCAGGCTTGAAGTCCTCTCTACTAAGAAGAATATCCTTAGCCCCAGGCACGTTATCCCTAACTCTTGTTGCAAATTCCTCTGCAAAATTGTTAGTTATATCAAAGTCATAGCCATATATCTCAAGATCTACTGTAGCACCCATACCACCCATACTTCCACCACCGGCAGTGACCTCCGATTTGTGTATCTCAGGGAACTTAAGAAGGTCTGCACGCATAGAGTCACAAATAGAGAACAAGTCTCTTTCTCTCTCCATGAGAGGAGTCAAACGAATATTGAAATTAATAATATTCTCGCCGTTTGATTGCATTACAACGGCAAACATATTATCATCATCAGCAGTACCCACAGTATAGTTTACGACATCAACCTCTGGATATTTATTGCGCCATAGATCGGTTATCTTAGCTGCTGTGGCTTTTGTTATATCTACGTGAGTACCAGCATCCAGTTTTATTGTTGCCGCCACACGCCCATTGTCCGATTGAGGGAAGAATTCTGTCCCAATCTGTCCCGAAGCAATAATTGCAAGTGATGAGACAAAGATAGCTATTGAACCAAAGATGGTGATCAACCTATGTCTTAACACCCACTCTAGAGTCTTTGCATATAAGTTATCAAAAGCGTCAAGCGTCTTCTCGATTGGCCCATATAGTATCATAAACATTTTAGATCTCTCTGGATCTATCTTAAGAAGACGAGAGCAGAGCATTGGGGTTAGAGTAAGTGCTGCAAGGGTTGAGAATGCTATGATCACGGTTACCATCCATCCAAGTGGCTTAAACATAATTCCAGCCATACCACCAACCATGGTTAGAGGGAAGAATACGGCGATAACTGTTAATGTAGTAGCTAATACTGCAACACCCACCTCATTCGTAGCATAGATAGCTGCCTGTTTTGGTGGTGAACCGCGTTCGATGTGTGTGGTTATATTCTCGAGTACAACAATGGCATCATCCACAACCATCCCTATTGCAATAGAAAGAGATGAGAGCGTAATAACGTTGATGGTCTCTCCAGCTATCATCAAATAGGCAAATGAGACGATCAAGGATACAGGTATGGTAAGGATAATAATGAAGGTAGCTCTCCAACGTCCAAGAAAGAATAGTACGACAAGAACAACAAAGAAGAACGCGTAACCAACTGTGCTTGACAGTCCTTTGATACTATTAACAATATTATCTGAGGTATCCATCAATACATTTATCTTCACATCAGGGGGTAGAGTTGATTGTATCTTTGGCAGAGCCTTGTGTATCTCATTGGCAATCTTAACGGAGTTTGCTCCAGACTGCTTCATGACCACAATACTAGCCCCTTGAACCCCATTAGTGTATGACTCCTCGATCTTGTCTTGAAGTGTATCGTTGATATCAGCAATGTCGGCAAGTCTAACAACTCGGTTAGCATCTGCTAGTACTATCACCTCTTTTAGCTCATCACTATTTACGAATTCACCCTGAACTCTCAGCGAGAAAGCATCCGAACCAATATCTATTGACCCAGCTGGCATATTAAGGTTTTCAGCTCCAATGATCTGACCTATACGCTCTATGGATAGTTTATATGCTTCCATCTTTTGAGGGTCTAGGTTTACCTGAACTTGACGCTGAGGGGCTCCCGAAATAGATACCGAACCTACTCCATCTATTCTGTTTATGGCATTGGCTACTCTATCCTCAAGGGTTTTGTATAGAGCCGGTAGACTCTCTTGAGCTTCTACGGTAAGTATGACTACAGGTATCATACTCGAAGAGAGACGGAAGATTGTAGGTGATGCCGCTCCATCTGGAAGCTGCGACTTGAATATATCTAGCTTGTCACGTATATCATTCACCGCTAGGTCCAAGTCCGTACCCCACTCATATTCGAGTGTAACGATTGAGAAGTTCTCCTTCGAGGTAGATGACATCTTCTTTAGTTTGTCTACCGTATTGAGTCCATCCTCCATTATACGTGTTACGTTGTTCTCCACATCTAGAGCATTAGCTCCGGGGTAAGAACATATTACCATCATCTGGTTTGAATCGAAGTCTGGATAGAGATCGATAGAAAGTCGTGTTAACGAAAAGAGCCCAAAAATGATTACACCTAAAAAGATTAGGATAGTCGTAATGGGTTTTCGCACAGCTGTTGCGTATATACTCATAATAGTTATTATTGTGTCTGTTTCTGTTACTCTCTATTACTTTTTGATTTCAATCAATGAACCATTAACAAGTTTTGTTGCGCCATTGGTTATCACTTGTTCGCCTGGTTCAACACCTGAGATAATCTCATATTGGTTACCAAGACGACGTCCAATAGTAACAGAACGATATACGGCTTTACCTGCATCTACAACAAAAACGTATCTCTCGTTTGATCCACTCTGCTTGCGCACTGCTCTATCTGATAGCACCACACGCTCTATGCTCTCTGTTGATAACTCAAGAGAGCCGTACATACCTGGTCGAACACGACGATCTGCATTTGGAAGTAACACCTCAACAGCGAAAGTACGAGTAGAAGCATCGATGGTTGGATAGATAAGATTGACTTTGCCGATAAAATTCTCATCGCCAAACACGTTAACTTTAATATTAACACTCATTCCTTTTCTAACTTGAGTATACAGCTGTTCCGGCACGTTAATCATCAGCTTTACTGGTTGTATCTGCATTACAGTCAATATAGGCTGTTGTGAGCTGTATAGATCCCCATCATCATAGTTACGAGCTGTCACTATACCATCAATTGGGGCTAAAAGTTCAGTGTTCTCAACTAGTTGAGTGTATAGCTCTTTTGCCATATCGTATTGTGTCTGTATCTGATCTAATTGTTGCTTTGAAGCACCACCCACGGCAAATAACTCCTTCATACGCGTATATTCTATCTCAAGATTGTCAAGTTGTGACTTCTGCTGAGAAAGAGATGCTGCATCCATCTGAGCTAGTTTCTGCCCTTTTCTTACGTTGTCACCCACCTCAACAAAGATAGAGCGAATACGTCCTGGCTGCTGAGGGGCAATAGAGTTGCGCTTAAAGGGTTCAACAGTAGTTGTGAAGTTATAACTTTGATCAACCATTTCAGATGTAGCTTGCATAACATTTACTGGATAAACAAGCTCTTTGGCCTCTGTTGTCTCTTGTTTAGAACCACAAGATGCTAGAAGTAGCATCATAGCGATTGGAAGTAATTTCACTCTCTTCATTATAATTTGTTTGATTTGATTCGATTAATGGTTTATTTGTTTGTCTGGTTAGTTTGGTAATCTTGTAGATTAAATGTTCCCGTAAGATTCTCTAAAGCTGATTTGGCACTCAAATATTCATACAAAGCTTGATTGAATGTTAGTTCAGATTGTAGCAAGGCTACCTCAGCATCGTTTAATTCTATAAATGTACCCATTCCTGTGTCATACCTCTTTCGAGCAATATCAACACCCTTCTGTGCCATCTCTACACTACCCTCTGCACTTTTAACCTGCTTTATTGAACGATTTACTTGATCTCTAGCGCTACGCAATTGTGTCTTCAAATTGCGCTCTACATCTAATCTTTGAAGTTCTAAAGTGGAGATACCTACGCGAGTCTGTTTTGCTTTGTAGTATCTGCTACCACCGTCGAAGATAGGGATTGATAGAGTAACGCCAATGGTAGAGAATGGAAACCAGTTATAACTTTTGAAGTTAAAAGAGTTATCCATAGCCATTTGACTATATGATAAGCTGGCTGCCAATGTGGGGATATGTGCATAGTGTTGCATCTTGAGTGTCTTCTGAAGAATGCTCTTTTGAATATCTAGTTGGCGAAGTGTGGTATTGTTGCTCAGCGTGTCTTGCGTTTGATCAATAGCATCAGCGTACATATGGGCAGTTGCTCCAGAGAGGCTCTCAAGAAGTGTAACCTGCTGATCCTCTAGACCAAGAAGTGTGATCAATCTTAGTTTAGAAAGCTCAACACCGCTTTCTGCTTGAAAGAGATTTGGCTCTAGATTCTTCACTTGCACTTGAGCTCTTATCCAATCATATTCAGAGACAACACCCTGCTGGAATCTCAGGCGAGTCATCTCGGCGTTGGCCTCTGCTTGTTGATAGTTTTTAGTCAAGGCATCTAGGCTCTCCTCTGCTAAAAGAACAGAGTAGTAAGCATCCTTAACTGCTTGTGCTAGGTTTATTCCACTTTCTCTGGCCAACTCTTTAGCATTCTCAATGTCGAGAGATGTAATCTGAATGCTTTTCCAAAGTGTAGGTGCTACTAATGGAAGTGAAATATTAAATCCTGCCGTATATTGATTGGAGGTACCCACCTCTACACCACCAGAGGGGTCATCTCCAAATACAAACTTCTGCTTCTTAAGCGTTCTGGAGTATTGAAGTGATCCTGAGATTGAGGGATACAGTGCAGACTGTGCCTCTCTACGGGCAAAACCTTTGGAGACAATCTGCTGATTAGCAATCTCAATAGTTGGGCTCTCGGTTAGTGCTATTCGAAGAGCATCTTCGAGAGTTAGCTTTAGCCCCTCCTGAGCTGAGGCAGTGACTGCAAGAGTCATAAATGCTGCTAGAGAGACAATTTGTTTAATATTCATGCCTATTTGATTAATATAGTGTTATTTATTTGTTCTGTTTAACTCTCTTTTGGCAAAACTCTTCAATAAGCTCTAAGCCTTTTGGTGTGGATATACCTCTTAGAAATATTAGAATCATTTGTTCGAAATACTCAATAATATTGAATTTTGTTATCTCTGGAGTATCTGAAAACCAGAAATTTTCCACTTGAATATCTACTAAACGAATAGATAGCTCTACATTTATGTCTTCTCTGATAATTCCTTGTTCTTGACCTCGTAGGATTGTATTTACTAGATCTTTGGTATGCCTATCCTTAGATTTATTATGAATCTCAAATACTCGAGGATGGTACCTCTTCATATCTCTAATAAAGTTACGATTGAAGTCCTTCATCTCACCAGACACATGGTCTAGAAATGCAAAGAAAAACTCGATTACACTTGGCGAGGTTCCAATGAATCTATTTTGTTCTTTAGATTTGCATTCATCCAAGGCCAAAACACAATCCATTACAAGAGCCTCTTTATCCGCAAAAATTTCATAGAGCGTTCGTTTGGATATACCAACCGCTCGAGCAATATCATCCATCGTTACACTCTTTATCCCGTTGAGTGAATAGAGTTTGAAGGACTCTGCCAATATTCTTTCCTTTAATTCCATATAGATTTATAATGTCTTTTCGTGTGCAAAGATGACTGAAAACTTTAGAAACACCAAAAGTTTTACTGTTTTTTTATCTGCTTCACACAGTTCATCCTCAAACAAAAAGAAAGAAATAATGATTCTTATGTATGAACTCATAAATAGTAGTTATATATTTGTAGCTATGAGACAGTATAAAGAGCTGCTGAATCACGTACTTCAGCAAGGAGCACACAAAGAGGATAGAACCGGAACGGGAACAATAAGCACTTTTGGATATCAAATGCGCTTTGATTTATCACAAGGTTTCCCTCTCTTGACGACAAAAAAGATACACCTAAAATCGGTGATTCATGAACTACTTTGGTTTATAAAAGGTAGTACAAACGTTGATTATCTACAGGAAAATGGAGTTAGAATTTGGAATGAGTGGGCAGATGAGAATGGTGAGCTTGGTCCAGTTTATGGAGCTCAATGGCGTTCGTGGCGTGACTATCAGGGTGGATCGATAGACCAATTGAGCGATGCCATCAAGACCATTAAGGAGAATCCGGACTCTCGACGCATCATAGTGAGTGCGTGGAATGTGGCTGATATACCCAATATGAAACTTCCACCTTGCCATGCCTTCTTTCAGTTCTATGTTGCAAATGGGAAATTGAGCTTGCAGCTATATCAACGAAGTGCTGATATATTCCTTGGAGTACCATTCAATATTGCATCATATGCTCTGCTTCTTATGATGGTAGCTCAAGTCACTGGCTTAGAAGCCGGGGAGTTCATACATACTCTAGGTGATGCACATATATATACTAATCATCTAGAACAGGTCAAATTACAACTTTCAAGGGATGAGAGACCTCTACCTAAGATGTTAATCAACCCTGAGATAAACGATATATTCAAGTTTACTTACGATGACTTCACTCTTGAGTCATACGATCCACACCCTCATATAAAGGGCGTTGTGGCTGTATAAAGAGCCTAAATTAACAACCTAATATTATTATTAGCTATGCAGAATGTATCAATAATTGCAGCAGTTGCACAAAACAGAGCAATAGGCAAAGACAATGATCTTCTTTGGAGATTACCAGAAGACATGAAGAGATTCAAAGAGCTAACCATGGGAAACACTATCGTTATGGGTAGAAGGACATTTGAATCACTCCCAAAAGGAGCACTTCCAAATAGAAAAAATATTGTTCTTACATCAATGCCTGAGGCTATATGCTCAGAAGCCTTTGTTTGCTCATCTTGGGAAGAGCTGACAGAGTTAACTCAAACAGATAAAAATGTATTTATAATTGGTGGATCTTCAGTATATGAAGATGCTCTTAAGATTGCTAATAGAATCTATATTACTTATGTAGATGCTACTTTCGAAAATGCAGATGTATTTTTCCCAGAACTAAACCTCGAAGAGTGGGAAGAGGTTAGACGAGAACATCACAATGCAGACGAAAAGCACGCCTACTCTTTTACTTTCGTAGACTATGTTAGAAAGGCTTGATAGATTTATCAATAAAAACACCCTGTTACTATTACTGATATCTTTAGTAATAGTAACAGGGTGTTCAAATTCCCAGCCAAAGGCTCAAGATGATGAGCCGTATGACTTGGAGCAGATATTGCAAAGTGGTGAGTTAAGAGTTCTTACTCTATACAGCTCAACCTCATACTTTAACTATAGAGGTGAGGAGATGGGATATGAGTATGAGCTTGCTAAGGAATTTGCTAGCTCACTCGGGGTTGATATAAAGGTTGTCGTAGCAGAAAATGTCACTCGTCTCAAAGAGATGCTCATAGCAGGCGAGGGTGACCTTATTGCATATACTATACCTGTCACACAGTCTGACACATCACATATGATATTCTGTGGTCGTAAGACAGAGAATTTCCAAGTGTTGGTGCAAAGAATTGAACGACGTAAGAAAGAGATAAATGACGTAACGGACCTTATTGGGAAAGAGGTCAATATACTAAAAGGCAGCAGATATGAGGAGAGACTAATTAATCTCAATAGCGAACTCGGTGGTGGTATAGATATTATACATATTGATCAAGACACAATCACCACTGAAGATCTAATTGAGATGGTATCAATGGGACGTATTGATTTCACAGTTGCTGACAGCGAAATTGCTCAGCTGAATAAGACCTATTTTAACAATATTGATGTTTCTCTAAAGATAAGTTTCCCCCAGAGGCTATCGTGGGCAACAAGAGAGACACCTAAACTAGCAAAAGCTCTCGACGAATGGTTTGAAAATAAACAGATAAGCTCCAAGAATCAGAAAATAGCAAAGAGATATTTTGAGAATAGTAAGAGGTCTCCTCAAGGACACATTCTTGATCTTAAAGCAAACAAAATATCTGGGATTGATCACCTTTTTAAGAGATACTCTGAATCAAGCAAGTTTGATTGGAAACTACTTGCTGCTATAGCTTATAAGGAGAGTGGTTTTGACTCAACTGTTGTCTCTTGGGCTGGGGCTATAGGTGTGATGCAAATAATGCCTTCAACTGGAAGAGCAATGAAAGCAAACCCCAAGGAGCTGCATAAAAACAGTGTAAATATTAAAACCTCAATAAAGGTACTTACCTCAATAGACAAGAGCCTTTCAAAGGTAAAAGATCCGACACAGAGACTAAAGCTAACCCTTGCTGCTTACAATGCTGGAATAGGCCATCTAAAAGATGCACAAGCCCTAGCTGAAAAGTATGGTCATGACCCTCATAAATATGACAATAGCGTCGAAGAGTACCTTTTGCTAAAGAGGCTTCCTGAATACTACTCTGACCCTGTGTGTAGATCTGGTTACCTGAGAGGGAATGAGACACATAAATACGTAAAGGAGGTGTTCGAACAATTCCAACTATACAAGAGTAAGATAAAATGATATACAGAGAGTATCTTGATTCTCCTATTGGGATATTAGTTATAGAATGCGATAGCTCACACCTACTTTCAATAACAATGACTGATTGTATGGATGACTCTAATGCAAATCAAGTGAGTAATCAAGTAAAAAGTGAGTTAACTCAATACTTCAATGGCGAATTAACTGAGTTTAGAATGAAAGTATCTACAAATGGATCACCATTTCAACAAGAGATTTGGAACAAGCTATTAAGCATAGAGTATGGAAAAACTATTAGTTACATCGATTTTGCTCATTTATGCGGCAAACCCAAGGCTGTAAGGGCTGTTGCTAGTGCAATAGCAAAAAACCCTATTCCAATTATCATCCCATGCCATCGTGTGGTAAAAAAGGATGGATCGATTGGAGGTTTCATCTGGGGAAGTGGCTCTAAGAGTGCACTCCTCGAGATAGAGAACAAAAAATATAATAATAAGAAAGAGTGATACCCAACAAATTATTTGCTGGGTATCACTCTTTCTTATTATTAGTGGTTATGTTAGCTGATGATATCTTCCTCAATATCCAAAGGCTCTACACCATCAATCATCTCCATGAATCGAGTATATGATTCACTATTACGAACCGATGGCAAGATATACTCACCCTCAAAAGGTGTAAGATTCATCTCCTCGCATATTGATTGGGATTTCTCCATCACACGCTTCGGGCTTACTTCAAAATAGTCCATAATTACACTTAACTCCATATAAAGAGCCGAACTTGGGTCGCCCAAAAAGTTAAGACCTCCAACGACTACAACAACAGCTGCTGCCCAGTTGTCTGGATTACCTTTAATAAAGTACCCTCTTCCTGCGTTTACCATATCCACCATGAGCTTCTCGCATACAATAGCATACTCTTGATTGAGTAGTTCAAGAGAAAACTTCTGTACTTTACTTAATATCTGAGCAACTCGCTTCTCTTGTCCCGCAGTCAATGGCACAGGCTTTTCATCCCCTAAATAGCTAAAATGCTTGTGCTCAAGCTCCCAATTTATCTCCTCTAAATCCAAAGAATTAGGATCAAAGTCCTCAAGCTGCATCTCTTTAAGCCACTCTTTAAGCTCAAAATACTCCTTCCCCTGTTTTTTTGATAGAAGTTCAAGAATATGGCTATACTCTTCTATACCTCCACAATCATCAAAAGGAGGAGCTAACTCTCCCCCACTACATTTAGGGACCACAGACTCTTCTATTGGAAGAATAGCCTCAAGAATAATTGTAACTCGCCAATTGTCTGCAAAATCATAACGATAACGCAACACCTGCCCCTGCTTATCAATCAAATTACCAACGCTATAACGATGGGATGACTGAAGAGATTTCACATGCTTACCTCCATCTTGAGGATTCCTGTAGAGCATTCCAGCATGGTCAAACTCGTAGGCATGAAAACCATGCCACTCCATAACAACCAGAATAGCCTCATGTAGTGAGTGTAGACTCATTGTTGAGCGAACCTTCAATTCGCGCCAAATTGTTGGCAAAGAGCCATCAATAGATAACTTTAGTTGGTACGTTTGCATAGTTTCTAAGTAAATAGCTTGATTAAATAAACAAATATAAATAGTTTTGCAGATAGTTTACACAAAACAACCTATGAATTCTAAAAAAAACCGGTCAGTGATACTAATTGTAGTATGTTTGGTATGCTTCGCATTATCATCATACTGGGTATCAGTCCCCAAACCAAACCTTAAAGAAATTAATCAATTCTCTCCTGAACTTGTTGAAAAAGATATTAAGGTCATCAGTAATGAGCCTAGATCTCTTCTGCACCCTGAAGCTCGAGAGCGAGCTCGTCTGTACTTGGAGAGCCGTCTAGGAGAACTTGGTGGCAAGGTAGAAACTTTTCATTACGACTCGGTATCCCTTGACTCAATAAATGTTAATCTAGCTAACATTCTTGCCACATGGGAGCCACAAGATAAGGAAAAATCCTCATCATATATTATGATGATTGCACATTATGACTCTTCAAACAAGAAAAAAGAGTTATCTAAAGAGAATCTTACACATGGTGCTGCCGACAATGGATATGGAGTTGGTATTGCTTTGGAGCTTGTGCGTTTGGCAAATGAGTATAGATCGGAATGGAATCAAGGTGTAAAGATCCTCTTTACTGATGGAGAAGAGTTCAAAATGCTGGGTATGAATAAGGCTCTAGAGTTACATCCAGAGATCTTTCAAAATGTAGGATTTGTCGTAAACATTGAGGCTAGAGGTGTCAAAGGGCCAGCTCTTCTATTCGAATCATCCCCAAATAATGAGAAGATTATAGAGATATATAGTAAAGCCTCAAAACCATTCACCTACTCTCTTACCAGTACCATATATAATTTTCTGCCAAATTACACCGATTTCCAGCTAGTCAAAAACAGTATCCCAGGTATTAATCTAGCTGTTATTGATGACTTATGGTACTACCACTCCAAATTTGATATCCCTGAAAATATAAATTTAGGGTCAATACAGCACTATGGAGATCAGCTAACTCCGATACTAAGAGAGTATTTATGCAACTTCAAATACAAATCAACCTCTTCCTTAAAAGGTGAGAGAAATTCTGCATTCTTCACAATCCCAATTATTGGACTCATAAGATACAGCAATAACACAGGGCTTATCATTACTATTCTATCTACAATTGTATTGCTCCTCATATCTGTAATTTATCTGACCAGAGAGCCGAGAAAAGGAAAAACTCTACTTCTTAACACCTTGAGGTTATTAATAAAAGCTATTATTTCTTCTTTACAGGCTCTAGCTATAGTATTAATATTTTCATACGCTACCTCTAGTGATTACAGATTAATAAGTATGGTGGTTACTAGATGGGACTTCTGGATATCAATATTTGCTCTCATTTCTATATTTGCAGAGATTCTTCTAAGCTTTAAATTGCGAAAACAGAATGAGGTAAAGAGATTACCGTTCTATCTATTAGGAGCTAGTATTAGCATTATGATATGCTCGATAATAATTCAGATATATCTAGAGAACAACTTCTTCTCGTTAATACCAGTTATTGTCTCTATGCCAATACTTTTCCTACACATATTAGCAATAGAGAGTAGAGCTTGCATACGCATAGCATCTATATCTGCTATAGCAATAATTATTCTTACGCTCACGCCATTTATTTCTAGTCTAATTATTGCTCTTGGTGTTGGTGCTATTCCTATTGTTGCTATTCCTGCATATTTTGCATTTATAACCCTAATTCCTTTAGGAGAGACATTCATCAGTGAATAAAATAGTCCGGTCCTATAAACACCTCTATGTTTATAGGACCGGATTTATTATACACTGATATAAATATATTACTTTTTTGTGTAAGTTTGCCACAAACGAATAATCATATAAAATGAAACTGAGACTAACATCTATCCTACTTTTAGGTCTGATGACATCATCATGCAACTCTGGCAGAGATGACGCTGAGAAAAGACTTGAGAATGCAACAAAACTTTTTCAGAGTGGACAATACAATCTTGCAAAGATAGAGATTGACTCTTTGAGAAGTAAACACCCCAAAGAATTTGATCAGATTAAAGGTGCAATCACACTAATGAGATCAATAGAATTAAAAGAGCAAGAAAGAACATTCGCTTTCTGCGACTCTATGCTTAACGAGCTAACTCAAGAGAGTGAGATACTAAAGAAGAACTTTGACTTTAGATCAAACCCAGAATATGACAAAATAGGTAGATGGATACAACGTGATCTGTTATCAGAAAGAAATGGCGGACGAAACTATCTCAGAGCTGAAGTGTTTGAGAATGGTGAGATGCAACTAACTAGTACCTTCGAAGGAGCAAAAGCAATAAGCCACACTATGGTAAAAGTTTCTCTAAAAGATGGGACATTCACTCAGACAAACGAAGTGCCTTTTGATGGTGGACGAAACTACAGATTTAATGATATGGGTACTTTTCATGAGAAGGTTACTTATAATCTTAAGACAGATGGTGGACTCGCTCAATTCATTGCATCCTATAGTGACCAACCAATGACCCTCACATATGGAGGCGGAGCTAAATATCAAACTCAAATTGATGCAAAGCATAGAACTGCACTCAAACAATCTTTCGATCTCTCTAGTAGACTTCTTGACATGAAGAGATTGGTAGAAGAACGTCGTCTCTCTGAAGCAAAAATAAACCTACTTCGTAAGAAGTTGGAACAAAACAACAAATAATATGAAAAGGATTCCAGTCGTTGCAGTAACAACAATACTCTCTTGTTCCACAAATGTAGCACAATCTCAGACTCTTCAAAGGGTTGAGATTAAGAGTCCAGTTGAAAAGGCAGATTCACTTGATCTACCCCAAACCACTATACGACTGGCTGAAGAAGATTACCAAAGAGCGAAGCATAAGGGCGATGACAAACTTATGCTCCGCTCTACGTTGCAACGTCTGAGCGCCGAGCAGCGCATAGGAGAAAAAGAGGTGGAATGGTTTAAAAAGGAGATTACAAGAGTAACCTCTGAGTTGGTAAACCCTGCCGTTAAAACTATTGCTCAGATAGTCTCCCTTATGAGCAATACTAATTCCGAAACTATTGACTCTATCTTATTAAAAGATATATTTGATTCTATTAATAAAGTACCCATAGAGAGATCAACTAGTTATTCAGAGTTAATAGAGGTATCAGAGGTTAACCTAGAGGTAGCTCCAAATATAAAGGATTATCTTCTCTATACTCTAGCGGACATAGTTAAGACTTATGACCCAGAGAGTGCCTATAAATGCTATGACATGCTTCTTCAATCCCAGGTTGAAGGCGGATTCTCTCGAATGATAACAGAGCTACTAAGGAGTAATAACTACGAATATGACAACCTTAGAGAAATATATATAAAATACAAACATCTAGGTCAATCATCACAGATACTAGAACTAATGGCTTCAATGAGCCATTCTCTTAACAAGGAACAACTTAGTGAGTTGTTAGAATATTCTAAAGGCAATGAAGAGATTAACAAATATCTTATAAACAGAGGCCTATCGATAAAGATCCCAAAACAACTATACCCAAATCACATCACCCTAGCTAAGGTTATAAGCCGTGATCTTTTAGGATTCGGAATAAACTTATCAATTGAAGATAAGATTAAAGAGTATGATTATACTCTTAGTATGAATGACTATCCTAACTCATCTGAGAAATCAGTTGAGATATATTCTCCTGCAATAGGCATGTACAGTGGTAATATATATGTGAATAATCTGGGAGATAAATCCAACAGTGCTCAATTCGATCTATCGGTAAGTAGAATAGCAACGGCCTATCTCTCGGAGCCTCAAAAGCTTAGGCTTTTTGCCGTAGATCTTATAAGTGGTAAGCCAATAAAAAGAGCTACTCTCCACAATATAAGGTATAACAACAAAGAAAGTAAGCCATCTTTACCTATTCTCGATGGAGTAACAACAATAGAGAATCAAAACTTCACAGGGCAATATAGAGTTGTAGCTGACAATGACTCTCTCATGCCTCTAAGCAATATATACCACTACAACTATGCTGAGCGAGAGACAAACAACAAACAAATACAACTAACTACCGACAAACCAATATATCAACCTGGAGAAACAATTCATATTAAAGGTATTATTTGGCAAGAACTTGCCGATACATTAAGAGCAAACTCAAACGAGACAGTAGAGATAATAATAAAGTCTCCAAACGGAAAAGATATATATAGTACTAAGCTTACATCAAACAACTTCGGCAGCATATACTGCAATAGTGTGATCCCTAAATCAGGGATAAACGGGTTGTACAATATTATAGTACGAAGCACTAGTGAAGTATATGCAAATCAACCATTTAGAGTAGAAGCCTATAAAACCCCTACTATATTAGTGACTCTTCTTGAGCCTAAGAGTGGTTACTCCCTCGAACGAGAATTTGAGATTATGGGAGAAGCAAGAAGTTTCAGTGGGATAGCAATTGCAAACAGCAGAATCAAATACAAGGTTGAGCTTCAAGAGTCATGGTGGAGGCTTATCTATCCCAACAAAGCTAGCTCAATAGAATATACTGGAGAACTAGTTACAGACAACATAGGACAATTCTTCATTCCCATTGTGCCAGAAAGGCTGAAACAAAAAGATTCAAAGTCAATTGCGAGACTAACTCTTAAAGTGACAGCATACATAACTGATGCCAAAGGTGAGACAAAAGAACAGAGCATAGACCTCCCTCTTGGAAAGGAGGCTATATTAATCAGTTGTGATGCAAAACAGTTTCACGAAAAGAGCCAACCACTAATAGTTGAAACTGAATTTAAAACACACAAGGGACTAGCTATTACTGGAGTAGGTCGATATACATTAAAACAAAAAAATAACAATACTGATATCTCTTCTGGTGTATTCTCCACTAATACTGATATCTCTATCATCACCAACAAACTCAAGGATGGATTATACAAGCTTGAGCTAACTGCAACGGACGATTTGAGTAGTGATACTCTAAGTAGGGAGATACTAATCTATGACAAGAGCTCCAAGAAAATGCCTATTGATACTACATCGCTGCTAATCCCAACAAAGGAACAGTGTGGTGTAGGTGAAAAAGGAAGCTTCCTATTTGGGTCATCTTTCGATAAAATATGGGTAAGATACACACACTTCTTAGGCAAAGAGACACACCAAGAGAAATGGATAGAACTATCAAAAGGACTTCATCAATTCGAGGTAGAAACTAGTGATACAAATAAAGAGTCTAAAGTAATTCTATTCTTTGTCAAAGATGGTCAGTTCTTCAAAGAAGAGTTTACAGCCAACGTTACTAAAGAGATTGATTCACTAGAGATAAGACTAAACACATTCCGAGATAGACTTCGCCCTGGAGATAATGAGAGTTGGTCTGTGGATATATCTACCAAATCTGGCAAACATCCAAAAAGCGAACTTGCTGCTTGGATGTATGATGCTGCACTAGACCAACTCATAGGAAATAGAGTCGACATCTATCAACCAACTATACAGAAAAAATCAAAATATTACACTCTTCAACCAGGAGAGGCTTTCTCCACCAATGAGATAAGCATATGGCCTTGGAACCAACTAAAAACTAGTCAAGCATTTACGTCTGGTATAAATCTTTACGGATACTACCCTGGGAAATACCCTGAGATAGTACTATATAATAGTGCTACCAAAACAACTAGGATGAAAAGCTTGATGGAGTTCGATGCAAACACACCAATGGCAAAAGCAGGAGAATTGTTAAACAATGGGATGACATCAAACGAGATAAGAGAAAAGTTCAACCAAACAGCTTTCTTTTTCCCATCTATCAATCCAGACTCTACGGGTAAAGCTTCATTTGACTTCACTCTTCCTCAGGCTATTACTACTTGGAAACTAAAACTTGTAGCTCACACTCAAGATCTTAGAATTGCCAAATTAGATAGAGAAATCATAGCACAAAAGGAGATGATGATAGAGCCTAACTTGCCTCGATTCATTAGACAAGGAGATCTAGTCACTCTTAGCAGTAAACTATCCTTTATATCATCTGATAGAGATGCTACAACTGTCACTCTAGAGCTATTTGATCCTCTAACTAACAAAGTGTGGCATAATGAGAGTAAGGTTATAGACAAACCTGAAGCTAGCTCTATTGTTAGTTTCAAAATAGCCGCGCCTATGGACAAGACCTCCACAGGATTTAGGATAACTGCACAAAACAGTAAGTTCAAGGATGGCGAGCAACACATTATCGCCATCCTACCTGACAGAGAGATACTCACCGAGAGCAACACCACACGAGCAAACCCTATGAGTGAGAATAGCTTATCTATAGATATCACTGAAGGCAACTACACGCTAGAGGTTGTTAAAAACCCAACTTGGTATGCTGTACAAGCTCTATCTTCAATACGCAATAATGACTTCCCTAATGCAATTTCAGTTGCTTCTAATATGATTGCAAATGCAATAGGGGCGTCATTAGCTAAATCAAATCCTAACATCAAATCATACATAGAGAGCGGACAGAACAAAGCTCTCCTAGGAAGAGAGAGAGAGGTTAAGATTACTGATATAAATAATACGCCATGGGTTGATCAAGCAAATAGAGAGAGTGCTCAAGTAAAGGATATGATTCAGTTATTCGATGCTAACCTTACAGACCAGCTTCGAAGAGATTCATTCGAAAAACTTCTTGATCTTCAATCAACTGATGGAGGTTTTGCTTGGTGCAGTGGCATGAGATCATCGGCATGGCAAACATCACAAGTACTTTTGATGCTAGGAATGTTACCCGAATATGCTGATGTAGAGTTCAGTCAAGAAGAAAAAATGATGCTCATTCGTGCTCTTGCTTTCATTGACAATGAAATAGTAAGGATAAGCATTGAGCAAGAGAAGAATAATACAAATGCGACTAAACTAAACAGCCTTCAAATAAATATTCTCAAGGCTAGATCTCTATACCGCGACATTCCAATCACAGGTGAAACTCTCAAAAGACATAGAGAGTGGATTGAAAGAGCTAAAATTAGTTGGACTAAAGAGACTATTGACAAGAAAGTAGCCATTGCCAACATACTTTTCGATTATGGGATAGATGAAGTAGCTAATTCAATCACAGAATCAATATTTCAATATGGAGTAAAGTCATTAGACTATGGATTCTACTTTCCATCGAACAGAACAGAAAGAATTGAGACTCACGTGGCCGCTATGAAACTTTTCGCTAGGGATAATGTAGCAAAGAGTGACGTTGTCGAACTAATGAAACTATGGCTTATTTCTCAAAAAAGAAATAGAGTATGGCAGACAACGCCAGAGAGCATTCAAGCTGTATATGCTCTATTAAATAATGGACATAATCTTTTAGAATCAAATCAAGATGTCTCTATATACCTAGGAGATTCATTACTTAATATTGGAGATACAAACTACACAGAGCTTATTATACCTCACGAGGAAATAACAAAAGCAAAAGGTAAATTTAAAATACGCAACAACTCTAGTTCCCCAGCTTATAGTACAATTTATCGTCAATGGTTAGCTGAATACAAGACAATTCAAGTGAGCAAAAACTCCAATTTTGAGCTAACTAAAGAGATCATCTTTGAAAATGATAGAGCATTTATTGGATCGAAGGCAAAAGTTAGGCTAACACTAAAGTGCAAACAAAGCTCAGATTTTGTCCTACTTGAAGATACATACGCTGGGTGCTTTCAGCCTGTGAATACAAATTCTGGATATACATATCAAGGGATAGGAGCATATAAAGAGCAAAGATCTGGAGATATAAGATACTTCATTGAACATCTCCCCAAGGGATTACACACCTTTGAGTATGATGTATGGATTGATAGAATCGGAAACTACTCCACTGGGGTTGCTAAAGTTCAATCACTATATAATCCTGAACTTGTTAATCACTCTCTAAGCTCTACTATCATCGTGGAATAATCAGAATAAATAGCTAACTTTGTGTAGATTCTAAACTATACAAACGATAACTTATTATGAGTAAAAGCTACAAAATAGTAGTTCTAGACCTTGATGGGACGCTAACTAACACCCAAAAGGAGCTTTCCGCTAGAAATAAAGAAGTTCTCATAGAGGCTCAGAAAAGAGGTACAAAGATTGTTCTCGCTTCTGGAAGACCAACTTATGGAATTGTTCCTCTAGCCAAAGAACTAGAACTTGACAAGTTCGGTGGATACATACTTGCATACAATGGAGGGTCTATTATTGACTGCTCCACCCAAGAGACAATATACAATAAGGTACTTCCTGACGAGTTACTCCCTAAGCTCTATCAGTATGCAAAAGAACATAACTTCGCAATACTATCATACGATAATGAGATTGTTGTTACAGAGCACCCAAACGATAAGTATGTAGAGTACGAAGCATTCCTAACTAAGATGAAAGTTAAAGGAGTGGACAATTTCCTTGAGTCTATTGCTCGTCCAGTACCAAAGTGTCTTATAGTAGGTGACGCCGAACCGCTGGCTGAATTAGAAGCAAAGATGCAGGCCGAGATAGGAGAGTTAATGAACATCTACCGCTCTGAAGCATTTTTCTTAGAACTTGTTCCTCTAAATATAGACAAAGCAGAGTCTTTAGCTAGGCTCCTTAACCATATTGGAATGACAAAAGAGGAGATGATTGCTGTGGGTGATGGCTATAACGACTTATCGATGATTAAATATGCTGGATTAGGTATTGCTATGCAAAATGCTAAACCTGAAGTTAAGCAAGCCGCTTGCTATATCACCTCATCTAATGATGAAGATGGTGTTGCTGCTGCCATTGAAAAGTTCATATTTATTTAATTATCATAGTAAGAGCACTTCCTTTATTTAAGTAAAAGTATGGTCTTTTATTTGTTTTTTAATATGCATATAGTATATTTGCTGAGGTTTATTTACTATTTGCTAATTTCCACAAAACAAGGAAGATCATGAATAAAAGAGATTTAATTAAGGCTGTTGCAGAAAAACTAGGTACTACTGCAGTAGATTCTGAAAAATCTGTCACAGCCGTTCTCGACTCAATGGTAGAATCACTCAAAGGTGGTAATAATATCACTATATTTGGATTTGGTAGTTTCACTGTGAAGGAACGCAAAGAACGTAAGGGTATTAATCCTGTTAATAGAGCATCCATAACTATACCAAGTAAGAAAGTAATTAAATTTAGATCAACTATTCTAGATGAGAAGTAACATTAAATTAACTATTACTTTTGTCGAACAACTTAATAACAACAAAAAGGGTGTGTCTGAATTGACACACCCTCTTTGTTGTTATTAAGTTCTGGTCTGTTGAGTCTCTCGTGTGCAATAAGACTGTTCTTTCACTCTAAACTCAAACCGACAGAGAACAATTAATAGGTAAAAAAAGTTATATCTCTATATTCATCAAACAAGCATAATTAGTTTTATTTGTGAAATAAGATGTATATTTGAAGCAATTCTAAACAAAAAACTATGCCAACAGAACAGAGAAATATATTCGTTAGGGTCTTCCGCTTCTATGTAGATGGATTCAAAAGTATGACTACTGGTAAAACGCTTTGGGCAATCATACTAATTAAACTCTTCATTATGTTCGCCATACTGAAGGTTTTCTTCTTCCCTAACTTTCTGAATTCAAATTTTGAGACCTCAAAAGAGAAGTCAGAGTATGTAGGTAAACAATTAACATCCCCTGTTGAATAGACTAAACACACAATAAGTAAACAAACAATTAATTAATTATGGAAGATGTCGTTTTCTGGTCGCGAATGCAATTCGCACTAACTGCAATGTACCATTGGCTATTTGTACCATTAACCCTAGGCCTTGGAATAATTATATCTATAATGGAGACAATATATTACCGCACAGGCAAAGAGGAGTGGAAGGTAATAACAAAATTCTGGATGAAGCTTTTCGGTATAAACTTTGCTATTGGTGTAGCAACGGGTTTGATACTAGAGTTCCAATTCGGAACTAACTGGTCTAATTACAGCTGGTTTGTTGGAGATATTTTTGGAGCTCCACTAGCCATAGAAGGGATGATGGCATTTTTCATGGAATCAACATTTATTGCAGTGATGTTCTTCGGATGGAACAAAGTCAGTAAAGGGTTTCACCTAGCATCAACATGGCTAACTGTCATAGGAGCTTCGCTCTCGGCCTTATGGATACTTGTAGCAAATGCATGGATGCAGTTTCCAGTAGGGATGAAGTTCAATCCAGATACAGTAAGGAATGAGATGGCTAGCTTCTTCGAGGTATTACTTTCTCCTGTTGCTATTAACAAATTCTTCCACACTATCCTTTCAGGTTGGGTTGTTGGTGCAGCTGTTGTAATCGGCATAAGTGCACTCTACATCCTAAAAGGCAGACATATCGATTTCTCACGCAAAAGTATTTCTATAGCAGCCCCATTTGGAGTACTTGCAATGATACTGATAATATGGACTGGTGATGGTTCTGCATACCAAGTAGCACAGCGTCAACCGATGAAGTTAGCAGCTATGGAGGGGCTATATGAAGGTCAGAATGCAGCTGGGTTGGTTGCATTCGGGGTTCTTAATCCTGATAAAAAAGAGGCTAATGACGGCAAGGAGAGCTTTTTAATGCGCATTGAAATCCCAAAAGTATTATCATTCCTCGCAAATAGATCAATAGATACATTTGTCCCTGGTATAGAGGATATAATAAACGGTTACACCTCCACAGATGGAACTACACACCTCTCAGCAGAAGATAAAATTGTTAGAGGAAAGTTAGCTCTTGAGTCACTAAAGGAATACAAAGCAGCGAAAGCCTCTGGGGATATCGAGACTGCTCAAAGACATAGAGTTACCCTAGAGGAGAACTACGACTACTTCGGGTATGGATTCATTCAAGATGTTAATCAACTAGTTCCTAATGTACCAATAGTATTCTATGCATTCAGATTCATGGTAATTCTAGGGTCTGCTCTACTTCTCCTATTCATACACTATTGGTATAGAGAATATAGGAATAAATACAGTGGCCCCATCGTACGAATAGTACACTATCTTGCGGTTCTTGGCATACCTATTTCATACCTAGTGACTCAGGCTGGGTGGATTGTCGCAGAGGTTGGAAGACAACCATGGGTAATACAAGATATTATGCCAACATTCGCAGCTATATCAAAGATTGAGGCAAGTTCGGTGATAACCACATTCACTCTGTTCTGCATACTATTCACCACTATGCTAATTGCTGAACTTGGTATAATTTACAAACATATAAAGAAAGGATACTAAGATTATGGACTACACACTACTACAACACTATTGGTGGTTAATCATATCAGTATTAGGAGCACTTCTCGTATTCCTCCTATTTGTACAAGGAGGCCAAACGATGATATACCAGATAGGCAAAACTGAGCTAGAAAAGACAATGCTTATAAACTCAATTGGTCGTAAATGGGAGTTTACATTCACCACCCTAGTGACCTTTGGTGGAGCATTCTTTGCCTCATTTCCACTATTCTACTCCACGAGCTTCGGTGGTGCATATTGGGTATGGATGGCAATACTTTTTTGCTTTATCATCCAAGCAGTATCCTTTGAATTCAGGACCAAAGCAGGTAACTTTCTTGGAGCAAAGACCTACGAAGTTTTCCTATTGATAAATGGTTTTGGTGGAGTTTTTCTTCTAGGATGTGCTGTTGGAACCTTTTTTACTGGCTCAGAATTCAGTGTGAATTTGAATAATATAACAGACATCTTTATGCCAATTATATCGACTTGGGACAATCCATTTCATGGACTTGAAGCAGTACTAAACCCACGAAATCTTCTTCTGGGAGGAGCAGTTCTCTTTCTATCTAGAACCTTGGGTGCCCTCTATTTTATGAATAACATAAAAGATGATACGATATTCACAAGATCAAAAAAACAAGTTATGATAAATGCATCTGTATTTCTTATACTATTTCTGCCATTCCTTGTTTGGACTCTTTTGTCAGATGGGTTTGCTGTAGATCCAAATAGTGGAGAGGTGTTTATGCAAGAGTACAAATATGCGATGAATCTTATAGAGATGCCATTGGTTGCCACTATACTTATTCTTGGTGTGCTACTTGTCCTATTTGGTATTGCTAGAGCTATATTAACTGATTACTTCAACAAAGGAATTTGGTTCTCTGGCTTGGGGACATTCCTTACCGTTCTATCGCTTTTCCTTATTCTAGGATATAATAACACAGCGTACTATCCCTCAAGTTCAAACATTCAAAGCTCACTTACTATATTCAACAGCTCATCTAGCGAATTCACTCTTACAGTTATGAGCTATGTATCAATCATGATACCATTTGTTCTAACTTACATCTTCTTTGCTTGGAGGGCACTCGACAGAAAAGCTATAGATAGAGAAGAGATGAGTGGGTCGGACCACAAATACTAAAGCCAACAACTGTTAATACACAAGATACAGCAGAGCAATAAACAGCTTCTAAACATCTATACAAATACAAAATCAAACAAACTCATTTATAGACAAATAGACAAACAACGCATCACCATCTAAAGCTATAAGGTTGTTATTTTTAACTTCATCTTATTTAACAAATAGAAATATGATAAAATAGTATCATATTTCTATGGTGTTTCAAGAAATTAATCATAAGTTTGGGGCAAACTCCTTTGTATTAAACCAATTGGAGTTCAATCTACATAACGAAAAGCCATCTTTTAACCTTTAATTTCGATCGATATGAGCAAAACTATTTCTTTAAGCGAGCTTCGTCAGATCAAACAGAGTCTACCAGAGGGAAGCACACGACGCATTGCTAGTGAACTTAACCTCTCTGTAGATACGGTACGTAACTATTTTGGTGCACACACCTACAAGTATGGCGAGGCTGCTGGATTTCACTATGAACCAGGAATGGAGAGTGGTATAGTTGTTCTTGATGACACAACTATTTTAGAAAGAGCACTTCAAATACTTGCTGAACACGCCCCAAAAAGTGTGGATTAAGTTATTAGTAGAAACATAGCTCCTCTTAGAGAACAACCAATGTGATCTAAGAGGAGCTTTTTTTTGTACAAAAATGCACCCTCTTTCAAATATTAAAACTACTTTTGACAATATATTCACTAACTAATCATTTAATCTAACTTAACTAACACTACAGATGAAACCTACATTATTTGTACTTGCAGCTGGAATGGGAAGCCGCTACGGTGGTTTGAAACAACTTGACGGATTAGGTCCTAATGGAGAAACTATCATGGACTACTCTATCTATGATGCTGTGAGAGCTGGATTTGGAAAAGTCGTTTTTGTTATCAGACACACTTTCGAACAAGAGTTTCGTGAGAAGATCATCGCAAAATACCAGTCTTTAATACCTGTTGAGCTAGTTTTCCAAGAGCTAGACAACCTTCCTGCTGGTTTTGAATTAAACCCAGAGAGAGTAAAACCATGGGGTACAAACCACGCTGTACTTATGGGTAAAGATGTGATCAAAGAGCCTTTTGCTGTAATTAATGCAGACGACTTTTACGGACGTGAAAGCTTCCAAATACTAGCTGATTGCCTTAAAAATCTAGTTGGCAAAGAGAACGAATACTGTATGATTGGCTACCGTGTTGGTAACACTCTTTCAGAGAGTGGATCTGTAGCTCGTGGCGTTTGTGCTGTAAACGAAGAAGGACTTCTGACTACAGTTGTTGAGCGCACTCACATCGAGCGTCTTGATGGCAAAGTTCAATATAAAGAAGATAACGGAGAGTTTGTTGCTATATCTGACAACACACCTGTTTCTATGAATATGTGGGGATTCACTCCAGACTATTTCCGCTACTCTGAAGAGTTTTTCGTAAACTTCCTTCGTGAGAATGCTGACAACCTAAAGGCTGAATATTTCATTCCTTTGGCTGTGAATAGACTTATCAACGAGAACACTGTCAAACTACATGTTCTTGACACACCTTCTATCTGGTTTGGTGTTACATATGCAGCAGACCGTGAAATGGTTGTTAACAAACTTAACAATCTTATCGAAGCTGGAGAGTATCCTGCTAAACTTTGGTAACTAAAAGTATACCATATTAAATATATAAATAATAAAAGGCCATTGATGCGAAAAGTGTCAATGGCCTTTTATATGAAAATATGCTACCTTTGTTCCTAAATAGAGCATCATTAATACCTAACCCTTATAAAATGAATAAAATATGAGAAACCAGTTTATTGTACTTACTTTTGTCATATCATGTAACTACTTCATGAGTAGCTGTAAAGAAAAATCAGAACCCGAAAGGCCTGTTGTCGCTTGTGATAAAAGTTCTATTAGAGATGTAGAAGTCGAAGGAGAATACGTGGGCCGAATAAGAGCAAACAAGCATGTAGAGGTTAGAGCACGTGTTGAAGGCTACCTTGAAAATATGCTATTTGAAGAAGGTAAGAAGGTATCTCAGAATGCACCGCTTTTCATAATCAGTCAAGCTCAATACAAAGCACGATTAGATAAAGCTAAAGCACAATTAAAAAAAGACATAGCAGCCTCTGCTAAAGCTACAAGAGATGTTGAAAGACTACGCCCTCTCTATGAGCAGAATGCAGCTAGTCAATTGGATCTTGACAACGCTATAGCAGCAAAAGAGAATGCTGAAGCAAACGCCGCTATGAGTCAGGCTGACCTAGAGCAAGCTGAGCTAGAGCTTGGATACACAGTTGTAAAGTCTCCTATTAGTGGATATATGAGCGAACGACACGTTGATATAGGTACTCTCGTTGGGCCTGGAAGCAAATCTCTTCTAGCAACTGTTGTACAAAGTGATACCGTGCTAGTTGATTTCCGCATGACAGCACTTGAATATCAGAAAAGTATGGAGAGAAATGTTAAGCTTGGACATCTAGACTCTACACGTTCGTGGCAGAATACTGTTGAGGTAACTCTAGCAGACAACTCTGTATACCCACTTAGAGGACTAGTAGACTTTGCTGACCCAAAGGTTGATCCTCAAACAGGAACATTTACAGTCAGAGCAATTCTTGCTAATCCTCAACAAAAACTCCTTCCTGGGCAGTTTACAAAAGTAAAACTCCTACAAGAGGTGATGGAGAACGTTGTTGTAATCCCACGAAAAGCCCTATCCATAGAAACGGGTGGAGCCTTTGTATATGTTATTCGTAAAGATAGTACCATAGAAAAGCGATTTGTTCAATCAGGCTATGAGATGCAAAATAGTATCGTCATTGATCGTGGACTAGCAGCAGATGAGACTATAGTAACCGAGGGATACCACAAACTTAGTTCTGGAATCAAAGTACGTCCTATAAGATCTTACGAAGAGAGTAAAAACATAAATATAGATCAACAACCATGATTAAGCCAGGTTTCTTCATCGAGAGACCCATATTCTCATGGGTACTCTCTATCTTCATAGTAATTATTGGTATTATTGGTATGAAACTTCTACCAATCGATCAATACCCACAAATATCACCTCCAGTTGTAACAATCGGGACATCATACCCTGGAGCAAGCGCAGTAACCGTATCACAAGCAGTAGCTACTCCACTTGAGCAACAACTCAATGGTACACCTGGTATGATATATATGGAATCAAGTAGCTCCAACTCTGGATCTTTATCTATTAGAATAACATTTGATGTTGATGTTGATCCAGATCTTGCAGCGATTGAAGTTCAGAACAGAGTAAAACTAGCAGAATCTGGACTCCCATCTGAGGTAATACAAAATGGAATAAGCATAGAGAAACAAGCCTCAAGTAGCCTCATGACTCTATGTCTAGTCTCTGACGACCCAAAGTTCGATGAGATTTACCTTAGTAACTTCGCCACTATTAATGTGATAGATGTTCTAAAAAGGATCCCAGGTGTGGGAAGAATATCCAATATTGGTAGTAGATACTATGGTATGCGAATCTGGGTTATGCCTGATAAGCTAGCTAGCTTCGGACTTACAGTTAAAGATCTCCAGGAGGCACTTAAAGACCAGAACAGAGAGGCCGCAGCCGGTGAACTTGGAATGCAACCTATCTCTGATCTAGACATTACTATACCCATCAGTACTAAGGGACGCCTAAGCTCAGTTCAGGATTTTGAGTCAATAGTTGTTAGAGCCAACAACGACGGATCACTTATTCGAATAAAAGATGTAGCAAGAGTTTCACTTGAATCATCTTCATACACCACTGAGAGCGGTCTAAACAACAAAAATGCAGCCGTACTCTCCATAAGCCTACTGCCTGGTGCCAATGCTATGGAAGTAGCTAAAGAGATACGCAAAAGCATAAAAGATATACACAAAGATTTCCCTGAAGGAGTTGATTACATCATTCCCTTTGATGTAACCTCATACATAGACCAATCAATTAATGAAGTATATATAACTCTTTTTGAAGCACTTTTCCTTGTGATCTTAGTTGTTTACCTCTCACTTCAGAATTGGAGGTCAACACTTATCCCAGTTATTGCAGTACCAATCTCCTTAATAGGCACCTTTGGATTTATGCTTATTCTGGGATTCTCACTAAACCTACTAACCCTTCTCGGACTAGTTTTAGCCATTGGTATTGTAGTTGATGATGCTATTGTGGTAGTCGAAAATGTAGAGAGGATAATGCAAGAAGAGGCAGTGACAGCTAAAGTTGCCACACACAAAGCTATGAATGAGCTTTCGGGTGCTATCATTGCAACCTCACTAGTTCTTGCAGCTGTATTTATACCTGTAAGCTTCCTTGATGGGATAACAGGTACTCTTTTCCGACAATTCTCAGTCACAATAGTTGTATCTGTACTTATTTCTACACTCGTAGCACTAACACTAAGCCCTGCTATGTGTGCTATTATACTTAGACCATCAACAGGAGAAAAAAATAAACTATTCACCTTGATTGACGAATGGTTAGAAAGCGGTAACCAATGGTATGTAAAGATACTCCAAAAGGTGATGACCATCCCAAAGAGAATGTTTACAATCTTTGCTATGGTCTTGATTGGTATATTCGTAATGAACAAGATAATTCCAACGGCATTCATTCCTGAGGAAGATCAAGGCTTCTTCTCCATTGAGTTTGAACTACCAGAAGGAGCAACACTTGAGAGGACAAGAATTGTTACCGAGAGAGCCATAAATCAACTACTTACACATCCCGCAGTAGCATATGTACAAAACGTCACGGGGTCAAGTCCAAGAGTTGGCACATCACAATCTAGATCCAATCTAATGGTTATACTAAAAGAGTGGGAAGAAAGATCATCCGATGGGATGGATATTAACAGTGTGATGAGAGATGCTAAGGCATGGTTCAAGGAGTACCCAGAAGCCAAAGCATTTCTGAGTAAACCGCCCGTAATACCTGGATTAGGAAGCTCTGGAGGTTTCGAAATGCAACTTCAAGCTCGTTCAGGAGCCACATGGGAAAACCTAGTTGAAGCAACTGAGATCTTAATACAAAAAGCCGAATCAGCCAAAGAGATTGGATCCATATCCTCAGCTCTTCAATCCGAGATACCTCAGCTATACTTTGATGTAGATAGAGACAGAGCCAAGTTTCTGGGTATACCTATGTCAGATATATTCTCAACAATGAAAGCCTACCTTGGATCTGTATATGTGAATGACTTCAACCTATTCAATCGCATATACAAAGTATATATAGAGGCAGATGCAGAGTATAGAACAAAACAACAAAGCCTAGGTATGTTCTTCGTCAAAACTAAAGATGGACATATGATACCCCTTACGGCTGTGGGTACAACATCCTATACAACAGGGCCAGGAAATATTAAACGATTTAACATGTTCACCTCGGCTGTTATACGTGGTGTGCCTGCCAATGGTTATAGCTCTAGCCAAGCAATGAGCGTTATGGAGAATATCGTTAAAGAGGAATTGCCTGATAACATAGGAATAGAGTGGAGCGGCATGTCATACCAAGAGAAGAAAGCTCAAGGTCAGATGGGATTGATTATATCCATTGTATTCCTCTTTGTGTTTCTTTTCCTTGCTGCTCAATATGAGAGTTGGCTCGTTCCAATATCCGTACTGCTTTCACTTCCAATAGCAGCATTTGGTGCATTCTTCAGCATATGGCTCTTTGGTCTTGATAATGATGTCTATTTTCAGATTGGACTAGTAACACTCATCGGACTTGCAGCTAAGAATGCTATTCTTATTGTTGAGTTTGCAAAGATACAAGTGGATCAAGGTGTGGATGTAATAAAAGCAGCCGTGGAGGCTGCATCTCTTCGTTTCAGACCTATCGTGATGACATCACTTGCATTTGTACTCGGTATGCTACCGATGGTACTAGCTTCAGGACCTGGGAGTGCTGGCAGGCACTCAATAGGAACAGGTGTCTTCTTTGGTATGCTCTTCGCAATAACATTTGGTATAGTATTCGTCCCATTCTCATTTGTTGTAGTATACACACTAAAGGAGAGATTAATAGAGACAAAAGCATATGAAAATCTTCAAAAAGCAAATAAGAAGATCAAGCGAGAACATACTATAAGAATAAAGCGATTAATCAACAAACGACTAAACAAGTAATCTTATGCATAATATAAGAATAGTAGTCCCGCTGATTGTATCAATCATGATGATTGCCTCATGCAAAGTTGGCAAACACTACAAACAACCGGAGCTAAGCCTTCCTAAAAGTATAACTAGCGATAAGGCTGACTCTATACTAGCTAAAGAGACAAAATGGTGGGAGATCTACAGTGACTCCACTCTACAACTTCTAATTATTGAAGCCCTAGAAAACAATCAAGACATACAGATTGCCGCCAAAAAAGTAGAAGAACTAACCCTTAGTCGCAAGATAGCATTTGCTGATCTTTTTCCAAGAGTAGGCCTAAATCTTAATGGAGAGAGGGAGCATGACAATGATGGTGGAGATAATCCTCGATATATGAACAGTTATGATGGTAAATTCTCCTTCGCTTGGGAGGTGGATTTATGGGGCAAGCTAAGATGGACAAATGAGAAGGCCAGATCAAACTTCCTACAATCAATAGAGGGAAGACGAGATATACAAATGAGCATCATCTCGGAAGTTGCCCAGAAATATTTTGAAATATCTGCAGCTTATCGCGAACTCTCAATAGTTAGACGTACCATCGTTGCACGTAAAGAGGGAGTAAGACTGGCTAGATTAAGATTTCAAAGCGGATTGACCTCCGAGACATCACTAAGACAAAGTGAGGTAGAACTAGCACGTACAGAAACACTTCACCCGGCACTAGAGAAACAGATAGGAACACTCGAAAATAGTCTATCTCTTCTTCTTGGCAAATACCCAAAGGTCTATCCTGACACGCTGTTTAACTCAAGCAACATCGTGTTTAAGGAATTACCTATTGGAATACCATCTCAACTACTAGAGAGAAGAGCTGATATTAGACTTGCAGAGCAAAAACTGATTGCTGCAAATGCATCCGTTGGGGTAGCATTCACATCTATGTTCCCTTCGCTTAAATTAACTAGTGACGCTGGTGTTGAAGGAAGCGAACTCTCATCATTTTTAAAATCCCCATATTGGGCAATTAGTGGTGGTTTAGTTGGCCCAATATTCAATATGGGTAAAAACAGATACAACTGGAAGAGATCCAAAATAGAATATGAACAAGAGCAGCTAAGATACCAAAAGAGTGTACTCACCGCATTCAAGGAGGTTAACAATGCTATACTATCCTACAACAAAAACAAGGAGATAATTGCTAAAAGGCAAAAGCTAGTAAATGCAGCTCTAGGATATCTTGAACTAGCAAATCTTCAGTATATCAATGGAATAATAAGCTACATCGACCTGCTTGATGCACAACGAGGACTCCTAGATGCCGAGATCGGACTAAATAACGCACTTAGAGATGGAAACTTATCACTTATTTACCTATACAAATCCCTTGGAGGAAGCTGGGATTAGTTATAAATTTGTCTCTATTATATCATATGATATAGTATAGCTAATATGATAAAGCAACAGTCAAACATACTTAATATCAAATGAACGTATATCTTACAATCGGGATGCTTGTCATTTCAAACATCTTTATGACCTTTGCCTGGTATGGACATCTAAAATTAGAGGAGATGAAGATTACAACTAGTTGGCCTCTCTTCGGTGTTATTCTTATTAGTTGGGCACTAGCCTTCTTCGAATACTCATTTCAGATACCAGCCAACAAGATTGGGTATATAGGCAATGGAGGACCATTCTCTCTTATGCAACTAAAGATCATACAGGAGGTCATTACACTAATAATATTCACTCTCTTCTCCGTATTTTTCTTCAAAGGTGAAACACTGCAGTGGAACCACTTCGCTGCCTTTGCTTGCTTGGTCGGAGCTGTATATTTTGTGTTTATGAAATAAAGAATTGTGGCTATCTAAGCATATGTTTAGATAGCCACAATTCTTTATATGATATTTGAATACTAATAACATATTATACTGCTACGACTTAACTACTCAACATAGAAGACAATGCTAACACTATTCAAGCACCATCATTATATATTATTTACTATATAGCAGAGATCTCAACTACTCTACTATTTAATGATCTACCTGATAGGATTGGTAGCCCTATTTTCATCAAGTAATCTCCAGAATAGCTATTACCATCAAAACTTAAGTTAGACTTCTGTCCGTTCATAAGATTAATCTCAGATACTCTATATTGTCTATTTGCATCCAAACCTTTAAGTCTAATAGGCCTATTAATCTCACCATAACGAGGATATAGATCAAAAGCAAATAACACACATTTCTCCATTAATTTATCCACATATGACATTACTGCATGCTGCTTCTCATAAGGCGAAACCAAACGATATTGATCGCCATCTAAGATAACTGAACTTAAACGATTATAATTCAAAACAGCTTGCTTTGAATATTGTAGTTCAGCCTCGCTCATCTCATCAACTCTTATGTCAAATCCCAGCTTCCCCATCATTGCAACATCAACTCTAAATTTAAGAGGTTGCTTACCCCATGATGTTACATGAGCAGACATTGTTTTAGCCGGAAAGAAATAAGAGTATCCCCATTGAATAAAAATACGCTCAAGAGCATCTGTATTATCACTAGGCCAAAATTCCGTGAAATATTCTAACGCTTTATAATCCGAACGTCCTCCGCCACCTGAGCAAAGCATCATAGGCAAATCTATATATTTTGTCTTGACCCGTTCAAGAATATTATAAAGCCCACGCACATAATCCACATAAAGATTTGATTGCTTATCTTTTAAATAGTTAGAGTAGACATTTGTAATCGGACTATTACAATCCCATTTAAAATAAGCGATTTGAGGATATTTAGTCATTAGATCATCAACTATACCAAAAACATAATCCTGGACTTTGGGATTAGCAAGATCTAATACCATTTGATTTCTAAAATAGTATTCATCCCTATTAGGTAGATGAATTACCCAATCTTTATGTTTCTCATAGAGTTCACTTTTTGGATTCACCATCTCTGGCTCAATCCACAACCCAAATTTTACACCTTTTTCTGTTGCAACTTGTGTCAATCTACCTATACCATTAGGTAATTTAGTTACTGTCTCCTCCCAATCCCCTAACCCCTGATGATCGCTGCTGCGTGGATATTTATTACCGAACCAACCATCATCAAGTAAAAACATATCAACACCTAATTTAGTTGCATCATCAAATAGATCAATAAGTTTCTCCTCATTAAAATCAAAATAAGTAGCCTCCCAATTATTCAATAGTGTCAACCGCCCCTTATCTCCATCTTTAACTTGATGGTTTAGCGCCCATTCATGCAAATTTCTACTAGCTCGACCCGAACCACTATCACTATATGTAAATATAAAATCAGGAGTAACAAAAACCTCATTACTTGGCAGTAGATACTCTGACGCATATGGATTGATTCCCGATATGAGACGAAGATTATTCAAATTATCAACCTCAAAAGTAAAACGAAAATTGCCTGTCCAAGCCAAAGTACCTAATAGAACATCCCCTTGATCCTCCGACATTTTATCATCTAACGCAACAACAAAAAATGGAGAACAAAACATATTCGCTCTTGAACCTAATTTTGAATCAATCTGTTTTTTACCAAAATTAAGTTGCACTTCACTCATATTTACCTCATGTGCCCAATCTCCTGCAAATTCAGTTAAGAAATAGTTATCTCGCTTAAAATGAAGCATTGATGACGCATAATTATAGATAGTGATGGGTTTCTTTTCCAAATGCTTTATTTCAGTATGTGACTTTATCACATTCTCTTTCTCGAAAGCATCAAAGATCAACTTAACCTCAAAAGGATATTTGTCATCCCTAAGAAATATTGTTGTACGAGCCACTTTCTTTTGTAGCTGCTCTACTTTGTGATCTACGTACTTAAGCAACAATGATGGATTTCCATCATTATGTAAAACACGAATAGCTGGTTCGAAATAATCCTCCATACCATGGGTGATATAAGCCTCTCCATCATACCCCAAGTGCTCTACATCTTTATCACACCTTAGTTTCGAACCTAAATAAGCCTGATATACTCTTTCATTCTTACCAACCTTATATATCAAATCTGTATCAGAGGTTGATATACGTATTGTTTGGGCTTTTACTCCCAATAAAACTGTGAAAATTAAAATCAATAATAGACTGGCCTTCTTCATGATATTTACGTATGGTTAATAATAAAACAAATATACAATATTTTTATAATATAGGATAAGCATCTTATCATCAATAAATAGAAAAGTAACTATACAGAATTTAACGAAGCATCCTTCAAGATGAATCTGGCACTTTGAACTACTTACATAATTCTCTTTAACTACATCTCATATCCAACCCCAAAGGCCGTAGTTTATAAACTGATCAATTGCAAGGCAAAACAAACAACACTAAACTCCTATTAAACACCGATTTAAACCAGCACCCTCCCCCAATCATATAACTATTGTAGGTGGCTGAATTGTTTACAAAAGTCAACCAAATAGATTACAGGTAAAAAGTTTATACATCAGACACCTACATCATCAGACAATAAATCCATTTTGTAAAATTGATCTGTAAAGGAGTTTTTAGCAACTCTGAGAGAAAAAAATTTCTCTTTTCCTATCTACACCTCTTACAATTAACAATTGCAGAGAATCTTTTTTACATCGCCCAACTCTATGATGCATCTTCTATATTCAAAAAAGCCGAAATCTATTAAATAGCATAACGTTTTAAGCTAAATCACAGGTGGTGTAGATAGGATACTATTGCAACCTATTGCAACACCCTATTGCAACCCATAAATTACTGATTATAAGAGAGTGTTGCAATATGGCAATAGAAATCATCAAAACTAAGACTCTGTGTGGTGATTTTGATGTTTTATTAATAGTGATTTGTTAAATCACATAGTTTATTAACTCTCCCTCCTTACAATTAGCTATTAACTCATTATTCTAAAGTACTTGAATGGCTTCTACTACTACATAAACATGATTTAACCTTAGCCTAATGGATGATTAAGCACTGACAATCTAGCGAAAACCCTCAGCCAAATTCGAAAAACTCTAAGGCTTTAGGGTGCTACCTCACAGAGGTAACACCCCAAAGCCTTAGAGTTTTTGAGCCGACTTATTATAAGTTACCCATCATATAGTGTAGAAGCTAAATAAAGTTCCTCACTTATTGTGTAGTTAGGAATTAAGCTGTTAATATTTTTTTGGTGGGCATTTTTGATGTGAGAATAGATTATTATAAGGTAGAGGTAGTTCTTATATAAAGAGTAATTTCATCCTCTAATTAATAGTTAACATACCCATAAGTTTTAAACTTAATCAGTTTTTCATCTACCTCTTTATCACAAACAAAAGGGTTGAATCCTATGGATCCAACCCTTGACTTTTATTCATAATAAACTACTTTGAGACAGCAATTATAACTCTATGATTATTTAGCTGTATCTCCTTCAGGAATAAGAACAGCATCAATTACATGAATAACACCATTACTTCCTTCTACATTCTTAAGAGTTATTTTTGCATTATCCAAATATACAACACCATCCATAATTGTAACTGATAGCGGAATGCCAAGCAACGTTGGGACGGTACCCTCAGTAAACTCACTACAAATAATTTTTGAACCTAATACATGATATAATAAAATATTCTTTAATGCTCCTTCTGGGTCTTCAAGAAGAGCTTCTACTGTGCCTACCGGTAGAAGAGCGAATGCTGCATCAGTTGGAGCAAATAGTGTTAGTGAAACTTCTGAACTAGATAATGTTGTGTTTAATTTTGCAGCTTTCAATGCTGCTTCCAAAGTCGTATGTACGCTAGAGCCTTCAACTATCTCCATTAGAGTTTGATTAAAATGCCGTATCGTAGGTATCAAAACAGTGTCAATAATATAAACAACACCATTAGTTGCATAAATAGGAGCAACAGACAATTCTATATCATTTACATAAATTGTACCTCCACCCACAGTAACCTGAATATATTCGCCATTAAGTGTTTTAATATTTAGCTCATTTGTTAATTTTTCAGTACTATAAACACCCTCAATAACGTGATACAATAATATACTCTGTAATGCTCCCTCTGGATCACTCAACAAGGATTCCAATGCTCCCTCTGGAAGCTTAGCAAAAGCATCATTCGTAGGAGCAAAGACAGTATAGGATGCTGTATTTGAACTCAAAGCTGACTCTAAGTCTGCTGCATCTATAGCTGTTTTCAAAGTTGACAAAGATGGTGTAGCTTCAACTAATTGCAATATATTCGACGTAGGCCCATCAGGTTTGTCATCATCATCATTACATCCTATCCATATAAAGCTCGATAGGATTAATAGAATCGAGAGAAAACTAATCTTTTTCATAACTGTAGAATAAAGAATTCATATCGTTATAACATTAATCACTCGTATTAGTTTTAACCAAGAGACTCGTAAAATTGGAATTTATAGGACTTTAATAACTAACATGCTAGACGTACTTAATTTTGTATTTTATGATTAACCACCTCTATTAGCTAGCATACTGATACACTTGAATTTAGGCATACACCACCCCTATTAAATACATAAATCTAGTTAAACAAAAAAATCGAGATTATTATTACTCAACAATAGCTTCAGAAGAAGATATTTTATATTTATTATTCTAAAACCACTCAAATTTTCACAAAGCTCGTAATACAAGTCTCAAGTAAACAGATAGCAATATTTAATTTCATATCATATAAGTTTAGCCACAAAGCAGTATCTTTGTATAATAAACAACGTAGTAGAAACAACTATGAACAAAACGCAAGAGAAAGCACTACTGAAATCTATGATCACGATCTATTGTAGAGGCAAACATAAGAGTGGAAATATCTGCTCTGAGTGCAACTCTCTTTTAGAATATGCCGAAAACAGGCTAGATAAGTGCCCTATGGGTGACCAGAGAACAACCTGCCAAAATTGCACCATTCACTGCTACTCTTCGAATATGAAAGAGAAGATAAGGGATGTTATGAGGTATTCTGGCAAGAGAATAATCCTATATCACCCATTGTCTGCAATTCGACATCTAATGCAACTAGTCAAACGATAGTGACATAAAGAAATATAATAGCTCAACTAAGTATTGAAGGCCATTGTTATCAACACGATAACAATGGCCTTCTCTTGTTGGAGGACTTTTTCATATAAAGCTAACTAGCAACTCTCTAGAGTGAAATAAACATAAAATCAATCAGCATTCCATAAAACCTTTTTTATAATATCCCTATCTATCACAATTCACACCTTTTGGTAACTATATAACAAAATGGTGCGTAGTTGTAATGCCATATTCAGACGACTACATTTGCATAAAAATATTATGAATATGAGAAATTTAATTCTAGCCCTTTTCGTTCTACTATTGAGCTTATCGGTGTCAGCTCAAAACAATTTTGAGATCAAGATAGTTGCAGAGTCTAATTATCAATGGACTGGCATTGCAATTTCAGAGAGCAATAGAATTTTTGTTAATTACCCAACATGGGATATCAAGAGTCCATTTAAGGTAGCTGAGATTATAGATGGTAAAGAGATGGCCTACCCTTCGGCTAAGGATAACAATAGGTTCGTTGCTGTGCAGAGCGTGGTAATTGATGATCTTGATCGCCTATGGATTCTAGACCCTGCAAACCCCCAATTTAGTGGAGTTGTCAATAGTGGTGCTAAACTATTCCAAGTAGATCTAAAAAGCAACAAGATTGTTCGCGAATACAAGTTCCCTAAAGAAGTTGCTCCAAGCAAAAGCTACTTGAATGATCTTAGAGTTGACACTAAAAGAGATATTGCATATATAACCGACTCTGAACTAGGTGGGATAATTGTAATAGATATCAAGAGTGGTAAATCATACAGAGCTCTTGACAATAGCAGTAGTAAACTTCTTGCGAACCTTGAGAGCATAGAGTTCACCTCAACCGGTAAGTGGAACAATAGAGTAAATAGTGATGGTATTGAAATATCTAAAGATGGAGAAAGATTATACTTCACTTCACTTACTGGAGATATACTATTCAGAATTCAAACATCTATACTTAGGAATAAAGATCTTTCACCTCAACAAAGGGCAGAATCAGTAGAGATAGAAAATAAAGAGAATGTACCCACAGATGGTATGCTACTGCATGAGAACAAACTCTATATGGCTAATCTTCCAACAGAAGGGATTTGGGAGTATGACCTAAATTCAGGCAGAGGCATTAATATTAATCTTAAAGAACCTATTCGTTGGGCTGATAGCTTTGCCAAAGATAGTGATGGGAATATATACTTTACAACCTCTCAAATAAACTACCCTATCCAGAAGAGAGAGAAATATAAAATATTTAAGATGATGAAAAAAGAGACCGTTTACCCAAAGAGCTTCTCACATATTGGTATCACTGTTCCTAACCTAGATGAAGCAGTTAAATTCTATAGAGATGTTATGGGATGGTATGTGATAATGCCTCCAACTATAGTAAAAGAAGAGAATGAAACGGCCATCGGTAAGATGTGCATTGATGTGTTTGGTGAAGGATGGAATACATTCCGCATTGCTCACCTAGCAACTAGTGATAAGATAGGTATTGAACTCTTTGAATTCAAACAGAGCAAAGATCAAAAACCAGTGTTCAACCCCTTCGGCACAGGACTATTTCACTACTCAGTACAAGATCCAGACATCGAAGGCCTAGTTAAACGAATTGTGGAAGCTGGTGGAAAACAACGTATGCCCATACGAGAGTACTACCCAGGAGAAAAACCATTTCGAATGTGTTACGTAGAGGATCCTTTTGGGGTTGTCTTCGAAATATACACTCACTCGTATGAGATGACCTACTCCCAAGGAGCATATTGATATAACACAACGAGGGAGGAGTAATAATACTCCTCCCTCGTTGTGTTATATCTATTTCCAATCACTAGCCCCACGTAACTTCAAATCCTCAGTAAAAGCCCGAGCCTTTTTGTCAGCTATAGCCTCATCCGCTGCTGAGGCAAACGCGTGCCTATAACCATCAATTTTTCTCCACTCCCCTCTAGTAAAATCAGGAAAGGCAACTGGCGCACAATTATTATCCATAGATAACTCTCCAAGTTCGGCCAGGCAACACCATTCGGCCAAATCATAAACATCCATATCCAATGGCAATCCATTTTGAAGACAATAAATAAGGCGAGCATCCATAATAAAATCCATACCACCATGATCACCAACCCTCTTAGCCATATCTTCGTATTTCTCCAATATAGGATGCTTATATCTAGCAATGAGTGCATCCATATCCTCTTTAGGCAAGAAGCTGTGTGAATCCAACTTATCTACTATAGGTTCAACACCCGATGCTACCATCTGTTTTGCATCCAATGCATACCCCTCTGTTGGATATTTATTTGCGAAACCCTTAGTTCCTGTCAATTGGTATAATCTTGTATAGGGCTGAGGAGTCATCACATTGTGCTGAATCTCTATTACTTTACCTTTTTCCGTTCTTATTAAAGTAGTCGTATGATCTCCATTTCTAAAATCCAAACACTGCTTACCTGTACGCTTCTCAACTAACTCCCTACCAATAAATGACTTAGTATCCATTGCCACTAATGTTTTCATTCTATCACCCCTATGAATATCCAAAGCCTGAGCAACAGGACCCAAACCATGAGTCGCATAAACATCGCCACGATGCTTCATATTATACTCCAATCTCCATCCCAGATTATCTGTTGTATCACTCTTCCAGAAGTGGTTCCAAAAATCCTCTAGGTTGTGAATATAGGCACCTTGTGCACGAATAACCTCTCCAAACACACCCTTTTGAGCCATGTTTAGGGTGTTTATCTCGTAGGCATCATAACAACAGTTCTCAAGAATAAAACAGTGTTTGCGCATCTTCTCACTCAAATCAACTAACGACCAACACTCCTTTAAGTTCATCACAGCAGGAACCTCTATTGCTACGTGCTTACCACTGCGCATAGCCATCTCAGCCACAGCAAAATGATTAGACCAATTAGTGGCCACATAAACCAGATCTATATCATCTCGTCTACACAACTCCTCATAGCCACTCTCACCAGAGTATACGGCAGCTTTAGGCATAGACGCCTCTTTGAGATACTTTTGACACCTCTCTGCACTCGCAGCATAGTAATCACATAGTGCCACCACCTCAACTCCTGGAATATGAGTAAAGCGCTCGACTGCACCAGAACCACGCATACCTAATCCAACAAAACCTATACGCACTCCATTCATCTTCTCAACTCTAAGCCCCAGAACACTCTCTTGAGATTTATCCCTTATGGGTGCCTCAATTAAGATAGTTCCTTCATCCCAACGCCAGCGTGTACCTTTATCAGTTATGTTATACTTCTCACCCTCGGAACATGAGGTTAATAATAAGATCTGTAATACTACTAAGATTGAAATAAGCTTATTCATGACATTATCATATGTTTTGTTATCTTAATCCATAATTGGAGACTAAGCAAATATAATTCAATTAAAGTTTAATTTCACAATAAAAGAGCCATAATCCCCTACTATTATCACTATAATGACAAAAAAGATACGTTTCTAAGAAAAAAAGCTTCCAAAAATTTTGAACTTAAAAAAAAAGCGCTACCTTTGTATCGAATTAATGACGCGGATGTGGTGTAATTGGTAGCCACGCCAGACTTAGGATCTGGTGCTGCGAGGCGTGGGGGTTCGAGTCCCTTCATCCGCACAAAGAGAGTAGAAACAATCTTGTTTCTACTCTCTTTTTTTATCTCCTCTAGTTTAGGTGTTTACCCCTGAATATTTATATTTTATCTATTGGCTGACGGCGCTTATCTGCCAACTGCTTGTAGAATGTAGGAGTCAATCCTGTAAACTTCTTAAACTGATTACTCAAGTGGGCTGTACTAGAATAGTTTAGTTTATAAGCTATCTCACTAAGCGATAGATCATCGTAAATAAGTAACTCCTTTACCCTCTCAACCCTTTGAGCAATGTAATACCTCTCTATGGTGACCCCCTCCACTTGGGAGAAAAGAGAGGAGAGGGAGTTATATTCATGCTTTAAGGAGTTAGCTACATAGTCTGAAATATTAACTTTAAGATCACAATCATTACGATGCACAAGCTCCCTAATTGAGCTCTTTATCTGCTCGATTAATTTCGAACACCTATCATCAATTATCTCAAATCCGACCTCTTCTAAAGAATATCTTAGAGCATCTAACTGATCACTTGCTAGTGGCTCTAAAATATCTATTTCACCTAGTCTTATGTTATTAATAGCAATATTTAGTTGTTCGAATATATCTCTAACAACGAGAGTACATCTATCACAAACCATATTCTTTATATATATAGTATTCATTATGTTGATATTTTATTTTTGCAAAAATAGATATTATGCAGAATAGGTCATTATATAATTACTTTATAATACTATCTGCTAAGCCTCCTCCTTATTCTCAAACTATTCAATACCACACTCACACTACTAAGAGCCATTGCGGCAGCTGCTATCATAGGTGATAGCATTACACCAAAGAGAGGGTAAAGCACTCCTGCGGCAATAGGTATACCGATAATATTATATATGAAAGCCCAAAATAGATTTCCTCGAAGAGTATTAACAGTAGTACGGGAAATAAGTATAGCTTCCTGAACTTTTCTCAAATCTGATGAAACAAGTGTTATACCTGCAACGTCAATTGCTGTATCACTACCTGTACCCATAGCTATACTAAGATCCGCTTGTGCCAAGGCTGCACTATCATTAATGCCATCTCCAACCATAGCGACCGTATACCCATCGGCCTGCAACTGCTTAATATATTGAGATTTCTCAGCTGGAAGTACACCTGCTTTAAACTCTTTTATCCCAACTTGTCGAGCAATATCAGAAGCCGTATGTTGATTATCCCCTGTAAGCATCGAAACCCTTACTCCTCTATTTTGAAGATCAGATATTGCCTCCTTGGAACTCGCTTTCACTTTGTCTGTAATATAGAAGCTAGCTATCAATCTATTCCGACTACCAAAAACGACACGACTACCTATAAAATCAGATTGTTCATCCACAATCACACCGAATTCAGAGGCAAGAGATGGACTTCCAACAAAGTAGGTTATCCCTTCATGTTGAGCGGTGATACCAAGCCCAGAGATATTCTCAATCTTATCAAATAACAAAGGTGTATTATCATTGGTAACAGTTAAGCTATCTGCTATGTGAGAAACGACAGCCTTAGCAATTGGATGTGTAGATCGCTGTTCGAGCTGAGAGAGCAAATGATTAAATTTAGTACTCTGCTCTTTCCACATCGCTTGAGAAACCGTTGGCCTTCCCTCTGTTATTGTTCCCGTTTTGTCAAGCACAACGACATTCACTTTTTTGGCAATCTCTAGACTCTCCGCATCTTTAATCAATATCCCCCTTTTTGCTGCTGCACCAATCCCTACCATTATTGCCGTTGGAGTTGCTAGACCAAGAGCACAAGGACAAGCAATTACCAAAACTGTAACAAGAGACAATAACCCATGAGAGAACCCATTTGAGGCATCCAGCCAAAACCATAATGCAAAGGAAAGCACCGCTACTACAATAATAATAGGAACAAAAATTGAAGCAATCTTATCAACTAATTTCTGAATAGGGGCTTTACTATTTTGAGCCTGCTCTACTAGCGAGATGATGTTTGAAAGCAAAGTATCACTTCCCACTTTGGTTGCTATAAAACTAAAGCTACCATCTCCATTTATTGTTCCTGCATACACAAGGCTATCAACACCCTTATATTGAGGGATAGACTCACCACTCAGCATACTCTCATCAACAACCGACTCACCTTCTAATAGAATACCATCAACTGGTATCCTCTCTCCTGACCTTACAATAATTATATCACCCTTCTTTACATTTACTATTGGTAATTCAATACGAGAAACACCACGTTCAACCAATGCTGTTTGTGGCTGCAATCCAACTAAACTCTTTATTGCAGAAGCAGTACTTCTTTTAGCCCTATACTCAAGCATACGCCCTACAAGTATAAAAACAACAATCATGCCCGCAGCTTCAAAATATAGATGTGGCTCTATACCCTTTGATGTCCAGAATGAAGGAAAAATAAGATTAGCTAGAGAAAAGATGTAGGCCACTGAAGTACTCAATACTACCAGTGTATCCATTGTCACCGTACGATGCTTTAACTGCCTGAAAGTTCGTATGAAGAAACCTCTCCCAAAGTAGAATAGGACAATAGCTGCTAAAATAGCAGATATCCATCCTGCCCAAGGCATTGACATAAAGAACATCCCTATAACAAATAAAGGAAGAGAGAGAGCTACAGCTGCGAATGTATCTACCTTAGCTCTATCATAGAGATTCTGCTCTCTGATATTCTTCTCATCATAATCTTCTTCGCCTATATCAATGATCAACTTATACCCTATCTTAGAGATCACCTCAGATAACTCTTCAGGCTTTATACTCTCATCACACTCAATGGCAACTTGTGCAGTTGAAAGATTGACATTGACATACTCCACACCAGCGTGGTTCTGTAGTACTTTCTGCGCCTTTGCTGCACAAGAGGCACAGTTCAATCCCTCAATTGGGAAATTATATTTCACTCTTTTCATAATGATAGAACGTTTATATTTAGGACTTCAAAGGTCATACAATTGTAAATGATATCTATTACACTATTCCTGCATAATGTTATATAATTAGCATATACACTCCTGGGATAATACAACACCAAACAGGACATACTACTGCCCTATAACATTTTGACCATAAACTATGAAGTAACCCCATAGCTATTTAACAAAAAACAGTAGACTCTGCATCACCGCAGAGCCTACTGAATCCTGTCTCATTTAGTATACAACAAGGAGAGTTGCCTTGTTTAGTTTTTCACAATATAAACTGTCTCGTTCTCTTGCTTGTGATTTTCAAAGCGGAATAGATATATTCCATTTGTAAGAGATGTTAGATCGGCTGATCCTCTACCACCATTTAGGCGAATATCCATCATCTTGAGACCGAGAGGAGAGAATATCTCCACCTTTTCATACCTATCTGAATTAATATTGACAATTCCTTTTGTAGGATTTGGATAGAGTTGAATCTTATTACCACATGGGGTATCTATAGAGGTCTCTCTATCTCTGATAACGAAGCTCTCTCGTGCTGATACCTCATCATAAGAGTCATTAATAAATAGCGAACAAAAGTATTCCCCAACTGGCAGATCTCCTGCCTTAACTGTTACATACCCATCTGTTTCACCATACGTATAATAGAAGGCATCAAGCTCATCTACGTCAACAATCTCACCTTGGGTATAGACACCTACCCAATCCTTGGGTGTACCCGGACCGTCGCTATAGTGTATATTTATATCCTCATCAGTATAGTAGATAGAGTTGTCTAGTGAGACAGATGAGATCTGCTCACCTATGGAGAAGTACTGACGTTCTGCTGGCTCGAAGTACTCACCACGTAGAAGGTAACTAACAAAGTAGTAACCCTTATCTAGAGATCTACCAAGGGTTATCTCACCACTCTCTGCCCCATCACTCGTATAAGCCCATGCAGAAGAGTTCTGTTTTGATGGAGTATGCCCCATCTTGTAAATACCTATCCAATCACTCTTGAGCCCTGGGGCATTCTCAAAGCTAATCTTGACACCCTCCCCTTCTGCATAAACGCTCTTATCAGTAGATAAAATTGGAGTAGGACCAACGTAGAACGGAATGCGAGGTGCAGCCTCCGTGTAGCCCCCATCTTCGAATAGAACAGCAAAGAACTCATTAACTTCACTTATCTTGAAACTAACTGAACCACTAACACCGTTAGTGTATGCCCATTTATATGAAGTAACAGTTCCACTTCCCGTTCCTGGCTTCTCCCCCTTGCGATAGATTCCAATCCATGCATTCTGATCTTCAGGAGCAAACTCATAGTTGATGGTAACCACACCATTTTGAGCTACAACTTTATCCGTAATATTTATTGAGGGATCACCATCAATACTGCCAACCACGGTGAATGATCTAGACTCTGACCAATCAGACCACTCCATATTAGCGTCACGATATCTAAGTCTAATATAATATTGTCCATTCTTCAAACGATTCTCATCGATGGTCAACTTAGTAATATCAACATTCTCATGAATATCAATTGGTATATGAAGAGGATCACCAGAAGAGCCGTACAGATTCTCAAAGTCTCTTACACTACTATACTCAATTGTTGAGAAATCCTCGTTTAAAGATAGTTGAAACTGTGTGGTATTAAGCAGTTCGTCAGTTGTCGTAATGTACTCACTACCCTCAAAGGTGTAAGGCAATTCAATTTCACTTGAGATCTCCTTGATTTCTGGCTGCATTGGAGCCTCCTTGCCAAGAGTTCTCTTGAATGAGTCAATAAGAATATTATCAAGTACCAACTTCTTATTTCCTATAGCATAACACTCAGCACTCATCTCTCTCTTCTCGAAGTCGAACTCAAGAATCTGATAAGCCCAATAGTCTACAGTTTTCTGAACATCATCATAATCCCTCTCTGAGGACATACCCCACATCTGATCCCACGAAGCAGCACCATTGATTATGTGATATACAGGATAGTCAGTAAGTTGACCACGGTGATACAAGTGGTGATGACCTCCATAGTTGAATATGTGCTTTGGTGTTTCTGAAAGAATAGGCATTATCTCGTTACGAGCCCATGAGGATATATCCCCAATATATTGCTCCGCTTGAATAGGTCGGTGGTTAACGCTAATGATGAACTCCACACTCTGATCACCCTTTGCCGCATCTACAATTTCTCTAACCCACTGCTTTTGTGTGTTTCCTGTATGCTCTGTACTTAATACAACAAATAGCATCCGACCTGCTTGATATGCATAATAGTTCTCTGTACCACTCTTAATACCCTGATACTCTAAGTCCTCATAATGGAAGTGCGCTGCATAGTTTCGAAGCCCTGCATCTTGATAGGTCTCGTGATTACCAACAGCTGTCATTAGTGGCACTATTGGTGACATCAATTCAGTCTTAAATAGATGTATATGCTCGTATTGGTCAAGTGTTCCAACATCCACTTGATCACCAATATTCATAATCATATTAATATTATCCTCTATCGGGCCATCATATTTCTCCATGATCTTACGTTCGGCAGCCTTCATCAACCATTCGTAACCACTGCGACTCTTCAACTGGTGATCACCCATAAGTAATACTCTCATAGATGTTTTTGCCCCCACTTGAGGCATGGTTCTAAAACGATAAACTTCACTTACCCTACCTTCACTTTCAACTTGATAGTAGTAAGCTTGATTAGGCTCTAGCCCTTGAAGCTGAACGGAGTTCCAGAAATATGAGTCGGACAAGCTATTGCTCATTCCTTCTTGTATTTGATCCAAGTTATTCTCATCAATACCATATCTGACTATAGGATTATTATTGAAGTTTGTCTTCCAGTTTACCCATATAGAGCTTGAGGTAGCTGTCTGCAGGTATGGCTTTGTCATCTCTTGATAAACACCCTCTCTAGGAGTAACAGTTAATCTATGAGCAATAACTTGATCACACCCCTCTCCTTCTAGTCTCTCATAATAGATATCTGCATCCTTATACTCTACTCCATTTAGTGTAAAGGATTGATCAGGGAATATCGTATGATCCTTAAAACTGGTAACGAATCGACAAATCTTAATTGGATACTCCTCACTCTTAGTGGTGTCATCATTAAGTATCATAACTAACTTGAGTGTACCATCCTGAGAGATGTAGCTAGTCTCTAGTTCAATTGTATGAGTACCCTGCCCACTAATAATACGAGAACCAGTAGGAGCAATCCACTCATACGAGACAACAAAGGGATCAGCCAGAACAGAGTAGCTCTCTATTGTATTTACCCTAATACTACTCTCTCCTACTATAAAGGAATTCTGAGCTAGGATATTACTCCCCTGAGATGCTAGCATAGCAGCTAGCGCAATAGCAAATAATCTTCTTTTCATAACTTTTTATTCTTCCAGATCTATGACCAAGGTTATCTTATTGTTTCAACGTGACAAAAGTATCTGTAAATCATCTCATAACAGTTACATTATAAAGACTATACTATTGCGAGAATGTTATAAAAAAGATACAAATAAAACTCTATATAATTGAATTAGGAGAGGTGTGTATATAGATCAAGAGAGCACTCTCACATGATATGAGAATGCTCTCTTGGTTTATTTGAAATAATCTCTTATTGAAAATGTTTGAATAACTCCCTTTTCATCAGTAGTAAATTCATCTGATGTTATTACACCCGATTCAAACCTATAATTAACATCAATGTCTGTTCTTCCAAATAGATTAGAATAATAACCTAGTGAATAGTCTAGTCCTATCCTCTTGAACAAAATTAAATTAAGATATAGCCCTCCACTTATAGATAAATAACCTGACGGAGATCTAAAAACAGCATTATAAACAGGAAGCTTTTGTTTATCAATGAAGTCCTTTGCTGACTGATCTAACAAATCAGAGAAACCTTTAAATTGATTGCGATTACTAATATTATGATAATACGTAAACATTAATATTGGATACTCCTTGAACTAAAGATCTATTCAAATAAGGTCGAGCATACAAATTAGCTTCTATATTATAAAAAGAAAATGACATATTAAGCTAAAAACAACTCCTATAAAAACTCAACAAAAAGAGGCAAATAGTATTGAATAATACTATTTGCCTCTTAATATAATTTTATATCGCTATCAATTAATCCAAAGGATATTTTTTATTCCCACTCAATAGTTGCAGGAGGTTTTGATGAGATGTCATAAACAACTCTATTCACCCCACGCACTTTGTTGATGATTTCATTCGAGATCTTAGCCAAGAACTCATAAGGAAGGTGAGACCAGTCAGCAGTCATACCATCAGTAGAAACAACTGCACGCAGAGCAACTGCATTCTCGTAGGTACGCTCATCACCCATAACCCCTACCGATTGGATAGGAAGAAGGATAACACCAGCTTGCCAAACATTGTCATAGTGACCATATTCACGGAGACCATTGATGAAGATTGCATCAGCCTCCTGAAGTATCTGTACTTTCTCAGGAGTTATATCACCCAAAATACGTACAGCTAGACCTGGACCTGGGAATGGATGACGACTGATTAGGTTAGCTGGGATACCAAGCTCACGACCAACACGACGCACCTCATCTTTGAATAGGAGTCTCAATGGCTCTACGATCTGAAGCTTCATACGGTCAGGAAGTCCACCTACGTTGTGGTGAGACTTAATAACCATACCCGTGATAGAAAGAGATTCTATAATATCTGGGTAGATAGTTCCTTGAGCCAACCACTTGATATTCTCAAGTTTATGAGCCTCAACATCGAACACATCAATAAAGCCCTTACCAATGATCTTACGCTTCTGCTCAGGATCACTCACACCTGCAAGATCAGCATAGAACTTCTCTGCAGCGCGAACACCAATGACGTTAAGTCCTAGAACCTCGTAGTTCTTCATCACCGATTCAAACTCATCTTTGCGAAGAAGTCCGTTGTCTACGAAGATACAGAATAAATTCTTGCCAATAGCACGGTTTAGAAGAACCGCAGCAACTGTAGAGTCTACCCCACCAGAAAGTCCAAGGACTACTCTATCATCACCTAGCTTAGCCTTAAGCTCAGCAACGGTAGTCTCAATGAATGAAGCTGGAGTCCAATCCTGAGTACATCCACAGATATCTTTGAGGAAGTTGTTCAATAAGATAGTACCATCCTCACTATGGTAAACCTCTGGATGGAACTGAACTGCCCATGTAGACTCACCTTCTATACGATAAGCTGCATTGTCAACATCTTCAGTTGAGGCAATAACCTTGAAGTTTGAAGGCATCTCTAGGATAGTGTCACCGTGTGACATCCATACTTGTGAGTTATCACGAACGCCTTTAAACAACAAATCCTCCTTGTCGAACGACTGCAAGTGGGCACGACCATACTCACGAGAAGCAGCAGAGCCGACACGGCCTCCGGAACTTTTAGCGAGATATTGTGCACCGTAGCATACGCCCAAAACAGGGAAGATTCCACGTATTTTTGATAAGTCGATGGTAAGAGCCTCTGGGTCATTAACCGAGAAAGGGCTACCTGATAGAATTACTCCTTTAACACCGTCTGTGTTTTCAGGAAACTTGTTGTAAGGAAGAATTTCACAATAAGTATTCATCTCACGCACACGACGTGCGATAAGTTGAGTGTACTGTGAACCAAAATCGAGGATAATGATCTTTTCTTGCATAAAAGCTGTTTGTGATATGTTTCGTTTTCGCTTTATTGCCTGCAAATGTAATCATTTTTTGCCTTTCCACCCATAAAAAGGTGCTCATTTTTAAAACTTACGCTCAATGTTACACCTCTTAATTTGTTAAAATGGTATAAGTTTACCATCTTTGCGAGGTGTAACATTAATAAAAAAGAACTGAACAATGAGCAATATATTTTTCTCACTAATCTCAAAATCGCTGTCAATATCTGAGAAGCAAATTGAGAGCACAGTGGAACTCCTAAACGAGGGTGCTACCATACCATTTATAAGTAGATACAGAAAAGAGCGCACAGGGGCACTTGATGAAGTAGCTATTGCAGCTATACAAGAACAGTACGAAAAGCTCAATGAGATGCAAAAGCGTAAAGTAACGATATTAAACACCATTGAGGAGCAGGGTAACCTGACTAGCGAACTAAAAAACAGAATTGATGCGTGCTGGAATTCTACTGAACTTGAAGATATATACCTACCATTCAAGCCCAAACGACGCACTAGAGGTCAAATAGCTAGGGAGAAGGGCCTTGAACCTCTAGCAAAACTGATTATGGGTCAGAGAGAGCGAGATATAACTCATAAAGCAGAGAAGTTCGTCAAAGATGATGTAAAAGATATTGAAGATGCTTTCAAAGGAGCAAAAGATATTATTGCTGAGATAATAAGTGAGAATGAGACTGCGCGTAACATTGTTCGTAGTCAATTTGAGCGTGAGGCTATCATATCATCTAAAGTAGTTAAGGGCAAAGAGACTGAAGCAGAAAAATATAGAGATTACTTCGAGTTTGAAGAGCCATTGAGAAGGTGCTCTTCACACAGACTATTAGCAATAAGACGAGGGGAGAAGGAGGGTTTTCTGAAGATATCAATCACACCTGATGATGAGAAAGGTCTAGAGAGACTAGGTCGTTTCTTTGTTAAGGGTTCGGGAGAATCATCAACTATGGTTGAGGAGGCTATGAAGGATTCATACAAACGTCTTATCAAACCATCTATAGAGACTGAATTTGGAGGTATATCTAAAGAGAAAGCTGACGAGGAAGCGATAAGAGTATTTGCAGAGAACCTTCGCCAACTTCTTTTGGCTGCGCCTCTTGGTGAGAAACGTGTGATGGGGGTTGACCCTGGCTATCGTACTGGATGCAAGATAGTATGCTGTGATGCTCAGGGTAACCTTATACATAATGACACTATCTACCCCCACCTATCACAAAACGAGAGATCTATGGCTATGCGTAAGATGTCTCAAATGGTGGAGGCTTATAACATTGAGGCTATTGCCATTGGTAATGGAACGGCTAGTCGTGAGACTGAGCAGTTTATCAAACAAATGCGCTTTAATCGTGATGTGCAGGTATATGTAGTTAGTGAGAATGGTGCTTCTATATATTCAGCATCAAAACTTGCACGTGAGGAGTTCCCTGAATATGACGTAACTGTTCGGGGGGCTGTGTCTATAGGTAGAAGATTAATGGATCCGTTGGCTGAACTTGTTAAGATTGATCCTAAGTCGATTGGAGTTGGTCAGTATCAACATGACGTAGACCAAACAAAGCTCAAAAGATCACTTGACCAAACGGTTGAAAACTGTGTCAACTTAGTGGGAGTGAACGTAAACACTGCTAGTAAATATCTATTAACATACATATCTGGACTTGGGCCAACCCTGGCTCAAAATATAGTTGACTACCGCAAGGCTAATGGAGCATTTACTTCGCGCAAAGAGTTGATGAAGGTAGCTCGCATGGGTGATAAGGCTTTCGAGCAGGCTGCTGGATTCCTTCGCATATCAGGAGGGAAAAACCCACTTGACAACTCTGCAGTTCACCCTGAAAGTTACTCTATTGTTGAGAGGATGGCGAAAGATCTAGGTGCGACAGTAGAGGAGCTAATTAATAACAAAGAACTAAAGAAGAAGCTTAAACTTGAGGATTATGTAACGGAGAAGTTTGGTATACCTACATTAAAGGATATTATATCTGAACTAGACAAACCAGGACGCGACCCTCGTCAACAGATTAAGATGTTTGAATTCGACCCCAATATTAAGACTCTCGACGACATACAAGAGGGAATGATTCTACCGGGAATCGTAAACAATATGACAAACTTCGGATGCTTCGTTGAAATAGGTATCAAGGAGAATGGGTTAATTCACGTCTCGCATATTGCAGACAGATTTGTAAAAGACCCAACCGAAGTGGTAAAGCTTCACCAACATGTAATGGTTAAGGTGATAGGTGTTGATCGTGAACGTCGCCGAATACAACTCTCGATGAAGGGAATCGAACAGACATTGTAACATACACAAACAATATAGGCCTATGAAGGGAATAAGAGAAATACTTAGTGACCGTATTCTGATCTTGGATGGTGCAATGGGCACTATGATTCAGCAGCACCAACTACAAGAGAGTGATTATAGAGGAGACCGTTTTGCTAATAGTGATAAAATACAAAAGGGAAACAACGACATACTATCACTCACAAGAGCTGATATCATAGAGTCTATACACGATGCATATTTAGAAGCAGGTGCAGACATAATAGAGACAAATAGCTTTAACTCTACATCGATCTCAATGGAGGATTATGGTTGTGAGGGTGATGTATTTGAGATAAATTTTCAAGCAGCTCGTATTGCACGACGAGCTGCTGACAAATGGAGCAAACTCACTCCGGAGAAACCTAGATTCGTAGCTGGTTCGGTTGGACCAACGAACAAAACATGTTCAATCTCACCGAATGTTGATGATCCTGCATACAGATCTCTAAGCTTCGATGATCTCAGAGATGCTTATATTGAACAGATGTCTGCTTTAATTAAGGGTGGAGTTGACGTTCTTCTTATAGAGACTATCTTCGATACGTTAAATGCCAAGGCTGCTATTTCAGCAGCTGAAGAAGCTATTAGAAATAGTGGCAAGAGAGTTGAGATAATGCTCTCTGTAACAATTGCAGACAAAGGAGGACGAACACTTTCTGGTCAGACCCTAGAGGCTTTCCTCGTCTCTATTGAGCATGCTAATATCCTTTCCATCGGACTAAACTGTTCATTTGGAGCTAAGGATATTATGCCTTTCTTGCGCGAGCTAAACCACTTAGCTCCTAATATATACATAAGCACCCACCCTAATGCCGGTCTTCCTAACAGGTTCGGAGAGTATGATGAAACGCCAGAGAAAATGGCTGATCAATTAGCTGAATTCATAAATCAGGGGTTAGTTAACATCTTAGGTGGCTGCTGTGGAACTACTCCACAACATATAGCAAAGTACCAGGAACTGGTTAATAAAGCTAGTGTCAGAAAACTAAAACAACTAAATCGGGATAAAGAACTAAATCTCTCTGGCCTTGAGAAGCTAGTCATCAGCCCAGAGAATAACTTCATAAATATAGGTGAAAGATGTAATGTTGCTGGTTCTCGCAAATTTCTGAGATTAATCAAAGAGAGGAAATTTGATGAAGCTCTCAGCATTGCTCGCAAACAGGTGGAGGATGGAGCTCAGGTGATTGATGTCAATATGGATGATGGAATGCTTGACGCAAAGGAGGCTATGGTAACATTCCTTAGATTAATCTCTTCAGATCCTGATATTTGCAGAGTCCCGATAATGATTGACTCATCGAAGTGGGATGTGATAGTGGCTGGAATAAAATCAATACAAGGCAAGTCAATAGTCAACTCTATTTCACTCAAAGAAGGTGAAATGGAGTTCATTGCTAAAGCACTAACTATCAAATCACTTGGAGCGGCTGTAGTAGTTATGGCTTTTGATGAATATGGACAGGCAGATAGCTTTATCAGACGTGTGGACATATGCCAAAGAGCATATAAGATATTAACCGAAATAGTAGGAATGAAGCCTACGGATATTATATTTGACCCAAATATTCTAGCAATTGCAACAGGAATAGATGAACATAAGAGATACGGAATAGACTTCATCAAAACCGTATTATGGATAAAGGAAAACCTTCCCGGAGCCAAGGTTAGTGGTGGTGTTAGTAACCTCTCTTTCTCATTTAGAGGGAACAACTATATACGCGAAGTTATGCATAGCGTATTCCTATACCATTCAATAAAAGCTGGTATGGATATGGGTATAGTCAACCCTTCGGAGTCAATAAACTACGATGATATATCTGCTAATTTACTTGAGAGAATAGAAGATGTTATATTTGATCGCTATGATGATGCGACGGACAGACTTATCGAGATTGCGCAAGACCTAAAAGAGGAGGCTAGCAAACAGAAAGAGTGTAAAAAAGATGAGTGGAGAGATCTTCCTTTAGAAGATAGAGTAATTCACTCATTATTAAAAGGTATAGGCGATTATTTGGAAGATGATCTTCGGGATTTATTACCACAATATCCTAAAGCTATAGAAATTATCGAGAAGGTACTAATGGTTGGTATGAACAGAGTTGGTGAGTTATTTGGAGAAGGAAAGATGTTTCTACCTCAAGTAGTTAAAACTGCTCGAACGATGAAAAGAGCTGTCTCTTTTCTTGAACCTATCATAGAGTCCCAAAAAGAGTCATCATCCCCTACTAAGGCTGGTAAAATAATAATAGCTACAGTAAAGGGTGATGTTCACGATATAGGAAAAAATATTGTAGGTGTTATCCTTGCTTGCAATAACTATGATGTGATAGACCTTGGGGTAATGGTCTCTCATGAGGAAATACTCGAGAGAACTTTGGCTGAAAATCCTGATTTTGTTGGATTATCAGGGTTAATAACTCCTTCTCTAGAAGAGATGTCTACCCTAGCCTCGCTATTTGAAAAGAGCGGATTGAAAGTCCCAATCCTTGTAGGTGGGGCTACAACCTCAAAACTTCACACTGCTGTCAAGATAGCACCTTGTTATAGTGGGGCTGTTATTCACACTAGGGATGCATCAATGATACCAGGGGTATTATCAAAATGGAGCAACATGGAATTAAGAAAAAAATTGGAGTTGGAACTCAAAGAGGAGCAGGCTAAACTAAGGGAGAAACACAATAGAGCAGTTTCCCATCTGTCAAAAGATGAGGCTATAGCTAAAGGCTTGAAATTTGATTGGGATAGCTACTCTTGCTATAAACCAAGAGTAGAGGGAATAAATACTATCTCTATATCAGTTGGCAAACTCATACCATACATCAATTGGCGTTTCTTTTTTCATACTTGGAAATTGAGTGGCAGATACGCCGAAATAGCAGAAATTCATGGTTGTGACTCTTGCCGTGCATCATGGCTTATCTCTTTCCCTGAGAATGAGAGACAGAAAGCAAGTGAAGCTATGCAACTGCACAAGGATGCAATGAGGCTCCTGAATAAATTAGCTGTGGATGAATACGTCTCTATAGAGGCTCTATTTGCTATTTTACCAGCTAAGAGAGAGGGAGAGGAGATAATATTCTTCAAAGATGATCAAACAATACATTTTCCATTTAAACGTCAATCACGCCCAAATGAGAATGATGAGTGCCTTTCACTAGTTGACTTTGTTTCACCTAAGAAAGATTATGTAGGTGGTTTTGCAACAACAATAGGTCGTGTACTCGAATCTATGATCATTAAACAGAAGACTGATGGGGAGTACTATCAACTATTATTACTTCAGTCAATAGCGGACAGACTTGTAGAGGCTGCTGCGGAGTGGATTCACGAAATGATAAGACGTGAGTTTTGGGGATATGACCCAGATGAAAACCTAGCAATTGAGGAGCTGTACAAATGCCATTATCAGGGTATTCGACCAGCTATTGGATATCCATCAATCCCTGATCAAAGCTCAAATTTTATACTTAATGATTTGATTGAATTCTCAAGAATTGGTATACGTCTGAGTGAAAATGGTGCAATGATACCTGCTTCGTCTGTTAGTGGTTTGATTATTTCACACCCAAACTCAAAATACTTTGTTATTGATTAATGGAGCAATAGAATATACAAAAGCAAAAATGGATGCTACTAAGTAGCATCCATTTTTGCTTTTGTATATAACCCAAACGAGAGTCTGATAGTTAAAAGTCTCATACAATTAATTCCATAGCACCTTTCCTTGTAATAGTGGGTGTATCATCTGTACAATCTACAATCGTGGACAATTCAGTTCCACCATACCCTCCATCTACTATAAGATCAATGTTATCGGCATACCTCTCATCCATAAGTTCTGGATCAGTAGCATACTCAATCTCTAAAGGATCAAAGAATACGGTTGTACTCAGTAGTGGATTACCTAAGCGCTTAGTGATTTCACGGGCAATATTATTATCCGGAACTCTTATACCTACACTCTTACGATTGCGATATATCTTAGGTAGGTTGCTATTTGTTGGTAGAATGAAGGTGAATGGCCCTGGCAAATTGCGCTTCATTATCTTGAATACGCTATTCTCTACTCTTGCATACTCTGTAATATTACTCAAGTCGTAGCAAATAATAGAAAGATTCACCTTGTTTGGATTTATACCTTTGATAGCACAAATTCTCTCTACGGCTCTAACATTTAGAGCGTCACACCCAATAGCATATAGCGTATCTGTAGGGTAAATTATCAACCCTCCACTACGCAACACATCAACTACACGATCTATATCTCGCGAGTTTGGATTCTCATTATATAGTTTAATAATCATAGATGAGTTGTATTATCAATGAGGTAAAAAAATCCTCTTACTCTGCCTGAAGACCTTTGTCGAATATCTCGATAGCCTCAATGGTCATTCCTGTATTGGAGAAACCACCATCGTGGAATAGGTTTTGCATTGTTACCTTACGTGTAAGGTCTGAGAACATTACGATACAATAGTCTGCACACTCATCAGCATTAGCATTGCCAAGTGGAGATAGTTTCTCTGAAACATCCAAAAGACTACCCATACCTTTAACACCACTTCCAGCAGTTGTTACCGTTGGTGATTGAGATATAGTGTTAACACGTACTTTACGCTCTCTACCATAAACATACCCAAAGCTTCGAGCGATAGACTCAAGAAGAGCTTTAGCGTCTGCCATATCGTTGTAACCACAGAATGTACGCTGAGCTGCAATATATGATAGAGCCAAGATAGAGCCACCTTCAGCAATAGCATCCATTTTGTAAGCAACTTGCATCATCTTGTGGAATGATACTGCTGAAACATCATATGTTTTCTCAAGTAGTTTATAATCTAAGTCTTCGTAGGCTTTTCCTTTGCGAACGTTAGGAGACATACCAATAGAGTGAAGAACAAAGTCAATCTTACCACCAAGAATCTCCATTGATCTTGCAAAAACTAGCTCTAGATCCTCTACGCTTGTAGCATCAGCAGGAATAACCTCACATTGCAATTTATCAGAAAGAGCTGCCACTTCTCCCATACGAACAGCAACAGGTGTATTTGTAAGTGTAATCATTGCGCCTGCTTCAACTGCCTTCTCAGCAACTTTCCAAGCGATCGACATCTCGTTGAGGGCTCCAAAAATGATACCTCTTTTGCCTTTCAATAGATTGTGACTCATAGTGTATATCTTATTTATATTTAGTAATTGTCTATTTCGATATTGTAAAAACGGCACAAACTTAATCTATTTGTGCCGTTAATCCAATCTTTTTACTGATTAATTTAAATTTCATTACTCAATAAGCATTCTCCTCACCCCTTATTGCATTAAGGATGGTTAGAAGTATTATTCTGACGTCTAGAATAAAAGACCAGTTCTCTAGATACCATACATCCCTTTTCACACGAGACTCCATCTGCTTTAGCTCCTTAGTCTCTCCGCGAAAGCCATTAACTTGAGCCCATCCAGTTATACCTGGTTTAATTAGATGCCTAACCATATAGCGATCAATTATTGCAGAGTACTCCTGCGTATGTCGAAGCATATGCGGACGTGGTCCAACGACAGACATATCACCTAGAAGAACATTTATAAACTGAGGAAGTTCATCAATGCTACTCTTTCTAAGAAAATTACCCAACTTTGTCTTTCTAGGGTCATTTTTGTCAGCCTGCATAGTATCTGAATGACTATTGATATGCATTGTGCGGAATTTATAACATACAAAGTCTACTCCATTCAACCCAGTTCTCTTCTGTCTGAATAAGATAGGACCTGGCGAGGTAATCTTTATAGCTAAGCCTACAATGATAAATATTATTGGAAAAAGTGTAATTAAAAAAAGCAGAGAGAAACCAATATCAAAAGCTCTCTTCAATATCTGATTAACTCTATACTCAAGAGGCTCATTACGCATAGATAAATATGGTATAGTATCTATCTGATCTAAATAGACCCTTCTCTTAAGATAGACATAACTATTTGGAATGATATAGAATCTAGCAGTATGTCTATCAGCTAGCTTCATCATAGGCATTATCCTATCTGCTATTGTATGTGGTAATGCACAAAAAACTACATCGACTCTATTTTCATTAATATAGTTTTCAAAATCATCCAAGCGTCCCAAGAAAGAGGGATCAGATATTAATGTATCATTATCGTCAAAGAAACCTAGACACTTACAGCCCAAACTTCTGTCTTTTTGAAGAACATCAAGGAGGTCTTGTCCATTCTTGCCTCCTCCAAGGATTACTGTATTGCGATAATTATAACCTCTTTCTCTATATACCTTCAACAGTGCTCGCGATGATAACCACCAAATAGTACGGACTGTAAGAAAGATAACGAAAAAATATACTAGCACTAATCTAGAGTAACCGTCAACCTTTGTAAAGGTTAGTAGGGCAATAAAAAGAATAAAAAGAAGAGCAGAGGAGATAAAAACCTTTCTAACGGACTCAGCCCAATCTATTGATCTTTTATTATGAAACTTGCATAGTGTATGAAACTGCACTAAAATAGCAAAATTATAGCATAATATAACTAAACGAGATTCACTGTGTGCCTCTTGTGATAAGTAGTCATAGAAGTATAGATATAGAACTAAAAAAATAACGTTGAGTATTACAACATCAACAAATGTTACTATATAACCATACAAAAAAGACAATCCATATTTACGTTCCATCTAAAAAAATTACAGTTGTTTTTCTGGCATCTCGCTCTGTAAGGTACGACGATAAAATAGGGTCACAACTAATTGATAATATGTCATTGTAATAAATAGTCCAATCATAAGAGCTACAACACCTAGCAGCATTGCTACAATGCCTAACAATATGATTAAAATGATATTTAAATGATTATTACATCCCATACTCCAACTCTTTTTTAGTGCTGCTATGGGCGATAGATCCTGATCAACCACAAGATATGGAACAAACATAAACCTAAAAAATGTTAGATATAGAGCAGCAAACAACAGAAGCATTGAAACTACTATATTAACAGTAGATGCTTGTGAAATCTCTGGCACTCCACTAATAGCTTCCTTTAAGTCTGGATAGAAATACGGAATTGTGCTTACTACAACTAATAACCACGGTATAAATAATAAAGCCATCGACCCTATATACTTAAGAACCTTACGAATTGAAGGTAATAACTCAATGAATGGTGGCTCCTCTCCTTCAATTACCTTTAAGTTTAGTTTTATCTGCATCATGCTTCCAACAACTGAAACTAACAATACTAACAAATTTCCCACAATGTACATTGGGGAAAGATAGTCTGAACTTCCAAGGAAGGGGATATTCAAAACCATATTTAGTACAATAAGACCCAAAAAGAATCCTACAAGAAGAAGTATGTTCTCTTTGTATACTACCCATGAGGTGCGAAGTATCTTCTTTATTGAAATATCTCTTTTCATATATGTATATTTAATGTTATAACAATCTTGAGTGTGAATAGTGCAAAATAAATCTATTATTTCGATATATGAAACAAAAAAAGCCCCTTTTAGCATTAAAAAGAGACTTTTGAATTCAAATACTACTACTGCAGAAACTTAAATATGATTTGGTAAAATCTATTTCTGACCAATATTGAAGAGAGTGAAATATCATGTATTGCATCTTTCACAATTTCGATCTCACAATTTTCACCAAGCCCCTCAGAATAATACTGAATATCATTCACATCAAGAACCACATCCGAACAGCTAGTGAGATGATCATAATTTGCAGAGTTACTGCTTTTATCTGATCGAAGCACAAGTGTAGGTACATTTATATCAACACCTTTATGTACTCTTTGCTGACCTTTATAGATAGACCTCAGCCAACTCGTTGATATCGGGGGTGATTGAATTAGCTTCATACTAGTGTCATAGTCCCACTCTCCCCTATGACTTTTCAAAAGAGACTCAGCGTAAGCTATACTAACACCCTGCTTAATCATGACGTTTGGCATTATTGGAGCGAAGAATGAAACCACAGGTATGAGAATATTCTCCATAAACCAACTTTGATTTTGATCAAAAAATGGGCTATTTAGTATTAAAGCTGAAATTCTCTGTTGCTCTCTTCTACTATCTGCATATAGCGTCGTTATAAGTCCTCCGGTTGAGTGCCCCATTAAAATTGGTTTTTCAAACCCTTCATTATTAATTACAGCAATAGCGGAGTCAATATCATTAAAATACTCAGCAATATCCCTCACGTTGAACTGCTTCTGATTGGGAAGCAGAGAGCGACCATATTTCCTAAGATCGACGGCATAAAACTGATATCCTGCAGAGTCAAACTTATATGCCATCTCTTTTTGAAAAAAGTAGTCATTATAACCATGTACATATAGTATTGCTTTTGTCTTTGGGGAATCACTTTTAAGTCGTATCACAGTAGATTTTACTGCACCCTCATAATCATCCTGCATGACTATTGTGCGACTCTCAAATGGAGACCCAAGTATATCCATCTTATATTGAGCTGTACTACTCAGAGCGAGTAGCACAAAAGAGAAAACAGCTAATAATCTCATATATACATCTTTTAATTATCACTCTATATTTGCCAATATTGACTGTATCTCTAGATCAGTTTCGTTGAGCATCGCCTTACAAATCTTTATCAACTCACCTGCCCGTGCTACAGCACTCTTGAGTTGGTCAATCTCTAATTGATTCTCTTGTATCGATTTGACTATATCTTCAAGCTCCTTAAGAGCATCTGAGTATGCTAACTGTTGATTCATCTCTTCTATTGTTTTATCTTAGATCTACTATCTCTAGACTAGGGTTCAGCGTAGAGTTAAACTGAAAATCAGACTTTGAAAACTCAAATCCACTCTGATATTTATTAATCACTACAACAGTTTTTACTCCATCTTTAGTTCTCATCTGGATCTCCGAGATGTGTCTTTGAGCATCTACTCCAACTACTATTTCCCTCAGATCAATCTTTGATTGTTTTGGAGTAAGCTCTATCATCGATATAGTCTTACCCTTAACACTCTTCTCCCCTAAAGTTTTTATTGCAAATCCACTTTTGTAGAGTTTAAACAAAACCGATGGATTCATTGCATCTATTTCAACACTTGATGGCTTTGTTATATTCACTTCCCCTGAACCTAATATATGAGTCCACAGAGTTGTTCCATCAAACCAACTTTCAATATCTGCACTTTTTATATAAAAGCAAGATCCAAACATCGTAATTGAACCATCATAGCTATCTCGTTGATTGGAGTTAATAGTCTCAACACTCATAGAGAACAGAGCCTTAACACCCTTATCTTTATTAAATTGCTCCTCTGCACTTCTTAGTATTGCCTCTGCACTCTGTTGAGATAGAAGGCTTGAGGTTGGCAGAAGAAAGAGAATCGATATAAATATTTTTATAAACTTCATTAGAGTTACTATTTATTTAAATGTTGTTCTAGATGAAACTCATCCATTATCAAAACCTTTCGTGGTTTACTTCCCTCACTAGGGCCTACAATACCTGCAGATTCTAATTGGTCCATCAATCTGCCTGCTCTATTATATCCTAAAGACATGCGTCTCTGTAATGAGGAGGTTGATCCTTGCTGTGAAGCTACGATAAACCTAGCAGCATCTTCAAATAGAGGATCCCTATCCTCAACACTCATGATATCACCATTCTCACCACTCTCACCAATACACTCTGGAAGCATAAATGCCGTAGAATAACCCTGTTGTTTTCCAATAAAGTGTGCGACATCCTCTACCTCTGGCGTATCTACAAATGCACATTGGACACGAATAAGGTCATTACCTTGAGAAAAAAGCAGATCACCTCTCCCAACTAATTGGTTAGCACCTGTAGCATCAAGAATTGTTCTCGAATCAATACCTGATGCGACCCTAAAGGCTATCCTTCCAGGGAAGTTTGCTTTAATTGTACCTGTAATAATATTAGTCGATGGTCGCTGTGTGGCTAGTATCATATGTATACCTACAGCTCGAGCTAATTGAGCTATACGAGCAATTGGATGTTCTACCTCCTTCCCAGCTGTCATTATTAAGTCTCCAAACTCATCAATTACAACAACTATGTATGGCATATACCTATGGCCAAGCTCTGGATTAAGCTTACGATTCGTGAACTTATCATTATACTCTTTAATGTTACGAGTATGTGCCATTTTGAGTAGATCATATCTAGTATCCATCTCTACTGTTATTGAGTTGAGTGTTTGGATAACTTTCGTAACATCAGTAATAATAGGCTCCTCTACATCTGGCAATTTGGCCAAGAAATGCTTCTCAATCATTGAGTAAATACTAAACTCCACTTTCTTGGGATCAACAAGCACAAACTTAAGTTGCGATGGATGCTTCTTATATAATAGAGAAGTAATAATAGCGTTAAGACCCACTGATTTACCTTGCCCTGTTGCTCCTGCAACTAGAAGGTGAGGCATCTTTGCCAAGTCAAACATGAATACATCATTGGTAATTGTTTTACCAAGTGCAACAGGAAGTTCAAATTTACTCTCGTAAAATTTCTTAGAAGCAATACATGATTGCATTGACACCATTTTAGGATGTTGATTTGGCACCTCTATACCAACAGTTCCCTTACCTGGTATTGGTGCAATAATACGTATCCCTAATGCGGCCAAACTTAATGCAATATCATCCTCTAGGTTCTTTATTTTATTTATACGAACACCAGGAGCTGGAACAATTTCATAAAGTGTAATTGTTGGACCAACAGTAGCCTTTATATCACTAATAGCAATCCCATACTGCTTTAGAGTCTCCCTAATACGAATAATATTACTATTCTGCTCATCCTGAATATCAGACACATCATTATCGTCATATTTTCTGAGCAATTCTGCTGAAGGGTATTTATACCTCGAAAGATCAAGAGTTGGATCATACACACCAAGTTCGGTTACATCAAAATCTTCATCTTCAGACTTTGGGACTGTGATCTCAATATTAATCTCCTCAAACTTATCTCTTTTGTTCGTTTTTTGTGCAGATGCAACAGGAGGTATTAATAGATCTTCCTCATCTTCAATAAGCGGAGCATACTCCTCTTCAATAACATCTTGTTCGGGTACAATATCTAACTCTAAATCATGTCCTTCATTAGTCTCCTCCAACTTAACATCACTGATTATTTCTAAGTTATCAAGATTATCTTGTTCTACAACCATTGTATCTAGCTCCTCAGAAAAGATTGGCTCTGACGTACTCTCTTGCAATGAAGAACTCTTCTGAAATGGATTTTTTATACGCAAAAAAAACAAAGATCGTATTCTCTCTACAAAGCGAATGTCATATACAACCAACAATAGAACAGAAACTGCGACAACTACAAGAATCGTACCAGGCATACCCAAAAAGAGTAAGAGATATTTGTATGCTAATAAGCCATGTGCTCCTCCATAGAACAGAAAACTATCTGGAAAAATAGGAGTAAAAAGAACGGTACCGACTATTGATCCCCATATCATTGCACAGAAGCTCCATAGCGCATTGTGCAAGATATTAATTCTTGTGACTCCAATAAAGTGAAGAGACAGTTTAAAGAAAAAAAGAAGTGGCAATATAACAGCTATACCAAACCCTTGATTAATTATCATATCAGCTAGATAAGCACCAACTGCACCTGTCCAGTTCTGAATCTCACTCCTAACTATTGTTAGATCACCAAAAGATCTGTTTTCAATAAAGCTTTGATCTGCTGCCCCTGTAAACAAATATGAAAGGAAAGCGAAAGCCATAAAAATTGATGTAAACAACAAGAATATGCCAACAACAAGTCTTGAGGCTTCACTTGTCAAAAGTGTTTTAAATTTTGATTCAGATTTAGGCTCTGTGCTTTTTTTTGCCATAAGATATAATTATTCGAGTCTTTTATCGTTTAAGAAAGTTAGACGTGATTGCTAATGGTTAATTTAATAGGCAAATATAACAACCTTTTTCTATATACGTTTTGAGAATTTGTTAATTGATTAGAGTATTGACAATAATAATTCAAACAATGGCATCATTAATGCAGTGATAACTCCTGTAACTCCAATTGCTAGTCCACTCATTGCCCCCTCCAATGCACCACACTCTATGGCTTTGGCTGTTCCAATTGCATGGGATGATGCACCAAAAGCAAGCCCTTTAGCTATTTTACTACTTATTCCCATTAATCTCAAAATAGAAACGCCTACCATATTACCAAAAATACCTGTAATAACAACAGAAACGGCAGTTAGAGAAGCTACACCACCAGCTTTACCACTAAGACTTAAAGCAATAGGTATAGTAACAGACTTAGGTAGCAATGAGACAATTATTGAATTATCAGATCCTAAAATCCTACATATAAGAACTATTGATGCCATAGTGATTAGACTACCAACTGATATAGAGATTACAATAGAGAGTAAATTCGATCGGATTGCCTCTACTTGTTCATACAACACATACCCAAGCGCAACAACAGTAGGTGCTAGAAAGAAGTGAATCAATCTAGTTGATTTATGATAGTGATCATAATCTATATCCATAAATAGGAGTATAGAGACAATAATTATAGTTGCTATTAGTAAAGGGTTACATATAGCTAACTGTGTGCGACGAAATAGATATTTACCTAATGCAAAAGTACCAATAGTTATTAGCAGCATTGCTAACTCACTTCTAAAAATATCACTCATGACTTTTTTCCTCCCTCTCTTTAGACCGCGACATTGATTGCTGAATAGATCCAACAACCCAAAACATTACTATTGTACTCATAATAACTGACAGCAATATTGCCAACCAATTATCGAGAATAATATCCACAGCATTCATAATACCAACAGCTGCCGGAATAAAAAATATAGCCATATTGTTAGTCAAACCTTTTGCTGTAGCTTTTACAGAGTCTGGATTAACCCAACCTAGCATCAACGATAATAATAGGTACAACATACCAATTACACTTCCTGGCAGAAACTCTCCTCCAATCATTGCTGTAATCTCTCCTAAGAATAGAAATGTAAACAACAATAGCAAACCCTTTATCATAACTTATTATTTGAGTTTAGAACAAAGGCTGCAAGAAGAGAACTCTTCTTACAGCCTAAACACTAAAAATATAACCAATAAATCGTAAGCTTTTACACTTGTATAAATTGGCTTTATACTAATTAAAGCAATTTATAGTCTTTAAGTAACGAGCTCATCTCTTGCTGTAGCTTGCTTGCCTCTTTACGAGCCGCTTGAGCAAAAGCCTCTGTAGAGTCGGCATATATTATCTGACGAGAACTATTAACTAATAGTCCACACTCACTATTCATCCCAAACTTAACAACATCTTGAAGACTTCCACCCTGCGCTCCTACACCTGGTACAAGTAAAAAGTGGTTTGGAGCTACCTTGCGAATATCAGCAAACATCTCTCCTTGTGTAGCACCAACAACATACATCATCTGATCATCAGTTGCCCAATTTTGAGTTGTGCGTAGAACCTTCTCAAAGAGCCTCTCACCAGACTCATCACTCATAAATTGGAAATCTTTTGAGCCTTTATTTGATGTTAGTGCTAGAACAATGACCCACTTCTCAGGATAAATCAAGAAAGGCTTAACACTATCCTCTCCCATGTAAGGAGCTACTGTTACTGAGTCAATATCCAAGTGGTCAAAGAAGCTTCGAGCATACATCTCTGAAGTATTTCCTATGTCACCCCTCTTGGCATCCGCAATGATAAATTGATCTGGATAGTTCTCCTTAATGTAACGAACAGTCTTCTCAAAAGCTACCCACCCTGCAACTCCTAAACTCTCATAAAAAGCAAGATTAGGCTTGTAAGCTACACAAAGGTCTGCTGTTGCATCAATTATAGCTTTATTAAAAGCAAAAATTGGATCTTCTTGATCTCTAAGGAATTGAGGAATCTTCTCAATATCCGTATCTAAACCTACACAAAGGAAAGATCCCTTTTTGCGTATATTCTCAAATAACTGCTTCTTGTTCATGATTAGTTAGGTGTTATCAATTATATATGATTATAGTTCACTCTCTTTAAGCCTCTCTGCATTTTCAGCAATGATTAGCTGGTCTATTATACCCTGAACTTCGCCATCAATGACTGAACTCAAATTATATAGAGTAAGGTTGATTCTGTGATCTGTAACACGCCCCTGAGGATAGTTATAGGTTCTGATCTTAGCCGATCTGTCACCACTAGAGACCATAGTCTTACGCTTTGATGCTATTTCGTCCAACCACTTCTGATACTCAATGTTATATATCCTTGATCTAAGCTCTGTTAGTGCTTTTGCTTTGTTCTTAAGCTGAGATTTCTCATCTTGACAAGACACGGCTATACCAGTTGGAATATGCACTACACGAACTGCTGAATATGTTGTATTTACCGACTGTCCACCATTACCAGATGCACAGAATGTATCAATACGAATATCGCTATCATTAATAACAACATCCACCTCATCAGCTTCTGGTAGTACTGCAACTGTAGCAGCAGAAGTATGAACACGACCTTGCGTTTCTGTTGCAGGTACACGTTGTACACGATGTACACCAGACTCATACTTCAGTATACCATACACCCCATCGCCTGACACTGTGAATATTATCTCTTTATATCCTCCTGATGTTCCCTCACTTACACTCGTAACCTCAGTACGCCATCCCTTAGATTCGCAATACTTCGTATACATCCTGAAAAGATCACCAGCAAAAATAGCAGCTTCATCACCGCCGGTACCACCTCTAATCTCAACTATTGCGTCCTTGCCATCCTGAGGATCTGCAGGTACAAGAAGCATCTTAATCTCCTCCTCCATATCCGGGATCTGTGACTGACAACTATCAAGTTCCTCTTTAGCCATCTCTCTAAGATCAGCATCACTCTCAGTTTCCAATATCTCACGAGCCTCTTGAATTCCATCAAGTGCTCTTTTATAGCTATTTCTAGCATCGACAATCTTTTCTAGATCACGATACTCTTTATTGAGTTTCACATAACGCTTCATATCACCAATCACAGATGGATCAGTAATTAATGTAGCCACCTCTTCAAATCTTGTCACAAGCCCTTCGAGCTTTTGTAATAGTGTAGTTTCGCTCATTCCGTTATCTATCGTCTCTTAATTCATTGCATGGTTGCAAAATATGACGCAAAGATACAAATTTGGTATGATAATAGATTGCTTTAATATGTATCAGTTCCAATTAATTTTACATAAACAAAGGCAACGACATATAGAGTGTGATAAAAACATGAATTTAACAGCATAAGAAAAGCACAGCTAGACTTTGAATCAGTACTAGCTATGCTTAAACTTTTTATTAACTAATGTTATTGTGAACTATCTCAAAGCTTAACTCTTTTGAATCTTGATCTGAAACATTAATTACAATGCAATCACCTACAGTAAGAGAGTTTGAGAGTATCATCTCAGCTAATCCATCTTCAAGATATCGCTGTATTGCTCTCTTAAGTGGACGAGCTCCAAACTGCACATCATATCCCTGCAATACCAAGAACTCTTTAGCTTGATCTGTTACTTGTATCTCATACCCTAAAGAATTTATGCGCTTTATGAAGCCCTTCAACTCCAAATCAACAATCCTCAGTATAGATTCCTTAGAGAGTTGATCAAACATGATAATATCATCTATACGGTTCAAAAACTCTGGGGCAAAAGCCTTATTTAGAGCTTTTTGAATCACCCCTCTTGAAAAATCTTTTGAAGATGCTTGAGTCGTCTGAAACCCTACACCATGTCCGAACTCTTTAAGTTGTCTGGTTCCAATATTGGAGGTCATAATAAGCACTGTGTTTTTAAAATCAATTTGCCTACCTAGACTATCAGTCAAACGCCCCTCATCAAGCACTTGAAGGAGAAGATTAAACACATCTGGGTGCGCCTTCTCAATCTCGTCTAGGAGAACTACAGAATATGGCTTACGTCTAACCTTTTCAGTTATCTGACCACCCTCTTCATATCCAACATACCCCGGAGGTGCTCCTATTAAGCGTGACACAGAGAATTTCTCCATATACTCACTCATATCAATACGTATAAGAGAATCTGCTGAGTCAAAAAGATACTCTGCTAATTTTTTAGCTAGATAAGTCTTACCTACTCCTGTTGGTCCCAAAAACATAAAAGTTCCAATTGGGCGATTAGGGTCCTTTAGACCAACACGGCTTCGCTTAATAGCTTTGGCGATCTTATCAACAGCATCATCCTGTCCAATTATTGAACCTCTAAGAACCTCCCCCATCTTTAGGAGTTTAGCATTCTCGGTTTCTGCTATCTTCTGAACTGGCACTCCAGACATCAATGCTATTGTATCAGCAATATCTTCTTCACTAACTGTCTCCCTATTCTTATCCATCTCCTTTTCCCACTCTTGCCTTATCTTATCCATTTCGGTTGTAACACTACGCTCCTTATCCCTAAAGCTAGCGGCCAACTCAAAATTTTGAGATATTACAGCTTCATCTTTCTGCTTACGAATCTGCTCAAGTCTATGTTCAATCTCTTCCAACTCCTTAGGTACCACAATATTTGTCAAATGAGCACGCGCACCTGCCTCATCAAGAGCATCTATAGCCTTGTCTGGGAATGCTCTATCACTTATATACCTGTCTGTTAGAAACACACAAGCCTTTATAGCATCTTCTGTGTAATTGACATTGTGGTGATCTTCGTACCTTGATTTTATGTTATTTAGAATCACAAGAGTCTCTTCTGAGGTGGTTGGTGAGACAATTATCTTCTGAAACCTCCTCTCCAAAGCACCATCTTTCTCTATATTCTTACGGTACTCATCAAGTGTTGTAGCACCAATACACTGCACCTCACCTCTTGCTAGAGCAGGCTTGAGGATATTTGCAGCATCTAAAGACCCACCTCCACCTCCTGTACCAACAATAGTATGAAGTTCATCTATAAATAGAATAATATCTGGATTTCTCTTCAGCTCATTAAGTATAGATTTCATTCTCTCTTCAAACTGCCCTCTATACTTAGTACCAGCAACAACAGAGGCCATATCAAGAGTAATAACCCTTTTATCAAAAAGAATCCGAGAGACTCTCTTTTGAGCTATCCTCAATGCCAAACCCTCTACGATTGCAGACTTACCAACGCCTGGCTCTCCAATTAAAACAGGATTATTTTTCTTTCGACGACATAGAATCTGAGCTAGCCTCTCAATCTCTTTATCTCTACCAACAATAGGATCAAGATGATTATTCTCAGCAGCCCTAGTCAAATCTGTACCAAAATTATCTAGTACTGGTGTATCTTTTATCCCTTTTGCTGTAGCATCACTTTGGGAAGAACTAAAGCTATTGGAAGAACCTAATCCCCCGTTCTTATGCTCATCATCATCATCCTCATCCGTAAAACCAGCAATTGGGGTAGTCTTATTTAACTCCTGTGAACTCTCACTTCTACGAAGCATCTCGTAAACTTCGACATAAGAGACTTCATTTTTTGAAAGAATATTCTTTGCCATATTATTATCCTCTTTTAATATTGCCAATAGCAGATGTTCTGTATTTGTGGTTGAAGAGCGAAGTAATTTAGATTCAAGTCTACTGATTCTAAAGATCCTTTCAGACAAATCACTAATTAATATAGCTTCGTCACTATCAACAACAGTTTGATCCTTTAAGATAGTATCCTCGATCTCTGAATATAGAGCATCGACATCTACAGACAGTAACTCTATAACATTAATAGCTCTATTGAACCCCTGTTTTATTATACCTAGAAGTATATGTTCAGGCTCTACCATGATTGAATTCAATCGTTTAGCCTCACTTAAACTCAGCTCCCTTATATTTATTACTTGCTGTGAATAGTTATATTCCATATAGTAAACTCAATAATTTAAGTACAACAAAAAAAGAGTAAAGAACGTTCTCTCATACTACTCTTCTTCTATTGCTGACTTCCTAATTTTTGCTCTCAAATATCTAATAATATTATCAAAATCCCTCTTATACATCACTCCTAAGCCTTGAGTAGTAAGTGAAGATTTTAAGTAACTTAGCCTATCATTAGTTTTATTATACCCCTTCAGTCTAAGATATCCTGATTTTGTCAACTTATACTCAACATCAATATCCCCAATGAAGTTATTCTGCGACTTAGGATTATCTCTATAACCAAAGTTGCCATTAATTAATAACCTATTATTCAATAATTGGCTTGAAAGAGCCAACTCAACCTCAATATCAGAGAAATCGCCCTTATCAGATCTAATGTTAGTTCCGACGTTCCAGTTACTACTAACTTGTCTTAATATATTATTAAGTTGAGCTGAGATTGTCGAACTAGCAATAGCCGACAATTCATTTCTTTGACCACTATTAGCATAATCTGGAGTGTAGAATTTATTTAGAAGAAGGAGATAAATAATCTGTTGGTTGAGCATCTCTGGTGATCCAATCAAACTCTTCACTCGCCTATTAACATCATCAGAATTAGATGGGAGTGACACGTCAAAGCTTAAGTCTGGCTGCATCATATCTCCTCGTATATTCATTAAACAGTGAACCGGAACATTAGTTCTACTAATATCTCTGTCCGTAGCAAATGACTCATCTAGATCTGTCAAATTAGCCGTAAGAGAGTAGATAGCTTTGATATCTAACTCCGCTGCCATTGGATCTCCTCTAAATGAGACATTACTTCCATCTTGAATAGAAAAGTCTCTATTAAAGAGATTCTGAAGATTAAAGTTATACGAACCATTCTCTATCTCATATGCCCCGTATAATTTCACTTCGTCTTCAATAGAAGAATAGGTTAATCTCAAAGCACCATTACCATTAGTTTTAATTTTATCACCAGTCACATCATCCATAATTAGATATAGTGTAGCCTCTGGTGTCACATCAACTTGAATATCAATATTAATAGCTGTTCTTCCTGCATCTAATGTAGAGACTACGTTGGATGTCGAAACTATTGGAAAATTCTCACTTCCAAACCTATTCTTAGGTTCAAAAGTAATAAATTGATACTCATTAGCAGTTGCACTACTACTCAGAGAAAATGTGAAATGCGAACTTGGCTCTGTCCTCCCATTTAAGCTTATATTAACTTCTTTTGTGTCTCCTGTTATCTCACCTTTACCAGAGGCGTATACGACACCATGAAAAAGATCATTATTACTACTAGTGGTATTAAAGACCAACATATTCTGGGGAAGAAGCGTGATATTATATTTTAGATCTTGAAATCCATCATGAGTTATCTCTCCACTTGCACTACCTCTACCCCCTTTCATGTCGCTAAAACTTATATCCTTAAACCAAAAACGTCTAGGTTCTAAATAGAGTGTATCATTAACTATATACGTACTATTTAAATAGTCTATTCCAAATGATGTGTTTTCTAGATAAGCCTTCCCACTTAGAGCTAGCTTTGAAAATCTACCATAAAGAGAAACCCTTCCAGAAGCCATACCAGACAAATCAGAGAAAATAGATTTCGTAAACTCATCAATGAACGACACATTTAGCCTATTTGCATCAAATGAGAGATTAAGAGAGTCCCTAGTAGGAAATATGTATCCGTCAACTGAAGTATTTGCCCCTGCTTCAGATGATATATTACCCAACATAAATATCCCTTTATTCTCATTATTCCAAGAACTATTCAGCTCCAAATCCCCTAATAGAGCTTCATTAAACTTAAAGCTCTTAACTCTAAAATTATCCGTTGAAATCTGAGGCATCCCAGTAAAATGACTAAGAACGAAATCCCCAGTAGCTACACCTCCAAAATTTACTCTTTTAAGATTCACCATCTCAAATATGTAATCTAGATTTATAGATTGAAGACCCAAACTAAGCCTATCTTTTTCATAGGATGATGCCCTCCCATTGATTCGAACAAACTGATTTGCATGAGATATCTCAAAACCTTTAACATCAACAACCCCTGAATCGGCAACTATCGTTGCAGGTGCAACCTTCCAAAGAGTATCATTTAAAATCATATTAGTTGGAATAACATCTGCAACTATCCTCATTCTTTGACGGCTATCCCTTCTTAATTTAGTAGTCCAAGCGATCTCACCTCCGAAAGTCTCCTTTGAGGAATTAAAGGCCAAAAATCTACTATATATAGAATCTGCTGAAGCTGAAATGTCTCCTGAAAGATTAATAACCTTCTGCTTCCTATTAATAAATGTACTACTCACCTTCAACCGAGGGTCACCACCAAGCTGTACAAACGAAAGCCTTAACTTCTCAAGCCTACTAGAGGCAAATGCAATATGAGGGGACGTAACAATAGCCTCAATAATATTGTTAGCATTATCAATCCTGCCATCCAAGTCTACATACTCAGGAATTGTAATTGGAAGATTAAATATTTTAGAAATCTTATCTACGCTCTTTACTCTAATAGAAAAATCCATTCTATTGCTCTGCAGCAATGACGAGTTTGCCCCGTTGGGGAAAAGAGATGGAAGCTCCGTTGAAAGTATACGTTTTGCGTCATCTAACAGTTTGGTAATATTAAAGTCACCCTTTAGCTTACCATTAACAAATTCTGATTCTATAACAATTTGTTTATTTCGAGTTGCACACTCTGATCTAAGAATGAAATTATCCACATAAAAAGTATCTATATCATTCCTAAGTGAGAAATCCTTTATCTCAACATTTCCTATCATACTGTTTGGAAGCTCACCTTTTAGATTAGCCCCTATATATCCAGTAAAAGTAGTATTCTTATTCTGTTTAGTTAAGTTTAAAAGATCGCTATTTAGTTCTGAAAACTTAGCCTGCAGCTCTATCTTGCTATTTTTAGATCTCCAATCAGCAAAACTCCATTGAGCACTCAAATAACCATTTAGATCATTAAGCTCAATTTTGCCACTCATTTTTGTCTCTCTCAAATCAGCTTGAAACTGAACATTACGATAGTGATAATCTCTAAAATCAAAATCGAACAACTCACCTTGACATGAAATAATAGGAGATCTACTCCTTTCTAAGTTCCCTTTTAAATCAACCCAAACATTTGCCTCCCCAAAAGGGTTTTGGTCAGGTAATATCTCTCCGAGCATAACTTTATCCGCCTTCAACTCTCCTTCAAAAGTAAGCAAACCCTTATCCCAGTCTGACTGAACCTCCACCTTAGTTTCTACTCTTCCAACATCACTACTAAGCTGGCCATTAGCAATGAAGTCGTTATAGAAGCCACTCACGCCGCCAGAGAATTGAACAATGCCAGCCTTGTCACACAATTCAGAAATCATACGACTGCTCTTTGTAAAGTTCTTCACAATAGAAGTGGTCATCTCTGGTGTAAGATACAACGTATTAACTCCTCCATAAAAATATGCAGATCGCCATTTGGTAAAACCACTCATCCTAAAGTTTGCATCGAGATAAAAATAATCCTGTGCTGAGAGCTCAAACTGAGTAATGCTCATATCATTAATAGGACCACTAGCTAATGCTCTGAGTTTGACTGAAAAAGGGAAAAGGGAAAAGGCAGGATTAATTGCAGACAAATCATCCATCTTGATAAAAGATGGTCTAATCTCAAATCTAATATTTGCACTATCAGCCAAAACACTTAACTCCTCTTTAGTCAAAGAAAAAAGCGATTTACGACTATTATCTCTTGGCAAAGAGCTCATATCTACTGTAATCGGAGCTAGATTAATAGAACTATTAGGCAGCGACAACTCAAAATCACTCAAGGATATAGAATCCTTATTACCAATCATTTCGAAAGCTATCTTGCGCAATTCAAAACCTGACTTATCAAGAAAGCTCAATCTCTTAACTCTACTGTTTATTGTATCTCCTGATAGAGTACGAAGAGATACTGAAGCTAAAAGATTTTCTATAGAGATATGATGTTTATTGAAGAGTTCAGGTGTTTCAGGCTCTGAATTAACGTTATAATTAAACTTCCCTCGCCTGAGTAAAATTGACCTCAACTGTAACTCTACAAGCCCCTTGTCTCTTTTGCTTTTTGGTTTAAGCTTATTAATAATAGGCTGAATATTAAGTGGTGATGTAAGACTATCTCTTCCAAGAGTTAGATTAAAAGAGAACAATTGAATGTTATTTACCACCAATCTTTTGCTAAGAAGAGGCATCAGCTCAAGGTTTGCACTTAGTTTATTAGCTGTAAGGATAGTATCAACACCCTCGTTAAGAGTAACTACAACATCACGAAGGATAACTTTATTGAATAATTGAGGAGATGCATCACGGAGTGTTACATTAGCATTTAGGAGAGAGGACAATTCTCTGGCAGTAAAAAGGGTGACCTGTCGCTTAACAGTTGGTACACTAAGCAGCAGGAAAAGCAGTCCATAGAGGAGAAACGAAAACCCTAGGAGTAAATATATTATATTTTTTAATGTTTTTATATCTTTAAAATTTTAACATTGCACACTTATCATAACTATACTCTCGTTGCAAAGTTAGTTTTTTTGAACTATCTACCCTCTTTCAGTGTCAAATTTTACTTACAATACCTAGCACAGAAGATACTTATATCATATTCTAATTTATATTATGAAGCGACAATAAACGAAGTGGGATTATATCGATGATGAAATTATACAAAATGAGAAATTATTGAGAAACTAGAGATTTGCAACTAAGATAAAAAACAAGTACTCCAACAACTAATATAGTTCTATAGTGCATAATGTATCAAAATGTCACTAATTGAGATCAAATTAACGTACTTATAAATAATAAACCTTTGCATTTACGAATAATTATTCTATTTTTGAAGCAAGATTCATATTGGAGCAAAATAGCTCCATCAATATGACTCACTAACAACAAAGAGAAAACCACCTTATCATCTTAAGTTTACTTATGAAAGAGAACCAAACATTGTCAAAGATAAACCCACAAGATTTCAAAGACACAATCAATGGGAAAGAGGTCGAATTAATTGTTTTGACCAATTCAACTAAAAACGAAGTGTGTATTACAAACTACGGAGCTTTTGTTGTTTCTGTGATTATCAAGGATAAAAATGGAGTAGATCAAGATGTTGTTCTAGGTCACTCTACTCTTGAAGAATACATTAACACACCTGAAAAGTATCTTGGTTCTGTTGTTGGAAGATATGCCAACAGAATTGCTCAAGGCAAGTTCACACTAAACAACAAGGATTACAATCTGGCTATAAATAACGGGCCAAACAATCTTCATGGTGGAATAGAAGGCTTTAACCGAAAAGTTTGGAAGATCATAGAGCGCGGATCTAACTTTGTTACTATGTTCTATGTATCTAAGGATGGCGAAGAGGGATTTCCTGGCAATCTGGCAGTAACACTTCGAATAATATGGAGCGAAAACAACGAGCTTTGTTTCGAATATGAGGCATCTACAGATCAAACAACTGTGGTTAATCTTACTAACCATGCTTTTTTCAATCTTTCTGGTGCGGGCGAACCAACAATCTTAGATCATCAATTAAAGATGAACTGCAAATTCTACACTCCAACAGACGAAACATCCATACCAACAGGCGAGATATTACGCACGGCTAACACTCCTATGGATTTCTCCCAATTCAGAGCTATTGGTGAAAGTATAGATGATAGTTTCACTCCTCTCATTTATGGAAAGGGTTATGATCACAACTATATAATTGAGAAGTCACAACCAAATCAACTAGCTTCTGCAGCTGTTGCATATTCTCCAAAAACTGGGATTCAACTTGAAGTATTAACAAGCGAACCTGGAGTGCAGTTATATACTGGTAACTGGTTAAATGGATTTTCCGGCAAAGGAGGTAAAACATACCCAGAGCGTAGTGCTTTTTGCCTCGAGGCACAAAGATTCCCTAACTCTCCAAATATTGCACACTTTCCAAGCTGTATACTTGAACCCGGTGATCTATACAATCAAACAACGATTTATGCCTTCTCGGTAAGAAAATAATTATTCTAACTATAAACTACTATCTAAAAACCAAAGGACAATGACAAAGAATCACAAAAGTTATGCTCTACCTATCGCGATGATGTTTGCACTCTTCGCTATGGTATCATTCGTGACGGGATTAACGAACCCTCTAGGACTTATTGTAAAAGAACAGTTTCAAGCAGCAAACTGGATGACTCAGCTAGGAAATGCAGCAAACTTCATTGCATATGCATTTATGGGAATCCCAGCCGGATTAATGCTTAAACGCGTTGGATACAAAAAAACAGCTCTTGTTGCTGTTGCTGTAGGATTTATCGGTGTGGGCATCCAATTCCTTTCAGGACAAATCGGAAGCTTCTACATCTACCTTACTGGAGCATTCGTGTCAGGTTTCTCTATGTGTATGCTTAATGCTGTTATCAACCCCCTACTAAACACTCTTGGAGGTGGTGGCAAAAAAGGTAACCAATTAATCCAATTCGGAGGATCTCTAAACTCAATCTCTGCTACTATTGTACCAGTACTAGGTGGTTACCTTATCGGAACAATCAGCTCAAGCACAAAATTGAGCGATGCGAACCCTGCAATGTTTATCGCTATGGGTATCTTCGCTATCGTATTCATTGTATTGGCTACTATGGAAATCCCTGAGCCTCACAAAGAAGGTGATAATAAAAAGAGCGTTAAAGAAGCACATAGCCCACTGTCGTTCCGCCACTTTATTCTAGGAAGCGTTGCTATTTTTGTATATGTAGGTGTTGAAGTAGGTATTCCTAACTTTGTTAACCTATTCCTAACTACGGCAAAAGATGCTGTTGGTGCTTCTGGTCTAGGTTTTGAAACAGCAGTTGCAGGATCAATTGTAGGTACTTACTGGTTCCTTATGATGATAGGTCGCCTTGTTGGTGGAGTTCTTGGAGCTCGCTTTTCTAGCAAGACTCAGCTTAGCACTGTAGCATCACTTGCACTTGTATTCCTTCTTGTTGGTATGTTTGCTCCAACAGAAACAACAGTTTCAATGCCAGTATTCCAATCAGATATAAGCTTCGGTATTGTATCTGTTCCTGTAGGTGTTATGTTCTTTATCCTTTGTGGTCTTTGTACTTCAATCATGTGGGGTGGAATCTTCAACCTTGCAGTAGAGGGTCTTGGTAAATACACTGCTATGGCTTCTGGTATATTTATGGTAATGGTTTGTGGTGGAGGTATTCTTCCTCTCATCCAAGGTGTTGTTGCAGATATGACTAATAGCTATATGTCAAGCTTCTGGGTAATCTTTGCTGGTGTTGCATTTATGCTATACTACGCTTTGATTGGATGCAAAAACGTAAATAAAGATATTCCAGTAGAGTAATCTACTACAATCAATGAATTCCAATTAATTCAACCGACCTTAAAATATGGAAATGAAACAATCTGTACGTGCTGCATTTGCTAAGCACTTTAATACTGAAGGCACTCTTTTCTTTTCTCCAGGAAGAATCAACCTTATTGGAGAACACACTGACTACAATGGAGGATTTGTACTTCCAGGTGCTGTTGACAAAGGTATGCTAGCTGAAATCAAACTTAACAATAGCGAAATCGTTAGAGCATACTCTGTAGACCTTAACGAATATGCTGAGTTTGGATTAAACGAAAATGACCAACCTACACAAGGTTGGGCTAAATATATCTTTGGTGTATGCCGCGAGATAATCAAGCGTGGCGGCAAAATTGGTGGTTTTGACACCTCTTTTGCAGGAGATGTACCTCTTGGTGCTGGAATGTCGTCATCAGCTGCACTTGAGAGCACTTACGCTTATGCTCTAAACAACCTCTTCAACCTAGCTATAGACAAGTTTGAACTAGCTAAGATAGGACAAGCAACTGAACACAATTACGTTGGGGTTAAGTGTGGAATTATGGACCAATTCGCTTCAGTATTTGGTAAAGAAGGACACCTTATCCGCCTTGACTGCCGCTCTCTTGAGTATCAATACGTACCATTTGATCCACAAGGATACAAACTAGTACTTGTTGACTCAGTAGTAAAACACGAACTTGCATCTTCAGCATACAATAAGCGCCGTGAATCATGTGAGAGAGTCGTAGCTGAAATTGCTAAAAAACACCCACATGTTCATTTCCTTCGCGATGCTACTCTTGAGATGCTTGCAGAAGTAAAAGAGAATATCACTGTTGAAGATCACATGCGTGCTGAATACGTAATCGAAGAGGTTCGTCGCCTACTTGACGCTTGCGAAGCTCTAGAACAAGGAGACTACGAAAAGGTAGGTTCTCTAATGTTTGAGACTCACCACGGAATGAGCAAGCTATATGAAGTAAGCTGTGAAGAACTTGACTTCCTTAACGATATTGCTAAAGAATGTGGCGTTACGGGTTCTAGAGTTATGGGTGGTGGATTTGGTGGTTGTACTATCAACCTAGTAAAAGAGGAGCTTCTTGATGCTTTTATAGCTAAAGTTAAAGTTGACTTTAAAGCAAAATATGGTAAGGATTGCAAAGTTTATCCTGTAAATATTGGAGCTGGTTCTCGTAAACTATAATTAGTTTAATAGAAATCTATTATATAGAAAGAGTGTGTTAGCTAGATATTTGGCTAACACACTCTTTTTTATTTATGATTTCTATCAAATAAGATCTCGAAAAATAGAGATAAAACAGAAGAGAGGGTGTGTCTATTTGACACACCCTCTCTCTTGGTTTTTGTGCTTGTAACTAAAAAATTACTTCACTTTAACTGTACTTTGGTATACAGTTCCATCAGCATTTACAACTTGAACAGTGTAGTTACCTTTAGCTAGCTCGAAGCTTACTGAAGTCCCGTTATTTACAATAACTACATCAACCTGAGTTCCATTTACATTCCAAACAGTAACTTGTGATGTTGTTTCAATGTTAGAAACCTCTGTAACTGTGTTAGCTGAGAACAAGATTGGACGATCGTTAGTGATCAAACCATTCGAGAACAAGATTGGACGATCGCTTGTGATTGGACCATTAGTGAACAAGATTGGACGATCACTTGTGATTGGACCATTAGTAAACAAGATTGGACGATCAATAACACTCTCCATCTGGCTACTTCCACCATTAATTGAAGGGTTAAATAGAATCGGACGTGCCTCTAAAACTTGCGATGCTCCCATTAGCATAAGTGCTGAAAGAACGACTGTTTTTAAACTTTTCATTTCTATTAATTATAAGGTGTATTAAAATGCAGACCACTAAAAAGTGGAAATACAATATTATATCGCTGCAAATCTACAACTTAGATTTTGATATTCCTATATAAAAAAGCTAAAATTATAGAAAAGTGACAACCTTTGAGTACTAAAATTAAGACAATAAAAAACAACTGTCCATATTATAATGCTAAATTAGAATATGAACAGTTGTTTTCAACTATTTTATCGAAAAGATTACACTCCTAAAGAAGTCAAGATACGAGACACTTTTTCATCAGCAAATGCATTTACAGCATCATACTCTTGGCGAGTTTTTAGAGTAGCATCAACCTCGATATAGAATTTAATTTTTGGTTCTGTACCAGAAGGTCTGATGGAAATCTTTGAACCATCCTCTGTGAAATACTGGAGGACATCAGATGTAGTTGGCATATCAAGAGTGTAACTCTCTCCAGCAACAAGGTCTTGCGCCTTAAGTGTAGAGAAATCTTTTATAAGAACGACCTTAGAACCTGCAATCTCCTTGAATGGATTATTGCGGAACTGGTACATCATACGCTGAATCTCCTCAGCGCCACTCTTACCTGTCTTAACTACTGAAATACCTTTCTCCTTGCGGAATCCATAAGTTAGATAGATATCTTGAAGCATCTCATACATGCTCTTTCCATTATCCTTAGCCCAAGCAGCAATCTCAGCCATTAAACAGCATGAAGATACAGCATCCTTATCGCGAGCGAAATCCTCTGGCATGAAACCAAAGCTCTCCTCACCACCACCAAGATAACGTTTGATACCCTCATTTTCTCTTACGACAGCTGCAATCCATTTAAATCCAGTGTAACAATCATACATCTCAATCTCATTACGATCTGCAATAGTCTTGATTAGCTCTGTTGTAACAATAGTCTTTACTATATACTCATTCCCAGTCAACAAGCCCATAGCTTTATTCTGAGTCATCAAGTAGTTTAAGAAAATAAGAACAGTCTGATTACCATTGATCAAAACAAATTCTCCCTTATCATTACGAACAGCAACACCAAGACGATCTGAATCTGGATCTGAAGCCATTACTAATTCAGCATCTGTAGCTATAGCCTTCTGAATAGCCATATTCAAAGCAGCAGGCTCCTCTGGGTTAGGAGAGTGAACGGTAGGAAAATCTCCGCTAACAACATCTTGCTCTGGTACGTTGATAATGTTTGTGAAACCCCAACTTCTAAGAGCATCTGGAATCATCTTAACACCTGTACCGTGAATTGGAGTATATACAATCTTCAAATCATGTTGACGCTTGATTGCCTCTTTCGATAGTGATAGAGTCTTTACAGCCTCTAGGTAACTATTATCAATCTTCTCACCTATGATCTCAATAAGATCCTTGTTTGGTGTGAACTTAATATCGCGAGGATCACGTATCTTATTAACCTCTGAGATAGTATTCTTATCGTGAGGAGCAATCATCTGTGCCCCATCATTCCAATATGCTTTATAACCATTGTACTCCTTAGGGTTATGTGAAGCAGTAATAATAACACCACTTTGACAACCAAGAAGACGAATCGCATAAGAGATCTCTGGCGTAGGACGAAGATCTTCAAAAAGATAAACCTTTATACCATTAGCAGAGAAGATATCTGCAGCAACCTGCGCAAACTTGCGGCTATTGTTACGACAGTCATGACCAATCACAACACTCGGCTGCTCTAAGTCTGCGAACTCACTATTTATGTAGTTTGACAAGCCTTGAGTTGCAGCACCAACAGTGTAGATATTCATTCTGTTTGAACCCACACCCATGATACCACGAAGTCCACCTGTACCAAACTCTAAGTCTTTATAGAAAGATTCTATCAACTCCGTCTTATCCTCATTAGCAAGCATCTTCTCTACAGCCAAACGAGTCTCCTCATTATAAGCATCGCTAAGCCACTGTTGAGCCTTAGAGTTCACCTCCAACATTAATGTTTCGTTGTTCATAATAGCAATTTCTGTTTAATAAATATTGATGCGGCAAAATTATAAATTAAAATGTAACCTTCAATCTCTCGCCTGTCTCTTTTACAATATTACGGTAGAACTCCTGAGAATAACCTGCCGATTTTGGCTTTGCTGGCAGACCATGACCGTTATCTATGAATTTACCATTCTCCTCCTGTTTGATATTTCCATCTATAAACTTAACCAAAAGGAATTCCCCAAGCTCTTTCCAACTAGCATGAGTCATCTGAGCCTGATTAACGCTATAGTCTGTAAGGAACTCTATTGCCTTCTCAGGAGATTTTGAATAAAGCTCAGCAGCTGCACGCTCAACAATAGGTTGCATAGTCTGGAAATTACTCTCTAGAGACTGTTGACGCTTTTGAACATCTGGATATATCAAATTCCATTTTGAATAAGCCATATTTGACACCCAATTAGTAACCCAGAATGATGAGCTCCACGAGAAGTTCAACATAGAGCCATTTCCCTCTCTATAACACTCCGGTATACGCTGCGTAGAACAATAGATTGGTGTATACACACAAAGTGCTGCATCATCAGTACCAAACCAAAGAACACCTCCGATTGCATTAGGTAGATTAGATCTCATCTGTGCAACAAAAGTAAACCCTGTCTGCTGCGTTGCAATAGCACGTTCATTAAAATATTTAGCGCTATCAACAGAGAATGTCAATGGTCTCCATCTATAGGGTACACCAAAAGCACCCGCACCTGGATCCTTTGTCATATCTAATTCTGTTCCCTCATAATGGTCACGCATACCTGCCTTCATATCAGCCAATGACACCTTCTTATCTGGTCGTATGTAAAGAGGCATAGGCTCTTTTGTCTCTCCTTTGATATATGAGATATACTTATCCATATCCTTATTCTGCTGACGATAGAAGCTCCATACTCGCGCCTCCGAGAAACGAAGAGTGCTAAAGCTTGATGGGGCATAAGCCTCAGAAAAGCTAAAATCGCGGTTCAAGCCATCGAAATAACCCATTTCTCTGGCAAAAGAGATAACATCTGTTGAGTACAGACAATTATCTTTATCATTCAAAGGAAACTTATGAATGCGTGACTGATTAGCATGAGCTGCTATACAATCATCTGGCACACGCACTGCTACCCATACAGCACCCTTATTTCTTGAACCCTTACCTATCATCTCCATGATCCAAACCTCATTTGGATCAACAATCGAAAACGACTCTCCTGAGCTATAATAACCATACTCCTGGACTAACTCATCCATGATTCGTATAGCCTCACGAGCCGTCTTTGCACGCTGAAGTGTCACATAAATTAATGAGCCATAATCCATAATACCAGTGCTATCATGTAGCTCCTCACGACCACCGAATGTCGTCTCAGCTATTGTCAACTGATGCTCATTCATATTGCCTACTACAGAGTAAGTCTGAGATACTTGTGCAATACGTCCAAGAGGTTTACCCGTATCCCACTCTTTTATCTCAAGCATAGCACCCGAAGGATAAGTAGCTGCTGGAAAGTTGTACAGCTCGCCATAAAGCACATGAGAGTCAGCTGAATAAGTTACCATCGTTGATCCATCCACTGATGCTCGCTTTCCAACTAAAAAGTTGGTACACGCCTCAGAATTGAAAAGGCCGAATGCCATCAAGCATCCAACGGTTAGCGTTAATCTTTTCATACTAGTTATGTTATATTGATTCAATTACTATTAATGACACTATGCATAGTCCTACCATCGAAAATCTCTTTCAAGAACTCTTTGATTACCACACATATCCTCTGCCACTACTCTCAACTTATGCATCTTTCCCTTGTGAATATCCCTACGGTTGAGGCGATAGCGATAGGTCGAACTTCCTTTTATAGGTTCTAACAACACAAATTTATCATCTATAAAAGCCTTGACAGACTTAAGTCCACTCTGAGCATCACTAGCCGTTATTGATACCACACCATGCGATGACCATCGTGCTTCATCACGAGCTGCTAGACTTGGTACCACCGTATCCACACCCAAAGCGAACTCTCCAAACTCTCTGAAGGCACACTTTACAAAACCATCTTTCTCGAAAGAACTTCTAAGATAGTTGAGTCTATTTCCGCTCACCTTACCTACATAAAACTTAGAAGGATCAATAAGTGAGTATTGATTAAGCTTGATGCTAATCTCACCCCACCCTATTATGGGTGTATTCTCATCATGAATCCTAACAATAGGTGATATAGAGTTACCTATACCCTGACTATCTTTAATAGAGTAGCCAAGTGTCATATCATCAAACAATACACCTTTGGGGATAGTTACCCTAAACTGATCTGTAGAATAATGATTATCCTTATCCACTTTGAAGCGAAGAGCATCATCCTTAATAGCATCTAAACTGACATGTACATCAGGCTTACGAACCCCGCGTATATAGAATCTAATAATCGAGATATTACCATCATAATCCACCAATTCATAACGCCCACTGTATACCCTCTCTTGATCAATGGTTATCACACCACGTTTTGCATCAACGAAAGGAAACATGGGCGTTCTGTTACCTGGATCTACTAGTGATTTCATAATCATCTGCCTATTAGCTCTCCACTGAGGATAATCAATCAAAGAGTTCATCAACCGAGACTCCCCAGCAGGAAAAGCATCTAACCTGCTCTCAAATCGCAGAGTATCATCCACAAATAGCCTGACATCACGCAGACCATACTTGAAATGAACGTCATTCTTCACATCATAAGCCCTAACACCCATTGCCACATCGCCCCAAGCTCTTATCTCTCCCCCAAGACGATAATCTCCGTTAACTCCAGACAAACTAAAGTGTCTTCGCTTAGTTGAAGAATCATAAAAACCGTCTCTTCCTAAATCATATATTGTTATTGATTGGGCTATTGGTTTACGAGTATCCTTGATATGTTCTGAATAGAATTGCTTGGGGTTAATAACCAACCCGTTCTTTGTGTCTCGAATCTCAAAATGAAGATGAGGACCTGCAGAAGAACCCGTATTACCTGAATATGCAATCTGTTCACCTCTCTCCACAGGTATCTCACCAGGGGCAAAAGTATAATCCAAGCCCCAAACCTGTTGCTCATACTGCTTCTCCTCTACTATCCGTGTCAGGTCAGGAGTAAACCTATCGAGATGAAAATATACAGACATCATATCACCTGGATGCTGAACATATAGAGCTTTTCCTGCTCCATAGTGAGATATGCTAACCCGTGCAATATAGCCCTCATCAACTGAATATATAGGTAATCCTATTCTCCCCTCAGTTCTAAAGTCCAAACCACCATGAAAGTGATTGCTTCTCAACTCTCCAAAATTACCCGAAAGGTAAATTTCTGTCTTCAATGGCAATACAAAACGTGGTGAATTCTCCTCCAACTCTCCCTCAGCTTGAAGTTGAGCAAAAGAGAAAAAACCAATAAGCACTGCTAATATCGAATAATTACTCATCTTATGATATTAATAGTTTTTTCTATTGAAATCACTACCTAAGTTGAAGCTTTAATCACTTAGTAGTTCTCGAGTAAAGATAACAACTTTTTCATTATCACCAAATATGATTAAGATCAATGTAATAGAACATTACCCCAATATGTACGAAAATTAACCTTTGTTTGCCTGCAAAATAGTATCATTATATATCTTTCTCGGTAAGCAATCACTATTCTCTCACTATCATTTACCCTTTTTGTAGGTATCATTTAGGCCATTTCTAATAGCAAACGACAAACACACCCAAAAACAATTGACAATCAACAGATAAAATGACATAACTACCCCAAAGAGATAATAAACCTCTTCACTCAAAGGTAGAATAAAAAGGAAAGAGATAGATACCAAACCAATTTTTACAAAAATAGGAATCTCCTATTACGTGATAACATAACCACATAATAGGAGACTCCTTTATAATTATCAATATACTCTATTAAGCACCTTGAGCAGTAACACTCTTATCAATTTTCTTTACCAATCCTTGAAGTACACTTCCAGGGCCAACCTCTGTAAAGTTGTCTGCCCCATCTGCAATCATATTAATTACTGACTGAGTCCAACGAACTGGTGCTGTAAGTTGAGCTATAAGGTTTGCTTTGATCACCTCAGGGTCTACCGAAGGCTTAGCATCAACATTTTGGTATACTGGACAAATAGGAGCCGAGAAGTTAGTATTTGCAATAGCCTCTGCTAGTTCAGCTCTTGCTGGCTCCATAAGTGGTGAGTGAAATGCACCCCCAACCTTCAATTTAAGAGCTCTCTTTGCTCCAGCTGCAAGGAGTAACTCGCAAGCCTTATCAATTCCAGCCTCTGTACCAGATATCACAAGCTGACCTGGACAGTTAAAGTTAGCACATACCACTATCTCACCTTCGATTGAAGAACAGATCTCCTCAACCTTTTCATCCGCAAGGTTAAGCACTGCAGCCATCGTTGAAGGACGAAGTTCGCAAGCCTTCTGCATAGCCATGGCACGAGCGGCAACTAGACGAAGTCCATCTTCAAAAGATAGTGCTCCTGCAGCTACAAGTGCTGAGAATTCACCCAATGAATGTCCTGCAACCATCTGGGGAGCAAAAGAGTCACCTAGAGTCTTAGCTAGAATAACTGAGTGAAGAAAAATTGCTGGTTGAGTAACCTTTGTTTGGCGCAGATCTTCATCTGTACCTTCAAACATCAACTCTGTAATATTAAATCCAAGTATCTCATTAGCTTGGTCGAATAGTCCTTTTGCCAATTCCGAACTTTCATATAGATCTTTACCCATTCCAACGAACTGGGCTCCTTGTCCAGGAAATACAAATGCTTTCATTCTAAAAGTCGTTTTATTGTTTAACGTCACAAAGATAGAAAAATTAATTTAACTCAAAAAAAGAGCTCTTTTGAGCATCACTTTATATCATCGTGAAGAATCCCGTATTGTGTAAATGAACGAGAACGTGTAATCCACAGAGTAACTAACACTGATATGAGTGACGAAGAGAATATTGATATCATCATCATAATCTGATACTTAATAGCTACGCTAGGAGCACTACCTCCTAAAATCTGACCTGTCATAGTTCCTGGGAGTGCTACCAGACCCATAACAGTCATCGTGGCTATGGTTGGATTAAATGACTTAATTAGAGCATCTCGCATAAATGGACGGCTAGCCTCTGAAAGAGAAGCTCCATTGCCCAGCATATAAAGGAAGAAGTTACGCTCTCGACGTAGTCCTACATAGAAGCTATTCAATGCAATAACATTGGCAGTAAGCATATTACCAAGAATCATACCCGAAACAGGAACAAAATAACGAGCCTCAAAGGGGTTATCTATCTGGACTATCAAACACTGAAAGTATGCAACAATAAACCCAAGAGCCACAACAAAAGCTATAAATGTAGGTAGTGCTAGTAATCTTTGAGGTAATTTGGTTCGATTAAGAACTGTTACCACAGCTACAATTATCATAATAACTACCCACAAAAGATTAAGCCATAGATTATTTAATCTAAACAAATACTCAAGATAGATTGCTATCATAAATAACTGAACTATCATTCTGCTTGCACCAATGAGAGTATCTTTTACTAATCCTGTTTTGTAGTAACTTAATGACCAAATTGGAATTAGTAAAAGAAGCACCCCAAAAATAAGACCTAACGGTGATATATCCATTGTTCTAAAATCTGATATTTAGTTTGTTTATTGAGATATAATAACTCTTTTACTAAAAGCTCCTTGGAATAGTTCATCATGTGAGACAGCCATTATTGTTCTTTTAGATTTAACAAGCATTTGAGCAACAATACCAACAGACGTAGGATCAAGAGCAGCAGTGGGTTCATCCATTAGAAGTATTGGCTTCTGACTCAAAAGAGCCGAAGCTATTACCACTCTTTGCTTCTGCCCTCCAGAGAGTTCTCGGAGTTCTCGTGTGAGTATATCATCTGGTAGATGCAGATTAGTTGTTATCTCTTTTGCTCTATGCTTATCAAATCTCATATAACTATTTGCCGCCAAGGTGTATGGAAACTCAAGTAGTTCAAGCACGGTGTGAAAAGGTAAATTAATATCCTGTGGAATATAAGCTATCTTGGATCTAATCTCGTTAACTGAGGCTGGAGTCAACTCAATTCCATCCACTACTATCTTACCCTGATTAGGAGTTACAAATCCCAACAATAGATGCAAGAGTGTACTCTTTCCTGCACCAGAAGGTCCAAGTAGACAAATCTGCTCACCATCCTCTATCTTGAGGTCAAAAGCCTCGTATAGTCTCTTTCCCTCATATGAAAACCCCAAATCAATAAACTCTATCATTACTCTAACATATATATTTGGGCTCAAAGTTAGGAATAAGTTTACTAACTTTGCGGATAGAAAATAACATTATAACTCATTGTAAAAATATGACAGCAGCACAAAAACAGCTATCTGAGCTATCGCAAGCTCAAAGAGCTTTTATTGATACTCACTTTGGGTCAGCAGATAAATTCTACCAATTTGTTTACCTAATAGCTCAAAATGAGCACCAGACTCAAATGCAAAAAGGTGACAGAATGGAAGACAGATTGGCCGTCATTCATCAAGTTCAAGATAGTGTGGAGCGTATGATAGACTCGATTGAGCTTTCTGGATATGATGTAATGGCTGATATAAAGAGTGACTACCTTGAAGATTGGTTAGCTCAGAGGGGGGTTGAGCTAATCTTTACAAATGAGGAGTTCATTGAGATGATACACCGTGTATCGAATCATAAAGCATAATGATATAGCTTAAATAATAAAATAAGAGAGCAAAGGGTAATTTTTACCCTTTGCTCTCTTATTTTATTATTTAAGCTGGAAGCTCTGGTCTTTGCGATTACCCCATATATGTTCAACCAACACTGGATAGTCTATATATGGATTACGATTCTTCTGCACATTATATATAGCTGTGTGTCGCTTGATCTCCATCTCCGAAACAGGATCTTCACGGTGCCACTTAAGAAGAATATCCAATGCCCACTGTTGATAGAACGGATAAGTATTCAAAGCTAAAACACCTGCAGAATTAGTCCAAGAACTAAAATTAGCTGTCGGTTTTGATCCTGAGCGGCCATCCCCACCATAAGCATAACGTGTAGCAAAGTAGAAGTATGATCTAGCAAGATCTCCTTTGCGATCTTCTCCAGGTTCGAAGACAATAGTCGACTTGCCATTGATCTGTGCCGTACCTCGCTTTGATGTCCCATTGGTCCACTGCTGAGTCGTAACAATCCCAAATGGGTAGTTACTTCTCTCGGAGTTTGCCTTAGAATCAGATGGATATAAACAGTAAAGATCAGAGTATATAGGCGTTTTGTCATCACTACTCTTACCAAACCAACTCTTAGGTATTGAGTGCTCACGGTTGTAACTATATGAATCACCTCCCCCTTTATCCTGGTCATCACCAAAAGTATAGTTCGTCGAATTGTCATATACATCCCACACTTTACCATTGCTCTTGGCATCGGTTGATCTAAAGTCTGTCCATAATTGGTAGTACGAGCGGACGTTATGACCTTGGATAATCTCATAAAGCTCAGCTTTAAGCGCGCTCTGCTTTAACCCCAAGGCTGCATTATAGTACCCAACTGGAGAAAGTGAAGCACTACCTTTATCTGGATAGTCACCCTCTGCATCTGGAGCTGTACCAGACCCACTGCCTCCTCCTGGTTTAAGTCCATCCAGGATATCCTCATTACTTGTTCCTCCACACGCAACAACCAGTGTTGCAAAGAGTGCTATAGCTATCTGTTTAGCGAATAGCCTTAGGTTCGTGATCGATCTGCTCTTTTTCATCAATATCTTAGTGGTTTTACTTTTTAATACCCAAACGGGATGACAAATGTATCTGTTTGGGTATTATCCACAAAATTAATCTAGACTAAACTCTGTTAAACATTAACTTCTACATACAAAAAGAGGGATTAGAACCACAGTGGCTATAATCCCTCTTTGAGAATATGATCTATTAATTATAGATTAATTAATTATTGTATGTTGGCAGTGGCGAATTCTCTTTTGAGTAACGCAACATTTGCTCTGCATAACCTTCGTTGTACGTTAGATTAACATCCGTGATCACTCCGTTAGCATCAACGGTAGCGTTGAATACTGGGTTTAGGAAACCTCTCCATGGAGCAATATTTAGAGCCGCATAACGCGTTAGAACCTCTTCGTGAAGTTCAAGATTAACTTTCACACCATAGGTCTCAATCATATCCATACCTGCCTGATAATCACCTTCTGATTTGATTCTCTGTATCTCAGATAGAAGTTTACCAAGAAGCTCACGCATTTTAACGTAGTCATTTACTACAACATAAGTTTTGCCATCACGCTTCTTAAGTTCTACCACATTGTCAGCTGCTCCATTTGCAAGAATCCAGTGAGAGATAGTTGAGCGACAACGCATATGTGCTTGCTCTATCGATTTGCCAAGCTGAACTCTTGTCAACTGAGTCATAAGACCATTCATTACATATTTGTAATACTCTGCCTTATAAGCCTCCTCATTTGGAAGAAGACCTAGCTCGACAGTTTTAGCATCAGCCATGAAGTATAGTGCATAGAGGTCTGCACGCATCTCCTCAAGTGGCGAACCGTAGGCTTTAAGTGCATCTGGATCTGTTCCCGGAAGAAGTTTCCCTGAACCATGACCTAGACACTCATGAAGGTCTGTATGAAGATTAGATGCTTGGAATCCGTAGTTCTTAAGTAGATCACGTTCTTGTTGGCTCCAAACAAACTCCTCACCAAAGCCGTTGCCTTGTGATGCTTTATCATAAGCCTCAGATATATTCTCGATAGTAACAGACTTCGAACCATGGTCACGACGGATCCATGTTGCATTTGGAAGGTTAATACCAAGCGGCGATGTTGGATAAGTATCCCCACCAAGCATAGCCACAGTAATAACTTTAGCAGATACCCCTTTGACCTCCTCTTTTTTGAATCGGCTATCAACAGGAGAACGATCTTCAAACCATTGAGCGTTGCTACTAATGATCTCCGTACGCTTTGTTGCTTCAATATTTTTGAAGTTAACTACAGCTTCCCAGCTAGACTTCAACCCTAGTGGATCACCATAATTCTCAATAAATCCGTTTACGAAGTCAACTTGAGAGTCAACATCCTTCAACCAAAGAACGGAATACTCATCAAAACCTTTCAACGAACCCGTATTGTAATAGCTGATAAGCGATTCAATAACCGCCTTCTGTTTCTCATTCTCAGCATATTCAACAGCAGTTGTCAAATGCGCAACTACCTTCTCTATAGCCTGAGTATATAGTCCGCCTACTTTCCATACTTTCTCAAATACTTTACCATCTTCCTTTACAAGTCGAGAGTTCAAGCCGTATGAGATAGGAGTATTATCTTTTGGATCTTTCATTGAATTGTAGAAAGCCTCAGCCTCAGCTTGAGTAACTCCATCATAGTAGTTATTTGCTGAAGTCAAACATAGATCCTGACCTTTAGCTTGGTTGGCTCTGACAGCCATTACCGTAGAATCGAAGATTATTGGTGTGATCTCTGCAAGGAACTGATCAACTGTAGCTCCATCTCTTATAGGAACAAGTGAGATATCAAGGCCCTTAACCTCATTAGCAAAATACTCTGCAGAGAACTTTGGCACAAGTTTATCTGATGAGTAATCATTATGAATGCCGTTGTTAAACCAAACTAGTTTAAGATACTCCTCAAGGTTCTTAAACTCTTGAGTACTCTTATCACTTTTCGTATTAGTGTAGATAGCCTCAAGTACGCGGCGAATAGCAAGGTTATATTTACCGTTTTGGTCAAAAAGAATATCACGACCCTCACTAGCTGCTTGACTCAAATGGTAGAGAAGCGTTTTTTGTTGCAGTGAAAGTTGATCGAATCCGTTTACACGATAGCGTAGGATCTGTACATCAGCGAAGTTCTCAACAGTGAAGTTGAAATCATCTTCACTCTTTGTGTCCTTGTTTACTGAACAAGAAGCAAGCATCCCGGCTGTAATCATTAGAGCTAGACTTTTTTTCATTTTTATACTATACTTATATTACTAATATTTAAAAGAAAGCATCCCAAAAAGAGTATACTCTTTAGGATGCTTTGCAAATATAAGTAATTATCTCTCTTTAACAATATTGTTACATACAAATTTCAATATGATCGATCCATAAGATTGGAGAGTACAAACAAAGGGTTTATCTGTCATGAGCGTAGCATGAACACTCTTTTGAGTAATCAAATCCACAGCTCTACCGGATATTGGGGATTCTATCTGGAAATAGTCGAATGCATGTTGTGGTATATTAACCTTACACTCCAACTCTTCACTATTGAAGTTGACAACAACTAATATAAGATCTCCTTGAAAGAACCTCATGAATGCATAATTTATACTAGGATCAAAAAACTCTCCTCGTGGATTGACATACATAAGATCAAAAAATAAACCCTCAACTATCGCTCTCTCAAAACGAGCAATATTAAGCAGCTTTGAGTAGTAAGCCCTTAGTTCTCGCTCTCTTGGCTTTAACCTTCGCTGATTACACGCTCCATGATTATACCATCTCTCAACGGAGTCAATGCTCCAATAGTCAAAGATTGAAGTTCGACCATCATGTCCACTGAAACCCTCTGAATCCAATGCCGCCTCACCAATCTCTTGACCAAAATAAATCATCAATGGATTACTATTCATCAACGAGGTAACAACCATAGCTGGAATTGCTCTCTCGGGCGAACCAGCAAAGAAGGATGAAGCAATACGCTGTTCGTCATGATTCTCTAGAAAATTGAGCATATGATTTGTCATCTCACCGAGTCGTTGCCATGAGGTTGTAATATCAGTGGCTGGTTGATCTTGGGTAACAACTCCTCGTAGCGTATCATATAGACCCACTTTATCATAGAGATAATCAAACCCCCCAATATGGACGTAACTATAATATAAATCAGGATTATACACCTCAGCTATAAAAATAATATCTGGGTGTATCTGCTTCACCTTAGATATAGCCCATCCCCAAAACTCCACTGGCACCATCTCTGCCATATCACAGCGAAATGCGTCGACCCCTTTCGAGCTCCAATACATCAATATATGTAACATCTTATGCCACGTATCGGGTATTGGGTCAAAGTGCTTTGCACCCCATGAGGCATAATCGACACCGTAGTTGAGCTTTACTGTCTCGTACCAATCATTTGTAGATGGATAGGCATGAAAACAATCATTGCCTGTTGCCTTTGCAGGATACTCTCTATACTGCATCTCTCCCTCACCTGGAAATATATCTCCTGCCAAGATATGATGAGGTATATAGTAGTAATTATTCTGAGGATCAAAAGAGTGTTCACTATTATCACTATCCCCAAGATCTAATACACCATTAGGCTTTTGATCTGAATGATACTGACGAGCCACGTGATTAGGAACAAAATCAATTATCACACCCAAACCACTGTCATGGGATCTCTCAATAAGCTCTTCAAACTCCTCAATTCTTCTCCTAGGATCATCTGCTAGATATGGGTTTACATCATAATAATCCTTTATTGCATATGGTGAACCTGCTTCCCCCTTTACAGTAAGGGGATTATCCAAAGGAATACCTATATCTGTAAAATCACTCCTAGTGGCATGTTCAATAACTCCTGTATACCATATAAAATTACAACCAAGAGAGTTTATCTCTTGGAGTGCTTTATGTGTAAATGAGGAGAACTTTCCAGAACCACACTCCTGAAACTTACCATTTGGTATAGGATTAGTAGTAGAGTTGCCAAATAGTCGTGGTAATACTTGATAGATTATCAACTTCTCTTTCATACAACACCGTGCAACCTCTCATATCGTTTTTTATGCTCTATGAGCAACTCTTGCACCCTCTTTTGATTTAGCACATGCTTGGTTGCTCTATATCCCTTATCTACAATCTCCTCAATGTGTTCTACATCAAAAAGACCATAACTATTTACCGAATCTGGTTCAATAAGAATATCACATAGCTGTTTATCCTGAAAGCTATTGGCTTTAAACATGAAATGATATGATCTTTCTGCTATGGAGATCAAGCTCTTCTTGTATTCTCTTGCGATCAGCGGGGTTGCATTTACACCAATTACAAGATCACAAACAGGCTTAAGAGGTGCGACAGGAAAATTCTTTAGCACCCCTCCATCTACATAGTGAACTCCATCAATGATCACAGGAGGAAATAATACCGGTATTGAGCATGAGGCTGCAATCTTACTGCAAAGGCCACCTCCACTATTAAATAGCACACTCTTACCATGATCCATATCCGTGGCAATGATCTCAAATGGGATCTTTAACTCCTCAAATGTTCTAGCTCGAAGATTCTTCTCTATGAATTTCTGGAGACCATTCATAGTAAAGAAGCTCTTCTTAGGCATAACAAGCTCAGCTAAGTCACTAAACTTTATAGGGCGTATCATATCGATGATCTCTTGTGTGGAGTAACCATCGCAATAGAGTGCTCCAATCATTGATCCTGCACTCACACCGCTTATGATCTCTGGTTTAAGACCAACTTCCTCAAGTGCTTTGAGAGCACCGATATGCACGAATCCCTTTGCACCTCCCCCACTTAGGGCTAGGCCTACTTTGTATGGCTTACTATTCATAAATCTACATATATTGCTACAAACATAATAACATTTCACAACACTATTGAGTTTATCACATATCTATGTAGATATGTAAGTCTATACAAGCACTGGCTCTACTTTGTAGTAGTCTAAAAGATAAGCAGTGTTTGTACGCAATAGTTCTGTGTCCTCAGAACTTATATCCCAAGCAATCCATCCCTGTTTGATAATCTCAGAGACAAACTCTTTAGGATAGGTGTTTGAGGTAAGAAGTTCAACTAATGTTGGATACTTAAGGTTTGCTTTCTCTCCTCTAATAATCTTCTTACCAAATAGATTAAAGGTGTTATAAAGCTCAAATCCATTTATTGGATTTAGATACAACACACAATTACCCTCATACTGCTCCTCAAGAGCCTCTACCATCAATCTTCCTGGAGCAACCTCAGCAAAGATTTTGGAGACTATCTCGTTTGCTTTCTTGTATGAACCAGTGAATACGAATGGTTTGCCATCATACAGCTTATCAAAGGCTACTTTCACTCTACTCAACAATTCTATTCGACTCTCTCTACTCTCAAAGATATTAGCAAGCATATCCGATGGTGCACCCATCTCCTCTTCAGGCGACTCCTCAGGGTGAACAACGTCAGAAACACAGTAGTACTTATCCCCAAGAGCGACAACCTCACAAAGCCAGTTAGGCTTGTCGCTTATCTTACTTGGAAGCGACTCCTTAAGTACCTCAACTTGAGCATCACTATTGCTATGCTTTAGTACAACCGTATCTTTCCTCTCCTCTACGAAAGTAAATAGTGTAGAAAGCTTGTCGCGCCCAATAGATCTAATAAACTTATAAGCCTTATGTTTACTACCAACCAATTCAGCATAAAAAGATGAAGTAAACTCAGCCGAAGCACTCAACGGAAGATTAAATAGCATCTGATTGGCATACTCATTCAAGAAGAAGAAGAATGACGCCTCATCAATACCTGACTCAGCTTTCAACTCATCTGCATACATATCCATCTCACGATCAGCAATGATATGGTTGATGTAACTCTGACGCTGTATATATACAAGACGAGGTGCAATATCATTAAATGTAGGTTTATCCACACCAACAAGCGTAAGGAATGCTCCTAGATCTTCACTCTCTGGAGCATCCTCGAATGCGTTCTCTAGAAGATCAAAGATCTTTGCGGCTCTTTGAATCTGATCTGGAGAGAGTTTCGGTGATGGAAATAAACCTGCATCACTCTGGGCCAAAAAATGCCAATAGAGAAATGTAATATCTGCAAAATTTACCTCATCCTCATAGTATTCATCCTCAAGAAGTGGGAAGAATGGTAATCTAAATCCATACTTTCTCTTGTAAATATTCTGTAGTGTACCAAAAATATGACGACCAGAGATCACATCCTCAAGGTAGGCTGCAAACCCACAAGCTGACTGAACTGCCACTTTCGTCGATAAATCCTCCTTCTGTAGCTCGGTCAAAATAGCATTTGCCAACTTCACATAGTAAACTACCGAGTCGTCTGTAGCCTTTAACCAAGGATGCATCTCCATCCAATCCTGATAAGTAACCTTTGATTGTCTCATTTTTTTCTCTTTTTTTTCTGCTTTACTTTTATACTCTTATTGGGTACAAAATTAGGCTTTTATCTTACATAATGCGCACTTTTAGCCCATAGAATTTACACTTGCAGCTAAAAAAAAGCTCTCCAAAATTTGCCAGTCTCAAAATATGTAGTACCTTTGTAATCACAAACAGGGATGGTCTCGTAGCTCAGCTGGATAGAGCAACAGCCTTCTAAGCTGTGGGTCACAGGTTCGAATCCTGTCGGGATCACAAATCATCCAATTGTCACTTGATTATTTTCAAGTTGGATATTAAAAATCAAAGGGTTTCGTAGCTCAACTGAATAGAGCATCTGACTACGGATCAGAAGGTTACAGGTTTGAATCCTGTCGAGATCACTTTCAAAAGGTCTGATTACTAAAAGTAGTAATCAGACCTTTCTTATTATAGCATATTTAGAATCAAGTCCAAAACTTGTGGGATTATTTAATGTATAGGGTGAATATACTTCGCATAGCCTAAAAAGAAAGAATCTTACATCTCTGATACTTCTAAAATTTACTACTCAATTCAACAACCATAGAACAACATCATTATGGGTTTCAGATTTACTGATTAAACCCATTAGCATACTACCTACTCTTTAGCGCCATACTTAAACTGCCACATAGTTCACAACTTAGCCTGACAGCATTCTCCTTGAACAACTCTACTTAACAATCCTTTCTTTTGCAATGGCTATAAAAGGATAGACTTTTTAGGTTTACTAGATATCTATGCAAGTTAGCAATTTCACATTGCAAATATGAAAATAGCATAAAGAGGTTGATAAGATAAAAAACGCGGTGAGGTAAGGGTAAAAACGCTTAGAGATAACACCCTAAACCCTCAGAGTTTTGATCCTTATCTCACTGCGTTTTTTGAATTAGCCTGAGGCTTTTGGTGAGTTAGGCCGTGAGTAACTAGTAGTTAGCCTAAGGGTAACTGATGGTTAGGCAGTAGCGGAGTTGGTAAATCTCTTTTTATGAATGATAGAGCAAGGCTTAAGAGTTAATCAAGAGAATAGATTTAACAATCAACTCTTAAAAAAACACCAAAATCTTCTCACAGACTCTTAGTTTTGATGATTTCTATTGCCACATTGCAACACTCTTTAATTATCAGCCCATTGCGGGTGGCAATAGGGGGTGTAGATAGGTGGCAATAGAATCCTATCTACACCCCTATCATTTAGCTTAAAACTATAGGCTATTTATGAGATTTGGGTATTTATATTGTGGCAAACAGAAACAAAGATGAGATTAATGCAAAAACAAGGAGATGAAAATGTTAAGTGCAGGAGGTGTAGATAGGGAAAAACTTCGTTAGCAACCCTGTGAGTTGCTAACTCAAATTCAACTAAGTAATTTTACAAAAAAGGAATCCATTGACAAATGATTCACTATCTGAGCGTTTTTACAACATTAGAGAATTAGAATAGTCAATCATCACTACTCTCATACCGACCATAACACCTACTACAGCTCATCTACTTGATTAAATCTACTATCTGCAAGATTTAATGAGTGACAATATATAGAGAGGTTGTCCGGCTAAAATATATATTTCGGCTTATGGTTGGAATATTTGGAGTCTAAACCATAAAGTAAACGAAAAGGGCTAAATCCTTTGATTCAGCCCTTTTGCTTTTTGCCCAATAAAAACTTTCACTGGACAGCAATGATAAATATATTATACCCCTTGAGATGACTCACTACGTCTGCTACGGTTGTAGCTACGATAGTCGTCAAACTCTATCTCAACTTCAGGCTCAACGAACGTCTCACGTGCCTCGCAAACAAACTGAAGGTACTTAATCGTTTTACCACGATCAAGCCATTGCTGTTCGTATGCTGTACGTATTGATAGGATATCGTCAGCCATACCTGAGTGGTAGAGGTCGCTTGTAGAGATATTAACTGGTAGTTTGTTTATCTCCACCATATAATTTGTATAAGTGAATAGGAAGTCGCTATCACACTTTAGGTGAACAAGACCATTGTCGGTAAGGATCTGGCGGTATAGCTCCATGAAACGAGTTGATGTAAGACGTTTTCTCACCTTCTTCATCTGAGGGTCTGGGAATGTAATCCATATCTCCGAGACCTCACCAGAGGCGAAGAAGTGGTGTATTAATTCTATATCTGTACGTAGGAATGCTACATTATTAATACCGTTGGTGAATGAATCCTTTGCACCTGCCCACATTCTAGCTCCCTTAATGTCAACTCCAATGAAGTTTTTGTTTGGGAATTGGCGAGCAAGACCAACAGCGTACTCTCCTCTACCACACCCAAGTTCGAGGACAATAGGGTTGTCGTTTTTGAAAAAATCACGCTTCCAATTACCCTTTAGCGCAAACCCCTTCTCCTGAAGTACAGCAAAGGGGAATTGAAAAACATGAGGGTATGTATCCATATCGGCAAACTTGCTCAACTTATTCTTTCCCATATCTATTTATCTGTTATTATAGTATTTCTATTGCAATCAGATACAAAAGTAGTGAATTTTGCAATATAACTATTCATATCATACTTCCTATATAGCCCAGCTTGGTTCATATATCTAATCATGCCAAAGATGGGACGCTCACTCCATGGCCTATCGTGAAGGCCAAAGCACCATGCTACTCCCACATATGAGTTTGCATCTCTTCCATCAAGGAAGTAGTAATTGTTGAGATAAAGGGCTCTTTGGAATGCCTCTTGGGGTGTTTCACTCCATTCAAGTATCTTCTTACCCCAATACATCCTAAGGGTATTCTCCATATAACCCGTGTATATCATCTCTCGCATGGCTGCATTCCATGATTCTTCGTGAGTATGGCAATTAATTAGTTGATCGATAGTGTAGGTTATCCCCCTATGATCAGACATGTGTTTTGCAAGAGTTGTTCGGCACCATTCAGGAAGTGCTTCGTAGTTATGATAATTGGGGGTATAGAAAACCCAATTGTGTGCTAACTCTCGACGAACTATCAACTGCTCTATTAGTGTATCCATACTCTCTTGGTAGAGTCCAACGAGCCTATCATCAATAGAGGACTCTCCTTGACGAGCCATCTGAATAAGAGTGAGCGGAGAGATATGCCCAAAGTGGAGGTATGGTGATATTCTTGATGACCCATTGGATGATGGGTTATTTCGCTCAGTAGAGTAATGGATCATCTTCTCTCGAACAAAATACTCAAACAAAGATAAAGCCTGAGACTCTCCACCGATGGTGTCGACAGGAGTTAGTCTATCATTAATTAAAGATGTGTCATCTAAAAAATTACACAGATGGGATTTGAGATCTGAAAAGTCTATAGGCCTCTTTAAATCATCATTTAGGTCGTTGGGATATTCAAAGATTATATCCTCTAGCATTTGATTAAGGGATCTATGAATGCGTGGTCTAATTGTTCTGGCAGCCCATTCAACTTTATCACTAGTGGTCTCAATAGGTACTAAAAGATTATCCTCAACTTGTATGACTCTACATTTAGATAGAGTAACAATCTCTTCTTGCCACTGTCGTTGCTCAAGTAGATACCCTCTATCTAGTACAATTACTGCTGCTGCATAAATATGTTTAGCTACTGAGTCAGATGTATTGCCTATCTCGACTACGAGCTGATAACCTCTTTCACTAGCTGAGCTTGCAAAATCCAATAGTCCTTGCACAAGGAAAGTGAAGTGACGAAGATTGGCTTCTGGGGAATTTGGATATAAAGTATATAATATTCTTAGGGGTAACCCTAAAGAATTTGCTTGATCTATAGCATATCTAAGTGCTAGATTATGCCTTAATCTTACGGAGGCTTGCATTCGATATAGCACATACTCTCCTTGTAGGTTGAGCGGGGATGGATTTAGCTCTTTGATTCTGTTATTATTCATAGTCGTTTACAGTGTATTAGAGAGCGTAAATGTAGGAATAAAAAAAAGTGCACCCCCCGAAAGAGATACACTTTTTTCATTCTAAACTATATGGACAACGATTATATAAGCATTACTTAAATATATATTGTATACTTAAATCTTATTCTGTTATTTTACTACTACTGGCTTATACTTAGGCACAAGGATCTTCATCATTGTCCAACCAATCAAGTAAGCGCAAGCACAAACACAGAAGATGATGAAGTAACCAGCTTCTTTGCCTTCAAACCCAGCAAACTGCATTGCAGGTCGAGCGTACTCAGCACCCTTAGAAATAAGCTCTTTGGTCATTGGAAGCTCTGCTCCTTCTACCATTGTCGTACCTGAAGCAAATGTAAATAGGTTACCTGATCCTTTATTGATAAGGAAAGAACCAAGACCACCAGCCATACCACCGATACCTGTAACGGTAGCAATAGCTGATTTAGGGAACATATCACCTACAGTAGAGAAGATGTTTGCTGACCATGATTGGTGAGCTGCTCCTGCAATACCGATAATAATGATAGGATACCAGAATGAATATACCCCCAATGGCTGTGCTATTAGTGCAAGAAGTGGGAAGAATGCAAAGATAAGCATCGCTCTCATACGACCAGCATATGGGTCCATTTTAAACTTGTTAATGAATATAGTCGGCAAGTATCCACCTCCAATAGAGAGTAGTGTGATAGCATACAGCACAAATAGAGCTAACTGTCCTTGAGGGTCTGAGGCTTTAATTCCATACACATCACTGATGTAAGCTGGTGTCCAGAAAAGGAAGAACCACCAAACGCCGTCTGTCATAAACTTACCAAGAGCAAAAGCCCAAGTCTGTTTGAATCCTAGTATTTGTGAGAATGACAACTTTGGCTCTTCAGCTCCTGTTGATGATGAGTTATCATCTTTATCTTGTAGAATATAATCTAATTCTGCATTATTTACATGTTTACTCTTCTCTGGCTTAGCATACATGAAAGTCCAAAAGCCCATCCATAAGAATCCAAGAGCTCCGATGATGATGAATGACATCTCCCAACCCCACATCTTAGCAATAGTAGGAATTGTAACAGGAGCTGCAAGAGCACCAACCGTTGCACCAGCATTAAAGATTGAAGTTGCTAGAGCACGGTCTTTCTTAGGGAAATATTCCGCTGTTGTCTTGATGGCAGCAGGGAAGTTACCCGCCTCACCAATAGCCAAAACAATACGAGAGAAGATCATAAGTGTAACACTAACACTGATTATGTTGGCAACCATCTTAACGTCGCTCACATTGATCATAGCATCTACACTATCAAGACCTACTGACCACATTGTAGCAACACCACAAAGAGCGTGCAAACAAGCACCAATAGACCACACAAAGATTGCCCAAAGGAAACCTTTTTTTGTTCCCATCCAGTCGATGAAACGACCAGCAAATAGCATACTTATTGCATATACAATAGAGAATATTGCTGTGATTGTACCATAGTGACTATCTGTCCAGTGAAATTCTGGGGCAATAAAATCTTTCCACGTAAGAGATAAAACTTGTCTATCTAGATAGTTGATCGTAGTGGCGAAGAATAGCAATGAACATATCGACCAGCGATACTTCGTCATCGATTGATTGGTTTGTTTCATACTTATTAGTTTTTCTAAACTATTAAATTAATGTTTTGTTTTGAAAAGTCTCCTCTTAGCCCTTTTATTGAACCAAGAGGAGAGCATAATCTATTATCACTTTCTAACTTTTTCAATAATAGCAAGTGCCTCGCGACACTTATCTGAAATGGCACTCCAGTTGCCAGCTTTGATTACTTCAGCTGGAAATAGGTTTGAACCCATCCCTACACAAGTAACACCTGCGTTGATCCATGCTGAAAGATTTTCTTCAGTTGGTTCAACACCACCAGTCACCATAAGAAGGGACCATGGCATTGGGGCTTTCATATTCTTAACAAATGAAGGACCTCCCACATTTCCTGCAGGGAATACCTTACAAACATCGCAACCCAACTCTTGAGCAAATCCAACCTCTGAGACTGAACCACACCCTGGAGTATAAGGTATAAGACGACGGTTACACACCTTTGCTATCTCTGGATTGAATAGTGGTCCAACCACGAAATTTGCACCTAGCTGAATGTATAGAGCAGCAGTAGCTGGATCTACAATCGAGCCAATACCGATGATCATCTCTGGACACTCTTTAGCCGCAAACTTTACAATCTCAGCAAAGATCTCATGAGCGAAATCACCACGGTTAGTAAATTCAAATACACGAACACCACCTTCGTAGCAAGCTTTTACTACACTCTTTGCAATCTCTGCATCATTGTGATAGAAAACAGGCACCATACCTGTTGCAGACATTGCATTTATAGTCTGTATCTTTGAAAAACGAGCCATTATTTTATTTTCTAGATCTACTAGCCCTAGAAAAAGTACTAAGGCTAGTAGATTAATTATCTAATCTGTTATTAACTTCCTAAAGTGGGATTAGCGAGAAACACGACCTGAAGCATCTCCACTCATCAATTTCTCTACCTCCTCTACAGTAGCCAAGTTGAAATCACCATAAATAGTATGTTTCAAACATGAAGCTGCAACAGCGAAGTTAAGTGCTTTCTGATCATCTTGTGGGTATGATATCAATCCGTAAACCAAACCACCCATGAATGAGTCGCCACCACCTACGCGGTCTACAATGTGTGTAATATTGTATGTTGGTGACTCGTATAGTTTGTTACCATCAAACAAAACGCCTGCCCATGTATTGTGGTTAGCATTGATAGAACCACGTAGAGTGATAATAACCTTCTTAGCACGTGGGAAACGACCCATCAACTGACGACAAACAGATTCAAATTCAGCGGCTTCAACATGACCTCCTGTGTTTGTAACATCAAATCCTTCTGGCTTGATACCAAATACAGTCTCTGCATCTTCTTCGTTACCCAAGATAACATCGCAACCCTCTACTAGAGCTGGCATAACCTCTTGTGCTGTTTTGCCATACTTCCAAAGATTCTTACGGAAGTTCAAATCTGTTGATACTGTAATACCCATCTCGTTTGCAATTTTGATTGCCTCCAAACATGCGTCTGCTGCTGATTGAGATAGTGCTGGTGTAATACCTGTCCAGTGAAACCACTGAGCATCTTTGAATACTTCTCTCCAATTTATCATCCCTGGTTGGATCTCTGAAATAGAAGAGTAAGCGCGGTCATAAACAACCTTACTTGCACGTGACACAGCTCCTGTTTCAAGGAAATAGATACCTAAACGATCTCCTCCATAAAGCATATTATCTGTTTTAACGCTATGCTTGTGAAGGTTCATCAAGCAAGATTTCGCGATATCATTGTTTGGAACACGAGATACGAACTCTGCGTTTAGACCATAATTTGCCAATGATACTGCAACGTTTGCCTCACCTCCACCAAATGTAGCTGTAAGTTCTGTTGCTTGTGAGAAACGTTGATAGCCTGGAGTGGCAAGACGGAGCATTATCTCTCCAAATGTTACGACCTTTTTCATTGTTATTATACTGTTTGCGTTATGCACATACTAGCTCTTATTCTTCCATCATTTAGCATGTCGTTCACGCTAACGGAAGGAGTAACTTTAAGCTGTTATGTTTTCAGTTTTTTGTTGTTGTTTATGATTATGGGCACAAACTTAATAATAAATCACACAAGTGCAAACGTTTGCACAATGTTTTTTTCACAATAGTGTCACAAGTTTTACATATTACTCAGTTACTATACCCCCAAAGGATATAGATAAAGAATTAAAAAGGCTAACGAGTAGCTTTATACCCCTTTACTATGGAGCTCGAGAATCCACTATGTTCAAGCTCATTCAAACCCCTGATTGTCAATCCACCAGGCGTTGTCACCTTGTCAATCTCAGCCTCTGGATGCTCACCACCATTCAGAAGAAGCTCCACTGCACCCTTAAGCGTTTGCAAAACTACTTGTTTAGATTCATCCGAAGAGAGACCTAACTCAATTCCCGCTGCAATACTAGCCCTTATATATCGGAATGCAAATGCAGTTCCACAAGAGCCAATAGATGTTGCCGCCGACACTAACCTCTCTTCAATAATAGAGACTTTGCCCAATTGAGAAAAAATATCACAAACCTTTTGTGTGACACTATTTGAACCATTTACAGTTGAAATAAATGTCATACTCTGGTTTATAGCAATCGCTGTATTGGGCACAATACGATAAATGTTTGGATAGTTATCTTCAAACTTAAACATTTCAGTAAGCTCATTGCAGCTCACTCCAGCGGCAATAGAAAGAATAGTCTGCTTTGAATAGTCTAAATGAGGCCTTATCTGGGATATCACATCGAGGAGAAACCATGGTTTGACAGAAATAACAATAAAATCAGCTCCAGTACAAGCCTCAATATTATTGTAGGTAACATTTATTCCAGGATGTTGAACTTGTAATCTAGCAAGTGTAGCCTCATTAATATCTGACACAGAAATAGCTTGTGCTGTAAGAAAACCACTTCTAATTATACCACTCACAATTGCACCACCCATATTACCACCACCAATTACTGCGATCTTCATAATATATTGAATTAAATTGTATAATAAACTACATGTAAATCACTCTCTATTATTTATTCTCAATCAAAGGTTTTATAGAAATAGCCACACCTCCTCCAGGAGCCAACTTCTGCTTTATGACAGTTGTACTGCTGACAACGATTTGACGGATATTGTAGCTTTGAGGGTTGGTATCCCAGTCTGCATCCTTACCATCTTCATATATAGTTGCTAAAAAATTAGCTCCCTTTGGAAGAAATGAAAGAGGTATAGTTGCTTTACGTGGATTCTCGTCAGTTATTCCACCAACGAACCATTCGTCCCTACCCTTTGCTTTACGAGCTACCGTAATATAATCTCCTGGCTCAGCCTCAAGATAGTAACTATTAGACCAGTCTACAGCAACATCCTTTATAAACTGGAATGCATCAGGAAACCTATTATAATTAGATGGCAAATCAGCTGCCATTTGTAGAGGACTAGGGAGAGTTAGGTATAGAGCCAACTGCTTAACTAAGGTGGTATGCACTCGTTCCGCCCTCTTTCCATCACCATAATAACTCATCCGTGTCTCAAATATCCCAGGAGTATAATCCATCGGCCCACCCTTCAGGCGGGTAAATGGCAGAATCGTTGTATGATCCGGATCATTCCCTCCCATAGTCTCAAACTCTCCACCGCGAGCAGACTCTTGCGCCAACCAGTTTGGGTAAGTACGACAAAGCCCAGTTGGCCTAACAGCCTCATGACTATTAACCATTATTTTGAAGTCTGCCGCACGCTCGATCACATGTATATAGTGGTTATTCATCCATTGAGAAGAGTGATATTCGCTCCTTGGTATAACATACCCTACATAACCAGTCTTGACTGAGTTATATCCATGATCAACCATATACTGAAAAGCAATATCGAGCTGTCTTTCATAATCACAAGCATTAGCACTTGTTTCATGATGCATCATTATCTTTACCCCCTTAAGTGCTGCATAACTCTGTATCTCTTTAATATCAAAATCGGGATAAGGCTTATTGAAAAGAAATTGACGCTCCTTTCTATATGAAGCCCAATCCTCCCAACCTTCATTCCAACCCTCTACCAGCACAGCATCAAAGCCATGCTCATATGCGAAATCAACATATTCCTTAACATGGGCCGTATTAGCCATATGCCTATTATTGGGTGTAAGCTTTGAGTAATCTGTAATACCAGGCTTAGCTTTATTATAGTCGCTATAAGCCCACGAGCGTCCATCACCAACGAACATCTCCCACCAAATACCAATGTACTTTATAGGCTTAATCCAACTTGCATCCTCATAATTGCAGGGTTCATTGAGGTTTAATATTATTTGTGAAGCTAAAATATCGCGTGCATCATCGCTTATAATGATAGTTCTCCATGGAGTATTAAAAGGTAGTTGTAAGTAACCTTTTTTACCCAATTTATCAGGTGTAAGATGCGCATCAAACTTATAGTTTATTGGGTCAACATTAAGCAGCATACCCGAATAATTAACGAGTGCTGCTTCATGAATATTTATATACAAGCCATCTTGACTCTTGATCATTAGAGGAGTCTGGACAGTTACTCCTCCTTCAGCCCTAGATTCATAACCTTTCTTAACCAACCTCTTATCCATCTCCAACTCCACTTCAGAGATAAGAGATGTAGTGTAAGCAAACTCATTCGTGTCATAATCGCCAGGCATGCAGAAAAGAGTATGATTACCGTTCATATTAAACTCAGTCACCTCATCTTTAACTACAAGATAATTCATGCTACTCTGAGTTGGCAATTCATACCTAAAGCCTAATCCATCATTAAAGAGCCTAAAACGCAATGTAATGCATCGCTTGTACTCATCTCTTTGGGTTAATGTTAATGCCAACTCATTATAATTGTTACGAATAGAATCATACTCACCCCAAATAGGATACCAGATTTGATCAAACGTAGAATTCTCTACACGAGTCACTTCAAAGTTACCATTTAGTTCCGCCTCTTCCATCACAAGGCCTAAGGCACTATTTTTAACAACGCACTTCCCCTTATAATCAACACAGTAAAAAGGTACTCCATCAATTAGTTCAAAGTTGAGCGCCAAACTCCCATTAGGCGAACGTAACACCTCTGCTGATAGAGATATTGCACTTAATATTATCAAGAGAGTTGCTGCAACTCTCTTGGTATTGTATCTAATTTTCATGTATATATAGATTGATTTAAGCTTAAGAATGAGCTACATTTCTATAGCAGAAGATCAAGATGCTTTACCATCACTCTTTACCCCATCAGGGATGACAGGATAACTAATACGTGTATGGTAGAATATTTTTAATTTCTCAATAAAACATTGCTTAACCAACTCAACGTGATGGAAAGTGATGGAGGCGTCCTTGAACATACCTTCGGCAATCTGAGAATCAATAATCCTCTCAACCAACTCTCTTATGCTATCTTCGGTATATGAAGAGAGACTCCTTGAGGCTGCCTCCACGGAGTCTGCCATCATAACCAATGCCATCTCCTTAGTATGGGGTTTTGGACCTGGGTATGTAAATTGCTTCTCGTCTATTACCTCTTGAGGATACTTATTCATCTGAGAATAGTAAAAATATTTAGCTTTTCCATCACCATGATGAGTCTTTATAAAATCTATAATAGCAGTAGGTAAGCCTAGTTTATTGGCTATTCGTACTCCATTCTCTACATGATCAATAACAATCTTTGCACTCACATTGTATGGTAAGGTATCATGTGGGTTTACACCAGTTTGATTCTCGGTAAAGAATGCTGGATTCTCCATCTTCCCTATATCATGATAAAGAGCTCCAGTTCGAACAAGAGCTGCATTAGCATTGATCAGCATTGCTGCATCAGCTGCTAAATTAGATACTTGTAGAGAGTGTTGGAAAGTACCTGGGCAAACTTCCGAAAATTCTCTAAGAATAGGTAAATTAATATTTGCTAGTTCAACCAATGTAACATTAGATACAAATCCGAAGATCTTCTCAAACAAATATATTAGTAGATAGCTGAATAGAATTGCGCTACTATTAACCAGAAGTGCGAGTATAACTCGCCAATTTATCCGAGTGATATCTCCATCTTGGTGCATGGTGTATGCTATATAAATAACAAAGTATGTCATAAATATTAGTGCTGCACTCCTTACTATCTGTGATCTCTCGGTCAAGTCCTTTAATGAATATATAGCAGTCATACCCGCCGTTATCTGAAGAAGCAGAAACTCGAAAGGAAATGGCGCCATAAACGAACATAATAATATTGTAATTATATGTGTGAAGAGAGCCGTACGTGAATCAAAAAAGGTTCTTACTATTAATGGGACTATTGCATATGGAATAAAATATATACTAAAGAGCTTCATTTGAGCTAAAGCAGCTGTAAATAGCACAAATGAGGTTATCATTATCAAAATAAAAAAAAGCAACTTCTTCTTCTTGAAAGACTCGAAACGGAACAATCTTAGATATAGAAACATATTTGAGAAGAGAGCTAAAATTAGCAGTACTTCGCCAACAAGTGACCAGATTTGCCTTTCCAGGTTACCACTTCTTTGCTCCGAAACCCTCTTTAATGAGTATAGTATGGCATAAGTACGTGGCGTTACTATCTCACCCTTATCAATAATCCTCTCATCAGCCTGTACCATACCACTAGCTACAGATATTCGACTAAGTAACTCCTTCTTCGACTCTTGAGACTTTCGGACATCCATCTCTATATTGGTTACTAAATAGTTAGTAACATCAATAGATTGGAGGATTTGGCGATTCAACCCCGTTGGAATATCATTCATTATCTTTTCATAAGCCTTCTTGATTGTCAATAATGAAGATATAGGGAGACTCCTTCCTGTGTTACCGTCTACACGTACTATTGCCTCTACTCCATTTGTAGTCAACTCATCTAACTGCTTACTCTCAATAATACTTTGCTTGTAGATAGTCTCAAGTGAAGATTTAAGATATGTATAATATGGAGTTGGTGCCTTCAAATGAAGTATTCGGTTATAATCATCCTTTAACCTCTCTAACTGTTGGGACAAGACTTCTTCTTTATAAAGAAAATAGGGCTGAAAATTCTTCATAACACTATCTTGCTCCTCTTTGACCTGTTTATCTGTTTTATAGATTGGAAAGTCATAAGATGCAGTGAGAAGACCATAATGCCATGGTTTACCCTCAGCAAACTCATATCTAAACTTACCCTCCCTTGGGAAGACATATAGGATCAGAGATATGGCAACTAAGAACATAAAAAACCTAATAATACGGTCATCTAGACCAATATACCATCTCTTTATATGATTTTTCATACGCAAATAATTCAGCTTTAGTATATGACAAATGTACTATTTTTATGATATCTACAACATTTCACACTCCTAATTTAACCTCTTTTGCCCAATATGCTCTATCTCTTAAAATAATGGAATATGAAAAATATAGACCAAAATGAGTTGTATAACTCCATATATTGTATATTTTTGCAATATAAACGAATAATAATACTACGAAATGAAGGCAAAAAGGCTTGAAACCATACTAGATATTATAACAAACGAGAAAGTCAACGGACAAGACACACTACTTTCAACACTGAAAGATAGAGGGTTTACAATAACACAAGCCACACTATCGAGAGACTTAAAACAACTAAGAGTGTCGAAAACACCAACTGAAAGCGGAGAGTATATATATACAATACTTACAGAAACAGCCCCGCCTACTCCTCCTATACTAGATGTAACAAAAGGAGGTAGTAACACTGTTGAATTCTCTGGACACTTCGCAGTAGTAAAGACAAAACCTGGTTATGCTGGAGCAATAGCCTCCGATATAGACCAATTTGCAAGAGAACATACTATCGGCACAATAGCTGGTGATGACACTATATTGATTATACCACGGGATGGAACAACTCGTGAGCAGATAATATCTACTCTTAGTCGTATTATTCCAAATATAAATGTAGTTTAGCTATATAATATTCCCCATACATAGAGTAATATAACAACAACTATGTCTACAAAAATAAAGGTGGTCGTAGCCTCAAAAGAGCACACTAAATACGTTGAGACAATACTTAGAACCATTGAGGAAGCAGCAAAAGTAAGAGGAACGGGTATTGCTAAACGTACTCCGGAGTATATAACAGAGAAAATGATGGAGGGTAAATCTATTATAGCTCTAACGCAATTGGGCGAATTTGCCGGTTTTTGCTATATTGAGACTTGGGGAAATAAGTCTTTTGTTGCAAATTCAGGTCTGATAGTAGACCCGCAATTCAGAGGACTCGGACTAGCTAAAGCAATCAAAAAACGCGCATTCATTCTCTCTCGTGAGATGTTCCCTAATGCCAAGATATTTGGTCTAACAACTGGAGCAGCTGTGATGAAGATTAATTCAGAGCTTGGGTATAGAGCCGTCACATTTGCAGAACTTACAGACGACGTGGCTTTTTGGAAAGGATGCGAAAGCTGTGTAAACTATGATATACTTCAACGTTCTGAGAGAAGATTTTGTATGTGCACTGCAATGCTGTTCAACCCAGAAATTAAGCATAAGGAGTTCATGGAAGGAATAAACGAATCCATAGAGCTACTTTAAAAATCATTAAGAACATATAATCCATAGATAACAATGAAACAAAAAGTTGTTCTAGCATTTAGCGGAGGATTAGACACATCGTTCTGTGCCAAATACCTCTCAGTAGAAAAGGGATTTGAGATTTACACTGCCGTTGCAAACACTGGTGGGTTTAGTGATCAAGAGTTGAAGGCTATAGAGGAGAGAGCTTACAAACTAGGTGCAAAAAAACACGTGACAATTGATGTTACAAAAGAGTACTACGAGAAGAGCATTCGATACATGATTTTTGGTAATATTCTTCGTAATGGTACATACCCAATATCTGTTAGCTCTGAGAGAATTTTCCAGGCCATAGGCATAATCGAATATGCAAAAGAGATTGGTGCAAGATATGTAGCACATGGTAGCACTGGAGCTGGAAATGATCAAGTAAGATTCGATCTAACATTCCAAGTGCTTGCTCCTGATATTGAGATCATATCCCCAACGAGAGATATGATATTAACCCGTGAATATGAAATTAATTATCTAAAAAATCATGGATATGAAGCGGACTTCACCAAGATGGAATACTCTATCAACAAGGGTCTTTGGGGTACATCTATAGGAGGAAAAGAGACACTTGATTCGCAGCAAACTCTTCCAGAGGTGGCATACCCTTCGCAGATGACTGCAGAATCTAATGAAAGATTAACCATAGATTTCCACAAGGGAGAAATTATTAAGGTAAACGATATCAAATACAATAATCCTGTTGAAGCTATACTTGAGATAGAAAAAATCACATCAAAGTATGCAATAGGACGAGACATGCACATTGGAGACACCATCATCGGTATCAAAGGGCGTGTTGCCTTTGAGGCTGCAGCTCCAATTGTGATAATCAATGCACACAAAATGCTCGAAAAGCACACTCTGACCAAGTGGCAACAATACTGGAAAGATCAAATATCTACAGCATACGGAATGTACCTTCATGAATCACAATACCTCGATCCTGTAATGAGAGATATGGAGGCTATGCTAGAGAGTTCACAAAGAAATGTCTCAGGGAAAGTAACAATAGATCTTTACCCTTATCGCTACGTTCTCGTAGGTGTTGACTCTGAATACGACCTAATGAAGAGTGACTTTGGCGAATATGGAGAAATTAACAAAGCATGGAGCTCTGATGACGCTAAGGGATTTATAAAACTTATGGCCAATCCACTGAAGATATACCATGCAAATCAACTTAAAAACAAACAAAAATAGTCCATTATGATAAAGGTAGGTATTATAGGAGGAGCAGGATATACGGCAGGCGAACTAATTCGTCTGCTACTAAATCACCCAGATGTGGATATTATATTCATCAATAGCAAGTCAAACAGTGGTAAAGCTATAACCTCTGTACACTCTGGACTTTATGGCGAGTCTGAGTTAATCTTCTCCGAGGAGATAAAACTTGATGCCATTGACCTGCTATTCCTATGTTCGGCTCACGGAGAGAGCAGCAAGTTCATGAACAACAACCAAGTACCATCATCTCTTAAAATCATTGACCTATCATCCGATTTTAGGCTATCTTCACCAGATAATGAGTTCATTTACGGACTCCCTGAGCTAAACCGTAGAACTCTAAATCGCGGATATAGAGTAGCCAACCCAGGATGTTTTGCTACAGCCATTCAGCTAGCTCTCCTCCCATTAGCAAAAAATGGCCTGCTTAATAGTGAGATACACATAAATGCTATAACTGGATCTACCGGTGCAGGACAACAACCAACAGATACAACTCACTTCAGCTGGAGGTCTGATAATATATCAATATACAAACCATTTACTCATCAACATCTAGCAGAGATAAGAGAGTCATTAGTTCAACTACAGGAAAACTTCTCATCTGAGATAAACTTCATTCCCGTGAGAGGTGACTTTGCTCGAGGTATTTTTGCATCTATATACCTTGAAACACCACTAACAATTGAGGAGATAAAAGAGATATACCACCAATATTACGATGACCACTCTTTTACATTCGTCGTCGAGCAAAACATTGATCTTAAACAGGTGATAAACACAAATAAATGTCTAATTCACCTAGAAAAACATGGTAATAAACTTCTTATCCTTTCTGCCATTGATAACCTTCTAAAAGGGGCAGCAGGACAAGCCGTTCACAACATGAACCTACTATTTGGATTACAAGAAAAAGTAGGACTACACCTAAAACCATCAGCTTTTTAATAAAGAAGAAAATATATGGAACTATTCGATGTGTATCCCCTCTTCGATATTAATATTGTTGAGGCCAAAGGGTGTAAAACCTTTGATGACAAAGGCAATGAATACTTAGATTTATACGGGGGACATGCCGTAATCTCAATTGGACACACTCATCCTCATTACATTAAGAGAGTAAACGAACAAATAAACAAAATAGGATTCTACTCCAATTCTGTACAGAATAAACTTCAAAATGAGCTAGCAGAGAAACTCGGCAAGATAAGCGGATACAGTGACTACTCTCTATTTCTTGTTAACTCTGGAGCTGAAGCTAATGAGAATGCTCTTAAATTAGCTTCCTTTCATACTAAAAGAAAGCGAGTTATTGCTTTCGAAAAAAGCTTTCATGGAAGAACATCTGCCGCAGTAAAAGCTACAGACAATCCAAAAATTGTATCCCCCCTCAACGATGATCATCAGGTGGTATTCATTCCGTGGAATGACACACAAGCTCTTCTCAAAGAGATAGAAAAGATGGATGCATGCGCTGTTATCATTGAGGGTATACAGGGTATTGGTGGTATAAGATTAATAGAAACTGAATTCCTAAAAACACTTAGAGAAGCATGTACACGAACTGGTACTATACTCATCCTTGATGAGATACAGTCTGGGTACGGAAGAAGTGGAAAGTTCTTTGCTCATCAATATAGTGATGTTAAACCAGACATTATTACAGTGGCAAAAGGTATGGGCAATGGATTCCCTATAGGAGGAGTAATTATCTCGCCTATATTCACAGCCATACACGGGATGCTAGGCACTACTTTTGGTGGCAATCATCTGGCATGTGCTGCAGCTCTAGCTGTCCTCGAGGTTATAGAAGAGGAAGGGCTAATTGAGAACGCTGCAACTGTTGGCAAACATCTTATAGAAGAGTTGTCGAAAATACCACAAATAAAAGAAGTACGAGGACTAGGGCTAATGATTGGACTTGAGTTCGAAAAACCAATCAGCGAGATAAGATCTAGGCTTCTTTTCGATAAGAAGATATTCACTGGTGCTACTGGAATTAACACTATAAGGCTACTACCGCCTCTTAGTTTAAGCATAAAAGATTCTAACAAATTTATTGAAAGCCTAAAAGAAGTATTAGATTAACACACTTGTTTTCAGCGAGGTTATTATAGTTAAAAACTTTAATAACCTCGCTTCTTATTTGGATTCATTTACAATTACTATGAACAAGTTCCTATCTTAGGTGTTACTCAATTACTATCCCACGAATTTATCAAATAACTAATTAACGAAAAGCTATATGCAAAAATCAAATATTGGACTAATAGGACTAGCCGTAATGGGCGAAAACCTAGCACTTAATATGGAGAGAAATGGGTTTAGAGTATCCGTATACAATAGACCACACGGCAACGAGAAATCAGTGGTTTCGAACTTTATTGAGGGTAGAGGTAAAGATAAAAACTTCCTCGGCTTCACATCAATCCCAGAATTCGTAGATTCACTAGAGTCGCCCCGCAAAATATTCATGATGGTTAGAGCTGGTTCACCGGTAGATGAACTTATGGAACAGATTATACCTCACCTATCTCAAGGAGACATTCTTATGGATGGAGGAAACTCAAACTTCCAAGAGACAACCCAACGAGTAGAGTATGCTAAATCAAAAGGTATTCTATTCGTGGGGACTGGTGTTTCAGGAGGTGAAGAGGGTGCACTTAACGGCCCTGCGATAATGCCTGGTGGAGCAGCCCAAGCATGGCCTTTAATCAAGCCCATACTTCAAAAAATTGCTGCCAAAGCAGATGATAACACACCTTGCTGCCAATGGATCGGAGATGGTGGTTCAGGTCACTTCGTTAAGATGGTACACAATGGCATTGAATATGGTGATATGCAACTTATTGCAGAAGCATACCAAATAATGCGCAAGCAGCTAGGTATGGAAAATTCTGAGATAGCACAACAGTTCTCAATATGGAACCAAGGAAAACTAAAGAGTTACCTAATAGAGATAACAGCTAGTATACTAAATCACAAAGAGCCTTCAGGAGACTACCTTATAGATAATATCCTTGATGCTGCAGGACAAAAGGGCACTGGAAAATGGTCTGTAATAAATGCTATGGAATTTGGCCAACCTCTTCCATTGATTGCAACAGCTCTTTTCGAGAGAAATCTATCCGCACACAAAGATCTTAGAATCGCTGCTGCTGCATCATACAAAAGAGATATCACTACAAAAGTGGATGCAAAATTTAGAGAGGTGCAACTCAAAAAACTTGAAGAGACACTCTACGCATCAAAACTAGTATCATACGCACAAGGCTTTGAACTTATACGTAAAGCATCCGTAGAGCTTGGTTGGGGGCTAGACCTATCAACAATAGCTAGACTTTGGAGAGGTGGATGCATTATTCGATCTCAATTCCTCAACTCAATAGCTATTGCTTTTGAAGCAAATCCTGAGCTTGAAAATCTACTTCTTGCTCCCTACTTCATACAAGAGATAAGCAACGCCAAACAAGCATGGAAAGAGACAATTGCTAATGCTACGATAGACGAGATAGCCACTCCTGCATTCTCATCCGCTCTGCAATACTTCTACGCTCTAACAACAGCTAACTCTCCAGCAAATATCATACAAGCACAAAGAGATTACTTCGGTGCTCACACATTCGAGAGAGTTGACCATAAGCGTGGGGAGTTCTTCCACGAGAATTGGAGCGGAATGGGTGGAAACACTAAATCGGGGAGCTATAACGCATAACATCTAAACAAGAGCACTATATGTCAGAAGCTAAAAGTCAAATACTAGTCATATTTGGTGCCTCAGGTGATCTCACAAAGAGAAAACTCATCCCGGCACTTTTCCAACTACACAAAAGTAACAGACTACCTAAGAGATTTGCAATACTCGGAACTGGTAGAACTCAGTATGACGATCAAGAGTACCAAGAATACATTCGCGAACAGATAATACGATTCGTTAATCCTGCAAATGAGGAGAACGAGATACTTGAGAGCTTCATACAATTAGTTCACTATCAACAAATGGAGCCCTCACAGTCTGCTGAATATTCAAAACTAAAAAATAGACTTAAAGAGCTAGACAAGAAGATTGACAATCCTGAGAGCTACCTCTTTTACCTTGCCACTCCCCCATCTCTATATGGTGTGGTTCCTCTTCATATCAAAGAACAAGGACTTAACCTAGATAGCGGAAGTGAAGGTGTAAAGAGAATAATTGTAGAAAAACCATTCGGATATAATCTTGACTCAGCTCTAGAACTAAACACTATACTCCGATCTGTATTCAATGAGAATCAGATATACCGTATTGACCACTTCTTAGGCAAAGAGACTGTACTAAACATTATGGCTCTTAGATTCTCTAACGGGATATTTGAGCCTCTTTGGAATAGAAACTACATTGAATACATAGAAGTCACAGCCGTCGAAAACCTAGGAATGGAGTCTAGAGGTGGATTCTATGACGGAGTTGGAGCAATGCGTGATATGGTGCAAAACCATCTAAGCCAACTTGTGGCAGTTACAACTATGGAGCCACCTAGCATATTTAACGCTGACAACTTCCGCAATGAAGTACTGAAGGTATACCAATCACTCAAACCAATGGTCAGGGAAGAGATAAAAGATAATGTTGTCAGAGGACAGTACATTGATTCTCAAATTGCTGGTAAGAGTATTGTTGGATACCGTAACGAGAAAAGCATAAACAGTGAATCTCGAACTGAGACTTACCTCGCTATGAAGCTTTTCATTGACAACTGGAGATGGGAAGGAGTTCCTATATACATGCGTACAGGTAAGCAGATGCCGACAAAAGTCTCTGAGATAGTCATTCACTTCAAGCCAACCCCTCACCTTCTATTTAAAAACGACACTAACCACCGAGTGAGAAACAAGCTAATCATTAGGCTACAACCGAATGAAGGTGTCGTTCTTAGAATCTCAATGAAGGTACCAGGTGGTGGTTATGAAGTAAAAGATGTGGCACTAGATTTCACTTATGACAAACTAGGTGGTGTACCTCTCGGAGATGCTTACGCTCGTCTTCTTGACGACTGCATGATGGGAGATGCTACGCTATTCACTCGAAGCGACGCTGTTGAGGAAAGCTGGAGATTCTTCGACCCAATATTAAAAGAGTGGCAAGAGAATCAAGAGATACCACTTTGTGGATATCCTGCTGGATCATGGGGACCAAAAGAGGCTGAAGCTCTAATGTCTACAGGTCACAGCTGGACTAATCCATGCAAAAACCTAACAAACACAGATCTATACTGTGAACTCTAATTTCAAATCAATAAATGAAAATATACCCATTCAAAACAGCTGAGGGTACGGCAGATGCTGTAACACAAAAGCTAATTAGCGATCTAGAAATGCACGACTCCAAAGAGTTCAACCTAGCTATATCGGGAGGATCTACACCGGCACTACTCTTCAAACTTTGGAAGGAGAAGTACAACGGTGAGATTGAGTGGGATAGGATAAACCTATATTGGGTAGATGAGCGTTGCGTTTCTGAAGAGTCCGTAGACAGTAACTACGGCGAAGCAAAACGTGGATTCATAGATAATCTAAAGGTTAAACCAAAGAATGTTTACCCTATTGATGGCAAGGCTGAACCATCCAAAGAAGCCGAGAGGTACAACAGACTTCTTAAGAAGAATCTCCCTTGCCACAATGGGTATCCTATTTTCGATATGATAATTCTTGGTGTGGGAACAGATGGACATACTAGTTCGATATTCCCTGGACAAAAAAGACTTCTGCAATCTCCAAACGCGTATGAAGCGACTACACACCCAGAGAGTGGTCAAAACCGTATCGCTTTGACTGCTCGTCCAATATATGAGGCTCGGACTTTGATTTTCCACGCAACAGGGAGTTCTAAAGCAAACATCTTCGATGCTATGTTTGGAAACGACCCTGAGAGTGAAAAACTATACCCAGCAGTGTATATTGCACGTAGAGCCGAGAATGCAGAACTATTCACTGATAAAGAGGCACTATCTCATATGAAGATATCTGCTCTATAATACTCGAGCCATTGGCTCTTAAGAGTGCTGTTTAAAAGCTTTGTCGTATTAGCTTTTAGACAGCACTCTTCTTGTTCTATGTATTAAGCAAACTTTATTGCCTATTTCTATTATCAATTCACCTCATCCGACAACTAGTAAGTTGAAGGAATAGTGGATTGATAATTATTAATGCATTTAAAACTATTATATGTTAGGTTGTGTTTAATAATAAGATAGAGTGCAAACAAATGAGTATGCACTAAACATAAACACACAAACATGAAATTAATTATTCGCATTAAGATTCTAATAGTATTACTATTAACATCACAATCGGTATGGGCTGAATCTTTCATTGTAGGTGAACTAAAGTACACTATCGTTGATTCCTCAAAGAAGGAGGTAGCGGTAGCCATGGCAAGTAATATCATAGGGGAAATAGTTATACCTAAAATGATTGAGCATATGGGTAGTGAATATACTGTCATTGAAATAGCGAACTCTGGCTTTGCTCACTCCCCCACAATAACCTCTGTTGAAATACCAATTAGTGTGTCTAGAGTTGGAGAAAAATCATTCGAGGGATGTAAATCGCTTTTAAGCATAAACATACCAAATGGAGTGAATAGAATAGAGAATTCAGCCTTTAAGAACTGCACTTCTATAGAGACAATAAATATAGATCATGGTGTTAACTCAATAGGAATCTCTGCCTTCGAGGGGTGTACTTCTCTTAGATCAATAGTTATTCCTGAGAGTGTGGAAGCTCTAGGTTCATCCTCTTTTGCGAATTGCAGCTCTCTTAACTATATCACATTATCCAGTAAGATAATAAGCATAAGATCTCAAACCTTTGCCAATTGTAGTTCGCTTATTTCAATTATCATACCCGATGGCGTAGATAGAATAGGTACATCGGCATTTTCTTACTGTACATCATTAAAAGAGATAGATCTTCCAAACAGCTTAGCAACAATAGAAAGCTCTGCATTCTATAAATGTGGTTCTCTTATTAAAATTGACATATCTAGTGGCGTGAAAACAATTGGAAGTGGATCCTTCAGTTATTGCACATCAATAGAGAGTGTATATATTCCATCTGAAGTCACACAGATAGGGGGACAAGCTTTCAGTAATTGTAGTAAGCTTAGAGATGTCTTTATAAATATAGAATCTCCACCAACTAATTATTCTAGTGCAATTTTCAGCAACATACAATCAATAAATCTTCATTTGCCCCCTGGAAGTGAAACATCATACTATAATGATCCCCAATGGCAAGGTTTTGCAAACTATATAGCCTTTGGAGATAAAGAGCATCTAAAAAGGAGTATACATATAAATGAGGCTGGCCATTTGAAGGACTTTATATCGGAAAATGAACAACTTAAATGCTACTATCTTTCCTTAAGCGGAGAGATAAATGCAGAAGATATTGCTCTAATTAGATATATGTCTGGAAGAGATAAATATGGCAATAAAACTCAAGGCGAATTAAGATATCTCGACCTTTCTCAGTGCAAGATAGTAACCGGAGGAGGGGACTATTTTAATGGTTACAATACAATGAATGATGAGATATCTCCATTCATGTTTAAGGATTGTATATTGGTGGGTATTGAACTTCCTCAAACAATACATACTATCAATCATAATGCATTCGAAAACACTAATATAATAGAACTAAAACTCCCCACAAGTGTAAAAGAAATACGTCAGAGAGCATTCAACAACCTAGCGCGAGTTGTTGAAATAGCTATTCCTCAAGGAGTAACATCTATCGAAAATTACACTTTCAGTTCTTGTACATCATTAAAAAGAGTATATATCCCAGATGGTGTTACATCTATTGGTGATAACGCATTTGAAGAGTGTACATCTCTAGATTCTATTGAGATCCCAAATAGTGTGACTATGATTGGAAAATATGCATTCGCAGAGTGTGGATCTCTACGAAATGTACAACTTAGCAACTATCTAGAGGAAATACCTAATTACTGTTTCATAAATTGTGTGATGCTTGAAACACTGACACTATCTGAGAATATAGTATCAATTGGTGAATTTGCATTTACAAACTGTAGATCATTGAACTCATTAACTCTACCATCTAATCTCAAAGAGTTAGGTATTTCTTCATTTTACAACTGTAAATCACTATCAACAATAACACTACCCGATCAGATTAAGGTAGTACCAAAACAAATATTCATGGGATGCAGCTCACTAAAAAGTATTCACCTAGGTGAGGATATAGAGTCTATTGACACATATGCCCTCTACGGGGCTAATAATCTTGAGGAGCTTCACATTAAGAGAAGAGTACCTCCTAAAGCATACGCAAATAGTTTCTCCACATACAAAACCACAAAACTTCATATTCCTGTAGGTTGTATACCATTATATCAAAATGCATCTACTTGGTCTCTTTTTGAGAGCATTAAAGGCTTTGATGGCATATTAATAAAAACATCAATAGAGAGTAATATTGGTGGTAATATTAAAATAAATGGAATCGAGATTGATAGGATTGAGATTGATCTGGGTGGTGATGTCACATTCGAAATTGTTGCTCAAGATGGATATATTATTAAATCAGTACTATTAAACAATAAAGATGTTACTTCTGAGCTCTCTGATAACAATACATTAACAATAAACAATGTAAGTATAGATCTAGTATTATCTGTTGAATTTGACATTTTGAGCTCTAGTGTTGAGATTTGTGACTCAAATATTAAAGTCTTCAAGGGGAATGCTAACACAGTCTTTATACAAGGAACAACTATAGGTGAAACAATTTCAATATACAACTCTCTTGGATATAAGGTAATGAGTACTATTTCAACGGGTAACGATAAATCCATTCTTTTGGAGAGAGGATTATATATTATCACTATCTCTGGGAAGAGTTACAAAATAGCTATCTAGCTATCCATTAATCACATAGGGAGACTCAAATAGTCCGTCTCACATCTGAGAGAGATCTCATGTGAGTCGGACTATTTGAATATAATCACATAGTATAATGAGTAAATATAATTGGGATAATAGTTAATAATTACTTTATACTATATTTGTCAATTCACATCAAAAACCTTTTTAAACATGCTCAAAGAGGGGATATACGAACATATCATTGATAATATAATTGATAAAGCCATTCAACAAGCCAAAGATAAAGCGATGCACTGTATTAAGCAAAAAGTAGACAGTGCTGAGTCGCCACATATATTGGCAAAATATATTGCCAATGCACTTCAAAAAAAACTTGAAGAGATTGACAGTGAAGAGGATCGTATCTCTGTGGTTAATAAAGTATTAAGAGAGGCTGGAATAGACAACCGCATTGACATACAAGAATCCACCTCTCTCTTATCTGAAGTAGTAGGTAGGGAGAAGTCTATTCTACAGAGAGAAAGCGGATCCCAAACAGTAAGACCTCTCTCTGGGTTTAGGGTGAGTAATCTATTTACTGGAGGAAGTAGTACCCTCTCTTTAGGAGAGGAGATACGTCGTGAGATTGCTAGTGCTGATGAGATATACTTCATCGTATCATTTCTTAAACTATCTGGAGTAAGAATTCTTATGGATGATTTAAGACGTTTTTGTGCAGAGCAAGGTAAGCGACTAAGAGTGATAACAACAACCTATTGTGGGGCAACCGAAGCGAAAGCACTAGAGCAATTGAGCTCATTACCTAACTGTGAGATAAAAATCTCCTATAATAGTAATATTGAACGACTACACGCCAAGGCCTATATGTTCGTTAGAAACTCTGGCATTAATAGTGCATATATTGGCTCTTCCAATTTATCAAAGTCTGCACAGACAGATGGCTTGGAGTGGAATATGAGAGTTACAAGCATAGAGAATCCTCACATAATTAAAAGTGCATTAGCAACATTTGATATGTATTGGAATAGTATCAATTTTGAATCATTTAATTTAGGTGGAATAGATAAGTTCAGAAGAGAGCTACAAAGAAACAGTTTCAGAGAAATAGGTAAAGGAGATATATACAGACTATTTACAATACTACCCCATCAAAAGGAGATACTCGAAAAACTACGAGTTGAGCGTGAGGAGAATAATAGGTATAGAAACCTTATAGTTGCCGCAACAGGAACGGGCAAAACCGCTATCTCAGCGTTTGATTATCAAACATTCAGACGAAATAACCCTAGAGCTAGAGTACTATTTACTGCACATAGAGAAGAGATTCTGAACCAAGCACTTTCAACCTATAGGAGTGTCATTGGCGATTCAAATTTTGGATCGCTTTGGGTTGGACGTAATTCTCCCAGAGATGAAAGTGACTATGAGCACCTATTTGTATCTATAGCAATGTTCAACTCAAGATATGAGGATATATTCTCGCAATTAAGTAGGGACTACTATGACTTTATAGTTATTGATGAAGCACACCACAGTCAAGCAGATAGCTATCGTAGGCTTTTTGATCATTTTGAACCCAAGATTCTCATAGGACTGACCGCAACACCTGAGAGAATGGATGGCAGAGATCTAAGGCCAGACTTTTGCGGAACTATAGGAGCAGAAATAAGATTACCACAAGCTCTCCAAGCTGGGCTACTGACTCCATTTCAATATCTATGCGTAAGTGACAACACCAACCTCAGTGATGACACCTTGTGGAGTGGTCAAAGATATAATATTGATAGATTAGCCGACAGACTATGCTGCAAATCTCGTGCGGAAAACATTGTTAATGCAATACGTAAATATATAGCTGATGAGTACAACTGCTGTGCTCTATGCTTCTGCGTGAATAAACGTCATGCTGATTTTATGTCTAAAGAACTTAACAAACGAGGATTTAAAGCAGAGAGCCTAACCTCTGACACCTCATCAGAAAGCAGAAGAGAGGTTGTAAGTAAACTAAGAGAAGGAAGATTAAACTACCTATGTGTTGTTGACATATTCAATGAGGGAGTAGATATACCAGAAGTCGATAGCGTTCTTTTTCTTCGCCCAACGGAGAGTTTAACTATCTTCCTTCAGCAACTAGGTCGCGGACTACGCCTATCGGATAAGAAGAGTGAGCTGACTGTTCTTGACTTCGTTTCTCAAGTAAATAATAAGTATGACTATTCGAGTAAGTTCCGCGCACTTACAACAAAACCAGAGCGAAGCATTGAAAAGCAGATAAAAGAGGGATTTACTCTCCTTCCTCATGGTTGCTCAATTGTGATGGAAAAACTAGCTCGCAAATATATCTTGGACAATATATCAAAGGCTATATATAACAAAAAAAGAATTGTAAGAGAGATAAACAGCTATAGTAATGAGTTACCAACTATCTCAAAATTCATATCTAATAATGGTCAAGATATACGAATACTTTATCAAAGAGGAAACTGCTGGACATCCCTAAAGAGAGAAGCCGGACGAATTGATTATATGGATAATGATGTTACTAAACTCTTAACCAAAGGAATGTCTAGATTATTGCACCACAATTCATCTGCATTTCTACACTTCGTAAAGGGATACATAAATGGTAGTATTGATTATAGATCTCCTGAGAATTTAAGATTTGCTTTAATACTATATTATAACCTTTACCAGTCTACCATTAGCAAAACTCAATTTAATACAATCTATGATGCTTTAGAAATACTTCACAAGAGGGAGTACTATCATTTCATGATCGAACTAGACGAAATAATTGATTATCTATTGAACAACTTGAGAATAAAAACTCAAGTAATGGAAGAACAGGTTATACCACAATTGGAGTTATATGGTAGCTACACACGAGAGGAAATATTCATCTTAGCTGGTAGACAAACTGAGAATAAAAAAATGCAAGGCTCGGTTACTGGAGTATTCAATTTGGAGGAGTATAACGCTACCCTTCTCTTTGTAACACTAAACAAATCAGATGAGGAGTTCTCCCCTTCCACTCAATACAACGATTATATTATCAACGAGAACCTTTTCCATTGGCAATCGCAGAACAAAGACTCTCATCAGAACAGAGGAGGACAGAAATATATAGAACAGAGCCGTAGTGGTAAGAGAATATTTCTTTTCGTTCGACAAGATAAAAAGGATGCATTCGAGAATACTAACGCATTTCACTGCTTTGGTCTGGTAGAATATCTTAATTCTAATGGAGACCTTCCTATGAATATTACATGGGAAGTTAAGAAACCTATTATGGCACAATACCTTAAAGTTATATAATGATGAAACATATAGATGTTGTTGCGGCAGTAATTGTCGAAGAGGGTAAATATCTAGCAATGTATAATCAGCAAAACGAATTGTGTCCATTTTCAAAACGAATTGTGTCTAAAACTTTTTTTACAACAATGGTTGCAACGCTGTTAATACAGTATTGCAACCATTGTTATTATTGAGGGCCCATGCCTTGCCTCATCATCACTAGAAGGCTCTCTGACCCACTAGTGTACTCCAAATACAACTGCCTTAGCATCATTCCATCTTTGGCATTAATGCTCCCTACAGTGAAAGACTTTGAGGATTCAGCACCTGCAACGCAGTCTATGTATCCTATCTGCGTTCTATTATAGGCCGCATTATCTTCCACTATTGCCACAGTCACTCTCTTATCCACTGACAACACAGACGTTCCTTTAACAGTGAAGTACAGCCTCCCAGATGAATTGACTATCTGAGCATACGATCCATTATTGTAATACATAGAGTCATCCGACAATATAATACCTTCAATACCCTCAACTCCTCCACCAGGAGATTCGAGAGTGTATACTCTTTCACACTCTATCTGATCAAATACTCTGCAACCATAAAATCTTGCAGAGGTAGCTACATCACTTAATCTATGCTGAGTGTCAGTAACGCAATAACCAACCTTAACCTTACTCCCTACAGGCCATGCCACATTAGCAAGATTACAATCACCCCACTCTGTAGTATATAAGAATTGCCCTGACGACACATTCTGAAACACAGTACACATGTAGAGCGGAGAGCTGTAGTCTAGTTGATATATATCATGGAGAGTTACGCTATATGGTAGCTCTTGCATGAATATAGGCTGAAACCCGTTATTATTAGCCTTCAGCAGCTTCTCGGGCCACATTAATGATACAGGGCTTATTTGAGCTGAATCATAGTTGGCAAAGTACGACAATCGACTATCTTCAGGATAAGACCGCTCATATACGAACGACTCATACAACAGTGTTGCAACTGGTGATGAAGAAGTGTTGTAAATGAATCTGCTACCACCCGCTACCAGGGGAGAATATTTTGCTAGGATGTTAATATTGTGGCTACGACACAAATTATACAAATTCCTTTTGGTTGTCTGCAATATAGCCCTAACGGCATTACGAGATATGTTAGTTTCTGGGATTCTTGCCATATTAGTTTATTTTACACGTTGGTCCATGTAGGCTAGGACCATTTAAGCGAGACCCATGTAGGCTAGGGTTACGCAAAAGCACTCCATGTTATCCAGGAGATCTTATTAATGTGTTTATAATTTAAATCTAGCCATTCTTAGATTAGCTATCAAATCGCCAGCCCTGTTATTGTACTCAATAACTATACTGAATGGAGTGATGTCCCCATACAGATACCTAGGTATCCCATATTCTCTATATGCGTCTGAGTTAGCAATTCCAAAGGATGGGTTGTTCACACGAACGCAAATTCCAAAATCCTTATTGTCAAAGTAAAACTCTCCAGCATGCATCTCCATCTTATTACCCTTTGCCCTCGAGAACGATAGTGTACCTTTGGTTACATTGTGAATGATTCTCGACAGAGCAAACTCCTTGGAGCTTAGTGCCGAAGATCCATTCATAACGTATTGCCATGATGGTGTTGGTTGCAATTGGCAATTTGTAACAATTGTTGCCAGAGGAACAAACTTATCTGAGTTATTCTCTTTATTGTCTTGATATTGCCCTAGTGAGACCCACATACGGCTACGCCCTTTTCGATAAGCCCCAACGTAATTCATCCTACTGCCTTGTTTTATGCGCCTCTTGCGCATAATTACAATACGAGGATCAAGATCAGCTATAGCAGCATATAGGGAGTAGTCATAATCAACGGAGAGATTACTAAACTGTCTATCTTCAACAGCTTGTATAGGGTGAACTCTAAGGCCTGGTATTACTATTCGGCTGTCTGTAACATTCCCTCCATCAAAGGATATAGCCTTTGATTTATACTTTCCTGAGGGTTCATCAAATTGCAGAACATCCAGATGCTTTCTGCCAGTCGTGTCAACGTCAGCAAGATCATTCAATACACCGAGAGCGCCTTCTTCTTGCTCTCCTTCAGTCGCGAATGCCACAACATCGCCCTTCACCATCAATGTATTATCAACTAGGAAGTGTCCAGACTCTGTTACTGAGTAGGGCATACCTCCAACTCCAGATCCAGAAGCTCCTGAATCAGACCTATTGGATGAAATTATAGCACCACCAGATCGAATCCTCTTCGAGCGACCTTTGGCAGGAACCTCTTGAGCCTTCCAATTATACTGTCCACTTAATTCCATCATAAGAATCTTTATTAAATTGAACTACCTTGATTTCCGACTCAGCTTGATCCAAGCGCTGAACCTCTGATAATAATAAGAACTTGCCCCCTGTGTTGCTTTCGGAATACGATGTGAAATCAGGTAATAATTCAACAACTCCTGATAATATCGTATTACGACCTGCATAATTACTATATACAGTTCCGATAAGTAGATTTTCTGGTCGATCCAATCGCCCTGCTCGATACAACTGATTAACAACAGATGTATATTGTTTGTCAAAAATCTGACCACGAGCCGTTGGATGCGGCCTATGCGAAACACCTATTATCGTGTCAATATTTAAATCTTCTTTTGCATTAACATTGACCCATGCCTTATTTAAACAATCAACCTTATCAATAGATTTTCCGTAAGCATTAGTAAGATCCAACTTCACGTCTTTGTAAGCCACCCATCTTATTCTACTCCAAATAGACGAGTCGATCCAACCATTATAATCCACTAACTCTATACCAGTTCCAATCTTCAACTCTAACCAACCACTCATTCCTCTATCGTTTCGGTTCGGCAAATCAATCAAGTACCCATCACCTAACTTGTCGAAAATAGAGGGTAGTTTGCCTTTAAACTCTCCAATAACCTTTTTATTTGCAGACCATCCTCCAAGCCCAGTATCACTCTCTCTATTTGAATTATACCATGCCATATAAGAACAGCCCCAAGAACCTTCACCAGCATCCCATCTCTCTATAGTTGAATCAGTCCTATAATGGACACTATTCCGTAGTTTTGAATTATTAAAATGCGCAATAGCTTTACCATTTTCATCCCTTAGTGTCAAAATAAAAGGCACCCATGCAAAGTTGGCCCAATCTTTGAATCTCTTCCAATTCCCCTCTTCGTTATGCTGAGAATCTTGCTCGAATGGATTGTTACGAACATCCACCATAAGATCCATACTTAGTTTGATCTTATATTTACCTCTCTCCTCATTAGTTAGATTAGCGATATAGCAGCTATCTTCTAATCTTAACAACTCACTACCAATAGTACCAGTAGGGTGTGATATCAACTGCGCATCTCCTCTCTTATAAGAGAACGCAATACCAGCTGAGTCACTTCCAGAGAATACACTTTTTATTTTGAAATATTTACCTCTTGTAGCCACCATTGAGCCTTCCGCTCCAAGGCTTAATGTTATATTGAAACCAGCCGCTCCCTCTCCTGGTACCTCGACCGAATAAGTCGGTTCTCTATCATCAATACTATCACCATCAATAACACCATTTAGCAGCTCCGTCTTTTCGTATGGAGAGAATGCAACTTCTACATTATTATACGTCTTATCAACTGACAACACTGCATCAGATCCATCCCATACTATAGGAGTTGATCCCTGTTCGTGAAATGAGTTTAAATCAAAGAGGGTAACCTTTCCACCTTTTTGTATAATACTTAACCCGAACGGTCGTAAAACTTCCTCCAATACTTCTTTAACACTTAACACCTCTCCATCTTCATCCCAAAAATTGTCACACAGAAATACTATATCCCTCATAATAGAGTCTTGTGCCGAGGAAGATAATTTAGTAGATACCATCTCAATAAGAGAATAGTCATCCAACCTGGTATGCATAAGAGCCAATGAGACCACCTCCGCTGGAGTTATAAAACCAGTGCGACTCCACTTGATTCTGTCAAGTATTGCAAAGTCAGAGAAAGTAATTGATAGATCGTAATTCTGAAGCTCAGAGTAAGGCTCTTCGTACAACTCAGGATTCAATGAACCTACCCAATATGAGTTACCATCTCTCAATACATGAAGCCATACGGAACCAGGCTTAACACTATACAAGTCTACAAAGCGCCTATCTGTATCTGACTCCAAAGTAATTGTACAGCTAGACGATCGAATTGGGTCATTCTTATCCACCTCACTCCATTCAATTTCAATGGGGTTTTCGGCGAAATACACTTCTTGAGCAGTCGTAGCCTCATCTGCTTCTATATAGATCTCTGCCCTATATAGAATATTATCAACTGATGCGAATTCGCCCCAATATTTCAACTGTATCATCTTGTACGCGATCTTATTGATTGTTCTTTATTCATTACTGCCACGAGTGATCTCCCTTTAATTCTAAATTCTGCAACACCAGACCCAGCACCATCAGACTCTATAAGCTTTCTGAGTTTAGACAACGGCGCTATTACTTCAGGATCATTAGACGCTCCAGGATATTCACCCACCATTGCTAGCGTAGGGCCTGACACGATACCTCCATTTGCAAATTTGGGGATAGAAGCCATAGCTGCTATTATACCTGCAACTCCTGCAACCCCTGCTATCCATCCCACTGGTCCTAATGCAGCGCTAGAAGACAAAGCTCCAGCAGCAGCATTAGCTACTTTGGCATTAGTGTCTGCTTTTGTTACAGCGGTAGAGGCTGTTTGAAGGCCCATCATGCTAATGATAGCAGGTATAGCTTGAGAGATAGAAGCCAATACCGCTGCACCATACTGTATCCACGATCCAGTATTTCCACCTACTATCCCACCTATTTCACTCATTATAGCACCGACACCCTGCATACCAGCACCAACCATCTCAACGCTACTCATGGCCTTATTGCGCAACACTGAGGAAAACTCAATAAAAACACTTTGCAACCTCTGCACATTTCTACTAGCACTGTCAGCCCAATCACCAATGACGCTATTTTTGCCCCAGATGGATTCTGTGAAAGTTAAAGACTGCGCTAATGACTTAGACAATCCATCCACCGTCTTATTCATGCTCTTCGACACGGAATCAAGCGTTTGTTTCCATAGGGTTTCAAACTCAGCTGTTCCGTATTGAGAAGAAGGATCTATGGGTACAAATGCAGGACCAGAACTAAGAGACCCAACAGTTGCCTCACCAGAGGTATATGACTTTAAGACTATAAGAGCTAGATTAGCATTGAGCAAATCCTCCAAAGCCCTCTTCTCTCGCTCAATCTCCGCAGCCCTTTCTATTGAAGCCCCCTTCTGCGATTCCCTTAACAATTTAATTGAATCCTCAAGGGCGCCAATTGAGCCAGCTGCATACTTACCTTCCTCTGTGAGCCCTTTAAGCAGATCAAGAAGAGTATTAACCTTTGGCGCGGCAGTAGTAGCAGATTCGTCAATCCCTGATATAGCCTTTGACACATCATCAACAGCCGCACTAGTTTCGTTGCTTATTCCGAATAATGACTTTAACTTATTCCATAATGAAGAGATTGCACTACTTGCTTTTTCAAATGCCTTAACAAGATACTCCCATACCACAGAGGCGAATTCTTTTACAGCAGTCCAACATTTATCGACGATAACCCTAAATGATTCACAGTTGTTATACGCATACACTAGAGCTGCCACCATAGCCCCAATAGCAATAACGACCATTGCTATTGGATTAGCGGACATAATAGCGTTTAGAGTAGCAGTAGCAGCACTCATAATCTTAGTAGCCGCAACACCAGCCAATGTTGCTACCCTCTTTGCATTCTCAGCAGTAGCAACGCTCATTACGCCATTTTTTACAGCAGACATAAGTGGAATCATTTGAGCTAACATCACCAAATTCTCACCACCAACGGCTATCCATGGTGTTAATCCGCCCGCTAGTTCCGCAAAGCCAATCTTAAGATCATCAACAGCAGCCCTCATTCTATCCATCTTAGCTGCATTAGTTTCAGTTCTAATAGCGGCTTGTTCTTGAGCAACTGAACTATCGGTTACCCGATTGGTCATCTCCTCAACTGCACTTGCATTAGTTATAAGGAATTGTGCGGCAGCAATATTCTCCATGCCGAATAGCTTCGACAAATAGGTAACATCGGTTAGTTTAGGCTTCAGGGCCTCAAGAGCAGTAGACAACCCTGTTTCCCCTAAGTCTATTCCTAATTCGGTCTGAAGCTTGAGCATTATATTCCTCAATGCAGTACCTGCTTCAGCTCCCTTTAGATTATTCTTAGAGAGAACCTCTATAGCTCCTGCCGTTTGCTCTACTGTTAGGCCAGCAGCACTAGCAGCAGCGCCGACAACTTTAAACGACTGAGCCAACTCTGGTATTTCAGCAGCTCCATACTTGGATCCCGCAGCTAATACATTAATAACTCTATTAGCCTCATCCGCAGATAACCCAAACTGGTTAATTGTACCAGCAAGAGCTTGCGCTGCCTCTCCAACGGAAATACCCGCAGCCTGTGCAAGCGTAATAGCTCTTTCCTGAATCTCATTAAGCCCATCCAATCCAATTTTTGAGACATCAATATTTGATGCCAATATCTTATATGAATCAGCAACGCCAGAAGCGCCCAATCCACTCTCTTTGCCGAGTCGCCTTGATGACTCCTCTAACTTTTTAAGCTCCTCACCTGTTATACCTGTAATAGCAGAGAGGTCAGCCATTGATTGACCAAATGTAACACCCTTTGATGTTAGCTCTGTTAGCGTTTTTGAATAGCCGTCGAGCATTTGCAATGTGGTTGCAAAAGATATCTGAGACAGTCGTTCACAAACACTACTCAGTCTACTTGCATTATTAGTAACCTCGCCAGCTATAGCATTAGCTTGATTTAACGAGGATGTTATTTTGGTAATACTTGCAGAAATCTTATCTTTAAGCTCAACTAGTATTTGAAAACTTAAACTCTTCATTAATGGAACTACTCTTTAGGATCATACTTGCGTACGTCTTACTACGCTTTTTCTACTCTCTATTCAAATCCCTATGGAACAATAGCAAGGATTTATTTAAATAAACTCTTCGCTTTTTCAAAAGACTCTAACGTGCTTAGCGCCACAGCAGCTTTCGCTTGAGTTTTCTCCCACTCAAACTCTGCTAGGTCTTTAGGAGCTGTAGCCTTCCCCCGCACTGCGGTAATTATGCCTGCGGCCATCCAGCGTGATCTAACCCAACGCTGCTTCTCTTTCGCGTCTTCATCACCATACCAAGAATCAGCTATTGCCGTAAACTCAAAGGGGGTTAGCCTCTCAAAGTCATCATAGCTTAATCTGATCCGACCCAAGGCAACCCCCAATAACTCCTCTATTGTTGTTACTTTTTTTTTGCATCAGTGTCATCATTAGACTCTGATGCTGAGAATACATCGTTAGAGAATCCAACAATATCATCTGCTGTCAGATGATCAGCCATCTCCTCCATCGTGTATTCGAATTTAACCCCCTCAGCCTTACTCGCTGATGCAAAACATGAATGGAGAAGATGAAGAACGTCCTCTGTATTGGTAGAATCTATCGCTTGAACGTCTCTACCCGTAGCCCTTTTAAATCGCAACATCGCACCCATTGTCATATGACACGGGTAAAAAACTCCGTTAATCTCTAATCTCTTCATACTCTACAGATAATTGTGTTATACTTTTTTTAGTAACTACCTCTCCACTATTTTCAAATGTGCAACTATATGTTGCATCTTCTCCAGCTGGCGATGACTCATTAAGAGCTGAGATGATAAAATTACCCTCTTCATACTCATCTCCAACAGACTCATCCTTTAACGCATACTTCAACAATACCTCTTCACCCGCCTTCATCTTCTTGAGTAATTCCGAATACCCAACTCCAGCATCGTATGATCTTAGAGCATCTACCTTAATTGTACACGAGTTGCCAGTAACCATCTTTTTAGACCACTTTCCAGTATCCTTTGTTTTTCGCACCTTCGTTTCCGCGCTATAGTCCACAGAATGACTCGTAGCATGAAGAGTTGGCTTCCATTCTGGAGCTGATCCCGACGAACTGGTATTCATATACACCATTATATCATTACCTTCGACTACACCTTCCTTTAGCATATACTTATTTAATGTTGTTTAGAACTCAAATACCCACCAATTACCACCCCAGCAATAACCCCCAATAAGAATATATCCACAGATGGTGACCTTGTCTTCTCCTCTACCTCTGCAATACTTGCCTGACCTAATATCTGTAATTGCCTCTCATATTCCTGTACTAAAAGCAATATAGAATCGCACCTAGCTGTGATATAAATCGAATCTCCATGCCTCTCAAGAGTAAGCTTGGCTTGATAACCACTATCTTCAATCACAGTCATGCCAGATGGTATCTCCTTAAGACGATCAAGAGTCACGCCTATTACAGCCTTGGATGAAGGAAGAGTTGTTTGTACAATTCGCCCCCTCTCATTGAAATTAATAAGAGACTTACTCTCCTGCTCTGAGACTGTGCTGCGTTGAGCTGCGCAGCTCCCGCTTAACAGGGCAAGCATGATAATGCTCGCAACCTTGTATACTCCTAACAGCTCTTTCCAGCTGAGCCAATCTTGCATATATTTCTTCATACTCTTTCTTTTGCTGCCTTACCGACTCCTTGACGTCGTTATACATCTGTTTGTAGATATCATGCTCCTCCTTATTAGTTTGTGCAACTCTTGATCGTCTACTTGTCAACCATCCAATAATGGAGCCAATAAAACCAGATGGCAAGGCAAACATTAATAGTGTCCATACATTATCCATACTACCTCCTTATTTCAGAAAGTAGAGCTTAAGCTCCTCCTCTCTCCTTTTTACAAGACCTGGCAATACCGTAGATCCTGCTTTATTCCACCGACGGAATTGATTGACGATATCTGGATCACTCTGATCAGCCTTTACTCTTTTCAATAGAGTAGAATTATTAAGATTCCTAGCACCCACATTGTAAGTAAAACTCACAAGAGCAGCAAATTGATTACTAGTCAATACAACACCCTTAGTAGCTTCCAATACGGCTTCGCCAAAAACCGCCAGGTCTTTAGCTAACAGCCGATCAGCCTCCTCTTGCGAGATCACCATACCATCACTCACATCACTACCCGTATGCCCATAGCCAATTGTCAACACATTAGCTGGACACTTGTAGGCTATCAAGCGACACCCTTCATGTCGCTTGATAAATTCAATATCCCTACTCCTTAGAACCATCGCCATCTAGCTTATCCCCTGAGTCTACGACTAACTCACTAAGAGATGCCGCTACAGCTGAGGGTTTATCAGAGTAAATTGCAGAAATTCCAATCTTCCTCAACGGCAAAGCCTGGAATCTACCTTGGAAGCCCATGATATCACCTCGCTGCTCTGGATCTTTCTCCTTAGAAAATAGAGTCATTGAGCCATCTGCTCTACATACCGACTTCTCGTGATACAATACTGACGCAGAAGCTGAAGCCTCATCTACATCTGCCGTGAATGCCAACTTCTTACCAGTACTAATATTATAGTGAGGCATCTTGCTGTAAGAATAAAAGTCGATAGTGCTAAATAGCTTGCCCCCAGACACCATCTCTCTATACTGCTTAATATCCGCTACCTGAAGATCATTCATGTGCATAGGGCTCAACACTAACACCAACTCTGACTGAGGAATATCCCTGCCTGTCATCTCTGTAATTAGGGCTAATACATCCTCGAATGTAAGAGCATTGAATCCCCATCTATTTACAGCACCAGTTGTCTTCAATACAGGGGTCAATTCAGTGTTTTCGGTAGGCGCCCAATTATGGATAGCCATACGGCCTTTTTTAAGCAGCATAGCCGCCTTATGACCACGCACGACTGACTCAGACTTAGCGTAAGAGGTCTCTGTCTCTTCAATATTACGAACAACAGTGTTGACTGTATCCAATGTATGCAATGGAATCTCCTTAGGGATATCCTCTCTAGTTGCCACTGGTACAGGGTATACTGCATTATCCACCAATACCTCTGGATCTACTCCAGCCTCAGCAAGATGCAAAACCGAATTATCAACATGCTCACTTAAATCTACCGATCGTCTCAAGAAGTGCGCCTCTGGATAGAAGTTCTCCAAGATCATATCGATCCACCACTCTTTATTTACTGCCATATCTATCTATGTTTATTTGATTTTACTTTGCAATGCTAGAAACTTAGCATTATCATTTAGCTTGAGTTGCGTCAGCCCCTGTGGATCATTCTTAGCCCAATCCTTATACGTCCATGAGTCGCGACCTGAAGAGCCTTCTGTTGCGTTATTGCTTACCGATTGACTCAGATTACGCTTAGCAGGGATGCGACTCAATGCCGTCTCAGCAAGACTAAGGTTGCTCTTAGCCAAAGTAATGAACGTCTCCTTCTCTTCGGCCGTAATCTTCCCCTCAGATATAGCTGACTCGACAAGTGATAATGCAGCGCTATCTTTTTGCTGTTGCAATGCCAGATTAATAGCATTATAATTCTGTTGCAACTCAACAATCGCCAATGAAACACTTTCGCTAGAGGCCTCTTGTGTCAATCCCAATGCAGACAATGCCGCTTCACTTAATTTCACACTTGATTTAGGTGCATTTTTATCCATATCATCTTTTTTATTTAATTGATCCAATTCACTTGCCTGTGCACATAGCGCTACGACATCACTAGTACTCAATTCCTGCATTTGGCTATTGTATAGCCTAATTGCACCACTATTAGAAGGAACAGCCACCAAGGAGACCTCACATAATTCACATGATGTGACGACTAAATCTTGATCATCCTCTGTTGAATACTCCATCCTCTTGATCATAATACCCATTGATGACCCTTTCAAGAATCCTCTGTCTACTTTTCCTTTTGTGGACAAGGCCAATTCATCTCCCTCATCAAACTCGATATCCATATCCAGCTTAGAACCATTAGTAGTCCAACTATTCCATCTACCAATAATCTTATCTCTATCATGCTCTAATAGCGCTACTGGATTCTCTTTAAATCTAGAAAAGTCAATCCCAGAATTCAATACGCGAAAGCCGTGCGAACATTTAACTGACTCGTCGTTGATGTAAAACTTCATATACTCTACATGTACTAATTGTATTATACTATATCCTATCTCAATGCTCCGCAAACATACTGAGGTTATTTTGCGACCAAAAACAAAGTGAATAGACTCTTCACTATGCTTGATTATCAGTTAGTTTTCAAAGAGATTTGCACAAAAAGAAAGGTATGGGAAGCAATAAAAACAAAGAAAAACAGGAGTATGCCTTTATGCTCTTCATGAAAGGGACTCCTAGTAAGGAGATTGCTGTTAAGGTAGGGGTATCTGCCAATACTGTAACGAGATGGACAAAGGATCTTGGATGGGATATAAAAAGGCAATCTAGTGCCATATCCAATGAGACGCTCGTCAATAAAGCCAGAATGAAGGTGTTAGATATATTAGACTCCGACACCCCTAATGCGGACGCGCTGGCCAAAGCAGTCAAGGGTCTCAAATCTCTACAAAAGGATGAGACAATAGACGACTACGTAAATGTGTTTGCAAGCTTTGGTGACTGGCTTATTAGTCGTTCTGGTAGTGATAAATCGATAGATACCGCCTTCGTAAAAAAGGTAACAGAAGCTCAGGACAAATTCATAATGGAAAAGATAAATGGCTAAAATCTCAAAAGAAGCAAAGCGATTATGGGACGAGAGAGTAAGACTCATCCAGTCGGCAGACTTCAGGGTGAATGATGATACGGATGATCAATCCGCAAGAATTGAACGAGGAAAGAAAGATTACGCCTTCTTTGCTCGCGAATATTTCCCACACCACTGCAAGAAGGAGTCTGCTAAATTCCACATAGACGCTGCTAATCACCTAAAAAAAAATAAGAATGCATTCGCCCTATTCGAATGGATGAGAGGTGCGGCCAAATCAACGCACCTCTCCTTGATCGTGCCTATATGGTTAATGATCCAAGATGACGCTAGTATTAATAATATGATATTGGTATCCAAGAGCGAAAAAGCTGCCATTAAACTACTCTCGGATCTTCAGGCAGAATTGGAGAATAATTCTCTTTTGATCCGCGATTTTGGACAAATGGTCTCACAGGGATCTTGGACAGAGGGAGAATTTATTACTACGCCTGGCACATACTTTAAGGCGCTAGGGCGAGGACAATCACCAAGGGGGATTAAGAATAGAGGTAATAGGCCTGATTATGTTATTATTGATGATATCGATGATGATGAACTATCGCGTAACCCTAGGCGAGTCAAACAGGCTTTCGAATGGGTTATGACAGCTCTATATGGAGCTATGGATGCTGGTCGTGGTAGATTCGTGTTGGTTGGCAATAGAATAAGCCAATGCTCTGTATTGGCCGAATTCGCCAAAGCGACAGAGGTTCACCATGTAACAGTTAATATCCTTGACAAGCACGGCAATCCTTCATGGAAGGAAAATCATACAATCGAGGAGATCAATCTCATAAGAAGCAGGATAGGAGAGAGAAAATTCATGAAGGAATTTATGAATGCGCCAATTATAGAGGGTACTATTTTTGATGAGAAGTACTTCAAATGGGGCAAGATGTTAAAACCAGAAGAGTACTCCTGCCTAATAAGCTACACCGACCCGTCATTTAAGTCGACATCAAAAAATGACTACAAGGCGACCATACTCCTAGGCAAGACTAAGTGTGGGTATTTCCATGTCATCAAAGCGTACGTAGACCAAACAACCGTGTCCGAAATGGTAAGATGGCATTACTGTATCAGAGAGCAGGTAGGTGATGCCAGGCGTGTTAAGTTCTATATGGAATCAAACTTCATGCAAGACCTATTACTGGATGAATTCAGGAAAGAAGGCGAGCAAAGAGGTGACCACATACCAATTGTTGGGGATAAGAGAAAGAAAATAGATAAAGGGGCTAGGATTGAAGCCTTGCAGCCTCACTTCGAACGCGGACTAATTATATTCAATGAGACTGAGAGATCAGACTTAGGAATGAGAACACTAATAGAACAACTAGTTGGATTCGAAAAGGGTGGAAAGATGCACGATGATGGACCTGATGCACTAGAAGGAGCAATAGAACTTGCTAGCAAGAGAGCAAGAAAGTCAAAAACAACCTATCTCGCAGGAGGAAGAAGCTTCTCTTGCCGATAATAAAACCAATAATCATGTATATAACCATCGATGAGCTGAACACTGTTGCTGAGAGCTACCAGATATACCAGATGGCCAATCAGGACGAAGCAATAATTCAGACCTGCATAAATGCAGCCATTAAGCGTGTAGCTGGATACTTAGGCACCAACTATGACGTTGAAAAGATATTCACGGTAGAGGGAGATCAAAGGGATCCTGACATATTGGAGATTACTAAAAGTGTAGCCTTATGGAACCTTTGCCAGAGGTGTAATATAGACATCCTGTACGACAAGATACGGGAGATATACGATAGAAATATTAAGTACCTGGAAGGGTTGGCTCAGGGTAAGATATACTCAGACCTCCCTAAAAGAGAGATAGACGGAAAACCTGCGACAAGCATTCGATGTGGGTCGCGCAATAAATTCAAATACGAATAAGTATGGCAGAAAAGAAGTTAATCAAACGAAATACCCAAGCCTCAAGAGAACCTCTCAAGAGACTATTGTCAATGAAGAGCATGTCTATAATGAGAAAAGATATGGCAACCTGGAAGGCTGCTCTTCAACAAGCAACCAATACTGACAACCCCAAACAGCTCAAGCTGATCCATCACTACAATGATGTAATGGACGATCTATTAATGGACTCACAGATGGACAATAGGTTCCAGATGACCAAGGGTAGTGATTTCGAGTTACTAGACAAAAGCAAAAAGGTTAACGAAGAAGCAACAGAGCTTCTCAAGCAAGCAGTATGGTTACCTGAATTGATAGGACACATCCTTGACTCAATCAATTATGGCCACTCATTGGTCGACTTCTCACTCCTGCATAATGGTCAGCTCAAGGTAGATCTTATACCAAGGGAGAATGTGATCCAACGCAAAGGGTTGCTATTATACAATTCTAGCGATGACAAAGGACTCTTGTATAGGAATGAGAAGGAGTATGGAACTTGGTGGCTGGAGTTCGGCAAGGAGGACGATCTGGGCAAATTGAGAAAGGCGGTGCCTGTTGCCATGTTTAAAAAATTCGCACAGTCTTGTTGGGCGGAATTATGCGAGATATACGGTATCCCACCAAGATACCTCAAGACAGATACTCGCGATCCTGATATGATGAATGCTGCTCAATCCATGATGAGGGATATGGGTAGTGCAGCATGGTGGATCATAGATAATGAAGAGGAACTACAATTTGCAAATTCAGTTGGTGGCAATGGCGATATATATAACAACTTTATAGGTCACTGCAATTCTGAGTTGTCTCTTTTTGCCTCTGGAGCTATCCTTGGGCAAGACACAAAGAATGGTAATAGATCTAAAGAAGAGGTCTCATTCAAGCAACTCAAAGAGCGAGTAAAATCTGATAAGAAGTATGTAGAGGATTATATGAACTCTACCGTTATGCCAGCCTTATACCGCATAGGCCTTATTCAAGAGGGGCTGATATTTAAGTTTAATCAAGAGGAAGATCTTGAAGCTCTATGGAAGATGGTCACAGAGGCGTCTCAACATTACGAGGTTGACCCTAAGTGGATATCTGAAAAATTTGGGATCAAGATCTTAGGCAAAAGGAGCTCTACGGCCAATCTGAGTGTGGAAAGTTTTTTCGAATAAGCCCTGCGAACTACTTCGTAGGGCTACACCAAGCAGTAGGCTCCTTGTATGAATCGTCACAAACTGAACTGTCCAGTAAAAGTGTAGGTGAATTCTCATTCGATGAGAAGATATTCAACAAGGCGATTAAAAAGATATATGAAGATAAAGGCTATTCAGAAAAAGCCCTCTCTAGCAATGAAGGGCTCAATATGATCCAAGAGACCTACGAGATCTTATCATCTAACGTAACTCTAGACAAGAGGACTCCAATAGCAGCAAGAGAGCTTATCAATCATAATCTATGGCGATTCTCTGGCTTTAAGACTGATGTTCAGCTACGGGAAGTGGCGGGTAAACTCTACAACGAAAGTGGAGCTTTGAGAAGCTTTAGCGACTTCTCAAAAGATGTAAGACAGATACATCACAACTATAACATAAGCTACCTAAGGGCTGAATACGACCATGTGGCTCGCTCGATTGAGATGTTTGACAAATGGAATAGCATCGAAGAGGGGGATATCCTACAATATAGAACTATGGGGGATAGCAAGGTTAGGGATGAGCATAAAGAACTCGAGGAGGTAACTCTGCCTAAAGGTGATCCTTTTTGGGATATGTACTATCCTCCTAATGGCTGGAACTGTCGCTGCACTGCAAAGGTGGTCCGTAAGGGTAAGTATGCATTAAGTGATTCAAAGAAGGCTATTGCAATTGGTAACGAGGCAACCAAGCTTCCAAAGCAACAAATATTCAGAACTAATCCTGGTAATACTCTTAAGCTTATGCCAGACAAACACCCATATTTCCCTAAGGGGTGTGGAGATTGCGATGAGAGCAAAGTTGATCTTCGTTATGACCCTAAAGATCCCAAATGCAGATCTTGCAGGATAATAAACTCACTATGGCGCAGTCCTGAAAATGTAAAGAAGATTAGAAAAGAGACTCTAACTAAAGCTAAAGAGACACTAAAGGGAAGATCTTTTAAACACAAAGATATACCTAGTGAAATCGTGATCACAAAGAAAGGGATTGAAGAGATGATTAATCAGCCACATAAATTCTATTATGCGAAAATGAAGGCTATGCCTGAATTGATAGATATCATTAAGAATGGGGAAATCTCTAGAACAGACCCAGATGCAAAAAGCAATCCGATGATAAAACAATATCATTATATAGAGATTGAAATTGCTCAAGGGCTAAAGAGTTACGCAGTGGTAAGAGAGCTCATAAGTGGCGAATGCCTATTGTACTCTATAGTACAAAAAATAAAAGCGAAAAAATAAGCCTTGAGATTCGGGATATACAGTCGCCGCACAGACTCTTATTTCTTCGCTTTTACTCTGCAAATATAACACATTAACTAATAACTTAGTTCTATGGAGCTTAATAATTTACACAAGCTTGTCCTCAAGGATATTAAACATGAGCTGGAGGATGAATTCGATTTAAACTTTCGAAGGCAGGCATTCTTTGATCGCCCCTGGAAGAGTAGAAGTCCAGATCTTAGGACTGGTGGTGCTCTTTTAGTTGACTCTGGCGCACTCAGAAGGAGTCTCCAAAGCAGCATTAACGGAAACTCTATAGTATTCTCCTCAGATAAAGAGTATGCCAATATTCATAACGAAGGAGGAGAGATTACCGTAACGGAGAAGATGAGGCGCTACTTCTGGGCAAGGTATATGGCTATATCACCCTCAGTACTAAAAACAAACAAAGGAGCACTTCGTAGCGGCAAGGCTAATACGACAAGGAGTGACAAGGCTAATTTCTATAAGGCTATGGCTCTGAAAAAAAGTGGTGATAAAATAAAGATTCCTCAGAGGCAGTTCATCGGAGAGCACGCCAATATCGACAAGTCTGTAGAAGAGATAGCCCACAATAGACTCAAGGAGCTTATTGATAATTTACACTTAGATATATCAAAAAAAATATGATTAAAGAGATACTACTTAATGCGATCAAATTACTGAACGACTCTAATGAGTTCAAATACGTAGCTAAGGATTGGGGGCAGCTAGAGATGAGTAATGCTCCAATTCAATACCCCTGCGCCCTAGCAGATCTAACTCAGATTGAATGTACAACTGATACGAAGTCTAGTGAAAAGATGAGCTTTACTTTAACCCTTAAGTTGGCTGATCACTCAAGTGCTATATCAACTATGAGAGGAGACATCTCTACCTCTCTTGATTATCTTGATACAATAGAGAGGGTAATATGCCTTCTAAGGGATAATGGTTATCAATTTGTACGAGCCTATAACAATCCCGAAATAGGCAATATAGCTAGTCACACTATTATATTCCGTAAGGGCGTTAGAATTCAGTTATAACAACAATAAAGAGGGAGCTAATTATCTAGCTCCCTCTTTATTGTTTGATCTCTCTAATCTCTTTCGGCAGTACCTGGCGTATATACTTCAGGTAAGTGTGATAACAGCATGGGTATAGTGGATATACATATCGCCTCCATATCTCTTTATAACATCTATCTCGCCTACCTGGCTCGTAATACTGTTGCGTAATATCGCATACTTTCTTGATTCGGAGTAGTGTGTTCATGTGTGCCATATATTCACCTTTATTGTTCTTATGCAAAATTAACCCAAATAGACGTTACACAACAGAGGCGACCGAATTAATTCTTCGGTCGCCTCTGTTTTTATTCAGATGATCAATTACTTTGAATGAAGTCTCTTATTGGAACTTCAGCAACAGACACTATTGCGTAATCAGCTAAGGTCTCCTTCATTCCTTTACGCAGTCCAGCAATAGCTCTTTCAATATCATTAGCCTTCACTAGCATTGGTACAACAGTTTGCTTCTCTCGCCCATCTCTTTCGTTCAAGGTTACAAAAGCAACCCTGCACTTAAACCAACGATCGGCATCATCATCCAAGAATACCTCAGCTGCCCTTGATTGCTTTACTCCTTTAAGCGTAAGGGATTCGCCTGCTAGAGGTGCTAACTCCTCTATGATGCGTTGCTCAGCTTCAGTGAAAGACATTGCATTTACTAGATACAACTCAGAAGTTTTCCTTGTCGTGCCGCATTCGTATTCCTTGAAATATTGCACAGTACATTCATATAAATTACCCATATATCCTAATGTTTTTTTGTTTAAAACTCTTCTCTTTGTGAATCAAAGAAGAAGTCACTTTCTACAGCCTCAATGTTATTAATCACACAAGAGACCTCCTCCCATAGCAGGGGATCATTCAGCCTCTCTAATATCCAATTTGTCTTTGATTTCACAAACTCATTTACTGATACCTTATCTGTGTCAATTAGCATAAGTCCAGACATCTCTTTCTTCATCATGGACCCCGTGATTGATTCTTTTGCTTGAAAGAGCAATTCAACCATATATAGTTGACCTTTCTGTAGCTCCATTATCTTATTGCACTAAGGGTTAATGGAAGGGCTACGCTGTTACCTTCGTGATCCATAAGCCTCACATCAATAAATCTACATGAGGGTTTAGGCTGATAAGCCTCCTTGATGATCTGTATTCCCTCGATGAAGTCCTTGTCTCCAGATCTTACAGCCATCTTCTCAAGCTCTAATACCTTACTAGCCTTGAGAGATCCCTTACGGTCTTTTGCCAATAGGCCCATTACAGTATCTACTAGTATCGCTGTATCCTCGTCCTTAGCAAGTGAGTTTAGGTACTCTTGAACCTTTTCGATTCCATTGTTTACCGTATCATCCCATCCCTCATTGGTGCGACTACCTAGCGTTATTGATGATCCGTTCTTGGCAGTGAACGTATCGCTACGCCTATCAGACTTGGTTAGGTACAACTCATCTTTGAGCTTGATCAAAGTTGCCGCCTCCTCTATTACCTCCTCTTTCACTCTCATCATCTCAGCTGACAGCTTCTGTAGCTTGATCAGATTGCTACTAACAAAGTTCTCAACGAGCGATTTGTAATCCTCCCTCTCCTGTAGCTTTCTCTGCCCCTCAGCCTTCTCTTGTAGAAGGATCTCTCTCTTTAGCTGTTCGCGTTCTTCTTTACTCAAATTCTCTAGTTTCATTTTCTTTTTCTTGATTCGTTAATACTATCTTTATTTTTATCCCAATACTTCTTTCGATGCTGGGAAACTCTATCTCTTAACTTGCGTAGCTTCTCCTCGTGCTCATACTTTGCTTCCAAGCCAACATATATTGGATTAAAGTATCGCCACACGCTTTGAGCATTGATATATTCAGGGCTTGTCATGGTGTTATCAAAGCTTATCATTATATCGATCACCTTATCCATGATTGGCTCTATACACTCCATCTCTTCTTTTGCTGTAGAGAAAAGCGCTTGCGACTTTCTTCTTTTGTACTCATTTATCAGATCATTCATACCTCTCTGTTTATTATGGCATTTTCTTTAAGAAATCTATTGTACACTGCTGTGAGTTGAGCTGTTGTAAGTTTACTAAAGTCCTCCTTCTCACAAGCTCTTGTGGCTACAGCTTTAGCATAGGCTACTTTGTTTTGCTCAAATCTATCTCCAGCCTTGAGAAGCTCACAGTTCTCTATCACCACAGCAATCACTCTTTTGCGCCATTTGTCTAACTCGCCATCCGAAGGGGGCAGCTTTCTCTTGGGTGATGATAGTTGATAGTTCTTTCTTATCCATGCACAGAGACTATTCATCTCTCGCTCGGTGAGCTCACTCTTTTTATACGTCCTCTCCTTGGTGTGACTCCAGATCAGACCCTGCATCATCAACTCGCCTTCCTCTCCCGCTTTGTATCCTGGTATCCTTGACACCAGAGCATACAGCTCTTTGTAGTTTCTCTTACTCATCGGGTTTTGTATTGATTTTGGGCTTCATTGAAAATCCTGGCAGCTCAACCCTGCCGCTCTCAGCCCACATGTTTACTTTATCGGCAAAGGTTCTGTATACGTATTCAACCTGCGCCTCGCTCATCTGACAATCCTCTGCTACCATCTTCCTCAGTAGTATCCACCCCTCTCTACGTATCTTGGGTGTTACCTGCTTGCCTTTGTTTCTTTTCCTGAATACTAGTAGCTCTTTTAAGTGTTTATCCTCTGATTTCATTGTTTTGTTTTTTGTTTATAGATCCTGACCTCCCCAAAACTCAGATGCTCCCTCTTCCCATACTACATAGGGCTTGGGTGGTGCCTCTGCATATCGAGATGCGGTAAATGCTTTATAGCCTTGTACGAAGATCTTCACATTCGAGTGGTATCTAAGACTTTGGGCTGTCTTCCCCTTGGGCTCCTTCCCCTCGGCATGGGATATGAAGATTAGTAATACTTTTCGATCCAATCGATTAAGGAACTCGTCCACCTCTGAGGCCTTGAGCCCAAAGTATTGAAGTGAATCTATGAAGACTATCTTCAACTTCTTGTCAGCCTTGAGCCTCTCTTCTAGCTCGGCCTGCTTCTCAGAGAGGATCACTATTCGCCGATCTCCCTCTGTCATGCCTGCTCTCGTGGCTGACCTCTTCAATGATTCGCTAAACCCCTCCTCGAGGGAGTTGTATGCAACTTTGCAAAATGTAGATAAGTATTTGGCCAACTGCATAGCAAAACTGGTCTTCCCATTCCCCGAACTACCCCATATCATCCAAACTCCACTGAGCTCTGGTCTTCCAATGGCCGACCGCCATTGTCCCTCAAAGGGCAATTTAACAGGCTTATGCCTCATTAGGTCAGATATGGAATAAGCTCTCTTTAGCTTCTGCTTTCTATTCATGGTTACTCTATAGCTTATGATATGCTCTAAAAAACTCTTCGTTAGGCTCTACTCCTATAGCAGCCGCTTTTCGTAATACAGGCTCTAAGTAATCGTGTAACTCTCCGTAATTATCACACACTGACATTAGTACTTTCTGCAACTCTCTGCTTATTCCCATATCATCCAAGAATAGGGTGTAGCGAGTATCCACTGGATCTAAGCGGCGAATACCTGCTTTGAATCGCCTGTAGAACTGTGGCATACCTGGCTTCTTCGAGTTCTTAGCCTTTGCCAAGGTGTCCACCAGATCATCGGTTCCAATGAGAACTATCCCGCAGACCCAATTAAGGGAGTCATACAAGGTCTTGAGCATCCCGAACGATAGAGCTGTGAGTGCCTCTGCCTCGTCAAACACAACAATAGGCCTCTCTTGGTCCTTCGTCGCTCTTCTGGCTTGGCGATATAGATCATAGGCAATCCTATCAATGCGCTCTGAGGATGATCCTTCACACTTAATCTTCATCTCTGTCTCGATCTTCCTCAACAGGTCGTTTAGAGTGTCCTTCCTAAAGCACTTGATCACGTATGTGCCGATTGGGTTTACCTGCTTAAACTTTTTGATAGAATAACTCTTGCCGCATCCAGACTCCCCAATCACCATCCTGGTGGTTCCCTCTACTTTAGAGGCTCCCAATTCGTAGATAAGGTCTGTAAATTGTGAGGTGTTGCGATGTTTCCAATATTCTACATCCACTGAGTATCCAATACTCTTAGCTAGGCTGCTGAAGACGTGATCGGGAATATTGGATAATTCCCCTGTGCGCCCTTTCTTATACTGTAGCTCCCCTTTAAACATAGGGCTCAGGTAAGTAGGAGTAATGCTGGTAAGCTCTGAGATCTTATTCAGACCAATCTCTCCAGTCTCTTCATTCGCCCATCCTTGACTACGACAGTAGTCGTACATAGCGTCAATAATCTCTTGTTTTGTCTTCTGGTTCATAATTGTTCGGTTTTTATTTATTCATATTCGGAAAAGTCGGCCTCTTGGATCAATAGATTCCTTAGGTCTCTTGCTCCTGTGTTTGCTGTATTTTCAATCTCTATCCTCATAGGTTTAGGCTTAGCTTTGCCTTGTGCCTCAGATAGACGATCCTTGTGTTGGCCTCTCGAGTCCGTGAGTAGCATCTTGGCGAGTGTGTCGTTTAGTTGAGGGTTGTCATTGATAAGTGCTGCTGTAAGCTCATGGGCTTTACTCCTCTTATCTATTACGGCTCCCATCATCAGGTCATTAAAATCATACACCTCTTGTAGCTTCTCTGCATCTCCTTCCTGGCGATCCATCAGCGCCATTGGCTGTACGTGAGCTTGACGCATTCGATATCGCTTAGTCTCGTCTGTGCTTATTGCTACTCCCTCGCTAGGGTCGTCGGGGTCAAAGCATATGGTCCAATGTTCTGAGGCTGCCTCTTGATGAAATCCCATATCGAATGAATCGAATCTCACTCTCTGCCCTAACACCTTTGGCTGCAATCCTCCCCCAACCATTCGATTAGGCTCTGTCCTTTCGCCAAAGAGGTATAGATAGCTCTCTTGTGTCATAGGCAGTCTCTTCTCCTGTGGTATGGCATTCCATAGCTCCATGTATCTACCTACCTTCTTTTGTCTCTCTAGTTGCATGATGGTCTCCAGCTGGTGGATCACAACCTCTGCTGTTGGTATAGCGCTCCTCTTGATCTTGTTCATCACGTCGCTATTGGGCTGTAACTCTCGGCGGGCGGTGGCTCCAAATCCAGACCAATTGTCTAGGAATTGACAGTAGTTCTTGTTGAGGTATAGGAAATAGGGTTCAACAATCTTGGCTTTGGCATTCCCTATCTGTGCGGGGGTATACATCTTGGCTACCTCTTCGTACATTGGTGTTAGGTTGCCACGCCCATAGTGGTCACTCTGTAGCTGGTGGGGTCTGTATCTTTCTCCCCATAGCTCCTTGGTGTGGTTTATTGCATTTCGTATGGCTTGTTTGATAAGCCCAGGGTTCTCTGCTTCTCCAATGGCGTAGCCTATTGGATATTTATTGCATGGGTCTAGTACTACTACTATGGTCATCCTGTGGTGATAGGTGGTTCTCTTCTTGCCGTCCTTGCTCGTAGAGGTCTGCTGGTATAGTAGTTCTGCATTCCATCCATCGAGTGTCCAGTAATAGAGTGGTGCCGTTGGTGCTTGTCTCTTGACTTGCATTGTCTTGTTGGACTTAAACTCTCGCTCTCCTCGTGCTCCTGCATAGGTTACCAGGTTGAGCTTGTCTTGCCAGTGTCTCACCGTCGAGGCGGTGATCTCCTTCCAGTTCATCCTCTCGCCCATGTGGTTGTATGCCTTGGCTATCTGTTCGGCATCAAGATTGTTCTTATGCCCCATCAGCTCTATTAGCACACTCTCCTTTATATCATCGTCAATCTTGGAGGCTGATTGATTTCTGTAGTTCTTGTGAATCAGATCGTAATATCCCTCCTTGCGATACTTATTGACCCTCTCCCTGAGTCTGCGGTAATTGGCAGGTAGAGAATGGGGATATGTATCTTTGTCGAGCGAATTGACATCGTCGGATATCGCCTCCCACACTCCACTCACCTTGGCTCCTAAACTCTTCCTCTTGGCAGTCATTCCTGCTGCTGCTTTGTGGCAGGCACTCATCACCTTGGCGTTAGTGATGTACTCAACTCTTCGCTTGGGTGGAAGGTAGTTGCCATTGTCGAAGGTGTAGTTGGTAAAGAACTCCTCTGCTGAGGCATCTATCTCCATGAGAACCTCCACGCTCCACGCTCCTGTCTTCTTCGCTCTGCGCTTGACTAATTCCTCTGGATTGCCATGCTCGGATATGATGCTTTGCTTGTGCCTCTCGGGTAGGGACTCCCATTCCACTAGGGCTGGTGTGCCGTAGCACCCGCGACGCAGAACTCTTATCTTATTGCGATAACATAGCTGCTTGTAGTTGCTCCTACTGAATATCCCTATCTCATCAACGAGCCACCCCGCCTCCAAACATACTACTCCTTTGTATATCTCTACTTTCATCCGCTACCTCCTTTCTGCGGTTTCGCGATTAATTGTTATGCGACTATGATTCTGACGGTATTAATGCCCATATAGATAAGTGCTGCTGCTTTGATCATACTAAGGCGGCAGCGAAGGCGATCCATTCTACTACCTGTTGCTCTAAAGTGTACCTCAAAGCAGAAACAGGCCTCGTTAAAGAAACTACCCTCATTGAATGACAACTTCTGCTTGTAGTACACACTTCCATTGCGACGCATTGACACTGTGGCATCATAGATCATGTCCTCTGTTAATGCTCCTTTGGAGGATACGAGTATTGCCTTTAGTATATATACAACTCCTGTTCTCTCATTTATCCATATCGTATTTGCTTTCATATCCATCTGCTGTCTTTAGGTTTATAAATACTCTTCATCACCATTATCATCTTCGTGATGGTAGTGATCTGCTCCACCTCTATTCTGGTCAGTGGCGATTCGCCATTGGGTGCTTCGCGATGGTATGACCAGTACTCTCCATCTATATTGACGAAGGCTGTGTTGTATCCTGCGCCTAGCAATACCATTGCGATCGCATTGCCTTTACTTATGCCCATGCAGAGATATCGCTTCAGATTCTCTACCATGATCTGCTCTTCTGATGTACTGCCATCCTGCAAGGGCTTGGTTATTATTTCCATTCCTGTCTTCATTGTTATAATGCTTATATAATAGTGTTACAACTCGCTGTCCTCAGCGTCTATTCTGTTGAGCTGAATAACGCTCACTATGGCAAGGGCCGATCCCGCTATATTGATCCACCATCTCTGGTCTTGATCTGCGGGTTGCTCATTAGCAGCAAGCACGAAGCCTATTACCAGCAGCAAACACCACTTTATGATCCTATTGTTCCTCATATCCTAGAGGGCTTATCGAAGTGGATCTCCAACTGCACAGGATGCATCTCCATGGCGGAGCGAACAAAGCGTGGCAGGGTGTCATACTCCAAGAGGCTGGTCCATTTGTCAGAGGCCCGGCGCAGTCTCCTCGTGCCTTGTTCCTTCACCCATCTGCTGATGGAGCGATAGCTTCCATACCCTTCTGCTACTATCCAATCTGCCGACACAGCTCTCACTCCTTCATACATCACCATGTGTGCCTCACGTGTGGCCGGACTCGTAATCCTGCGCTTAGACTCCTTCGGGCTGATTGAATATGCGCCGGTCTTCCTGATCGAGGGTATCACATCCTCACATACCCAATCCTGAAACCTCTCTGCGCTCTCTGTCCTCGATTGAAAAATACACTTGTATAGGTTGGCTTCGTTGATAACTGTGACTTGCTGCATTCCGCCTTTTGTAAGGGTGTATGTAGTAGATACCCCCTTTTCTTTTAATCTATCCTTACACTGACTTACGTTTTGAATTTCTAGAGCTTTACACACGTCCCTAAGCACAAACATTGGCTCCTTGTTTATTACCTCCACTCTCACATTGCCGAACTCACTGTTCTGAAATACCTTCATTGATGTTTTCATATCTTAGTTGTTTTATTAATTTGTTTATTCTTTCATTTCTACAATCTCCTATGTCCCAATTTCTACGCCATAATTGTCGAAGAATGCTATGCTTAAGCGAGTAGCTCACTGGCCTAGTCTCGTGTCTTAGCGCATATCTAGCACGCTCTTTATAGTTTCTCCCCATCCTGTTACTCCTTATCGTCTATGAATAGAGCAACGTAGTGGTGAGCGGCTTTCGTGACGATGCGCCCCTCAATCCCTTCGCTCGATATCCACATGGCAGCCTGTTGTGGGATGTAGTCCGCCTCTAGCATCCTGGTGAATAGGGCGAGGGTATAGGCCTCTTTCTCTCTTTCGTTCTTAATCTTCTTGATTTGAGCGATCTCCTTGCGTAGCTTGTTTAGCTCCTTCTCAAACTCTAAGCTCTCGCATGCTATATTGAGTTCATCTACTTGCCTGTAATACCAGATTTGTTTCATTTTTCTTCGGTGTTAGAATTAATAACTCGCTGTACCCCTCCCATATCTATTGCTCTTTTGCGGATGAGTTTTGCCATCGCTGAACCGTCGAATCCATTAAGTGCTCGTGAAATTGTTGCGGTTGACACTCCGAATTCATACAATAGTGTCTTTTTTTCAGATGCCGTGATAAAAATTCTCGTCTTCATTCATTATTCCTATTATTGTTTATTTTTGCAGTCTGTTATATTTTTAACAGCGTAATATTATCTATTACGATGCAAATATAAATCAAATAGATTTACACTTGCAAGTAATTCTAAATCTTTTTGCATTACAAAATGAAGAAAATATCTGAAGTTAAAGCAGAGTGGCTATCTAAAAGCATTGAGTTGCTATCCTCTAAGGGTATGTCAAAAGCCGATATATCAAGGGGTTTGGATGTTTTACCGCAATATTTAAACGCATTAATAAATGGGTCAAGAGGAATTAGTGATTCTTTTATTGATAAATTCAATTCGACTTACTCTATAAATCAAATTGAGTTATTCGAAACTAATAGTAAACCTAATCTAGAGCCTAATGATAATTCACTCTCACAGCGCTTAATGGATAAGCTTGACTCAAAAGACCAAAAAATTGATTCATTGATTGAGCGCATCATAGACTTAACTTCGGAGGTAGAGCGGCTAAAGGCACAGCTGGATCGCGAGCGAGAGAGTGCTGGAGTTGCGAGGAGCTCCATTGCCGATGCAGGGTGAGGCTGAGGGTTGTGAGGTTGTAATCCCTCTTGATATAAACAAGCTAGGGCCACGCCTCACGGCGCAGCCCTAGCTACAATTTAAAATGACAAATGAAATATTAAACCTATAAACAAACCATTTTACCTATGAAAAACAAACAACTATAAACCTTATATCTATCTCTATTTTTTTTGTGAAGGACTATTTTGTTTTTACGAACATATACAATCCTGTCTTGTTTTGCTTGATCCTTGTTGCGTATGGCGGATTGATTCTTTTGCTGAGAGCCTTCTTGATGGTGCTAATCAGCAGCGTGGCCTCGCTCCAGCAGAATAATAGTTGCTGATCCACTACCAGCTGCATAAGTAGGAGCTCGTTGTTTGGGGCTCTTTTTGATCTTGTGATCTCTACCTCTGTGATGGTGATGTTCTTATCTATAATATCCTCCACCTTCACCCTGCGTCCCGCATATCTCTTGTTGCTCAATCTAGTAGCCCTAGGGGTGATCAACTCATTCATAACTACAAATAATGGCTATATCCTCCAGGCTAATCCCAACCTCTTCGAGTAGCGTGGCAAACATCTCCCTGCTTGGCTCTCCTACGCATCTGACCCCACCGTCTTTAGGCACGAAGTGGCAGCTCCAGCTCCTCTCGGTCTCACCATCTTCGTTGATCTCAATCTTCTGATGGTGGTCGAAGTTTAATCTCCACAGCCCTATCTCCTCTGAGGGTCTTAGATTTAGCAAGTCTGGCAGCCTCTCTGTACTGCAGTCTACTGAAATAATGTCTGTATTCATCTCTCCATGTTTTAATTAAATTGCTTGTATCGCAATGTTTTGTAATTCCGTATACACTTGCCCAGTAGGCGTCTTCATACTCTGGTGTCGCAGGATGTGAGTTCATATACTTGAGCTTCCTTGTGATCCTGCGCTTGGTGGAGTCTCTCAGTAGTGTGTGAGTAGTAAAAAACCTTACACCCAGAAAGTCTACACCTCTGGAGTCTACAGGGAATACTTGTTTGGATGGTTTAATGTGTAACCCTCTATGTTCCCTGAGGTAGTCCTCTGTCTTTATCCGAACCTGATGCAGAAACTCCTTACTTGGATCTATCACCACAAGATCGTCGCAATATCTAAAGTAATGTTTCACTCCCCACTGCTCTCTCATTATGTGATCCAGCTCCGTGAGATAGAAGTTACCCAGCAGCTGTGAGGTTAAGTTCCCAATGGGTAGTCCTTGTGCTGAATCAATCACAGTGTCAGCCAACCAGAGGGTTCTTTCGCACTTTATCTTTCTACGAAGCAACTCTTTGAGTATCGCACCATTTACTGATGGGTAGAATTTTCTTACATCCATCTTGAGGCAATATGGCTGCTCTATCTTTTGGATCGCAGCCCTAACCGCTCTCATCGCCAAGTGTGGCCCCCTACCTTTTATCGTGGCATAAGTATCCTTAGTGAAGGACCTGGTGAGGATTGGCAGTAGGGCATCGTTGAGTACCTGGTGTATCACTCTGTCTTTGTATGGAGCTACGTAGATCTCCCTTAGCTTACCGCAATCCACCTTTCTAGTGAATACCTTGTAAGCAGATGGCTTGTATGTCTGATCTCTAAGTAGCTGATATATCTCAGAGATATTACCCTCGTAATCTTGGTCAAACTGCTGCATCTCCCAGGAGTGATCCTTGCCACGTCGATAAGTCATCTCCGCTGCTAGGATGTTGTCCATTGATGCAATCGAATCATATATATTTCCAATTCTTTTTGGCATATCGTTTAAGCTTTGCTTCGCCGTCATCGATCTTTGGGCAGTCAGCCCTACTAGTCGACGATAAGTTGGCTGTAAGTAATTTTTGACAACCTCGGTCAGGAAATTAAGCGCGTAAATACAATATTAATAAGCAATTCGACACCCGATGTTCGCGTTCGCATTCGAAGCGGAGTTGTTCGAGTTCAGGTAGCCAGCGCCGCAGTTCGACCCGTTACCCGCCCTACCACCAGTGAGCATTGACTTAATTCCCTCATATTTCTTTATTCTCTCTTATCGCGCTGCGCTCGGGTTTTCGGGTTTGCGGGAAGCAAAGCGACACCCGATGTGCGCGTACGCATTCGAAGCGGAGTCGGACGAGAACAGGTCGCCAGCGCCGCAGTACGACCCGTGACCCGCCCTACCACCAGTGAGCAATACCATACCTTCATTCGCATTATTATATGAGTAGTGGCATTTTTTAGTAGTAGCAGTACCATCTTGTGGTAGCTTGCTAACTATGTATGGTAGGTGATACTCTGCTACCCATCCA
>JBOFUP010000095.1:0-4045 GCA_051652645.1 Bacteroidales bacterium
TCTTCATAATATGTCGTATTTTGTTTTTTTCGTTTCGCAAATATAGAAAAGAAAATTAAACCGATTAATTTTAGAGCCAAATTTATCTCACAAAAATATGAATAACCTCCTTTTAAGCACAAAAATAGGCTCAAATTTAACCTACACACCTACTTTAGATCAAGAAAAGATGCTAGAGTCTCTTATCTCCTTTCTATTTTCTAGAGAAGAGAACTCCATCTTTCTTCTTAAAGGATATGCTGGTACGGGTAAATCATCGCTTATTGGAGCTGTTGTTCAGAGCATAGTTCAGCTGAGCCAAAATGTTGTTCTTTTAGCTCCGACAGGTAGAGCCGCTAGAATATTTTCTCAGTACTCCGGTATATCTGCTCAAACAATACATAGGAAAATTTACCGTCAAAATAGGAGCTACGGAGACTCATATGAGTCACTCTTGAATATCAATTCACATAAAAACACTATCTTTTTTGTTGATGAAGCATCAATGATCTCCACAAAAGGCAACGAAACAAGAGGAGCTTCTATTCTTGAAGAGCTTATTGAGTATGTCTACAGTGGTGAGAATTGTCGTCTAATTCTTGTAGGAGATACCGCACAGCTTCCTCCTGTTGGTGAGAGTGACAGTCCTGCACTTAATAGTAGCTACATTAGTAGATTCGGACTAGATGTAAGTGAATACACACTAACCCAGGTAGTACGACAAGCAGAAGAGTCTGGCATACTTTGGAATGCAACTCTCCTACGAAAATATATGCAACAAGAAGACCTCAGTTCTCTCCCCAAATTAGAACTAAAAGGATTCAAAGACATAAAAGCCATTTCAGGAGAGGATCTTCCAGATGAACTAAATAGCTCCTATAACAGATCCGGTAGTGAAGAGACAATAATTATTACTCGCTCCAACAAGAGAGCTAAACTCTTTAATAATGGCATACGAGCACAAGTGCTATATATGGAAGAAGAGCTATCATCTGGAGATCTACTACTAATATCAAAGAACAACTACTTTATTTCGAAAGAGTATCGTGATATAGATTTCATAGCCAATGGAGAGATAGCACAAGTGTCTCGAGTTAGAAGACGTGAAGAGCTCTACGGATTCCATTTTGCTGAAGTATCACTTTACCTATTTGATAGAGATAGAGATATTGATATTAAAATAATAACAGAATCATTACATAGTGAAAGTGCCACTCTCACGAGTGAGCAACAGAGCTCTCTTTTTAGCAATATTGCTGAAGAGTATTTACATATTGGCAATCAAAATGCGATAATGCGCAAGATCAAGCAAGACCCTCATTTTAATGCTCTTCAAGTTAAATACGCCTACTGTTTGACATGTCACAAAGCACAAGGTGGACAATGGAAAGAGGTATACATTGACTTAGCAAATATAAATCCTCAACACATAGGACTAGATCTATATAGATGGCTCTACACAGCAATCACACGAGCAACAGAGCGAGTATATTTAGTCAATATGCCAGAAGAGATGATACTACAATAGTAAATCAATCTCTCCCTTAACAACCCAATCAACCTCCAATAAAACAGCCAAGACTATTAATCTAGTCTTGGCTTTAATATTTACATCACAACACTTATACGCTAAGCCCAAGATAATAATATAAAACAACATAGGACCATTCTATCAAGATGGCCCTAGATTAATTAAAAATATTCTACCATAATATGGCAGTCCAACAAATATCCTCCATTACTTTAAACAATAGAGGAAATCATTGATGTGCAATTAACTAATAACACAATCAAAAAACAAATACAGACGAAACTATACTTAATTAGTGCTTCTCAGACAAGTGCTTCGCTGCTATATCTAGCTGAGTATACCAAGACTCTCCAAACTTACGAATAAGAGGCTCCTTTAGGAACTCATAAACTTTCACACCCTCCTTACGACCCAATACCTTAGCTGCTCCACATATCTTCCACTGATGATAATTCACTGCTGAGAAACTAGCGTATTTAGCAACTCTTATGGGATAAAGGTGACAAGAAATAGGCTTATAAAAGTCTGTTTTACCCTCACGATAAGCCTTCTCAATAGCACATTTACACATTCCACCACCTTCATAGTATGTAAATACACAATCCTTACCATTGATTATAGAGGTAACCAAATCCTTATCCTCATCAATATAAGCAACACCCTGCTCCTTAATAAGAGCTTGGGCTTGTGGAGCCAAATCATCCCAAATAATAGGTAATAATTTCTCTATTATATCCTTCTCTTCCTCTTCCAAAGGAGCACCAGCATCACCCTCAATGCAACAAGAACCCTTACAGGCAGCAAGATCACAAATAAACTCCTGCTCTACTACATCTAAACTTACTACAGTATCTTCAATCTGCAACATAATACTACTTCCAAATTAAAGAGGGACTCCTAAAGAGTCCCTCTTGTATTAACTATTTTATCGAAAATGTTCTCAATCTTTTATAAGAACCTTACCACTCATGTCTGAAGGAACGGCAAGCCCAAGAATATGACAAATAGAAGGAGCCACATCAGCAAGAATACCATTCTCAACTTTAGCTGCACTATTTTCAGTAACATATACAAATGGAACAGGGTTCAGCGAGTGTGCTGTATTCTCTGATCCATCCTCATTGATTGCATTATCAGCATTACCATGGTCAGCAATAATGATAACCTCATAACCATTAACCTTAGCAGCCTCAACAACCTTCTGCACATTAGAGTCAACAGCTTGTATTGCTTTAACTATTGCTTCGTGCACACCAGTATGACCAACCATATCACAGTTTGCGAAGTTACAAGCTATAAAGTCAAACTTCTGTGTCTCGATAGCAGCTTTCAATGCATCACCCACCTCATTCACACTCATCTCTGGCTGCAAGTCATAAGTAGCAACCTTCGGCGAAGAGATCAAGATACGCTCTTCACCTTCAAATTCAGATTCTCTTCCACCAGAGAAGAAGAAAGTAACGTGAGCATATTTCTCAGTCTCTGCTATACGCAACTGCTTCAATCCATTTGCCGAAACATACTCACCCAAAGTATTTACTACATTATCTTTATTGTATAAGATATGTAGACCCTTGAATTTTGAGTCGTAAGGAGTCATTGTGCAGAAGTAGAGAGGAAGAGTATTCATTCCTGCCTCTGGCATATCCTCCTGAGTCAATACTTGAGTCAACTCTTTAGCTCTATCATTACGATAGTTAAAGAAGATCACAACATCACCCTGAGAGATTTTACCAACAGGAGCACCATCTTCTCCAACCTTAACTATAGGTTTAATAAACTCATCTGTTACACCTGCTTCATACGAAGCTGCAATAGCAGGAGCAATATCCTTAACTGGAGTACCAACCCCATTTACCATCACATCATAAGCCTCTTTCACACGCTCCCAACGCTTATCTCTATCCATTGCGTAGTAGCGGCCAATAACAGAAGCTATCTCTCCGGTGGTTTCGCTCATTGATTTTTCCAAACGGTTGATGAAACCAAGACCACTACGAGGATCAGTGTCACGACCATCCATGAAACAGTGAACAAAAGTCTTCTCAATACCATAAACCTTTGCTATATCGCAAAGCTTCTCTAGGTGATCTAAAGAACTATGTACTCCACCATCAGAAACCAGACCCATAAAATGAACCTGCTTATTATTCTCTTTTGCATAAGTAAAGGCTGCAACCACCTCTGGGTTCTCAAGAATTGAGTTATCGCGACATGCAATATTTATCTTAACAAGATCTTGATAAAGAACTCGGCCTGCACCAATATTCAAGTGACCAACCTCTGAGTTACCCATCTGACCATCAGGCAAACCAACATTCTCTCCAGAAGCCTGAAGCTGAGAATGAGGATAGCTACTAGTCAAATAGTCCCAATATGGAGTTGATGTGTTTGAGATTACGTCGGCAGTACCACCATTTCCGATACCCCATCCGTCAAGAATCAATAAGAATGCTTTTTTGCTCATAGTTGTAATACGCTTAATTGGTATTTTTCAATACAGTAAATAAAGTAGCGCAAAGGTAATAACTTTCA
>JBOFUP010000096.1:0-2062 GCA_051652645.1 Bacteroidales bacterium
GTATCAGTAATGTAGAAGTGAGCATATTCATTTATGGTTGCTGCAATCTGTGCAATAGCAGCGCCTTTATCTTCCTTTCTCATAATTCCTTTTTATTAGTTTTCCTCAACTGATTTTGGATCAATCTTGATACCTGGACTCATGGTACTTGAAAGAAAAATGCTCTTAATATATGTACCTTTAGCAGCTGATGGCTTCAATTTCAACAAAGTCTGAACAAACTCTTTTGCGTTTTCGCGAATTTGATCAGCAGTGAAAGAAACTTTTCCTACTGAAGTGTGAACAATACCAGTTTTGTCAACTTTAAAGTCGATTTTACCAGCTTTTACCTCAGCAACAGCTTTTCCTACTTCATTAGTAACTGTACCTGACTTAGGGTTAGGCATCAATCCACGAGGACCAAGAACACGACCTAGAGCACCAATTTTACCCATAATAGAAGGCTGAGTGATGATAACATCAATATCAGTCCATCCTGTTTTGATTTTATTGATGTACTCATCAAGACCAACATAGTCAGCACCTGCAGCTTTAGCATCAGCTTCAGCATCTGGAGTACACAATACTAGAACTCTAACCTGCTTTCCTGTTCCATGAGGAAGAGAAACCACACCACGAACCATTTGGTTTGCTTTACGAGGATCTACACCTAAGCGAACATCGATATCAACCGAAGCATCAAATTTTGTTGTTGTAATCTCTTGAACCAAAGCTGAAGCTTCTTTCAAAGAGTACACTTTCCCTGCTTCAATTTTGCTTTGAGCTAACTTTTGATTTTTTGTTAGTTTTGCCATTTCTAATTGAAGTTTAATTAATTATTAAAAGGGAATTCACCTGATACCGTAATACCCATACTTCTAGCAGTACCAGCAACCATAGTCATTGCTGATTTCAACTCGAAGCAGTTCAAATCAGGCATTTTATCTTCCGCAATAGCTTGAATCTGCTCCCATGTAATAGAAGCGATTTTCTTACGGTTAGGCTCTGCAGAACCACTCTTTTGCTTTGTTACCTCAAGCAATTGAACTGGAACTGGAGGAGTCTTAACGATAAAATCAAATGATTTATCAGTATAATAGGTAATAACCACTGGAAGAACTTTACCAGCCTTATCCTGAGTTCTAGCATTAAACTGCTTGCAGAACTCCATGATGTTTACCCCTTTAGATCCCAAAGCAGGACCTACTGGGGGAGAAGGATTTGCTGCGCCTCCCTTGATTTGTAATTTAATCTGTCCAGCAATCTCTTTTGCCATTTTTTTCTTAAATTTACTGTTTGACATTCAGCAACCACTAAGTGGTTAAGCCTCTTTTTCAACTTGTAAAAATCCAAGCTCGAGCGGTGTTTTACGCCCAAAAATCTTGACCATTACTTTTAGTTTCTTTTTCTCATCACTAACTTCTTCGATAACACCCGAGAAACCAGAGAATGGACCATGATTAACCTTAACTATCTCACCAACTTCAAAGCTGATATCAATAGCACCTTCAGCCTCATTAATTGCATCTACAACACCGAGAATGCGATTAACCTCAGACTGTCTCAAAGGCACAGGCTTGTCATTTCCGCCCAAAAAACCAATAACATTAGGAATGTTTCGAAGTCTGTGGCTTACTTCACCTACGAGAGCAGCCTCTATTAAAACATAACCTGGGTAGAGATTTTTCTCAGTGGTTATCTTTTTCCCATTACGTAAATGGTAGACTTTCTCAGTAGGTATTAATACCTGAGCGACATAGTTCTTCATATCTGTATTGCGAATTTCAGCATCCAGATACTCACGAACTTTGCCTTCCTTACCTGCAATGGCACGAAGAACGTACCACTCTTTTTTCAGTTCAGACATTTAATAAACCTCCAGATTAAAATACTTTAGAGTAGAAGAAACGCATGATATTCTCAAAGCCTGAATCCATTACAAATATAACAAGCGCAATCAGGAGGGAAGCAAACATAACAACGACTGCACTGCTCGATAATTCAGACTTCTTAGGCCAAGACACCTTATAAACGAGTTCGTTATAAGACTCTTTAATATAGGTTGTAATCTTTTCCATATCTT
>JBOFUP010000097.1:0-42200 GCA_051652645.1 Bacteroidales bacterium
TACTTTTGTACTGTAATCAAACGCGAAAGTAGCTCAGTTGGTAGAGCATAACCTTGCCAAGGTTAGGGTCGCGGGTTCGAGTCCCGTCTTTCGCTCAAGGTCTGCCCGGATGGTGAAATGGTAGACACACAGGACTTAAAATCCTGCGATCATTGCGATTGTGCGGGTTCAAGTCCCGCTCCGGGTACAAAAACAGCCTCAGAATCTTAAGATTTTGAGGCTGTTTTTTGTTTATTCAAACCATTCAAATAGATATTACCAGATGACAAGATCAAATGAGGTGCTTGTCTCCAATATATTGCTGTTTTGTAAAATTGAGACAACAGTGGTAAATTTGGAACTCTGAGGCTAAAATATTTACCTTTCTCTATCTACACCACTTGTAATTAACATCTTCAGCTCTTTATTTTTACATTATCTGCTTCTCTATGCCTTTTATCCACAATTAAAATGGTCAGATCATATAAATACCAAAGAATTTTTAAGCTAAATACAATAGGTTGCAATAGAATCCTATTGCAACCTATTGCAACACTCTATTGCCACCCTTAACAAACTGATAATCACTGACTGTTGCAATATGGCAATAGAAAACATCAAAACAAAGACTCTGTGTGATGATTTTGATGTTTTATTAATAGTGATTTGTTAAATCACATGATTCATTAACCCTTCATCCTTTGCTGTTAACTATATAACTTCACAATACTACCGAAGGGCTACACCGAGGCTAACTAGAGGTTAAACATTGTCTAACTCACCAAAACCCTCAGCCATATTCAAAAAACGCTGTGAGATATGGGTCAAACCTCTGAGGGTTTAGGGTACTACCTCACCGCGTTTTCACCCTAAACTCACTGCATTTTTAGCTAAGTATATGTTAGAATTCTCTTTACTAATGGCCATGGGTACTAATTAAGGTTTATCACTCAATCCAATTAGACGAAGTCAACTCTTGAACATACCTTGTAAGAAGAGTATTTACACTCAACAGTGAAAGGAGCTAAGTCAGATAGAAGATATTCCTTAAGAAGTACCAAACTACTACTTTTGGCTAATTTGCTTATTGTACGCGTAAGTTTAATTTTTTGTCAACTGTCAACTTATTTAATACACTACAATTAATCAAAATCAGTTAGATATGGTATACTTAATAAATATAGTGGAGATAAAAACAACAAGAGGGTCCCTTAATAAAAGGGACCCTCTTGTTGTTACGCTAATTAAAATAAGTTGAAGTCTGTGCGTAATACACGAAACTCTGTTCTTCTATTAAGTGATTTAGCTATCTCTTGCTGCTCTGGATTGAGAGTTAAAATAAACTCTTCGGTGAGTATCTCCCCTATAGGCAGAAAATCGAAGCGTTCATTTAGATCTTCACTTACACCTGCTGGAGATGATTCACCATATCCCTTAGGAGTCAACCTCTGTGGATCAACACCACTATTGATAAGATAATTTACCACAGATTCAGCTCTTCTCTCAGATAGGTTTTGATTGTATATATCAGAACCTGTATGATCCGTGTGTGAGGACAGTTCAATGGTAATATTAGGATTCTGATTTAACACCTCAATCAACTCATCGAGAGCCTTGTCTGATTCAGGTTTGAGAGATGCTTGATTATGATCAAAAAAGACATTCTCTACGCGAATTGTTCTAGCTATCTGCATTAGAGTAAACTCCTTTTTTAGCAACCAATCTTTCTCCTCTGGTGGGACTTCGAAATAGTCGGCCACATTGAGGTATCCACGACTAGCGGCCTGAATGGCATATCTAACACCAGGCTCTAACTTAAACCTGTATGTCCCATCTGTCTTTACTGGTAGCTTCTGATAGAATCCATTGTCCCCTACTATATTTATCCTAGCCTCCCGCAAAGGATTCTTTCTATCATCTCTAACAGAGCCCTCAACAAAGCACTTTAGCTCTGGAAGCTCAAACGTAAACAGCTTGTCATATCCTCGAGTGGACCCCCTATTAGAACTTAAAAAACCCTTCTCTTCAAGATTTAGATAAACAATTCCGAAGTCATCAGATGGCGAATTTATTGGAAATCCCATATTTGAGACACTCCAAGAGTTATTCTCTGTGGGTAAGGCCTTGAAAATATCTAGTCCACCAAACCCTGGATGTCCATCCGAAGCAAAGAATAACGCTCCATCTTCACGAATAAAGGGAAACATCTCATTGCCTTGCGTATTGATTGTATCCCCTAGGTTCTCTATGTACTCTATAGTACCACCACTCAAACGAGCCCTCCAAATATCTAAACCACCAACACCACCCTGCATGTCCGAGACAAAATATAACCAATCACCTTGTGGAGAGATAGAAGGATGAGCAACAACAGTTAGTGAGTCCTTGGTAACCTTAAACAACTGAGGCACTCCCCACTCTACTTCGCTCTTCTGAGCCTTTAGTATCTCCGTTACTGACTCCTCTCTATTTCTACATCTAGTAAAATAAAGAGTAGATCCCTCTACAGAAATGGTTGGCGCTCCTTCGTCATGATCACTATTAACCTCCCCTTCCAAAGGCTTTGGTGTCTCCCAATGGCCTCTCTTATCTTTTTTTGAAAAAAATAGATCACCACTTTTCTGTCCAGTAATTAAACTTTTATCCTTACCTGAAGCTTGCCTTCTCGTAGATGTAAAGATCAGTTGGTCTCCCTCCTTGCTGGCAAAAGCAGCAGAAAAATCAGATCCTCCGTTATTATTGAGCTTAGTTGCTGGTTTTACTACATACCTAGTTGGGTTTGCCCTCCATTTTGCTGCACTCTCAGAGGCCAATAATCCATTTATAGCAACTTGGTCAGATGGGTTAATATCTAAATACTTTTTGTAGTTGTCAGCAGCCTCCTTGTATCTACCAATCTTATGCTTGACTTGGGCCATGAATAAGTATAACTCAGGAGAGCTGTATTTACCTTTTATAGCAAAATTAAAGGCTGACTCTGCTCTAGATAACTGATTACTTAATTGATAGCATCTCCCCATCTCAAAATAAGCTTCAGCTCTTTGATCTTTGTTTTTGGATGGAATTCGTCCAATAGCTTTTCGATACGAAGTAGAGGCTTCGTAATACTCACCTTGAATATATTGCTGTTTGGCACTTTTAATAGTCACCGTCTTACAGGCGGATAACATTAAAAGTACCAAAACGACAAATGGTATGTAGAGCTTTTGATTCATTATTGGTAGTTTGATTTCTCAATCGAATTTATGGTATCAACAGAGAACTATCTCCATAGCTTAAGAACCTAAAATCATTCTCAAGGGCATAGTGGTATACTCTCTTCCAATCACCCTTCAAGAATGCAGATACCAATAGAAGGAGAGTACTTTGAGGTTGATGAAAGTTTGTCACTATAGCGTTAACTATATTAAACTTATATCCTGGAGCAATCATTATTTGAGTGGATGTATGAAGATAATCACTCCCTACCCTATCTAGATATCTAATGATATTTTCAAGAGCCTCTCTCGAAGATATTGTAGCATCCAATTTATAAGGCATCCATTGAGTTGTCTTTAATTTCTCTGGTGTTGCGTTAGGATTAATCTCTAACTGAAGTCCTATATAGTAGAGGCTCTCTAGAGTTCTCACAGAAGTAGTACCTACAGCAACGATATTTCCTAAACGAGAAAGAAGCTGCTCAATAGTTTTGCGATTAACAACAATAAACTCAGTATGCATCTCATGCTCGCCAATTGTATCACTCTTAACAGGTTGGAAAGTACCAGCTCCTACATGCAATGTCACCTCAGCAAGCTCCACTCCTCTATTCATGAGATCACTCATCACCTGAGGCGTAAAATGCAAGCCAGCAGTAGGTGCTGCTACAGATCCCTCTATCTTAGAGTACATGGTCTGGTAACGATCTTTATCACTCTCTTGAGTTGATCTATTTAAGTAGGGAGGAATTGGCAGTTCGCCCACAAGATTTAAAATCTCTGCGAAGGTAATTGTTTCATCTTCCCATGAGAATTCTATCTCATGGGCATTCCCTCTTGTGGCTACACGTTTTGCACTAAGCTTTAACTCTCCACTTGGAGTATTAACTATCAGCTCAAGAGCTCCCTCTTTCCACTTCTTAAGATTGCCCACCATGCATAGCCACGTTGTAGCCTTTCGTTGTTGAAATGCTATTTGATGATCATTTGGGTCTATAGGTTCGAGACAAAAAATCTCAATCTTAGCACCAGTAGCCTTCTTAAAATATAGTCTAGCTTGGATAACTTTGGTGTTATTAAATACCATCAATGCGTTTTGAGGCACCAATGATGGTAGATCACCAAAGCTATATTGGGATATCTCCCCTGAATTATATAGTAGTAGTTTAGAGCTGTCACGTCGTTCAAGAGGGAACTTTGCAATCTGCTCTTCTGTAAGGTTGTAGTTATACTCCTCTATACGAATCTCTTCTGTATTTTGCATATTATCTTATACTATTACTTATTACTGAATTGCGAAAGTAAGCAAACTTTTTCATTTTGCATCCGACAAAGAATGGCTACTTTTGCACTTCAATTCATTTATGCCCCTATACTTCTGATAATGGAACCCAAAGAATATCATATTAGATTCTACAACGGTGAGAATGATCTTGCCGTTGCTAATCTTAGCCCATACTACCAAGCACCCAAACGAATCGAGCAGATGAACATAGACCTCGAGCTCTTGATGATAATACTTTCTAACGATGGAGATATTATTATCCTTCGTAGAGCCATTGAGAAAGAGGGAGCACAAGCTATTCTCTCTCTATTGGGCTACAAAGTAAGGTTCCATATCTTGGGTGAGGTGTTTGATGAATCTATCTCAAAAGATGCCTCATTGTGGCTTTCGCCTTGGGGCTGGAGCCCTAGAGCGCACTTTCAACTTGATCATCTAAAGAGCTTAATATCAAGAGAGTTCAACTCTTCACCTATATCTCAATGGAGTGAAAAACTTCATGAAATATCTGGTAAGGGTATTGTTTGTGATCTTCTTCCTTCTCTTCTAGAGCATCTGGAGCCATACAACACATGCTTCACTCCTAGAAAAATAACCTCCTTGGAAGAGTTTGAATCAGAGCTTAAGCTAGGCAAACGTGTATACAAAGCTCCTTGGTCTGGCTCAGGGAAGGGCGTACGCTTTATCTCTAGCGAGAGCTGTGGTCATCACGACATAGCATGGGTAAAATCTACACTCAAGCAGCAAGGGTTTATTACCTCTGCTCCATACTTAAAGAAGGTGTGCGACTTTGCTATGCAGTTTGAAATAGATAGTGATAGCACGGTCCAATTTATAGGATACACACGATTTCATACTGGTTCGCACGGTGCATACCAAGGCAATCAAATAGGCTCTCAAGAGTTGATAATAAAAGCAATTACAGAATGGGTTGATAGTAGAGAACTTCACAGAGTAACGAAGGCTGTAACTAAACTTATAGAAAATAATATATCTCCATACTACGTAGGATATCTCGGGGTTGACATGATGGGGTTTGTCGATGACGGGATTATTCGCATACACCCTCTCGTGGAGATTAACCTCCGCCACACAATGGGGAGTGTTGCCCTGAAACTATATGAAAAGTTATTATATAAAAAATCTCATGGTTCTCTGGTAATAGAGTATGCTAGCACTCCAGATGCACTTTGCTCTAGAATCGAGTCTTTATCAAGAGAATACCCTTTAGTTATAAAGGATAATAGAATAGAGAGTGGTTTTTTTGAATTAACATACAAAAATAACAATTCATTATATTCGGCATATTTAATCGTAAATAAGGGTTGAAGTAATAAAAGATTCTAAAACAGTATTAACAAGCTTCTATATTAATATAATAACTGCTTATTTTGAATCATAAATAAGGAAGAGATTTATGAATAGCCACTTACTGCCAAGGCCATATATTGTTTTTATTTACAATAAATCAACTGCTGAATTTGAATTTAATAAAGATGTCTACAGCGCCGTAAAGGAGAATGAGATATATAATATAACCTTTCGAGTTAACAACTCCTCTCTAAGTAATATTTACAAATACAACCAAAAGGATATTATTCTTCTAAATCTAACTGAGACGAAGAGTAATATGATTGTATACCACAGTAACAATCTAATGCCCAAACATACTTGTGTTGATAATTATGAAGGAGAGATTATTATAAGAAATGCTTATGATAAGAATGATATCATTCTTTGTAATAACTCATATGAAATTCTCTCAACGGAGAACAACAAGAAAGATTACCTAAAGATCATCGATTGCTATAAAGAGATAATCGCCAGCAATTGCATAGCCTCTGATAGTGGATCAGATGGATCAATAGTAAGTTCAATATTACAAAGTTCGCTTAATTCTTCTAGTATTAAAGATATTAGGACCTCTCTGTATGCATATCTTAATAGAGCTGATATAAAGAGTGTCGATCTAGGTGATAATCCTATTATTTATCCATTTGGTTGTAACAAGAGTCAAAGAATTGCCCTAGAGAAAGCTCTTACGAATAGTATGAGTATAATAGAAGGCCCTCCTGGTACAGGAAAGACTCAGACTATTCTAAATATAGTCTCAAATATTATTCTTCAAAACAAAAGTGTTGCAATTGTAGCAAATAGCAATATCGCAGTATCTAACATTAAAGATAAACTTGCTTGCTCTAACTACGATAGAGTTGTGGCATCCCTTGGTAATAACGCAAATATATCAAACTTCTTTAATAATAAGCCGAAAGAAAAACTAGATAATTCTTGGCTACTGAGCAATGTTAGAAGATCTGAGATAACAGAGCAACTCAAAGGGCTAAATTGTAAGATTCAAGAGCTACTAGAGCAACGCTCTAAACTATCCATACTTGAAAATAGGGTTAGTGAGATTGAAATTGAGTTCAAACATCTAAAAAGCAATCAGCCCTTAGATGAAGACATAAAGAGCTACTTTGACAACACATTTAGAACGAGATGGAGCAATAAAAAGGCTCTATACCTAAAGTCTATACTTCCCCTGTTTTACAAAAAAGATGTGATAAGTAGGATCAAATCTCTTTACAATCTTATAGTTAACTTTGGCATATTCAACTTTAGAGAGATATCTAAAGAGATTAGTGAATTGGAGACCTATGCCAACTACAAATTCTATGAAATATCAATATATGAACTAAAGAGAGAGATCAAAGAGATTAACTCTTTTCTAGTGAATAATGATGAGAAGAGGATACTTGATGAGCTTAATGAAACTTCTAATCAACTATTTAAAGATAAAATATACAGAATACAAGAGGAGTTTGCTTCGCTAGATATTGCTAAGAGTATATTTAGGAATGACTTTGATCGCTTCACCAAACTATTTCCGATAGTCACAAGTACGACGCTATCTCTTCCATACTCTACCAAAGAGGGGTTCATATATGACTATCTAATTATTGAAGAGGCTTCACAAGTAGATATACTAAAGGCAATTCCATGCTTGTCATTGTGTAAAAACTTGATAATTATAGGCGATAGTAAGCAGCTGAGCCATATAGTTGCAGGAAATAGGGTTCAAAAATCTACTGAGATATTAGAAAAATATGAGATTGAGTACCCATACAACTACATTCATAACAGTATTCTTGACTCATTTAAATCGCTATATGGTCAGGATATACCTTCTACTCTTCTAAAGGAGCATTATCGCTGTCACCCTTCGATAATTGGATTCTGCAATAAAAAGTTCTATGACAACTCTCTAATTGTAATGAATAGTAGTAAGCTTGATAAGCCATTCAAGATCATTGAAACAAATAGAGGAGAGAGAAGTTCAAGAACGTGCAACCAGCGTCAAATAGATGAGACTCTAACATATATCTCTAACAACTACAAAGAGATCAATGACATAGGCATTATTAGTCCTTACAGAGAACATGCCGACAAGCTTCAATCACTTTCGCCTAAAGAGATAGAAGCTGATACGATACACAGATTTCAAGGAAGGGAGAAAAGTACTATTATTCTAAACACTATATCTGACGAAATAAATAATTTCATTGACAATCCCAACTTGATCAATGTAGCTGTTTCAAGAGCCGTTAATGAGTTTATTGTAATCAAATCACCTAATATGAGTCTTCCTCACGGGTCTAACATCGGAGATTTAATACGATATATAGACTACACAAGTGGTTATGAACACTCTACAATAAAAGGTAAAGTTTGCTCTGTCTTCGATATACTTTATAAGGAGTATAATCAGGAGTATCTACTGTTCGAGAAGAAATATAGATCTATGAACTGCTCTCCAGCAGAGAAGATTATCAACAACCTTCTTAAGAATGAAATATTACCCTCAAATAGCAGATATAACTTCATTGATACTATTCAAGAGTATAGATTAGCTGACCTAATTAGAGAGTATTCGCTTTTAAGCGAAGACGAATTTCTATTTACGAAAAACAACTCTAGGCTAGACTTTCTTCTCTACAACAAGATTGACAAGTCTCCTATATTAGCAATAGAGGTTGATGGAGTATCTTTTCACAATAACCCATCACAACTTAGAAGGGATGCTATGAAGGATTCTATTATGAAAAAGTTAGGCATTCCTTTAATTAGAGTAGCCACTAATGGACACAATGAGAAGAATATCATAATAGAGAAACTCAATTCTATAATGAATATTGAAAGCTTTTAATTGCCTATATCCCAATTGGGTAATTAAAAGATAGAATGAGCAGACTGCTAGCAGTCTGCTCATTCTATCTTTTAATAAATAATATATACGCTAATACCTATTTAAAAATTTGCTACATCCACATCCCACCAAACAGGAGTAGATATCTTATCGCTGCCATTTAGTATTTCTGCAACAGCCTTAGAAACGCTTAGATAATTACTCTCATACTCTGAAGTAGGTATTGCTGCCCTCTTGGCATTGTTAACTACCTTAGGACCATAGACAACATTTACTCTAGCCTTTGAGAACGTTCTATAAGGAGGCAACATTCGAGGATATCCTGTTCTTCTGTATTCACTCCAAGCAACTGGAGATCCAGCAGGAAACATCGCAATCCATTTCTGAGTGATAATCTTCTCTAGTTTTGACTCATTGTCACTTGCATCCGAAAAGCGAGGAGTGATAGTGCTTTCTGCTGGAACATTTGACGCTATTTTAGAGTCAAAAGAGCTCCATGAAGATGGTTTTCTCTGAGAGTTTAAATATTCTGTGATAGCTTCTTGGTCAGTTATCCCCCACTGCTGCATCGATGCACGAACCCCATTATTGTAATATTCAGATGCATCAGTTGCTCCAGCAAATCCCCTTAGAGCAGCCTCTGCAAGAAGGAAGTAGCTCTCGGCAGCAGTTGCGAAATATACAGGCGATTGCTCATATGTAGTACCTATACGGAAGGCCGTACCCAAAGAAGAAAATTGATCAGCCTCTTTCTTTTCAAAAATAGACCCTACTCTCACTCCTGAATATTTGCCATTCACGGGTGAGAAAAATCTCGATAAACGAGGATCTTCATACCCCCCCATTATACTCTCCATATCAGCACTCATTCGCGTATCCCCCCAAGATTGAGCTAGTACACACAATCCATTTAGATAAGGTCCAGTAAATGCTGCATTGTCACTGTTGTCAAGTATTAATCCTGAAGAGTGAGCAATGGCTTTCTGTGCTTCCTCTCTTGCTTTCTCTGGATCAGCCTTAACAATGCGCATAGCTAGTCTAAGTCGCAAAGTATTTGCCAATCTACTCCAACCAGACTTTCGTCCTTTGTAGAATAGATCTTCTGAAGCAGCCGAGACATCAGCACCTTGAGAGAGTAGCTCTTGTGCTTCATCTAGTTCCTCAAAGAATTTGTTGTATACTACATCTAGAGGACTATATTCAGGTTCTGTTGAGCCATAACTAAGATATGGTATTGTTCCATACATATCGGCAGTACGCTCTGATGATATTATTCGGGTGATAATACCCATTGCACATATAGTCTTATCACCAGCTGTCTTATTCGGTAGAGCCTCATAACTCAAACGCATATCATTTGTTTGCGCCATCACCCTATTCCAATAGTCTAGCATATAAGAATTCCAACCATCAACAAGCTCATAGCTCTGATTATTTCTACCATTCTGGAAGTTTGTGGCCGTAGAAAGGTATCCTGCCCAAATGTCAATATTCAAATTGCTTTGAACTTGCAATACCCAAGCAGCGACTGGATATGGACCCGAATCATCAGGGTAGATTAATCTTAATGCTTGCGAAAGGTATGATATAGCAGGTGATTTTGCAGCATCATCACCAGTATTTGGAGCGGTAATCCCAGATTTGTCACTATCTATCTCGGCAAAATTATCAGTACAAGCACCTAGGGTAACTGCCCCGAGTAGTGACATTAATATATATTTTCTCATTAGTTTCAGATTTAAATCAGAGTATTTAGAATATTACGTTAACACCAAACCCTATACTTCTTGTAGCTGGTAGAGCAAAGGTTTCAACACCCGAGAGTAGGTTGTCCGAGAAAGATGTAATCTCTGAATCTACCGGAGCTGGCTTGTAGAAGTAGAATAGGTTGCGACCTATAAGAGACACCGTTACTCCTTTTATTGCACTATTGGCTAACCACTCAGATGGTATTGAATAACCGAATGAAAGCTCTCTAAGTCTTATCGTTGTAGCATCATAAGCATACTCGCCCCATGCTCCTTCTTTACCACCGATAAGCTTATAGTACTCTTGAGCTGAATACTTCTTACCATTAACATCTATCCCACCATTATTTCTGGCTATGGCAGTGTTCTTACCATTACCTGCAAAATCAAGAAGAGACTCAGTCATAGATATCACTTTGCCACCAAATCGTCCATCAATTAACATGGAAAGTCTAAAGTTCTTATAACTGAAACTATTGTTCCATCCCATCATAAATTTAGGATTAGCATTTCCTATGTATTCAAGATCTTCCGACAACATAGGTTCTGAATCTACAACCACTCCGTCTATCTCAGTATCTTTAAGAATAAAATTGCCTGATGCATCTCGTGCAACCTTATAAGCATACATATCACCTAAACTAGATCCCTTCTTAACTTTAGATACGAAACGGCTCTTGTCATCTCTTGATATTATAAACTCATCAGCAGAGGCGTGTAGTTTCTTAACCTCATTGACATTCTTAGAGAAGTTAAGTGTTGAGGTCCATTCCAAAGCACCCAATCTAGGAGATACAGATACTGAAGCTTCAAATCCTTGGTTTTGGATATCTCCACCATTAACCCAGAAATAGTTAACGCCACTACCGAGTGGAGCACTAATTCTAAATAGTTGATTCGTTGTATTTGTCTTATAGTAAGTAAGATCAAACTTCAAAAGATTTTGCCAAAACCCTAGCTCAAGACCAGCCTCTATTGAACGAGTCAACTCAGGTTTTAAAACTTCTCCTGGACGAACAATAACGTCAGGCTTCATTAACCCACCATCAGTACTTACACGATAAGTCTCTTTGGTGATGAAAGGAGGCAACTCAGAACCCACTTCTGTATATGAGCCCCTAAGCTTGATTAGATTAACCACCTCTTTGTCAAGATTCATAAACTCGGAGATCACAGCTGAAACTCCAACAGAAGGGAAGAAATAGCTATTCTTACTCTCTGGTAGAGAGGATGCCCAGTCATTTCTTCCTGTGTGTGACAAGAATAGAGCATTTCTCCAAGCAAACTCAACAGAGTAGAAAAATGACTGCACTTGTTTGCGTGAGTAAAGATTCTCCATGTATCCCCCCTCAGCAAAGTTGATATTGGAAACCTCAAAGTAGTTCGGATGGAATATAGCACCTCTATTTCCTGAATATCTTGTTCCTCTGCTTGTAAAATCATTTATAGAAGCTCCTGCAATAGCATTTAATCTAAGATCTTTAGCTATATCCTTATTGAACGTCAGTAGAGCATCTGCATAATATTGCTGAGCAAACCCTGACTGCTCATTGTAATTCCCTTTATCTCCAGCAAGAGTTAAGTTAGTACCTTGATATAGCTTAGAGCGAAGTAAGTCATTTGTCTTATCCACATTTCCTCTAAGTTGAAGGTTCAACCAATCAGTGAAATTTACCTTCATACTCATTGACATCAATAGTCTGTCGCTACTATTGTTGTTTCTCTCACGATTTGTTATCCAATATGGATTCTCATATACATCTGTTGGAGCTATTGGCCAATTCTGATAGTATCTATTTGGGTCTGGATTACTCTCATAAGGAGCCGTCCCCTTTAGCTCGTAGTTTTTGTATTGAGCTAGATCAAAGTTACCTGGCATCTTGTAGAATGAGACCAATGGGTTACCATATAGACCTGGTGCATATGGGTTATCAATAGTCTGCTGTGTGTAGGTAACCTTTGCATCCAACTCAAGAAGCTCCTTAAAGAACTTACCAGAACCTCTAACATTTAAGTTATGACGGTTCATGTCATTATTCGGAATAAGTCCCTTGGTGAATGTATTTGAGTAGGATGCAAACATTCTAACCATCTCATTACCCGCTGTAAAATTCACGCTATTAACCGTGTTTACACCAGTTTGTAAAAAATCATCATAAGAGTTCTTGTTTCGTCCCGCCTGTGATGACTTATCACCCCAACTCTCCTCATAAGGGTTCCCAGCTGAAGAGCCGTATGTACTCTGAAAGTTTGGCTTATAAGCGGCCATATCAAAGGTCGTATTAGTTGAGACCTCTATTCTAGCTTGACCAGCTTTACCTCTCTTTGTAGTTATTAGTATTGCTCCATTAGCCGCACTATTACCATAGAGTGCAGCCGCTGAAGGCCCTTTAAGTATCTGTAGATCTTCAATATCATCAGGGTTGATTGATGATAACCCATCAGAACCTAGAGTAACCCCACCGTATGCTCCTTGATCGGTTGATGTTCTTGGATTGTAGTTTGTCACAGGCATACCATCGATAACGATAAGAGGTTGCCCAGTACCATTTAATGAGTTATTACCACGAAGAACAATCTTTGTAGCAGACCCAGCTCCTCCAGATGCTTGTTGTATATTCACATTTGAAACCTTACCTGTAATTGAGTTGGTAAAGTTCCCACTCTTGACTGTCATCAACTCCTTGGTATCTAACCCCTGAGCTGAGTATGTTAATGCTCTAACATTTTTGCGTACACCCAGAGCAGTAACAACAACCTCTTGAACAGATTTCACATCAGGCTCAAGATTGATCTTAAGCGTAGATCTATCATCTACAACCAATTCAAATGGGTCGTAACTAACATAAGAAAAAACCAATACTTCACCTTTTGATGCTTCAAAAGAGAAGTTTCCATCATAGTCAGTTATTGTTCCTATTGTTGTTCCTTTTATTGTAATATTTACACTTGGAAGAGGCTCGTTGTTCTCGTCTAAAACTACGCCAGTTAGTTTACGTTTAGCCCCACTCTCTTTAGGCTGTAATTTATAGATATTCACATACTTATCCTTCACCTCAAACTCCAGAGGTTGTCCTTCAAATATCTTTTTCAAAAGCTCCTCTATAGGCATATCCTTAGCATCGATAGTAATCTTTGCATTAACGTTAATATCATTCTGTTTATACCAGAAAGAGTAGCCGGTCTGTTTTTTTAGAGACTCTATCGCCTCTCCTACGGTTGCATCCTTTACATTAAGAGTCACCTTCTGAGCAACCATTACGTTAGCACTCAAGAGAATGCTACCCAAAAGAATCAGAAACCTTTTTCGTGAGTTCATTTTCATGTTAAACTATAAGATTATTAAGGTACAAAAAAGAAAAGAAAGAGAAAATAAGGGTCTGTTTGCAATCTGTTTAGTTCTTCTTACATCATAGTTATTGATCAATTTTATTGGTTGTTATCTCAATGTTTTTATTACTTACTCGGTAGTTAAAATTATTGCTAACACTGATAATATCGAGGATCTTAGTAATAGGATCACTCTTATCAATTTCTCCATAGTAAACCTCATCAAGCAACTTTGGATCGCGCACCTCAATATTAACACCATAGATTCGCTCTAATTGTCTTACAATCTCTCCAAAGCTTCTGTTCCTAAAGATATATTTGCCAGCTCTCCAGCTCTCTGAATTCGGATCATACCTGCCTACTTTCATAGACCTATCACTGCGAACAAACTCCACCTTCTCATTGGCTGTTAGTATCACTCCATCATCATCTGACAAATAGTCTGTAATCTGAACTTTACCGCTCTGCACCTCCACTTTTAGTGATGGTTCATCTTTATAAGACTGAACATTAAATTCTGTACCAAGCACTCTCACAGAAATCTCACCAGCATTGACAATAAAAGGGTGTTTAGTATCTCTTTTTACCTCAAAAAAAGCCTCACCACTTAGGGCAACTTTCCTTGATCGACTATTAAAATGATCTGGATATTTTAGCTCACTATTACTATTAAGCCAAACAATTGAACCATCAGAGAGAACAACCCGAGCACTTTCACCAGGACCTACTGATATCTCTTGGTATTGGGGTTCATAGTTCAACTCTGATTTCCATCTTAAAAGTGATTGAAACGAGATTACAATTAAGGCAACAGCGGCATATTGTATCCATCTAGAGCCTATTGTCATTTTTAATAGGCTATACACTTTTGGCACGCCATTCACCATATTGTCTTTATCATCATCAGAGAGCCTCTCTTCACTATCATCTATGAGTGAAAGGACATAACTATTCTTTAGACGAATTAGCTCTTCTCTATTTTTAGAAGACTCATTAAGCCAACATTTCAATTTGGCTAACTCCTCTTCATTAGCCTTGTGATTTAAATACTTTCTAATAATTGATTGCATAAACAGATTCCTTGATTTTCTCTTTCTATATGGAATACGCTTAATAAGCATAAGCACCCACAAGAAAAGTTGAAATTTTATAAAGCAAAATAAAACCATCAATATTCATTGACGGTTTTATTGCTAATATTTAGACTATTAGGTGAAATATCACATTGGAAATAAAAAGAATAGAATTGGCGTAAACTCCTTTAGATCACGCCTCAACAACATTAATGCTTGAGATATTCTGCGCTCGACAGTTCTCACTGAAACACCAACTTTGGAAGATATCTCCTTATAGGTTAACTCATCTTGCCTGCTCAGAAGGAAAACCTGTTTACACTCCTCTGGTAGAGAAGCTATAGAATTGTCCACTATTGTCCTCATCTCTTTGAATGTGACACTCTCTACATCTAAATCCTCTAAAGCCATAAGGTTTATCTCATTCTCTGTCACCTTTGACCTACTCTGCTGAACATAACTACTCCTCACCTGGAGCTTACGCAGATGAGAAAGAGCAAAATTTCTTGTTGTAGTTACGAGGAACCCCTCAAGATGATCATCCGAGACAATAGATTCTCTTGCCTCCCAAAGCTTAATAAAACAATTCTGAATAATATCATCACACTCATCTACATCTACAACATACTCATAGGCAAATCGATGAAGACGCTTTGCGTATAAATTGAATATTTCGCTAAAAGCATCCTCATCTCCATTATTTAGCTTGTTGATGGTTATCTTATTAATTTTTCTACTTGTCATAGTATTAGATCTTCTATAATGGCAAAAGTAACAAAAGATAATAATAAAGCAAGAATAGTTAAATCATTCATCTCTCATCTGTTCAATTATAGGAGGTTAAAATAAAAAAGTAGTATTAATTTGTGGGTATAAGATAAAGAGAAACGTTTATTGGATTAGAAACTCCTATTAATAAATATATGAAACTAAAAAATCGATTTACCACTCTTTTAGGTATATCTCTTCTATTTTCCTGCTCCAATAATGGTGATACAATAGATCGCTACGTAGATGTAACCCCTACTCCGAGAGAGATTAAGCATGGGAAGGATATATTTACTCTAAGCAAATCAACTACTTTTTGGATAGACGAAGCTGACTCGCTAACAAATATCAAGGAGCACTTCCTCAAACGAATACATTCTGGGTTAGGGTTCACAACAGAAAAAACAAACGATATAGCTAATGCTGACATTAGATTAGTGATTGACTCCACGAATAATATATCTTTTGATGGATATACACTCGATATAACTAAAGAGAACATTGTGATATCCTCTTCTAATGCTAGGGGGCTTTTCTATGGACTTCAAACACTTTGGCAACTTCTGCCACCATCATTTGAAAAACTAGATAATAACAAAATAAGCGATCACATTTCCATAGCTTCTGTATCTATTAAGGACTCCCCTAATTTCAAATATAGGGGAATGATGCTCGATGCTTGCCGTCATTTCCAAGAGATTGAGTTCATAAAAAAACAGTTAGACATTATGGCTAGCTACAAAATGAACCAATTCCATTGGCACTTAACGGAGGACCAACTATGGACTATTGAGATAGATAAATACCCATTACTTACAGAGATAGGATCAAAAAGGAAAGAACCTGATGGCACGACTCACTCTGGATACTACTCAAAAGAGGATATAAAAGAGATAGTCAAATACGCTTCTGAGAGATATATTACTGTAATCCCCGAGATAGAACTACCTGGTCACGCGATGGCTGCCTTAACTGCTTACCCTGAACTCTCGTGTACTGGTGGACCATTTGAAATTAGAAACACTTGGGGTGTAGAAGACAACCTTTATTGTGCCGGAAACGAGAGAGTTTTTGAATTCCTTGGAAACATATTCGATGAGGTCGTTGAACTATTCCCTAGTAAATATATTCATATAGGAGGAGATGAAGCCCCAAAGAGTATTTGGGCAAAGTGTCCTAAATGTCAAAAACGTATAAAGGATAACAATCTTAAGAACGAAGAAGAGCTGCAAAGTTGGTTTATCCATAGGGTTGAAAATATGCTTCTTGAAAGAGGGAAAATGATCATCGGATGGGATGAGATACTCGAAGGAGGTCTTGCTCCATCAGCTACCGTGATGTCTTGGCAGGGAGAAAAAGGAGGAATAGCAGCGGCAAGCATGGGGCATGATGTTATTATGACACCCACAACGTGGTGCTATCTAAACTTCGGGCAAGGTTCAGTGGAGGTCGAACCAATTACTATTGAATATAATTTCCCACTAGAGAAGTGCTATGCTTACCACCCAATACCAGAAGCTATACCTAAAGAGAAACGACATCACATAATTGGCATTCAAGGTAACATGTGGACCGAATATATTAGCACCCCATCGGAGGTAGAATACTACATTTACCCTAGACTCCTAGCTATTGCTGAAACAGGATGGAGTACACCAGAGAACAAAAATTGGGATAGCTTCATGAATCGTCTAGATTCACAACTTGAAAGACTTGAAAATAGAGGCGTCAATTACCATATACCTATGCCAGAGGGACCGCTATCGGATACGATAGAGTTTATTAATAGCACATCATTATTATTCAGCAATAATAGAGGTTATGAAATGATCTACACTCTTGATGGTAGTGAACCAAACTTGAGATCTAATAGATACACTAATCCTTTAGAAATTAGAGATAATAGTCAGTTAAAAATAGCTACTATTACACCTTGGGGTAGAGTCTCGAACATCAGGACTATATTACTCAAAAGTGGTAAGTATGGAACTCCATCAATCGAACCCATAAAATTTACTTGCAAAAGAGCTGAGGGGCACTTTCGAGATTGTAGCGAGCTTAAAGAGGCGACATGGAGTACAGAATACCCCGTAAGAGACTTCCAAGACAATCTAAAACCAGAAGATCTTGGAGCTCTAGCCTACGAAGGGTCATTCGAAATAACAAATGACAGCGTCTACTGTTTTACTACTGAAATGGATGAGTTATACATAGGTGGAAATATGGTGCTTCAAAATAACGGAAAACTTATTCGACACAGCAGAAGCAGAACATCTATAGCACTCGCAAAAGGCATACACCACTTCAAGCTTGTTATGCTAAATGACAATTTCGGTGGTTTCCCAAGAGCTTGGAATAAAAAAGGGTTTCATCTAATAAACCATGATGGAGAATTAATAGAAATAAATATGTTGTAAAATATAAAAAACATTTGCGGTATGGATAAATAACACTATCCATACCGCATTTTAGCAAATATGAAAGTGAAAAGAGTAACTAAACCTGAATATTGTCAAATAAACAAACAGAAAAAACACAAATTGACACACCTCATAGCATAATATATTCAATCAAAATCATATCTTTGCTATTATAGTGATAATATTTACAATTTTAATAAACTAGGTGCTATGTTAAAACAATTATGGAAACAATATTCCGAGGATGGGAATGAGAGAGCTTTCTCTACTCTATTCACACTTATTGCTTCCGACCTTTACAGCTACGGTACTAACCTAGGGTACAACAGCGATGATGTAAACGATGCTATTCAAGACGTATTCATTAATCTTCATTGCAATAATAAGATTAACATAAAGGGAGAGACAATAAAATTCTATCTTCTACGATCTGTGAAAAATAGGCTTATAGATATACAGAGAGCCAAAAAGCCTACTAGTGAGCTTGACAACACATTAATAGAGTTCCAACTCCAACTTTCAATTGAAGATGAATACATTAACAATGAGAGAATCTTCATAATGAAAGAGCAAGTAAGTGCTATCCTAAATCAACTTACAGATCATCAAAAAGAGATAATATATCTTAGGTACATAGAGGATCTTGATTACGATCAGATAGCTGATATACTAAATATGAATGTCCAGAATATAAGAGGTCAAGTATTCAAAACACTTCAGAAACTCCGCAAATTAAATACCCAAGAAGAGACAATTATTCTGCTTTTAATCTCCTCCTATTTCAAATCAATGTAGATGTCCCCCAAAACAATCTTTAGTATAAATTGAAAATAATATCAAAATAAGGAGATAAAATGATAACCTCTTTCGTATATATATTATAACATCAATAAAATGAAAGAGAATAATAGACATAATACCAATCGATTTATAAGGGATAAAGAATTTATCCTATCATACTATACTGGGAATATCGAGCAGTATAGTAAAGATATTGCAAATGAGTATCCTGAACTTATCAGCGAGCTTGAAGAAGCAATTGGATTGATGAATGGTATTGTTATACGAAAAAATGGGTACACACAAGAACAGTTACTTGAACAATGTCTTCGTCTAGAAAACTCTATTGCAAACAACAGGGATAAGAAAAATAAAAAAGTATATATATTCATAACCTCTGGCATTGCCGCTATGGTTGCAATTTTTGTCACCATTAGCCTACTTGTCAACCCCCAATTAAGTGAGTCTCAGATAGACGAACTCCTTTCGTATGATGAGATAACAATAAATAGCAGTTACACACAGCTATTTGAAGAAGAGACGCTAATCTCTAGCTATAAGACAGAAGAGACTATTATTGAAGACAACTTAGATAAACCAAGTGATGACAAACAACTAAAGCTTATTGTTCCCTATGGCAAGAGGGCTCAGCTAACTCTTGAAGATGGAACAAAGCTTTGGGTTAATGCTGGGTCAGTACTATCTTATCCCTCAAAATTCAAAGAGAACAAAAGAGAGATACTCCTAGATGGAGAGGTATATATTGAAGTAGCAAAGGATGAAAAGAGACCTTTTATTATTAAGAGTAGAGATCTTGCGGTAAAGGTACTCGGTACTAAATTTAACTTCAACTCATATAGCTCCCTTAAGGAGAAGAGTGTCACTCTTCTATCTGGCAAAGTTGAGATTAAAAATCAGCAAAATGATAAGATTACTCTTAAACCCAATGAACACCTAGTTGTAAATGGAAATGATCAGACTATATCAACTGTAGATGCCAATGAATTAATGACGTGGAAAGAGGGGTATCTACTTATTAAAGAGTTAAACGTATCACAAATTCTAAATAAGATATCACACTATTACAATATTAAGATAGTAGCACAAACTCCACTTGAGGATAAGTGTAGCGGCCGGCTAAAACTGACAACAGACCCTCAAGATCTAATGCATATGATTTCACAAACAGCACCAGTAATTTTCAAAAAGGAGGGTGATGTTTACTATGCATATAGTAGTAAGTGAATATTACTTTTTCAGTTAACTCAATCCTAAAATAAAACCATTTTACTAGAAGTATGATTAGACCTAATTTATTAGGTATGGGGAATTCTATCCCCATACTCAGGGGAGTCGTATGCAAATCTGTAGTCATTATTTTATTATCACTACAACCACTTACGAGCTTCTCACAATCTAAAAACTTGACAATAAGCCACAAAGGAACACTTAAAGAGTTGATCACTAAATTAGAAAATAGCAGTGACTATCTTTTCTTTTACTACGAAGGACTATTAGATAATAAGAGTACTATTACAGTAGACATAAAAGATAGCTCTGTAGATAAAATACTAGATCAAGCTCTTAAGGAGAGTAATCTTAGTTACTCTATAAAAGAGAATCAAGTTGTGATAAAGAAGAGAGAAAAGATCTCCACACCTAACAATCAAACGCCACCCTCGGTTATAAAAAAAATAAAAGGGGTTGTCAAAGATGAGACAGGTGAGCCAATCATTGGTGCAAACATCATCATCAAAGAGTCTAAGAAAGGAACAATAACAGACTATAATGGGAATTTTGATCTAGATATACCTGAGAATAGTATACTTGAAGTCTCATACATGGGTTATGAACAGAAAGAATTTACAACCAAAGGATTAGACTTCATAAACATAATACTTAGAGAGGGAGCTGAAGCTATTGACGAGATTGTTGTTGTAGCTTATGGAACTGCAAAGAAATCATCCCTTACAGGATCCACCGCTGTATTAAAAAAAGAGAGAATAGAGAAGATACAAACATCAAATATATCTAATGCACTAGAGGGTGCACTTGCTGGTGTTCAAGTCATTGCAAGTTCAGGCCAACCTGGTGCTGGTGCAACTATCCGTGTTAGAGGTGTGGGATCTATAAATGCAAGTTCATCCCCACTATATGTTGTTGATGGCGTTCCTTTCGAAGGATCTATTAATAGCATAAACCCTTCAGACATAGAGTCTATGTCTGTTCTTAAAGATGCTGCTGCTGGAGCTCTATACGGTGCTAGGGGAGCAAATGGTGTAATTCTTATAACTACTAAGAAGGGGCAAGCTGGTAAAGTAAATATCAGCTATGATGGTAAAGTCGGAATCAGTTCTGCTGGAGTTCCTCTCTATGACAAGATAGACAATCCATCAGATTACTACGAAATATATTGGGAATCACTCCGAAACAAAATGGTATTCGCCAACAATATGTCATATGCTCAGGCTGGATTTTATGCATCTAATAATTTAATTAGTGGTGAGAGCGGACTTGTATATAATTCATACAACACTGACAATCAAAGATTAATCAATCCCCTAACGGGTAAGATTGATCCAAATGCACAATTACTATATCAAGATAGTTGGAAAGAGGAGATGCTAAAAAGTGGTTTACGCCAAGAGCACCAGATGACAATATCTGGGGGGAGTGACAAGAGTGACTATTTCTTCTCTCTAGGATACTTGAATGACGAAGGGTATATAGCCGCATCTAATTTCGAGCGTATATCCTCAAGAATGAATATAAACCACAATTTCAATAAGTGGCTAAAGGTCGGTGGTAATATGAGCTACTCACACACAACAACTAATGCTCCAACTACAGGATCATCTAGTTCTGTAAGTATGTTCTCGTTTGTAAACGATATAGCTCCAATATATCCTGTGTATATGAGGGATGATTTGGGAAACTTAATACTAAATGAGAACGGAAATAAGATTCCAGACTTTGGTGAGAAAGGCAGTGATAAAAGACCTTTCAACCCACAATCAAATCCATTGGGAACACAGACACTAGATAAAAACGAAACAACCTATTCAACCTTCAGTGGACGTGCCTATGCTGATATCACACTAATGAAAGGATTAAGTTTCCGAGCGAACATAGGCTATGATGAGTTAAATGGTAAAGGTACATTCTCAATGAACTCACGATATGGACAAGGTGCATCAGAGCAAGTTGGTGGTTCTCTAACTAAGTCTACTAGTCTTACGCGTTTCTTCTACCAAAACACTCTCCTTAACTATGCAAACACATTTGGTAAGCACACCTTTGATGCTATGTTAGGACATGAATCAACTTGGAGAGGAAAATACGTGCAAAGTGGCAGTAAGAGAAAGTTCTTCCTTGAGGATACAGATGAACTAAATGGAGCAATCATATATCAATCTCTTTCTAGCGAAGGAAGTGAATATGCCGTTGAAGGATATCTATCTAGAGCAAACTACAATTATGACAATAGATACTATATCTCCGGAAGCTATCGTCGGGATGGTTCTTCTAGGTTCAAGAAAGAAAATAGGTGGGGAAACTTCTGGTCTGCCAGTGCTTCTTGGCGTATATCTCAGGAGAGCTTTATGGCTCCTACCAAAGAATGGCTTGACGATCTGAAGCTAAAGATTAGTTACGGTACACAAGGTAACGATAACATTAGCGGTGATGTTCCATATCTAACACTCTACTCTGTAAACAACAACAATGGAGACTTCTCACTATCTCAAATAACTCAAGGTAATGACGATATAACCTGGGAAAAGAACCACAACTTCAATGTTGGTTTTGAATCGAGATTATTCAACAAGTTGAACATCACTATTGAATATTTCAACAGAATGACCAAAGATCTCCTATTTATGGTGCCTAGAGCTCCTTCTACTGGTATTAACTCTGTTCCTGAGAACATTGGAGACATGAGAAATCGCGGTGTTGAATTTGAACTTGACTTTCAAGCTATCAACAGTAGAGATTGGGCATTCAATATTGGAGTTAATGCAACCCACTTCAAGAATGAAATTCTTAAACTGCCACCAAACAACCGAGAAAATGGAATAGTGAGCGGAAGCAGATTAATACGCGAGGGCGCTTCTATATATAACCTTTATATGTTTGACTACGCTGGTGTTGATCCTCAAGACGGATCTGCACTCTATTGGGCTGATCAGAAAAATGGAGATCAAGTTACAAGAGTAAAGGTAAAGAGTAGCGATTATGCCACTAGATACGAAGTAGGAACATCAATCCCTAAAGTATATGGAGGAGTTAATCTATCTCTGAGATACAAACAATGGGACTTAAGTATGATTTACAACTATCAAATTGGAGGCAAACTAATTGATGACTCATACCTTATGTCAATGGGAGATCCAAAAACTGGATACAACTACCACAAGGATATATTCAAACGTTGGACACCAGATAACAGAGAGACCAATGTCCCTAGAGTGCAAGATGGTAACTCAGCACAAACAGGGGTCGTGTCAACACGTTTCCTTACATCTGCATCATACTTCAATCTAAAAAACAGCTCATTAGGATATACATTCAAGAAGAGCTTAATGAGTAAAATTGGTGTTGAGCGTTTAAGGCTACATTTAGTTGGTGACAACCTATTGCTTCTTTCAGCTAGAAAAGGCCTTGATCCTAGACAAGGTTTCGCAGGTGCCTCAAGTTCAGGATCATATCTTGCAGCACGCACTATCTCATTTGGCGTTAATATAACTCTATAAATCATCCAGTATGAATCAAAAATCTATATATATAATAGCAATCTCAATTGTGCTACTTCTGACAGGATGCTCTGATAGTTTTCTCGAGCGCCACCCAAGTGGCCCAGTAAGTAGTGAGAGTGGTGAAGAGTTCATCAAAGCTAGGGTATCTAGTGCCTATGCAATGATGTATGCTACAAACATTGGGAGCTCAGGCGAAGATGATAACTTCGGACACCTATCCTATCTGCATGCAACAGAGATGTGGGGACAAGATATTGTTATGTTCAAATACAACTACGCTTGGTTCTCATTTGACTACAAGTTTCAGACAAGACAAGAAGTGTATGCCAGAATGTTCTACCCATGGAACTTCTATTACAAGATGATATTTGTGGCTAATGAAGTTATTCACGCCATTGATGATAATAAATCAAGCCAAGAGATGCTTCACCTCAAAGGCCAAGCATTTGGACTTAGAGGATTTGCATACCATATGCTGGCTCAATACTACTGCAAAACATACCTATCAGATCCAAACTCACCTGGAACACCAATCTATTTATCACCCAATGAGCAAAACAAAGGACGAGGTTCATTAGAAGATCTGTACAATAGAGCAGAACAAGACCTGATACAATCTCAATATATGTTGTCCGATTTCACACGAAAAAACAAACAGGAACTTGATAAGCAAATCGTCACGGCTCTACTTGCAAGACTATACCTAACAAAAGGTGATTGGGATAAAGCAGCACAGTCGGCTCGAGAATCTCGAGAAGGATGGAGTGCTATGAGATCTGAGGAGACCCTCGATGGATTCCTTGACGCATCGAATAGATCTTGGATGTGGGCTGGATTAATTACAGAGGAGAACACAACTAATATAGCCTCTTTCCACGGATTCCTCTCAAACTATAGTGATGGTGGATATGGTCCATTTCAGCAACGTTGCATTTTCAGTAAGCTCTACGATGAGATTCCTGAGAGTGACATCAGGAAGAGATGGTTCATAAACTCAAGAATGAGCAACGTACCTGACAAGGTCAAGTACCCAGCACCTTATGCAAATATAAAGTTTAACATCGATGGCAACTGGACTGAAGATGTGCCTTTCTTGCGTGTCGAGGAGATGATACTAACAGAAGCTGAAGCACTAGTACATATGGGAGATAATTCTACAGCCGCTACAATTCTAAAAGAGTTAATGGCAAATAGAGATAACACTTGGAACAAAAGCAGTGTAAATCTAGATGATGTGCTTCTTCAACGTCGTATAGAGCTTTGGGGTGAGGGCTTCTCCTATTTCGATCTCAAGCGACTTGAGTTACCAATGAACAGAGAAGGTGGTAATCACAAGACGGATGCAATGTTCAACCTAGAGGCAAATAGCAAATACTTTGTATACTTAATCCCACTGAGAGAGATACAAAACAATGAGTATATAAACAGTAATGATCAAAACGAGCTATGAGAATTACAAAGAATAAAATAGAGAGCCTACTCCTATTGCTGATTATCACACTAATAGGATGTAGCGAGATAAACAAATCAGACTATGAACCTATAAAAGGAGTAGTTCCAACAGGGCTCAAATCAGTTGAAGTAGTATCGATGAATGCTCCTAGCATCACTCTAAGCTCTGGTTTAGATGATCAGTTAAACGATCTTTCCATATACGAGTTCGGAATTATTGTATCTACCAATGATGATCCAATACTATCAGAAGAGGTCTCAATACTAAAGAGTTCATCTCCTACAATATCATCCTTCGAAGTTACATTTCAAGGTATGAAATCTGAACAGAAATACTACGCTCGAAGCTATGCTCTAAATGCAAATGGGGCTTCATATGGAGAGATACTATCATTTGATGCTCCATATATATCTCCTCTCCTAGAGCTCTCAGGTAGCTACAAAGTCAGTGAGTATAGACTCAATTTAGGGGTAGTAAACCCTTATGATATATCTATACAATTCACAACCGAATATGATCAAGAGGAAGATGAAACTTACGAATATCTTGAAGTAACAGGACTTGGATGTGGTCCAAATAACTGGAATAGCAAAGCTACTAGCTTCAAGATAATACCTCTGATGCAGGAAGGTGGCAAACTACATTTCATGATCCCTTTCAGCTATGTTGATATTAAGCTTGATACAACCTACCCAGCAGCAATGGTTAACTACAAATGGGCTATCTACGAAGATGATGATATGAATATGTTCGGTGAGATTGATCTTGAAAAACAGATATTCACTCTTCGCACTCCATACACTTTCCTTAAGGTTGACAACGGTGTGGTTACATCTACATACTACTATGCAGCTGAATCATCTATATGGACAAAGAATAAGAACTAATTTTTCTAACTTATAATAACATTCGTCATGAAAAGATTTCTACTATCGTTAAGTATGCTTTTAATAGTCTGTCAAGGATGGGCTCAAGGTGAAGAAACAGTATATCATGCTGAAGATCTTAAAGCACTAGAAACATTTGTAAAGGCTCATCCAGATTATGAGCACTTTGTAAACTACTGGGAAGACATGGTCTACCTAGAGAACGTTGGATTCAGTGATAAGTTCGGGGTAACATGGAGCGAGAGCGATGGTGTCAAGAGGATAACTAAGTTCCAGATAAACAATACCATTGATGATGATAAGGAGTTTGGATCTATTGATCTAAATGCATTCACTGCTCTAGAGAATATCACCATAAAGTCAGCTAATATCACCTCTGTTAATGCCTCTGATCTGACAGATGTAAATTATGTTGAGATAAGAAATACCAATGTCACAAACATAGATCTTCCTCGATCTATTGAAACACTATATTTATATAACAATAGTGAGTATAGTAATGGTGACCTATCTCAGTATACCGAACTAACCTACCTCTTCATAGGTAATATGCCTCTCAATAGTCTTACGATCGGATCTGATAGTATCACTACTCTTACCGTTTTTGATCTACCTATTAAGAATCTAGACCTAAGCATAACCAAGGATGAACTAATAAGAGTAAGTATATCAAGATGTGAAATTGAGGCATTCGATTTTGACGCATATCCAAATATGATAGAGCTAACTCTAGATGGTTGTGGTTTAACAACTCTTCCTATCTCAAACCTAGTAAACGAACTCACTTTATATGTATCAGATAATAATCTATCACATCTAGATCTAACTGATCATCCTAAGGTTAAATCCATTACAGCTCAGAACAGCAATATTGAAAGAGTCTCATTCTCGGAAAATTCAACTTCTTTAGGTCTAATAAACCTCACTAATAACAACATTGAAACTCTAGACATTAGAAATTGGAACTTTGACGCCTCAGGTATGAACATACTAAGAGTTGGCAACAATCCCTTGAAAGAGATTACACCTCATGATAACATAAAAACACTAGTTGTAGCAAACTGTAAACTAACCTCTTTGGACATGTCTAAATGTTCTCTACTATCATCGCTAGACTGCAAGTATAACCAACTAGACTTCCACACTGTAAAGACACCTAAATACAATTTTAGATATACATTATCTCCACAAGACTCTATCAAAGTATCCAATGAAAATAATGCTCTTGTAGCAGGAGATATAATTGATCTATCAGCTTACACATCTCCAGAAGATGGTGTCACAGGATTCGAGTGGTATATCTTTGTAAACGGCAAAGCAACAAAGACAGATAAGATTGCAGCTACAGAAGATTTCGGGAAATTCATTATGCCTCAGGGTGAATATGGCAGATACTACTGTAAGATAACTACTACTAGCCCACTTATTAAGAATATGTATCTAGCAACTGAGGCTTTTGACCTAACCGAAGCAACATCTGTTTCAGAACATGAATCCTCAATATCCATCTCTCCGAACCCAGTAAAAGATATACTAACAATAAAAGGGTGCGATAGTGATAATATCTCAATATTCAACACCGTTGGTGAACTAATTCACTCAATAAAAGCAGAGAGAGAGATTGTGACTCTTAACACCTCTTCTTGGATAAAAGGAGTATACTTCGTTAAGGTAAATAACAACACATATAAACTGATCAAAAACTAGAATAGAGATGAGAAAAAGATTACAGACACTATCAATGATGATCAGCTGCTCATTGGTTGCACTAGCCCAATGGTCTAGTACACCATCTGAGAATCTGACCTGGAAGAGTATGAATACCCCTAACTCATTCCCAGGCGAACTAGTTGTCGATAAAACAACTGGGAATATATATGCAACAATGGAAATTAATGAGAGACTTCCTGGTGATGAAGAAGGAGAAATAAGTCTCCCTATATATCTTCAGATATTTGACCCTCATGGTTATCCCATGTTAAGCAATAACGGTATGCTTATCACCGAACAGCCAACAAAAGGTTATTCAACTGGATACTCTCTTATCACTGCCGATAATGGTGACGCCATTATAGCATACACAGATGTTAGACATAATGGTTCCGCTGAGATTTACCTATATAGAGTAACCAAAGAGGGAAAGCATCTTTGGTTTGATCAAGAAGGACGAGCAGGTAAGAGATTAACCGATAATGAAGCCCAAGAGATGCGACTCAAGATGGTTAAATTCGACAATGATAAATACATTGTTGCTTGGAGCGAACCTGGTATCACAAAGTTCACAGTAATAGATAAAGATGGAGAAATGCTAGACAAGTATCCAAATGAGTTAGCAGATACATCTATTGCTCCTATGCTCCTTGAGTGTGAAGATAATGGATTCATCATCTCCTATGCCCAACAAAACGGAGATGGTAAATACCAACTAATTGCTGAGAAGTATGACAAATCATTAAACAAAGTATGGCAAAACACTTTTGCTTATTCAGGGGTGAACGCGACCACAAGATATAAGATGATAAGCGATGGGAATAATGGTGTCATTTTTGCTTGGTCGTGGGGTGTAAACCTAGGTGATGCTTATGTTAGCATTCAACATATAAAGGCTGACGGCACTAAGGTTATAGAAGATAACACACTCACCGACACAAACTCAAATTTTCAGCATGAGTATCCAGTTATCACTTACGATCAAGGAATTGACGAGATATCCATAGCTTGGAGGAAACGCAGAAAGAGTGCCACATCCTCTCTTCTAGACAAAATGGTTGTACGAAGATATATTGGTGGTATCCCCACTACTGGAACTTCAGATGCAGACATTATGCTATTTTATGATGGGCCATCATATTCATACCTTCCGCAGTCGCTATTCTCGTGTAGTAATGGTGACATAATATTCACTTATACCAAAGGGGTTAGCTCAGGAAGATTTGATGAAATACTGACTAAAAGGTTTGACAAATCACTTAAAGAGGTATGGGGTGAGACGATAACCTCAAAACCAACGCCTAAGAGTTTATCAAGAAATACCATTTCGCATAATAATCAAGTTATAATGCAGTGGAAAGAAGAAGAAGGTGATGACCAAACATCCATGCGCATACAGAACATCAGTTTCGACGGAAAACTAGGAGTCTCTCTTTCAAACAGTGTTGAGAAAAACTACACAAATGATTGGGCTTCTGCATATCCCACATATGTAATTGACAACATAAACATCCAATTGAATGTTGACACCCGATCGAATACCTCTATAACTATATACAATCTCCTTGGAGTAAAGATCAAAGATCTATACAAAGGAGTATTAGATGCTGGAAGATACGATCAGAGCTATAATCTAAGCTCTCTTACAAAAGGGATCTACATCGTTGAAGTAATGTGCAATAATCAACGTTACGTACAACGCATCGTTATTCAATAAATAAAAAGAGTAGAATGATATATAATATTAGAGCATTAATTATCACAATTGTTCTTTCTGGCTTTTCGTTGGGCTTAACAGCCCAACGAAAAGTAATTAATGGTGTATATAGCGGAGTAGTAAAAATTAAGCTATCACCCTCAACAGCAGAACAACTTAACAGTAGAGTGTTCAACTCAAACTCTTCTACTACCTTCGGAGTTAATCAACTTGACTCTGAGTTACAATCAGCTAAAGTCTCACATATTGAGAGACTAGTTCCCTACTCTGACAAGCATGAAGCAAAACTTACAGCTTCAGGCATGAACCGTTGGTATGTAATATACTATGATCAAGAGATTGCTCCTGAATCTCTAGCATCATCACTGTCTAGAGTCTCTGAAGTAGAGAAAACAAGTCTTGAACTCGAATCAACGCCACATAGTCTTAGTACTACTTCTAGCACGATAATGAATGACCCTCGTGCTAGGGATCAGTGGCACTATGACAATCTCGGACTAAATAGTGGCCGCATTGGTGCGGACATTAAGTTAAGCAAAGCTCACCTCATCGAGACAGGTAAACCAAACGTCATTGTTTCTGTTCACGACTTTGGTGTTGAGTATAACCACTTAGATCTAGCTCAAAACATGTGGATTAATCAAGCCGAGTGGAATGGTATTCCTGGAGTTGATGATGATGGTAACGGATACGTTGATGATATATATGGATATAACTTTGCTGCTGCTTCTGCCACAATAACACCTGGAGAACATGGTACGCACTGTGCCGGTACTGTAGCTGCAGTGAATAACAATGGAATTGGTGTGGCAGGTGTGGCAGGTGGCAATGGATTACCTAATAGTGGGGTTAGAATCATGACTACACAAACATTCGCCACCAATAGCTCTGCGGCTGGTCGTCATGCTCTAGCATTCATCTATGCAGCAAACAATGGTGCTGTAATTGCTCAAAACTCTTGGGGCTACACAACCCCTGGAGCATATGAGGCTGAGACTCTTGAAGCAATAGACTACTTTATTGACTATGCAGGCCACTATCCTGGGTCTCCACTAAAAGGAGGATTAGTTGTTTTCGCTTCTGGTAACTCATCAATGAGCGGACAGTTCTATCCTGGATGTTATGACAGAGTAATATCCGTTAGTTCAACAAACAACAAAGATGAAGCATCTTATTATACAAACTATGACAGTTGGGTCACACTATCAGCCCCTGGAGGGGAGACAAGTGTCAACTCAGATCCTCGTGGAGTATTGAGCACCGTTCTCAACCACGGCTACAATTACCTTCAAGGCACTTCAATGGCGTGTCCTCACGTCTCTGGTGTTGCTGCACTAATTGTATCAAAGTTTGGCCATGAGGCATACACTCCAGATGAGGTAAAACAACGCTTGATAAACTCTACCGACACCCTAGAGTATCTTCTACCCAAGTATAGGGGAAAAATGGGTTCAGGAAGGCTAAATGCATGGATTGCACTATCCGATCCACAAGGTAAGTCTCCAGAAAAAGCTACACTGAGCGTTGTCTCATCATCTCAAGATGCTGTCACTCTAAAGTGGAGAGTCGTTGCTGATGGTGGTGGTGCTTATGTAAATAATTACCAAGTACTATATTCAAATCAACCATTCACCCTTGATAATCTAACTGACGTTGTCTCTATAAATGTCAGAACATCTAAAGAACTTAATCAAGAGACCACACACATCATCAACAAACTGATGAGCAATGGCAAATACTACTTCATACTAAAATCCACAGACCTATTCGGTAACTCTTCATACTCCGATATGATCACAGCCGAAACTGAGGCTGGTCCTGAGATGACTATCTTTCATGATGAACAGAACTATCAACTAACATATCCAAACCTAACAAATAGCTCATCTATAAACATCTCTAACAATGGAATTGGTGAGTTACGTTGGGAGAGCAGCATACAGAAGGTGATAGGTTCTTCACTTAAAAGCCTATTATTACCACAAGCTACTCTTAGTAACTTCGAGATTAACGACAATACACTTGATATAAAAGAAGTCAAACCATATGATGTTGGTGTAGGTAACATAGGTGGTGACGAAGTCCTATACACAGACAGTATATGGTACGATCCAAATAGAAGAGGTGACAAAAGAATAGGTATTTCAACCTCAGGTGCTATATATACAATAGGCAAACGCTTTGTGGTTAATCAAGAAAGAGGTTTCATCCTTTCTCATCTAAAATATACTTTCGCTAGAGATGGAGCTACACTTCCTCTAATCTTTGAGGTATATCGCGACGGTGTTTACCCCAATTCAGGCGAGCTTGTTTCTGAGTTCATGTACTACGGAGGAAGTACAGCTCCAGAGGATCACTATATTGAACTACCTACTCCTGTGAAGTTCAATCAAAACGACAACTTCTGGGTTGTAATATACCACCCTACTGGAATGAGGACTCCATCTTTAATCAATGAACCCGAATATCGAGCAGACTACGACTACGTTAGTGGTGATGCTGGTAACTCATGGAGTGAGATCTCAATTGCATATGGGAAACCTGCTATGTTCAAAATCAGAGCACTCCAAGGAACCACAATGAGACATATATCACTCTCTCCTGACTATGGTCGTATAGCTCCTGGCATAACAGAGAAGGTAAGTCTAGATATCGATGCTACAAGACTTGTAAATGGAACACACAATGCCAACATCTACATAATGAGCAATGATGCTAGCAATTCAAGCTATGAAATACCCGTTAAGATCAATGTCACAGGACAACTACCAAACCCAACAGTTAATAGCAATATTGTTGAGTTTGCTGGTGTCTCGGTGGGTGCAACGCTATCAAAAGAGATCACCGTGACAAATAATGGGTACGGAGCTTGGAGTGTTTCGGAGGTTAAGGTCAATAATAGTGACTATCGTGTCAATAGCGAAGGCTTTACTCTCGAACCAGGAGAACAAAAAACTCTACGTATTGACTTTGTTCCAACAGTAGAAGATAATAATTCAAACGGGACACTTAAATTCATCTCCTCTGAGGTCAATCTTGAGGCACGACTAATTGGATATGGAAGAAGCGCCTCCAAACTTTCAACAAAGGAGCTATTCATTAACACAGATATAACACAAGCTAGTGTTGTTGATGCTGAGATAGAATTAATCAATGAGGGAAAGAACACACTAATATACTCCATACCAAGACTAACATCTGGTGGAGCTGTTATAACTGATGCTGGCAATTACAGTTGGGAGGCAAACACGATGAGTAATGCTCGTCCATATCGATTCGAAGATATATCCGAGAGTGGTATGAACGTTCCATTCATCAACTCCAAAGATGATGCCTCAGCAATGGATATGAGCATAGCCTTTGAGTTCCCATTCTACAATAAGCTATATAGCAAGCTGAATGTCAACTATAACGGTTTCATAAACTTCGGCACAATGCCAAGCTCAACACACGTCAACCGTAGCCTACCATCCAATGATGCACCAAAGAGCGGTATCTTTGCAATGTGGGGTGACATAGTATCAGCATCTAGCATAAAGTATAAATCTGATGAAGAGAGTTTTATTATTCAGTGGACAGATGCAAAATTCTATCGTTCGACTATAAAAGCCACTTTTCAAATTGCACTTTTCCCTTCTGGTATTATTGAGCTACGCTACGAAGAGATAACCCCAGAGTCTGGTGAAGAGATTTACACAATTGGTATCCAAGATGAGAGTGGCACAACTGGAGTTGGGGTAATACACAAGGGAGAATATGCCACGTCACAAAGTATGACTACACTCTACCCTTATACCTGTAATGCTATTAGCTCCATAGATAAACGAGAGGGTGTTATTGAGCCCAACAGCTCTGAAAAACTTGTTGTCAAGCTTGATGCATCAATAGATAAGTTGACCAATGGAGTTCATTTGTCAGATCTACTTATTTTGACAAATGATCCTGCAAATGCAGCATTCCACCTACCTATCAAACTGAATGTCCAAGGAGAAGGTAAGATGAATGTCACAACCTCTACTATCAACTTCGAGAACACACTCACAGACGTTACCTATGAGTATGGTGTACTTATTCAAAACCAAGGGAATAAGAGCATCAATGTTAAGCCAATCTCTACAAATAAAGCACTAGACTTTGGTCAGTACACAACAAGTGGAATAGATATTGATCCATATAGCAGTGCATCAATACCTGTATACTTCACACCCACTCTTCTTGGAGAGTTCACTTGCGATATCACTTTAGAATCGAATGATAAAGATAACTCCAAGCACAATATTACAGTATCATCTGTAGTAACAGAAGCACCAAAGCTTAATCTGTCAACTCAATCACTTGATATCGTAGTTGAAGCTGGCAAGGTATTCGAGACAGAGCTGACTATATCCAATATGGCCAACACATCTAATCTCGACTACACTATTTCAACCCCTGATTGGATGGAAGTAATAAATCCTGAACAATCCGGAGGTGGTGTGGACAGTGACTACGGATATCGTTGGAGAGACAACAAAGGGGATAATGCCTCTTCAGTAGGCTTTAGTTGGATTGACATACGTAGTGAAGCCGATGAGTTAACAATGGATATGACCAAATTCAACGCCTCATTTGACCTTCCATTCAGCTTCCCATTCTACGGTAAAGAGCAGAGTAAGATCTTTGTCTCTGGTTTTGGTGCTATTGCTTTTAGTGAAAAGGATGCTTCAAATATGAACATATCAAGTATACCTTCCAATGATAGCAACAATGGATTGATCATTCCACTATATAGTGCCATGCTACAACCATCCCTAGCACAAAGCAGATACTATATAAAGAGCGAAGAGAATAGAGTGATAATTCAGTTCCAAAACATACAGACTAAAGTTGGTGGATCTGTAACATTCCAAGTCCACCTTCACAAAGATGGTCGCATTAGCTACTACTATTATCAAGTAGAAAACTTTATGTACCTGAGTCAAGCTATGGTTGGACTTGAAGATTACAGTGGCGAGAAGGCATTATTAATATCAAATAACAAGAGCTATCTATGCAATAATCTTGCTATTGAATTCTACCCTCCTCGTCATGGATCACTCGAAGCGAACTCTTCTAAGAGCTGGAAAATCAAAGTGTCGGCAGAAGAGAAGTTTGAGATGAACCTATCAGATCACATACTAATTAGATCTAACGACCCAAAAGCTGAGATCACTACAATTCCTCTCTCGCTAAAAATAGAGGGTAAAGTGGAGTTGGACTACCCTACTAGTGCCGATCTCGGTTACGTGTTTGTCGTTCAAGACCAAAGCAACCAACCTGTTGCACAACCTTTCGAAGTAATAATCAAGAACAGTGGAACAAAGAAGGCTATCATTAAAAATATAGAACTTAAGAACCTCCACTCTAACTTGATCTCATCCATCACGACTGAGTCACCAGCTACGATAAACGAGAAAGAAGAGATGGCTATTAAATTCTCTCTTGCTGCAAAAGGTGCTGCACCTATGACCAATGGAGAACTTCATATCTCTTTCGATGAAATGGAGCCTATAGTTATAGTGTTGCAATCAAAAACAACCCTTCCACCTGTGAGCGAAACCTCAAAACAGTTCATCACATGGCAAGGGAAAATGAGTGATAACCATCAACCTGTATCCTTTAATATAAACAATAAAGGAGTAAGTTCTAATGGAAAACTCAACTATAGCATCTCGGCTAGATATCTTGCTGGACCAAGAGTTGAGTCGAACAATAATTCACTATTCCTCAATAGGAGCCTAACAAAGCAACAAGGACTGACTATACAAAGAGGTGAAGTAGAGGCTCATACTTATGAAAACTCATCTGATCTAATATTCCAAGACAGTCTACTTTATGACCTACCAGGGTTCCCTGATGACTATCTCGGATTCGGAGCAGGAGACTTCATTTGTGCTAACAAGTTCACTGTATCAGAGAAATCATTCAGACTGACTCACGCATATAACTACTACTACACAGGCTATTCAATGAGTGGAACTGTATCTATTGTTAAAGGCGGAACTAACCCAGATAATGGGACACTACTCGTTGAGACACCCTTCACAATCCAAAAGACAGGAGAGGTGATTGTTCCTCTTCCAGAGGCTATAACCTTTGAAGTAGGTGAAACATTCTGGATTGTATTCTCAGTGAAGAATGCACCCAACTCTCAAGGTGTGAATATCAACTCTGTAATGACGGATGTATCATTCTACACCAACGGCGAGACATGGTACGAGCTAACCAAAGACTCTGGACTCAGCACAAGACCTGTATTCAAGATCAGAGGTTACTCAATAGCTGAGGAGTGGTTGGAGATAACACCTATTAGTGGTACCATCAACGCACAACAGTCAGAAGAGATAAAAGTAGAGTTCAAGCGTCTGTCTCTACCTAAGGCAAAAAGCTATGCCGAACTACTAATCTCGACAAACGACCCACTAAATAGAGAGATAACAATACCTGTTTCTGCAATATTTAATGAGCGTCCACAATTCGTTGAGACACCAAGTCAAGTAAATAGAGTCTACGAAGGCGAAGTTCACAACTACAGAATTGTTGCATCTGATATTGATGGTGATAATGTCTCTTATGGCATAAAAGGGAATCTCCCTGAGTTCTTCACTCTCAATGTTGTCGATGGAGTAGCCACTCTATCTCTTAATGCTACTCATGGAACAGCAGGTATATACACCATTGTTGTTACTGCCGAAGATGGAATAAACACCCCTGCTGAGTTCCATATTGTTTTCGAAATCATCAAGATCAATAGAGCTCCTGAGACAAACATAGATGATATATTACCTATACGCATCAACGGAACTCAGTTAGTAATAGAGCTTAATGACTACTTCACTGATCCTGATGGCGACGAACTCCTATACGGACATCAGATTGACCAAGGTCAACCATTCACCGTTGAGCGTCTACAGAGTAGATTAATAATAACTGGCACAACGATTGGCGAAGGTAGCTTCACAATATTCTGCAGTGATGGAAAGAGATCAATCTCTAAACTCATGCCTGTAGTGGTAGATCTGATAAGTGGTATAGAGGATAAGATAAGCCAAGAGGTTAACATCTATCCAAATCCCGCTGCTGAATCAACCTCAGTTAGTTGGTCAGAGAATGTCGAAGTTGATCGCCTAGAGGTTGTAACCGTGGATGGTAAACTTGTATCAAGTTTACGATTAAACTCATTTGATCGTAACACACGTTTAGATCTTAGCAGATTAACTCCTGGTTACTACATTGTGAGATTGATTAACAATGATGAGATAATAGCTCATAAGCAACTTATCAAACAGTAACACTTAGTTCTATTTATTATACGCAGATATTGGCAGTGGTCTATAGTGATCACTGCCATATCTTTTTTATCTCATGTAGATGAGCTACAACATGAATACGATAATACAATAAAAAAGAGTCAGAGTAACTACCCTTTATTCGAGTAGTCATTCTGACTCTTAATACATTAATATCCTCAAGTGATAACCAACTACCTATTCATTAATATCGTGAACCTTCTCACCCATTATATAAGTTGCAAGAATGTTTCTATCATCACCCATTATCTGCAAACCAAATAGAGTAGTCTGAATATCTAACTGACCTGTACGATCCAAGAACTCCCTTCTCAATCTCTGCGGAACAGTAGCCTCACAATCAAACACTACAAAGTCGGCCTCTTTACCCGTCTCAAAATTACCCACTAAGTGGTCAATCTTCAGAGCCTTTGCTGCTCCAAGTGTAGCTCTGTAGTAAGCCTCGAAAGGATCCATTGTGTATCCTTGAAGATGCTGAACCTTATATGACTCACCCAATGTCTGAAGCATTGAGAACGACGTTCCTCCACCTACATCAGTGGCGATGGCCGACTGAACACCCATCTGGTGAGCTCTATTCATATCGAACAATCCACTCCCCAAGAAATTATTAGATGTTGGACAGTGAGTGATGGTTGCACCTGCTTTAGCAAGACGGCCAAGCTCTGAGTCTGATAAGTGAATACCATGAGCTAAAAGCGTGCGATCCGTAATCAATCCCGCCTCCTCATATACAGCTAGATAATCCTCACACTCAGGATACAAAGCCTTTATCATGCTAACCTCAGTAGGATTCTCCGATATATGAGTCTGGATATAAGTATCAGGAAACTCCTTATGAAGCTCACCCAACTGCTTCATCGACTCCATGTCACACGACACAGCAAAGCGAGGAGTAAATGCATATAGATTACGCCCCACACCATGCCATCTCTTTATTAGCTCCCTGCTCTCATCAATCCACGAATCGCCATTATCTAGAAGAGCACCATCACCATTGCGATTCATAGTCACCCTACCGGTTATCATTCGCATATTATATTCCGAAGCAGCTTCAAAGAGAGCATTAACCGACTCTTTGTGTACAGTAGAGAACGCCATACAAGAAGTTGTTCCGTTTCTGAAAAGCTCCTTAAGAAATATCTTCGCTATCTGATCCGACTTCTCCTTCGAACGAAACTCTCGCTCAACGGGAAAAGCATAGTGATTCAACCAATCTATTAATTGGTGACCAAATGATCCGATTATCTCTGTTTGTGGGAAATGAATATGGGTATCAATGAATCCGGGCATTATCAATCTGCCGCTATAATCCAGAATCTCGGCTCCTGGGTACAAATTCAATATATCTGCGTAGCGATCAACAGCCTCTACCTTTCCATCTCGGATAGCTAAAGCACCATCTACTATATAGCGCGCCACTGGTTTCTGTGCATCGGTGGTGTACTCCCCTAGGAAGTCAAAGATATCACCACGAACTATCTTTATCGCTTGTTTCATCATCTTCTTCATTAAATGAATAGTATCTCTTAGCGATAGACAAAAGTAGTTCTTTTTACTAAGATATGTGCCGCTTCAACAATAATTAAATTAAAAAAAAGTGCAGCTAGTATTTGCTATTTCCAATTATTACACTACCTTTGCAGTGCAATTGAGAGAAACAACATCTCATAATTGTAAGACCAATTTACTGGAGAGATGGCAGAGTGGTCGAATGCGGCGGTCTTGAAAACCGTTGTACTGCAAGGTACCGGGGGTTCGAATCCCTCTCTCTCCGCTCTAAGTCATTGTAAGATGACAGCAAAGCATAGTCAAGTCCCGTAAAATCAAGGTTTTACGGGACTTTTCTTTTCTATCCCAGACAAAGAAAAGTCCTCTAAATTCCACAAAAAGACCATATTCTATTACAGGATCGTTACAGATTTCATCAATTTACTCCTGTAACGATTTCGATCATAACGCTCTGATTTGTCGTATATTGACTACCATAGGTCTGCTCATAATCAAATTATTAATCGTCCATTTGCTTTCTTTTTTGAAAACATGGATCTAAAAAACATTATTATGAGTGCAAGCACATTTGAAATTCTTTTCTACTTAAGAAAAAACTATCTTGACAAAGAAGGCAAAGCATGTATCATGATTCGCATTACTTTGAACGGAGACATATCACAATTTAGCTCTAAATTAAGTATAGAGCCTGAAAGTTGGGATACGAAAAACAACAAAGCTCTAGGGAAAAGCACACATGCCCGTCAATTAAACTCCTTACTCGAGGAAATCAACCGATCAATCAGAAACTGCTATTATGAAATTGAGGTGCGGAAATCTTATGTAACTGCGGAGAAAGTCCGCAATCTATTTCTTGGTTTCGAAACGAAACAACGCTCTTTACCTGAGTTATTCCGCAGACACAATGATGATTTTAGCAAACTCATTGGTGTTAGCAAATCGAAATCAACTCTTGAAAAGTATCAACGCTGCTATCACCGATTGGAAGACTTTATGAAATCTAAATATAGAATCTCTGATATTGCAATTAAAGAGATAAAGCATGAATTCATAACTGATTTTGGAACATATTTAAGAGCCAATAGCAAGTGTAACGAAAATACTACTGCAAAATTTATGCAAACCTTCAGACGAATCATCCTCATTGCTAAAAACAATGGCTGGATTTTTGTTGATCCGTTTGCAAACTATAAAATAAGACTAAAGAGAGTAGACAGGGGATATCTTACAGATCAGGAGATTCAAAGAATAGTGAATAAAGAATTCTCGACTTCAAGGCTTGAACAAGTACGAGATCTATTTATTTTCAGTTGCTTTACCGGGCTATCATACATCGATATAAAACTGCTTAGATCAAAAGATATATGCTTGTCTTTTGATAATAAGCCATGGATAATGACTAAACGACAAAAAACAGATACTCCAGTGAATGTCCCACTACTCAAAACCGCATTAGCTATTTTGAAAAAATACGAAGGCTCACTACCAAATGATTTGCTACTTCCTGTTCTGAGTAATCAAAAGATGAATGCTTACCTCAAAGAAATTGCTGATTTATGTGTAATAGATAAGAATCTCACCTTCAACATGGCAAGACATACTTTTGCCACTACTATAACTTTATCAAAAGTAATACCGATAGAGACTGTTTCAAAAATGCTGGGACATACCAACATATCCACAACTCAAATATACGCACGGATCACAAACTAAAAGATTCGAAAGGATATGGCTCATTTATTAGATAAATAGAACACCTAATACATTCAATTAAAACCAACAAAAAGAAAAGCCCAAAGCATATTAATATGCTTTGGGCTTTAATAAATTTATATGAGCATACTCTTAGAACTCAAAACCAATCTTTGAGACTAGTCCGTGTAATCGCAAATTGTCAGAGAATGCATTTAAAGTCCCGCCATTTTGCAAAAAGGTTCCTGCCTGGAATAAATACCCCGTAGATAAGCGTAAAGCCTTTCTCCCTTCAATAGTCCATCTAAATCCTATAGATGGATTTAAACATATACCGCTTGTCGACAAAAAGTACCTCTTTGATTTTTCAGATAAATCAAAATTATATCCGATTTTCAGATCTGCAAAAGGACTAATCTTTCCTTTATTAATAGTTCCCTCAATATTTGCAAATACTGGCATACTTACATTATGAGTCCCCTGCCAAAATTGCAATCCAACACCCACACCACTATAAAGCCAATTGTTAAACTGAACTCCATTAACAAAAGACAAATCTCCTCTATTCCAGTTCGAGCTACCTGCGCCAGAAATAAACCCTAAATCGACAAAACCTCTATAGCTTTGTGCATAAAATGGCATTTGATACATTATTGTCAGAAAAAAAAACGCTATGATCTTCCTCATAACCCCCACTATTTTAACCTATATTAATTATTATATTTCAAAAGCTCATCGTTAAGTTCACTAGTCCTGCTACAAACCAATCTTCCATCATATTAAAATAAAATCGTGTCCCGACTCCAAATGCCTGGGAGAGTTTGTAACTATAGCCTGTTGAAAGATTCATTCCAAAGGCATGCATACCTCCATGACGTCCCCAATCTTTGCCGTAAAAGTCATAATCGAAACCAACTGAATTATCAGGTTTACTTCGATACTCAACTTGTAGATTATAAACCCGCTTATATACATAGCTTACTCCTGCATTAGCGTAGAATTGATGTTTTGAATTATCTACAATGAAGTAGTAAATATTAGGCCCTACTGAAAAATAGGCTGCTTCGTGTGTACTCTTCAAATAATTCCCTGTATTAAGACTGGTTGTTTTTCTACCTCCAATTGTTGACGTAAGATCTAGCCCAACAGCCCAATTACGATGAGTTTTGTATGCAAAAGAGTTGATATTGGTTATTCCACTCGCAAACTCTCCATACGAATATCCATAGCCTGTCATGAATACAAAATTGTCCTTGCTCTTTTCTTGTGCATTAATTGACGTTAACATCAAAATATTTATTGCAATAATAACTATATATCTTTTCATATTTTTATTTATCGTTCTTGTATTGAAAATGTTAATGTGCCTGTATTGTAATGAGTACCTGAATTTTCTGTGTAATAAACAAAGCTTTCTCCAGCTGGATCATCATTATCTAATAAATGAAGAACTCCACTTCCAGTTATTACCGGTTTTCCGAATACATTTAGTTCAAATTCAAAAGAAGCAATGCCTCCGTCAATACTTCCATCAGCTTCATTCCATACATATTTCATATGATCTCCATTCTCTTCTCGATTCCATCTCTTAATATCTATGTTAGGATATACTGTTTTAATTTTCCGTCTTCTACCATAGTCTCCTGATATAATACCTTTTCTGATATCTTTTGTTGCATAATTGTTTTGAAACAATTTCTCTCCGTAATATGCATAAATATAAAGTTCTGGATCACCTTTAAAGGCTGCTTCAATTCCTTGCCAAGCATCTTTGCCATTTATTCTTATTGAGTGAATATAATCTTTATCAATTGATGATCTATCTCTATCACATATATTTGAATGAACTTCCTTCGATGTTTTTGAAGATGTATCATGTGACTGAGAATAGTCTTTTACTATATAATAGTCGTATAACTCATTGCTGTAAATATGATTTAATTCATCCATTCCAAATGATTTAGGGTATTCATTCTTATTTACAATAACAGTTCGTTCATTTTGGCTGACAACAAACATAACCTGATCATCATATTCTCCCTTTGGATCTAGTTTAAAGTGATTTCCATCAACATCATAAGCATTCACATGAGTTGTTTTATTTTGATCAAAATCATCTGGGAGGTATACAACTAAAGGTATTTTTGTATATGAACTTAATAAATGTGAGTTCATAACATATATTTGTTGCAATGGTGATTTTTCCTTCATTCTAGTAAAAAGATAGCTGAATTCAACTTACTAATGCAAGTTGTTGATTAATAATTTCTTGATATTTTTCATTTGGAGATAAATAACCTAACCTTTTTCTAGGTCGGTCATTTAGCCTATCCTGTATAATTTTGATTCTAGCCTCAGATAGA
>JBOFUP010000098.1:0-30357 GCA_051652645.1 Bacteroidales bacterium
ATGCTGATGCACTTGCTGCTAAATTCGAAGGTATTTCTTTGACTATTGCTGCTAAAGCAAGCTCACAAGGCAAAATCTTTGGTTCTGTAACGAACATCCAAATCGCTGAGGAATTGGCTAAATTGGGTATCGAAGTAGATCGCAAGATGATCAACATCAAAGAAGCTGTTAAAGAAGTAGGTACTTACCAAGCTATCGCACGTCTTCACAAAGAGGTTTCTGTTGAGATTCCTTTCGAAGTAGTAGCTGAGTAATCACTACCATTAACGAATATAAAAGAGGTTACCCTGAAAAGGGTAGCCTCTTTTTTTTGTCTATTGCATTCTATAATCTATATTTGCAAATAAACAATAACTCTATCTAATTACATACCTATGAAAGAGTATAAATACACATTAGAGCTGAAAGTTCGTGATTATGAGTGTGACCTCCAAGGAATAGTAAACAACGCAGTCTATCAAAACTACCTAGAGCACACTCGCCACGAGTTTCTCGAAGAGAATGGAATAAGTTTTGCTGCTCTTCACGCTCAAGGAATTGATCCTGTTGTTTCTCGAATAACAATAGATTTCAAAAAACCGCTACGTAGTGGCGATAGGTTTGAGTCTAAGCTTAACCTTAGAAAAGAGGGATTGAAATTTATATTCGAACAAGCAATATACAGAAAATCTGACGGAGCTATGAATATTGAAGCAAAAGTAGAGACAGTCTCTCTAGTGAATGGAAAGTTGACTAGAGGCACCGAACTTGAATATATATTTGGAGACCTTCTTTAAAGAGTAGACTAGACCGAATCAATACCATAACCAATGGATGAACAAACACTATATAGATTAGCTCTTCCCTTAGTGAAAGGTATTGGGGTAGTAGTAGCTAGACAGTTAGAATCGTCGGCAGGCTCTGCCGAACTTCTCTTCAAAGGTTCAAATAAGCAGCTCTCTTCATTACCTAATATGAGGAGTGGATTACTCGAGGTGCTAAAAGATCCAGAACCTCTTCGAAGAGCTGAAAAAGAGTTGACATTCTGTATTAATCACAACATAAATATTCTTCATCACACAGACCACTACTTCCCTGCTATGCTAAAAGGGTGTGCTGATGCACCATACTCCCTATTCTATAAAGGGGATCTCAATGCTCTATTAAAACCCTCTATAGCAGTCATTGGGACTAGAAACTCCACAGAATATGGCAGAGCAATAACAGAGAGCTTTGCCAGAGAATTAAAGGAGAGTTTGCCTGAGTACACTATTGTGAGTGGCTTAGCATATGGTGTCGATATAGCTGCACATAGAGCTGCTCTTCACTATGATATACCAACCATTGGTGTTCTTGCACACGGCTTAGATAGGATCTACCCTCCTACCCACAGAGGTACAGCAGCTGAAATGCTTAGAAACGGGGGATTACTAACAGAATATATGAGTGGAACAAACCCTGACAAACCTAATTTTGTTCATAGAAATAGGATTGTTGCAGGTATTTCATCTGCTATTGTCCTTATTGAATCAAAAGATAAGGGTGGAGCTATGATAACTGTTCAAGTAGGCAAATCATATGGTAGACCAATATTTGCTTACCCAGGAAGAGTTGGAGACCTCAGTTCTATCGGTTGTAATAAATTAATATCAACAGGAGAGGCAAGGCTAATAAGTTCAATCAATGATTTGATCGAGCATATGAGCTTAAACCGACAAGTTAGAGAGACTGCTCCCATACAAAAGAAGCTTTTCATAGAGTTGAGTAAAGAAGAAGAGAGTATTTGTAAGATTATTAATTCTGGCGAAGAGAGAGCAGACGAAATATCTCATTTAGTAGGAATACCTATCTACAAACTAAGATCAATACTCGTAGAGATGGAGATGAAAGGAGTGTTACAGGCATTGCCTGGTGGTATCTACAAAATAATATAACAACTACATTCACACATAAAGAATGAAACTACCTGACCAAAATATTATTCAAGAGAAGTGCCTAAAGATAGAGAATCTTCTCTACAGCTACAGAGTATCTGAGGCTATCTCAGAGATAAAAGAGATGGCTCAATGGATAAACTTCACTAGATCTATTGACGAGATGGAAAGCTCTGAGACTACTTACTCATATATTTTAGACTATTTGGTCGAGGGTTATGAGGATAAAGAGCGAGAGAAACACTATCTACATCTCATTCAAGGTGTATTACATTGGTTTGATCTTACCAAGGATAGACTTCTAACCAACGTATCTAATGATCTTCTCTATTCCAGAAAGAGATTATTAGTAGAGAACTACATTAGAACATCTGGTAAGGAGTTTGACAACTACCTTGAAGACACAATAATAAAGATCGAAGATATAAATAACCAAAGAACTCTTTTCAGTGATGAGATGATTGATCCCGTGGAGTTGAGCAACTCGATTGATGAGCTAAACAGAGAGTATGACGAGAGCCTCTCTACTCTTTTCGAGATAATTTGGTGTGCAGTCAGGATTAAAAGATTCAAACAAACCTACGAGGAGCTTGTTACAAATGATAAAATATCTAGTGATATCAGACTGATAACTATCTCTGCACTGACATTATCACTAACACTCAACTTCGAAGAGGATAAGCTATCTGCAATCCTATCAGGTTGCAAATCTTCAACTGTGGAGGTAAGAGAACGCTCTCTTATAGGACTCATTATCACAAGAAAGTATCATGCAAAACGTTTATCCTTTTACCCTGAATTAGAAAATAGAATCAAGGAGTTGTTAGAGGAAGACTTTATATGCAAAGAGATAAAGCAAATTATTGTGAGTTGCGAATATTGTCGTAATACAGATAATATAAATAAATATATGAGCGAGGTGATCTTCCCTAGCATAATGAAGAAGATCAAAGAGATAGATAATGACCCTGAGAGTGAAAAACTCGATAAACACCCAAAGTGGATGGACAACGTTGGGGAGATAAGTGACAAGATAGAGATCGTTGGCAAGCTTGAACAGAATGGTTATGATATATTCTACTCTAGCTTCTCTCATCTTAAGAGTTATGCATTCTTTACTAGGCTATCGAATTGGTTCCTCCCATTCAACCCAAACAACAGCTTTATAAGGAGAGCTTTCAAGCTAACTGACAAACAGATGTCGCCAGTACTCAACATTGTTATGAGATCTGACTCTCTATGTAATTCAGACAAATACTCTCTTACTCTGAGTATGGAGAAGATGCCTGACAGCTCTAGAAAGGAGTTGATCAAGACATTCTACAATTTCAATCCAGAGGATGAAACTACATTCAAACCCAAAGCCAGAGACCCACTGACTGTTACCCAGCGATATATTCAAGATTGTTACAGATTCTTCACTCTAAACATGAATTGGAATAGAGCAATAAATCCAATTAGAGATGGAGTATTCAACCTAAACGATCCACTCTTTGCTCCTCTATACAACGATCAATCTTTTCTCTCACTTCTTATGAACTACTATATAGACGTGAATAAGTTTGATGAAGCTTTATATGTTATACAGAGGTTAATAGGAATAGATAACAGATCTGCTATGCTATACCAAAAACTAGGATACTGCTTAGAGCAACTAGAAAGAAATATAGAAGCAATTGATGCATACCTAAAGGGTGAGATACTTCAACCAAACGACAACTGGACAATCAAACGTATAGCATCTCTATATGACGAATTGGGAGATTATGAGGCTGCAGACAGCTACTATCAAAGAGCGCTAGAGCTATCACCTAACAACAAACAGACTCTACTTAGAATTGCTGCATTCTATATAAGACAAGAGAGATACAGCGAATCAATTGGTTTCTTCTATAAAGTTTACTTTATGGATGAGAGTAATATCAAAGCGCTAAGAGGTATAGCATGGTGCTCCATTATGCTAAAAAAGAATGAAGATGGGGAGCGAATTCTAAGCAAGATAATTGCAGAATCTGACAATGCATCTGACTGGCTAAACGCTGGGCATATAGCTTGTCTAAATAACAATATGAAGCTTGCAGTTCAACGATATAAAAAAGCTTACGAGCTTCTAGAGTTTAATATTGATAAGATGTATGAGTTTCTTGAGCAGGATAGATACTTCTTAATCAAAGCTGGTATGAACAGTGAGCTAATTAATAAGCTTCCTGATCTTGTAAGATTGAGCATAAAATAGCATACAATAAGTGAGAATCCCTCCTAACTTGATAGTTCAATGTAGGAGGGATTCGTTATATTTGCACTAAATGAAATAATCAGAATAATGGCTAAAACAGCAAAATCAGTATATGTCTGTACAGTATGCGGACAGGATTCACCAAAGTGGGTGGGCAAATGCCCTGCATGTGGAAGCTGGAATAGCTTTAGTGAAGAGTATATAGCAAAGAGCAGCCCTAAGAGTGGATTACTAAGCGATAGGGATAGAGTGGCTGCCAAACCACAACGTATAGATCAAATAAGTGTTAGTGCAGAGGTTAGACTAGACATGCAAGACGAGGAGTTGAACAGAGTCCTCGGAGGTGGATTAGTAAAAGGATCTGTTATACTCCTTGGGGGTGAACCAGGTATTGGTAAATCTACACTTATCCTACAATCCATACTCAAACTAAAGGGCATAAAGGTACTTTATGCTTCGGGTGAAGAGAGTGCAAGCCAGATTAGGCTTCGTGCTGAGAGGTTAAAACAAGAAAACCAAGAATGCTACATAGTTTGTGAGAATAGCCTCGAGGGGATAATGACTCATATAAAAAACATTGAACCACAACTTCTGGTTGTGGATTCAATACAGACAATAGCCACCTCAACACTAGACTCCTCTCCTGGGAGTGTAGCTCAAGTAAGAGAGTGTGCCGCTTCTCTGCTGAGATATGCAAAAGAGCAGAATGTCCCTATATTTATTGTTGGACACATCACAAAAGAGGGAACATTGGCTGGTCCAAAAGTATTAGAGCACATAGTTGATACTGTACTTCAATTCGAAGGAGATCAACACTATCTATATAGGATACTTCGCTCGACAAAAAACCGATTTGGTAATAGTGCCGAACTAGGAATCTACGAGATGCGTCGTGAAGGATTAAGAGAGGTCTCAAACCCTTCAGAGATGCTACTCTCGCTGAACAATGAGGGGCTTAGCGGTGTATCTATTGCTGCATGTGTCGAGGGTATACGTCCACTACTTATAGAGACACAATCATTGGTTAGTAGTGCAGTTTATGGCACACCCCAACGATCTGCTACAGGCTTTGACACTAGAAGAATGAATATGCTACTAGCAGTACTTGAGAAGAGAGTAGGTTTTAAACTAGCTCAAAAGGATGTATTCCTAAATATTGCTGGTGGACTTAAAGTCAATGACCCGGCCACCGACCTATCAATAATATGCTCTATACTATCCTCCAATCTAGATATAGCTATAGATAAAGACATATGTATGGCTGGTGAGATTGGTCTCTCTGGAGAGGTTAGACCCATCAGCCGTGTTGAACAACGTATTCTAGAGGCCGAAAAACTAGGACTTAAGAAGATTATTCTTCCTGCTGACAGCCTAAAGGGAGTGCCAAAGCCTAAGTCTATAGAGGTATTCCCTGTGAGAAAAGTAGAAGAAGCATTTAGGATACTATTTGGATAAAGTACAAAACCATATAACTATTACCGTCAACAATGAGAAAATTAAACCCATTTCGCATAGTATGTATTACACTACTTTGGATCATACTAGTATATCTACTTATCACAGGGCATGGTGAGTTCAACTTTCAAGTAATATTTGCTATTCTAGCCTCTGGAATAGTAGTATTCGTGCCAATATATAAATACCTGCGTCGGAGCAGATAACCCATAAAATACAAAAGAGGGAGATCATAATATTATGATCTCCCTCTTTTATATTTTATAAATAATCACTCTACTCCCCCACCTAAGGCTTTGTAAAGATTCACCCTTGCTTGTACACCCTCAAACCAATCCGCAACTTGTAACAGTTGAGATTGAAGCAACATGCTCTGAGATACCAATACATCCAGATAAGTAGTTGAGCTATACTTCATCATTTCACAGCTATTGGAGTAAGCCAATCTGTTTGCCTCCACCTGCTGATATCTATACTCAAGTTTTGCTTGACTATTACTGCAAGATAGAAGAGCATTGTTTACCTCTCCTCCGGCAGTTAGTAGTGACTTTTCAAAAGCCAATTTAGCCTGCTCATACTGAATCTTGGCAACCTTGAGGTTAGCTTTATTAAGCCCTTTATTAAAGATTGGTTGTGCTAGCGAACCCATGGCCGACATAAGTAAAGTGGCTGGATTGACCATCATTCCAAAGTTATTATTAGTCCACGAGGCACCCCCTGAGATATTAATAGATGGATAAAAGGCTGCTCTTGCAACATTAACCGCATAGAAGTTTGAACGGAGTGCATACTCAGCCTCCTTTACATCCGGTCGACTAGAAAGCATAGACAAAGGCACTGTGTTGCTCGGAGCGATCTCTACAGATCCATGATCCATGAATGTTCCCCTTTCTATTGTACTTGGAGCACGATTCACAAGCAATGATAAACTATTCTCAACAACTCTTATCTGCGTCTCTAAGTCTCTTTGCGTGCTCATAACACCAAAATAGCTAGCCTCCGCTTGATTAACAGCCATCTGAGTCTGCATACCGGCATCTTTCATCGCCTTCATTGCCTCTAGATTCTCCTTCTGATTTCTCACACTCTCAGTTGTTATTGCCAACTGCTCATCTAGCATTATCAACGTATAATAGCTATTAGCTATAGAACTTATCAACTGAGATTGAACCATCCTACTATACTCTTTACTTCGCAATAGCGAAGATCTAGCCTGCTCCTTACTATTTCTTAGCTTGCCAAAAAGATCAATTTCCCACTGCATTGTAAGAGGAACAGAATAAGTCTTCATCAAATCAACATCCTTCGGCTTATACAATGCTCCTTCTGCTCCTATAGCTAAAGAGGGTAAATAGGCCAATTTGGAGGAGAGAAGCTGTGCCTGACTCTGCTCTATATTGAGTAGAGCAATCTGAAGATCACTATTAGATTTGAGTGCGCTATCTATGAGTGCACTCAAATTCTTATCTACAAAGACCTCTCGCCAAGATGGAGCAGCAAGAATTGTATCCTGCTGCATCTCCACATCCTGCCCACAAATATCAGACACCTCAACCTCAGGTGATTTAAAGCTGCTATATGTAGAGCAACTAGCCATAATAATCGTACTAGTTGCTATTAATAATATATTCTTCATCAATCAATGTTTTTTATTCTCATCATACTGCTTAATTAGCTCCAACTCCTTAATGATGAGAGGATCCGTAGGCTCTGTAAACTCTAGAGGCTTAAATCTCTCTTGAAGTGTCTGGAAGATGATAAACATCACTGGAACAACAAACAGAAGAGCGAAAGTACCAACAAGCATACCTCCCACTGTACCAACACCTATAGCTCTACTTCCGTTTGCTCCTACTCCTGTTGCAAAAAGAAGAGGTAACATACCAAAGACCATAGTCAGAGAGGTCATCAAGATAGGACGAAGACGCATCTTAGCAGCAAAAAAAGCTGACTGCTTAAGCGACATTCCAGATTGTCTACACTGCGTTGCATACTCTGTAAGCAAGATAGCTGTCTTTGATAGTAGTCCCATAATCATAATCAAACCTACTTGAAGGTAGATATTATTCTCTATCCCAAAGATCATAGCAAATAAGAAACTACCAAAAAGACCAAATGGAACTGACAAGATAACAGCTAATGGGATAAAAATACTCTCATAAAGTGCTACCATAATCAAGTAAACAAAGAGTATACAGATGCCGAAAATGATAAACGTATTATCACCACCACTACTCTGTTCACGCGTTAGTCCACTAAAGTCTACAGTGTAACCAATAGGCAGCTCCTTCTGTGCAACCTCCTTGATAGCCTTGATGGCATCACCAGAGCTATAACCATCTGCATAACTACCGTTTACTGCAATGTTACCATACATATTGAAACGGTTAAGTACAAGTGGGCTATACTCCTTATTTATCGTCACAAACTGACTTATTGGAGTCATCTCGCCGGCAACCTTTATAAATATATTATCAAGCGACTCAAGATCATTCCTATATTCAGGTGCTGCCTGAACCATTACTCTATAAACCTTTGAAAACTTATTAAAGTTAGAGACATATGCCCCCCCATAATATGCACCTAATTCATTGAGAACTTGTGCTGGTGAAAGCCCCATGCGCTTACACTTTGAGACATCCACATCGACAGCAAACTGAGGGTAGTTGATATTATATGATGAGAAAGCTACTGCAATCTCATCCCTAGCCATAAGCTTTGCAAGATAGTTCTGTGATACATCATAGAAGCTCTTTATATCTGCATCATTTCGGTTTTGAATACTAAATTCAAAACCACCACCATTACCATAACCTGGTATCATTCCTGGTGCTAGTGCATATATATTTGCAGACTTTATGTGTGCAGTCTTTTGATATATCTGTCCGATTACAGCCTCAACACTATTCTCGACACCCTTACGATCATCCCAATTATTGAGCTGAATGAAAAGAGTACCCATGTTCGAACCAATACCAGAAAGCAATCCAAAGCCCGTAACCTTTGCTACATCTCTGATAGCTGGTATATCCTGTACACTACGAGAAGCCTCTGCTAACACCTCATTTGTCTTAGAAAGTGAGTAGCCCGGAGGTGTACTGATATCTACATATATACTACCAGTGTCCTCATTAGGTACAAAACCACTCTTAGTATTCATCACCAACAAAACAAGAAGTATAGATGTGATAATAAGCGAACACCAAACAAGCCACTTCTTTCTAATAAAGAGCATCACAACCTTTGTATATCTCTTCATTAATGCCTCGTAAGAAGCATTGTATGCCGTTCTAACTCTTCTAGCAAATGCACTTCCCTCTCCGTCCTCTGGGTTAGGTCGAAGTATTATAGCACACAGTGCTGGACTCAATGTAACCGCATTTAGGAATGAGATACCCACTGCCACTGCCATTGTCAAACCAAACTGCTTATAGAATACTCCACTCGTTCCTCCAATAAATGATACCGGAATGAAGATTACCATGAAAACCAACGTAGTGGTGAAGAGCGCTGCTAGAAGTCCGTTCATAGCATCCACAGAGGCTAAGTAAGAGGACTTATAACCTGCATCAAAACGAGACTGAACAGCCTCTACTACGACAATAGCATTATCAACTACCGTACCAATAACCAATACAAGTGCAAAAAGTGTAAGAAGGTTCAACGAGAAACCCGCTATGCTGATAAAAGCAAACGTACCAATAAGTGACACCAAAATACCAATAGTTGGTATCAGAGTTGCTCGAAGATCATGAAGGAAAAGATAAACTACCAAAAGTACTAATAGCACAGCGATGATAAGGGATACAACAACCGCATTGATTGACGCAAAAAGAAATTCGTTCGTATTCTCAAAGGTCGTTATCTTTACATCCTTAGGCAAACTGTTCTCTAGTGATACAAATAATTTATCAATCTCCTTGTTTATGTCCGTTGCATTGGATCCAGCAACCTGAGATACCATGGCCATAACACCTGGACTTTGATTAATACTCGTTGTAAAGTTATAATCACTCAATCCAAGCTCCATAGTTGCTACATCCCTTAAGAATAGCTCCTCTCCATCAGGAAGAGTCTTAAGAACCATATTCTCAAACTCTGTAACCTCTGACTTACGACCAGTATATCGAAGTGTATACTGAAACACGTTTTGTGAGCTCTCACCCAATGAACCAATAGCAGCCTCGATATTCTGCTCATTCAGCATTGCTGATATATCAGATGGTACAAGTCCATACTGAGCCATCACCTGAGGCTTCAACCATATACGCAAACTATATGTTCCTCCATATACCTGCACATTACCAACACCCTGAATACGCAGAAGCTCTGGCTTCAATGTATTTATTAAGTAGTTAGAAAGAAAAGCCTCATCATATGTCCCATTAGGACTCTGAAGAGCCACCGTGCGCAGAATACCTGGTTGTTGCTTAGAGGTTGTAACACCAATCTGAGTTACTTCCGCTGGTAGAAGACCATTGGCCTGAGCTACACGGTTCTGGACATTTACCGCAGCCATATCGGCATTTGTTCCCTGCTTGAAATAGACAGAGATCTCAGCCATTCCATTATTCGAAGCAGTGGATGTCATATAAATCATATTCTCCACACCATTTATTGACTCCTCCAATGGAGAAACAACACTCTTCTGAAGAGCATCAGCACTTGCTCCAGGATAGCTTGCTGACACACTAATGGTAGGCGGTGCAATATCTGGATACTTCTCCACTGGCAACGAAAGCAAGGAGATAACCCCTAGAATGACAATAAAGAGAGAGATAACCACAGAAAGAAGTGGTCTATCTATAAAAGTTCTTATATTCATAATGATATTCTTCTGAATTATTTTCTAGCGATAGTAACCTTCATACCCTCACGAAGCAAACCAGCTCCTTCAGAGACTATCGTATCACTTACATCTAATCCACTGGTTACTATATACTCCTTACCATTATTGATCTTCTCAACAGAGATTATTGATGATTGAGTAACTCCATCTACAACCTTATATACATACGTTTTATCCTGTATCTCAAATGTTGCCTCTTGCGGAATCACAATAACACCTCTCAATGACTGAGGAATTACAACACTGCCCGAACCACCTGAGAGAAGCAACCTCTCCTGATTTGGGAATATTGATCTTATACTTACAGCACCAGTAGATGGATCTATCAACCCACTAATGCTCTCTACTCTTCCCTTCTGAGAATATATTGAACCATCACAAAGCTGCAGCTCAATCGCTGGCATACTATCAATGGCCAAATCCAGACTCTTATACTTACTTACCAAATCCATCACTTGGCGCTCAACCATCGAGAAGTAAACAAACATATTAGAGTTATCTGCCACTACTGTCAGACCATTCTGAATAGCTGGTGAGACATAGTCTCCAATACGATAAGGTATCTTTCCTACTACCCCGTCAGATGGACTTTTAACTACAGTGAAAGAGAGATTATTAGAGGCAATCTCCATCTCTGCTTTAGCCTGCTGTAGTTGTGCTTGTGCTGTCTTATAGTTATTTTCTGCAGACAAAAGATCAAAGTCCGAGATAATATTCTTGTCAAACAATGCCTTTTTACTATCATATGTTAGCTTAGCAGTAGAGGTATTTGCCTCCATAACTGCCACACTAGCCTTAGCTGCCTGAAGCTGTGCATTAAACGATACCTGATCAATAATAAAAAGTGTTTGCCCCTTCTTGACAATCTCCCCCTCTTTAATCAATATTTGAGTTAAATATCCATCCACTCGTGGAATGATCTTTATATCTTGTTGACCTCGTATTGAGGCAGAGTAGCTTTTGCTAATGACTACATCCTCACGCTTCAAATCTAATACATTAACCTCTCTAATCTCATTCTCTCTATGCACACCCTTTCCACAAGAAATCAGTAGCAGAGTAATTGATAGAATTGCAAATCTAATTGTACTCATCTTTATAGTAATAGTTTATCATTTTGATTATCGGATACAAAGGTAGAGCATTTTTTGTTCCCAAATTAAGCGATATATGAACACTATTGTGTAATTTGCGAACTAATACTAGCTTTGTAAAGCAAATCATTCGATATGAAAATAAAAAAACTTGCAGAACCTGACTACAACTTCAAACTAGAAACATTTACCAAGCAGGATATCGAAGGGCAAATAATTCTGTTCAATGATACTTTTATTCTTAAATGTAACACTGGAAGATCGCAGATAACTATCAATTCACGAAAGCACAACTTAGAGAGTGGTTCAAACTTTATGCTTGCTGAAGGGCTAATTCTAAAGTTTATTGACCCAAGTGATGATTTAAGTATAACGATGTTAAGATTCTCTCCTCTATTCTTCAATGAGGTCTACCCGATGTTGGAGTCTAAAGTTGTTGAATCTATAAAGCTGAGTGCCCCAGACTACGAAGGCGATACAACGGGCGTAATGAGAGATCTTATCTTCCAACAGCTATGTGAGATATACAAAAAGAGTGACCACGTGTATAAGAATAGAATAGTTGTAAACCTTGTAATAAATTACATACTTGAAATTCACGAGAGCACATACAAGCGACTCGACATACTATCCACAGAGACTACAGACAGAAAAAGCTTTCTTGTTGATAGATTCTTCTACACTATCTACAATGACGAGCAACCTGGCAGACACAACATAGATTATTATGCCGAGAAACTACACATCACAAGTAGATATCTTCACAAGATTTTTCGCGAAACTCTACAGATGACACCCAAGCAGTGCATAGACTATATGATAGCTGGTAATGCTAAGAAGCTACTACTGACAACTAGCTTAACAAACCAGCAAATAGCAAGTGAGCTTCACTTCCCTGACCAAGCAACCTTCGGGCAGTTTTTCAAACGAAATGTTGGCATTCCTCCATCTGAATTCAGACGTCGATATAAGTAGTTAATCAAACAACAAGCACCATAAACAAAAACCCTATCTATCAGCACCTTACACAGGTACTATATAGATCAAAAAGTATATCTTCAAAAACACGTACGTATTTTGGTCAAAGTACGTACATATTTCCAACCAAGTACGTACGTATTTTCATATAAATACGTACGTACTTTTTCTCAACCTCACTATAATATTGATAGTTGCTTTGTGACTGCATTATAGTTTGATAGCTTAGTGCAGATAGAAAAAGCAGTTATCCCCGTGTCATATCCATAATATAGAATACGACACGGGGATAACTGCTTATATATTTCACTTCTCACATACAGTAATTCATCGAATACTCCAAGAAGCAAATAATTATCTTTTTATATCAAATCACTTCACAAATAGACGAACTATGTCCATTCCATTTGCATAGATCATCAATCCGAAAAGAAGTATCATACCTGCCATCTGAGCATACTCCATGAACTTCTCATTAGGTTGGCGGCCAGTAATAATCTCATAGCATAAGAAAAGAGCATGTCCTCCATCAAGAGCTGGGATAGGAAGTATATTCATAAAAGCAAGAGCAATTGATAGGAATGCTGTAATATCCCAGAAGTGAGCCCAATTCCACGTTGGTGAGAATATACCTGCAATTGTACCAAATCCTCCAACAGACTGTGCTCCCTCTTTTGTGAAGATATACTTCATATCGGTTACGTAACCCGTCAGTTTGGCAATCCCCTTAGATACACCTGCTGGGATTGATGAAAGAAGTGTATACTCTACATTCTTTACCTTAAATATTTCTGATATAGGCTTGTTAGAGATACCAATCTTACCATTCTCATCAACAGAGATAGTCTTGTTCATCAACTCCCCAGAGCGATAGAATCCTACTTCCACCTCTTGTGATTTGCTGTTTGATAATAGAGCTACAGCATCGAAGTAGGTTACTGTCGGCTGATTAGCTATAGAAACGATACTATCCCCTGCTTGCAATCCAGCTTTTTCAGCACCATAACCTGAGGCTACGCTACCCACTACCATAGGAACTCTAATGGCAGCAAACCCCTCTTTTCCCTTAAGTATATCCTGCATGAACTCACTTGGTATGGTAATAACCTGTTGAGCTCCGTTACGAACAACCACTACCTTCTTTGCCTCAACAATCTGGCGAATGGCTGCATCATTGAATCTGTCTATTGTAACATCATCAGCGCTTAGTAACATATCCCCATCTTGAAAGCCAACAGCTTTTGCTGCCTGAGAGAACTCCATACCAAGAGTTGCATTCTGAGCTGGAACATATTTATCACCCCATGCATAAAGTGTCATAGAATAGATTGCGAGTGTTAGGAGAAAGTTCATCACCACACCAGCAACAATTATTATAAGACGTTGCCATGCTGGTTTTGAACGAAACTCCCACGCTTCTGCAGGCTTTGCCATCTGCTCTTTGTCCATTGACTCATCAATCATTCCGGCAATCTTAACATACCCCCCCAAAGGCAACCATCCCAATCCATACTCCGTCTCGCTTCCTTTAGGTTTGAACTTAAAGAGTGAAAACCAAGGATTGAAGAATAAGTAGAACTTCTCTACACGCACATTGAATAGTCGCGCAAAGGCAAAGTGCCCCATTTCATGTATAAACACCAATAGGGAAAAACTCAAAATAAGTTGAAGGGCTTTAATAAGTAGTGTATCCATTATATCTTTTAAATTGTTTTTTATCTATAATCTAAAGTATCATATCACTTACAATACGGCGTGTTTCGCTATCAGAACATATATAGTCCTCATAAGAAGGGTTTGCCACGAATGTAGCTCTCTGCATAGCTCTCTCTATAATATCAGACATTTCTAAGAATCCGACTCTCTCTTTTAAGAAAGCATCTACGACAATCTCATTTGCGGCATTTAGTATGCAGGCCATGTTACCTCCTTGTCTCATAGCCTCATAAGCTAGTTGAAGATTCCTGAATCGTGTAGTATCTGGTTGTTCGAAAGTCAGCTCACTGAGCTTAGTGAAATCCATTCTAGGTGCAAGCTGTGCTTTTAATCTATATGGATAAGAGAAAGCATATCTGATAGGAAGCTTCATATCTGGTTCGCCCATTTGCGCCTTGACTGAACCATCCTCAAATTGCACCATTGAGTGTATGATGGATTGTGGGTGAACAACCACTTCTATCTGTTCTGGTTTGAGATCAAATAGCCACTTGCCCTCGATGACCTCAAATCCCTTATTCATAAGAGAGGCTGAATCAATAGTGATTTTTGCTCCCATCTCCCAATTGGGATGTTTGAGAGCTTGTTCTCGTGTCACTGTTTGTAGTTGTTCGAGCGTATGCTTTCTAAAAGGACCTCCAGAGGCTGTAAGTATAATCTTCTCTATCGGGCTAAGCTCTCCAGAGAGGCATTGAAATATAGCAGAGTGCTCTGAATCTACGGGTAATATAGGTGCTCTATACTCCATGGCCATTTTCGTAATCAAGTCACCGGCCACAACAAGGGTCTCCTTGTTTGCTAATGCTATTGCCTTACCAGCTTTGATTGCATGGATAGTTGGTTTTAAACCTGAGTATCCAACCATGGCAGTTAGAACAATATTTATAGGCTCTGCCTCTGTTATCTGAGCTATTGCATCACTACCACAATATACCTTTATTGGCTCATCTTTTAAAGCCTCCTTTAGTCGTGGATAATGAATTTCATTTGCTATCACTACAGCCTCTGGCTTTAAAAGTAGTGCCTGCGAAATCAGTAGTTCAACATTGTTATTTGCTGTTAGTGCATATACCTCAAAAAGGTCTGGGTGCTCTAGTACTACCTCTATGGCTTGTGTGCCTATAGAGCCAGTGGAGCCAAGTATTGCGATTTTTTTCTTCATTAAAGTCTCTGTGATTCTTTACTAATAATCTTGTTTTAGAACGTCATATAATCCTCTGGATTGACAGCTCTTCCTGAGTTCCAAAGTTGGAAGAAAAGGTGAGAGATCTGCTCCTTACTTCCCGTTTTACCAGCTAGGGCTATTGCATCTCCTGCCGTGACTCTATCACCCTCTATCTTGAGAGGCTTTGCTACGCTTCTATATGTAGATAGCCAGTCGCTAGTATGCTGAACCTGCATTAGATATCCATCTTTGTTTAGATCTAACACAAGTGTGACTACACCATCATATACGGCAACAATAGGAGTTGACTCCTCAACGACAAGGTCAACGCCTAACTGACCTGATTGCTTAAAAGCATTTGTGATGGGTCCTTTAGCTGGAGAGATGAATCTTATCGTACCATTAGAAGTGGTTGCAATGGCATTTAGGTTATAGAGTTCCTCCTCTTCGTATTTCTCCCTAAAAGCAAGTTCTGCAGCCGAAGGCTGAAGCTTGCTCACATCAACTACGGCTAGAGAGTCTACACTACTTATTGAGTCTGAACTAATATCTCCAGATACTATCTTCTTGACTGTCTCAAGATACTTATCGTGAAGAGTAGATATATTCTCAAGTGAATCTAGCTTTAGAGCGTTATTGACAATATCCTTTCTCGCATTTATATCAAGATAACCTGGTAATAAATTGGTGATTGGTGTCACAAGTATAAGACCTGAGACAAGAAGTATCATCACCAGCAGGGTTGTCGAGATGAGCACCGTGGCAGACAACCATGATATTCTCATAGCGAAAAGCTCGTCAAGTGACCTTTCATTAAGTATGGTCAACTTATACTTGAAACGAAACTCTCGCCAAAATTTATGTATTCGGTCGTTTCTTCTCATTAATGTTTAATCTTATTTGTAACCAATAATGCTCACAAAAATAGGAAATAAGAGCGTAGCATAGCTGCTTATCTTTCCTTTTTTTTAAAACATTAGAAGGAAAGAGTTATCTTTGTATTGTAATCAACCCATTTTAAAAAACAAAATACCTACCTAATGTCTAAAGGAAAGACCCTACTATATAACCCCCTTTCTTATCCTATTTATGTCATGGCCAAGCCGGTTGGTGCTGTCTGTAATCTTGATTGCACTTACTGTTACTACCTAGAGAAGGAGGAGCTATACAAGAATAGGAGTACTCACCGTATGAGCGACGAGCTTTTAGAACATTTCACTCGTGAGTATATCGAGGCTCAACCGACCCCTGATGTGCTATTCACTTGGCATGGTGGTGAGGCTCTATTGAGAGGTTTGGAGTTTTATCGTAAGGCACTCAAACTTCAAAAGCGTTATGCTCGTGGGCGTAGAATAGAGAATAGTATTCAGACCAATGGAGTTATGCTCAATGATGAGTGGTGTGAGTTTTTTAAAGAGAATAACTTCCTAGTGGGTATATCTCTAGATGGGCCAAGAGATTGCAATGACATCTTCAGAAAAGACAAAGGAGGTAGAGGATCCTTTGATAAGGTCATCCAAGGAATTGAGCTACTAAAAAAACACGGTGTAGAGTTTAACATACTTGCCGTGGTAAATAGCTTCAATGTTCGTTATCCTCTTGAGGTATATAATTTCTTCAAAAGCATAGGCGCCAGATATATTCAGTTCTCCCCTATCGTCGAGAGGGTAGGTAATAGGAATGATGGACTAAAGCTTCTTTCTGCAACTGATAAACAAGAGGTAGTGGTATCTGAATGGTCCGTTGACAGTGAAGATTATGGCCATTTCATGACTACTATCTTTGATGAGTGGGTACGCCGTGATGTTGGTGAGGTTTATGTTCAACTCTTCGACTCTACTCTTGCAAACCTCGTTGGTGCTAGCCCTGGAGTTTGTGTATGGGCTAAAGAGTGTGGGCACGCTTCAGCCATGGAGTTTAATGGAGACATTTATAGCTGTGATCACTATGTTTTTCCTGAGAACAAACTAGGGAATATAAGATCAACTCCACTTGTTTCGATGATGCTTTCGGACAAGCAGCTTGCTTTCGGACGAGCAAAGTCCAACTCACTAACCGCACAATGTAGACGCTGTAGCTTCTTGAATCTCTGCAACGGAGAGTGTCCTAAAAACAGAATCATTAAGAGTGAGGATGGAGAGGATGGATTAAACTATCTTTGCAAAGGGTTCAAAATCTACTTTGATCATGTACTTCCGTATATGAAGTTTATGGCAAATGAGCTAGATAATAGAAGAGCACCAGCTAACATAATGGCAGCAATAAGAACTTCCCAAATATAATCTAACCAAGAGTATGCATTTTACACAACTAGACATTGAGGGAGTTTGGCTGATTGAGCCAAAAAGAATTGGAGATAGTAGAGGTTACTTTCTTGAGTGCTTTAAGCGCGAGATCTTCGAAAGTAAGATCGGGGCTGTTGACTTTGTTCAAGAGAATGAATCTAAATCGAGTTTTGGTGTTATCAGAGGATTGCATTTTCAGAAGGGAGAGTTTGCTCAAGCAAAGCTGGTTAGAGCTGTTGTGGGACGAGTTCTTGACGTAATTGTTGATCTCAGAGAGAACTCTCCAAGCTTTGGGAAGCAAATAACTATTGAGCTAAGCGATGAGAATGCCAAGCAAGTATTTATACCACGAGGGTGCGCTCATGGTTTTGCTGTCTTGAGCAGTGAGGCTATATTTGCCTACAAGGTTGATAATGTCTATGCTCCAGATCAGGAGCAGACTCTCAAGTACAACGATAGTAAACTAAATATTGATTGGAGAATAGACGAATCGGAGCGCATTCTATCCTCGAAAGACCTTTCGGGATTATCATTCGAGGAGTGTTACCGTTTCTGAGTCAACAAAAAAATAAATCAGTTGTATGATTAAGAATATGACAATAGAAGAGGTTAATAAGATAAACAAGTGTACTCTAATGGAAAGTTTGGGTATTGAGTACACTCACCTCAGCAAAGATTACGTGGAGGCAACAATGCCCGTTGATAATAGGACTCTTCAACCTACGGGAATATTACATGGAGGGGCAACAATTGCACTTGCAGAGACTCTAGCCGGTGTAGGATCTTACCTTCACATAGAGGAGAATCAGCATGCAAGAGGCATGCAAGTTAGTGCAAATCATATGTCGGCAGCTAGAGGAAACTCCGTGAGAGCTGTTGGAAAGCTTATTCACAAAGGTCATGTATCTCACGTATGGGATATTGAGATATTCTGCACTAGCAGCAACAAGCTTATCTCTTCAGTTAGAATTACCAATTGTATCATCTCAAAATAACAGATCACTCCTTGAGCGCAAATACTCTACATAAAAAGATGAATGCTCTTCTCGACTCTGAGATCTCTTTCGCTCTCTTTCGCCTTCCTAGCGAGAGTGAGCCTCATATGATCATAGATAGTCGTGAAGGGGGTAGTACTATATCTAACATATTAGAGATAACAGATTATGAGGGCTTTGTTATTGCGCCATTTATAGAATCAGAGGATCTGCCAATTGTGGTTATTCGTCCAGACTCTCATCTTATTGGTTGGGAGAGTATTGAGAATTATCTCAAGAGTTTCAAAACAACCCTCAGTGAGACAATCATAGAGTGCCCAAAGCGTAAAGCCTCTTCATATGATGAATATACTAAATCATTCAACATTTTCCACCAAGCACTTGAGAAAGGTGAGTTCAGCAAACTAGTACTTGCTCGCACATCAAAGATTGAGCGTGATGCCTCTCTATCTATATGGGATCTCTTTAGGCTTGCTTGTGAAAAGTATAACGAAGCTTTCGTGTGGATTGCAAAGAGTAAGGCCTCGGGAATATGGTTTGGTGCAACACCTGAAACTCTAGTCGAGGGAGATAGCTCAGCGATGAAAACAATAGCTCTAGCCGGTACTGAAAGAGTCACCTCTAGCGGAACTCATCGTGAGTGGAGTCCTGCTAGATACTTGGAGCAGGAGATAGTCTCTGAGTATATAAGAGAGACTCTTAGAGGGGTTACTGACTCGTTCGATGAAGTAGGCCCAACGACAACTACTGCCGGTGGAGTAGCTCATCTAAAGTCAACATTCAGATTCAAATTATCTGATGATTATTCTGTTGGCGAATTGCTGAAAAAACTTCATCCTACTCCTGCTGTTTGTGGAATACCAAAACTCAAAGCAATAGATTTCATAAGAGATAACGAATCCATAAATAGGAGGTACTACAGCGGGTATGCTGGATATGTATCAAAGAACACAGGCTCCAATATCTTTGTTAATCTAAGATCAATGGAGATATTGCCAGATTCATTTATTCTATACGCTGGAGGAGGAATTCTAAAAACCTCTGATGTGGAGAGTGAGTGGTCTGAAACTGAGGACAAGTTACAAACGTTACTTTCACTATTGAGATAAACCGATCAAACATATGTATGCAGATCACACAAACGTATTAGAGCTAGTAGCATTAACCAAAGCTTACGGTATTAAACACATAGTTTTATCCCCTGGCTCTAGAAATGCGCCATTATCTCAGTCATTCGCAGTTGACGATAGTTTTACTTGTCACAGTGTAGTTGACGAGCGAAGTGCTGGCTTCATAGCTTTGGGTATGGCGATGAAGCTTGGTCAAGCGGTGGCTTTGTGTTGCACCTCTGGTTCAGCACTGCTCAATTATGGTGCGGCAATTGCCGAAGCATACTATCAGGGAATACCTCTCTTGGTGATCTCTGCCGATAGACCTCGCGCTTGGATCGGACAGCAAGATGGTCAGACTCTCAATCAGCCTTATTTATTCGATAGTATAACTCGAAGGTCTATTGACATTGGAGAGTTTAGAAGCAAAGAGGAGCGTTGGTTTGGGAATAGATTAATTAATGAAGCTCTAATAGCTCTCTCTAGTGGGGAAATAGGGCCAGTTCACATAAACATCCAAATCAGTGAGCCGATCTACTCGTTTAACACTCTAGAACTTCCTGAGGCTAGAGTCATAAAATATCACAGATGCAACGCAAAGGTAATTGATCCCTCTCCTCTTATTGACCAAGTTAATAAGTCAAAGAAAAGATGGATCATCATTGGTCAGCTCAAAGCAAATAGGGAGATAATAGAAGCTGTTAGAAGGCTCTCTCAAGAGCATGATTACTTGGTCATAGCAGAGCATACCTCTAATTTCCCCTCAGAGATAGCAGTAACAAATATGGATGCTCTTCTCTTTGCTATAAATAAAGAGGAGAAACAGATGTTGGCTCCTGATCTTGTTATAACAATAGGTGGGCATTTCATCTCAAAGAGAGTAAGGGAGTATATCTCTAGCAATCCACCTAAGGCTCATTGGTCTCTGTCATATGACGGGGGGATTATTGATCAATTTACAATATTGAGCGACATTATACCTATCTCTATTGAGACCCTAATGGAGGATATCCTCTTGCATTCAACAAAAAAGAATAACAGTGAGTACTCTTCATATTGGAGAACTATCTCTGAGACGTTGACTTCTCGTAGTTCAAAGATTTTAGATTCCACAAAATATTCAGACCTTTCTATTATGCGAGACTTCTTGCGTCTTCTTCCTGAAGGCTCAACTCTGCATCTTGCTAATAGCTCCACAATAAGGAATGCTCAGCTCTTCTCACTCCCTAAAGGGTGTACAGTGTGTGCAAACAGAGGTATAAGTGGGATTGACGGAACAATATCAACAGCCGTTGGGTATGCCTCTCTCTGTAGTGAACTCAACTATCTGATTGTTGGAGACCTAAGTTTCTTCTACGACATGAATGGTCTTTGGAATGATATTGTGCCTAGTACTCTGCGCATAATCTTAGTCAATAATAGCGGCGGAGGAATCTTCAGGCTCTTAACCAAAGAGGGAGAAACATCTGCTCTTGAACCATACATAGCAGCTCGTCACAACAGCTCTGCTAAAGGGTGGGCACAATCAAGAGGTATAACTTATCTTCAAGCAAACTGTGAGAGTGATTATACGGAGTTATTACCCAAGCTATTTGATACTTCTCAAGGAGCTCTAATACTTGAGGTATTTACCGAACCCAATATTAATGTTGAAAGTTTTAAATCCTATTTTAAACATATTAAATCGAGATAATTATGTCACAAGAACGCCAATGGCAAACGATCAAAGAGTACGAAGAGATACTTTTTGACTACTTCGATGGTATAGCTAAGATAACTATAAACCGTCCACGCTATCGTAATGCATTTACACCGACTACATCTATGGAGATGAGTGATGCTCTACGTATTTGTCGCGAAGACCAAGATATATATTGTGTTGTACTAACTGGTGCTGGGGATATGGCATTCTGTTCAGGTGGCGACCAAAACGTTAAGGGCATCGGAGGATATGTTGGGAAAGATGGTGTTCCTCGCCTTAATATCCTAGATGTACAGAAGCAGATACGCTCACTCCCAAAACCAGTTGTTGCTATGGTAAATGGTTTTGCAATAGGCGGTGGTCATGTTCTTCATGTTATGTGTGATCTCTCTATTGCTTCTGAGAATGCTATTTTTGGCCAAACTGGACCAAAGGTGGGAAGTTTCGACGCTGGATTTGGTTCTTCGTACCTTGCAAGAGTAGTTGGGCAGAAGAAAGCCAGAGAAATATGGTTTTTGTGCAGACAATACTCTGCTGCTGAAGCTCTTGAGATGGGACTAGTAAATAAAGTGGTACCATTGGACAAATTGGAGGATGAGGTTGTTGAGTGGTGTCAAACAATGATGCAACATAGCCCAATGGCACTGAGAATGCTAAAACTTGGCATGAATGCTGAGCTAGATGGGCAGGCAGGTTTGCAAGAGTTTGCAGGTAATGCAACTCTTCTATACTACTTGACCGAAGAGGCTCAAGAGGGCAAGCATGCTTTCCTTGAAAAGCGTAAGCCTGACTTCAAAAAATATCCTAAGTATCCTTGATAATTAGAGCTCATGAGGCTTAAATCAGAAATTAAAAGATATAGATTGAACTTCAAAAACCCCGCGGGAACTTCTCGTGGGGTTTACCATACTAAGGATATCTATATAATAATGATTAGTGATGGGGTAAATATTGGCTACGGTGAAGCCGCTCCACTGATTGATCTTAGTTATGATGATATACCAAACTATTACCAAGTACTTAGTGAATATCTAAATAGACTTGATGTAGAGGGTGTAATTGATTATGATTACTTATCAACCTATCCATCTATGCTTTTTGCAATAGAGTGTGCTATGAGAAATCTCAAGATGGGCTCTATCAAATTGTGGGATACTCCATTCTCTAGAGGCGAAGATGGTATCTCCATCAATGGTCTTATATGGATGGGTAGTAAGAGTGAGATGCTAAAGCAAATAGAGAGTAAGATTCAAATAGGCTTTAGATGCCTAAAGATGAAAATTGGTGCAATAGATTTTGATCAGGAGCTTTCTATTCTAAACCATATTAGAGGTGCTTTCTCAAAGGATGAGTTAGAGATTAGAGTTGATGCTAATGGTGCTTTCTTGCATAATGAAGTCCAAGAGAGGCTTACTCGATTATCTGAATACGACATACACTCTATAGAACAGCCTATAAAGGCAGGTGATTGGGAGAGAATGGCTGAACTATCCTCCTCATCTCCAATACCTATAGCTCTGGATGAAGAACTAATAGGCATCACTAGTCGAGAGAAAAAAGAGTCTCTTATTTCAACTATCAAACCTCAATACATTATCCTCAAACCTTCTCTGCATGGTGGGATATATGGGTGTGACCAGTGGATAGAGATAGCTAATAAGTTCGATATCCCATGGTGGGCGACTTCAGCTCTAGAATCAAATATAGGACTCAATGCTATAGCTCAATGGTCTGCTTCTCATAACCCAACTCTTCCTCAAGGACTAGGTACGGGAGCACTATACACAAATAATATTGACTCTCCACTAGAACTTCGTGGGGATAAACTTTGGTTTGACAACTCAAAAAAAGCTACATTTACAACTATAAAATAGAATAGAGACTCCATGAAAAGATTCCAATTCGATAGACAACAACAATCACTCACACTACATGGCAGAAAGTATAGTCGTGAAACTCTTCTTGAGATAAACGATATGCGCCTACAGCTATCTAGTGAATATGACCTATTCAACTTCCTTATTGAGTGGTTTAAACCTTCTGAGGAGATTACACTTTTCACCTCTGGGTCGACAGGTGTACCAAAAGCTATTATTGTAAAGAAGGAGCAGATGATGAACAGTGCTGCTCTAACCTGTAAGACTCTTAATCTTAGACAGGGGGACTCGGCACTTCTATGTCTACCAACAAAATACATTGCTGGTCAGATGATGGTGGTGCGTGCTCTTGTAGGAGGACTAGACCTCTGGACTACTGGAGCTACAGGCAATCCATACGAGAAGCTTATCAAATCGCCTAAATTTGCGGCTATGGTACCTCTACAAGTGCATAATACATTGGCTAATCCAAAAGAAAGGACTCTTTTCGAGGGTACCAAAAGAGTTATTATCGGAGGTGCTCCAATAGATCAACAGCTAGAGTTAGAACTTCAAAGCATCAAAAACATATGTTATTCTACCTATGGAATGACTGAAACTCTCTCTCATATTGCTCTTAGGAAGATCAATGGCACTGAGAAAAGTAAAAACTACCGACCTCTAAGTAGGGTTAAAGTATCAACTTCGCCCGAAGGCACTCTCGTGATTGAGGCTCCTCTTGTTTGTAAGGATAAACTTGTCACTAACGACATTGCTAGAGTGAACAGCGATGGTAGCTTCGAAATAATTGGACGCAAAGACAATACAATCATCAGTGGTGGGATAAAGATACAACTTGAGTCACTAGAGAGTAAAATATCGACTATACTTAAAGACTTGACGTTCACACTCACATCAATTAATGATAGCAAACTAGGTGAAGCTCTCGTTATGCTCGTAAGCACACCGTTTGATGAAATTCAATTGCGCAACTCACTTTTTGAAAAGATGGATAAGTTTGAAGTCCCTCGCTTCTTTATTTTTATAGATGAGTTGCCCAAAACTGAGAGTGGTAAGCCTGATAGAGCAGAAGCCAAACGACTAGCATTAGAAATAATAACTACTGAAGAATGATAAAAGTAGAAAATATTAGAAAGAGTTTTGGATCACTAGAGGTTCTAAAAGGTATTGACCTTGAGATTAAAGAGGGTGAAATTGTTTCTATTGTTGGAGCTAGTGGTGCGGGCAAGACAACCCTTCTTCAGATACTAGGCACACTGGATTCTGCTGATAATGGAGAGATAACATTCAATGGCGAAAGAATAGATAAACTTTCTGAACGTGAAATATCCTCCTTTCGAAACAAGAATATTGGATTCATATTCCAGTTCCACCAACTATTACCTGAATTCACAGCCCTAGAGAATGTAATGATACCAGCACTTATTGCTGGTGTATCTGACAAAGATGCTCGAATCAACTCAAAGAAACTACTTGACTACCTCGGACTAAGCGAAAGATATGAACATAAGCCGAATGAGCTATCAGGTGGGGAGAAGCAGAGAGTAGCTGTGGCTCGTGCTCTGATTAACAAACCTGCAGTAATATTTGCTGATGAACCATCAGGGAGTCTTGACACTCACAACAAAGAGGAACTTCACAAACTCTTTTTTCAACTAAGAGATGAACTGAATCAAACATTCGTAATTGTCACACACGACGAACACCTAGCTACACTGTCTGACCGAATTATTCATATGAAAGATGGAGTAATAGTATAATAAAAAGTAAGCCTCGATGCACATAGCGCATCGAGGCTTACTTTTTATTATACTATTCTGATTATGCTTTTGGTTGAATCAAATGAACATCCATCTGAGGGAAAGGAATATTAAGGCCATGCTTAGCATAGTTCTTGTACACCTTCTCATTGATTTGGAAGTATAGATCCCAATAATTCTCAGTCTTTGTCCATACTCGCATTACTATATCTATAGAGCTATCACTCATTTTAGAAAGACCAACAAATGGGAGAGCTGGTTCTGTCAAAATACGATCATCTCCTTCGATAAAGCTAAGTAGCATAGCTTTTGCCGCATCATAGTCGTCACCATAAGCAAAACTAAGAGTCCAATCAACGCGACGGAAACCTGACTTAGAGTAGTTATTAATTACTCCAGAAGAAAGAGAACCATTAGGTACGTAAATAATCTTATTATCTATTGTAGTTAAAACGGTGTTGAAGATAAGAATCTCTTTTACTGTTCCCATTTGACCTTGAACCTCAATAAAGTCGCCAACCTTGTATGGCTTAAGAAATAGAATGATAACTCCTCCAGCGAAGTTTTGAAGTGTGCCACTTAATGCCAAACCGATACCCACACCGGCAGAAGCAACAAGAGCAGCAATAGATGTAGCAGGAACGCCAATTACAAGAATAATAATTACAACTAATGCTATAGTTAGTGATATATCTTGTAGGTTTAGAAGAAAGGTTCTAAGTGATACATCTACATCTCTCTTTGTCATCAATGTATTATTCAGTCGACGAAGTCTATGAATAAGCCATTTACCTGCCATGTATATTACAAAAGCAATAAGTACTTTAAATGCCAAATCAAGTGTTGAACTAACTAAACCATCAAAAAATTTAGAAAGAGCTTGTGATAAACTTCCTTCAATCTTCGAACCTAAACCTGTCTTTGCAACCTCTTCTGCTGCACGCTCTACGCTTTGTATAAAAGCAAATGGAAACATAATTTGAAACTATTAAATTAGAATTTAAATCCTAGGGTTAAAACTACATTCGATCTACGACTCTTCAAGTTGATAGGATCTGAGTGTACTATTGTTGAACCATCTTGGTCATATATAGGAGCAAAAACAAAAAGATTCTCCTCCATTTTCTTATGCACGTAAGCTATGTCTGCATATGCTCTTCCCATCTTGAAGCCCATACCTGCAGTATAGTAAGTAGTAGCTTTTGGGAGTGTATAGTTTGTCAAAGTACCATAGGTTACAACCTCAACTCCTCCCTCTAACACATTATCTTTCACTTGTGGTGATTGATAGGCATAACCAGCTCTCAACGAAAACTGAGGAGTAACCCTGTACTCTGCTCCAATCTTCATCGTGTGAATAGCTTTCAGATCCTGCTTTATGTAGTCGTTATCTTGAGTAAACTCATAACCATCGGCATCCTTAAGCTTCATCGTTGGTGAGTCTTCAAAATCATAATCTACACTTATTATACCACTCTTACCTAATACCACAGCTGCTCCAGCTGCCAACTTGTAAGAAGTACGAAGCTTATAATCGACTGCCCCACGAGGAGTAGCACTAGAGCCATTCATAACTTCATCTCCTTCTTTGACATTACGATAAACTACATCAGCATTGAAACTATCTGTTAGTTTATAGTATGTTGGAGTGTGAACAGAGAAACCTAGTCGTAAAAAATCTGCCGGTCTTACAATCAAACCAGCGCGAAAGCCTAATCCTGTACCACGAGTTGTCAAATCATTATTCATAGAGAAGCTACCAGAGTTACCAAAGTCTTCTCCATATAAAGTGGATGTTCTATATGTGAAATCTGTTACCGATAATGTTGCTCCATAGTAAACCAGATCTTCATAGCTCCCCCCAAAGGTAAAATTGTACTCATCCATACGTCCAGTTTCTCTAACACGAATAGCCGCATCTGGCGATATAGTCGTAGGAAATTGTGATACATATTGTGATGTACTATTTCCAGAAGGTTGAATAAGGAATGAATTCCAACCTAACACTCCAAGCCACGGAAGGCCATATTGCGAAAGATATGGATCGTATCTTTGCGATCCACTCAGATCACGAAGATCATCAAGATCACTATTGAGAATACCATTGGTCTTATATGCAATATAATCAGTCAGAGATGTCCCAATCTGTGATGATCCAGCTGTGTAAGTACGATCAAATGATGCTCTTTTATTGAATGAGATACCCACATTAAAGTTGTTGCCACTTGATGTAGGAAACGAAGCTATGTAAGATACATTATCCACATTGAAGCGAGTCTTGTCTCCGTTCATCTGAGTTCCATTCCAATTTGTTTGTGTATTGGTGAAATTTAGATTCATCGTAAAGGAGACCTCTGATGATGTGTAAACACCTATTCCTGCAGGGTTAGTAGCAAGAGATGAGGCGTCCCCACCAAGAGCATTAAATGCACCACCCATACCCATAGAGCGAGCTGTTCCTGTAATCTCTGATCTAGAATACTTTATAGCATCAGCTTCTCCTTGAGCTGATAGCAACGAAGTACTACCAGCTAAGAGAGATATCAAAATAATTTTATTCGTTTTCATAATTGATTGGTTATCAAATTAACTCTGCATATACATTTTAACGACGTCCTCCTGATCTACCTCCGCCGGTAGACCCTCCAGTAGACCCAGAACCGTAACCTCCAGAACCTCTACCATAGCTACCTCCACCTATTGATGAACCTCTATCATATACGGATGATCCTGAACGATTATATGAATTACTGTTGGTCTCTCGCGTTGTTCGTTTGACCTCTTCTGTACTATTTGAAGTTCCTCGTCTGTTGTATACACCACTATTCTCACTACTATTGTTCACATCTTTGGTTGTCGTACCACTGCCATAGCGAGCCGAACGTCCAACACTATTATTATTGTTAGTAGTACCATTAGTTGGTCGTGTGGATGGTCTTACAGCTCCACTCTGAGTTGAACTATTTGAACCTCTAACAACATTTGATCTATTATAGTCTCGTGAACTGTTTGCAGACTGAGTACGTCCGGTGTAAGCACCGTTGTTTCTTCCACCACTATACTTGTAAGGATTATAGGCATTTGCCCATCCGTGATGATGGTGTCCTCCGCCCCAGCCTGGATAGAATCCTCCACCCCAACTAGGATAGTAACCTCCACCCCAACCTGGGTAGAATCCTCCACCCCAACCTGGATAGAATCCTCCGCCCCAGCCCCAACTAGGATAGTAACCTCCGCCCCAACCCCAGCTCCAAGAAGCATAAGGGTTAAAACGCCAGTCAAATCCAGAGTAGAAAGATGGAGCCCACATATAGTTCCAATAAGAAGGATTGGTCCACGTTGGTGTAACCCAAGCATACCCACCCTCTTCATATACATTCCAATCCAGACCACTTAGCATATAGATATCATAATACCCAGGGTCACTAATATGGACTCTAAACTTAGGATTATGAAATCGGCGAATACGCTCTGCCATCTCAAAATCAGATTCAGATCCGTTGAATTCATGGATATAACCACCCTCTTGGGAATTATCCTCCTCAACGTAACGAGCTGTATCACTATTGGATAAACCTCTTCTATTGTAGTCATCTACATTTATTGAATTAGAAGAGCTATTCAGCTGAATAATTTCACCCTTTGTTGACTCACTTTGGTTAGAGTTTTCACTCTTTGCTTTTATTATTGGATTAACAGCTTTTCGCGAACGATACAAATCATCCTCAGGAATATATTTCCCTTGTGCAATAAGTGATAACGGTAAAACCAAAAGAATCGCTTGTATAAACCATCTAAATGTTTTCATAATTCAATCCCCACTTTTGTTGTTGATGAAACAATTGAACTCACTCTCTAGGAGTAATTCCATTATTCGCATATATAATAAGACATTATTTGGACGAAAAAGTTTACTTTTGCTAGTCAATTAATCTCTACTCCATATGCGTTAGAGACAAAAGTAAAAAATAAATCCCATTTCACACATACACTAATCTTATTTTCAAGATGAACTACTTAGAGTTTCAGTTCAAAATGACTCCATGTGACGAAGTTCACAGTGACATCCTTTCAGCTCAACTAGGCGAAATAGGCTTTGAAAGCTTCATTACTACAGAAACCGGAGTTGATGCATACATACAAGTAAACCTATTCGATGAAGAGTCTCTTAGAAATAAATTATCTGAGTTTCCACTAGAATGTTCTATTAACTACTCTTTCGCAGAAGTTGTGGCACAGAACTGGAATGAAGAGTGGGAAAAGCACTATTTTAATCCAATCATTATCGAAGAAAGATGTGTTATCCATAGTTCATTCCACAAAGATATCCCTAAGGTAGAGTATGATATTCTTATCGACCCTAAGATGTCATTTGGTACAGGACACCATGAGACAACAAGTCTTATGCTTACTCACCTGCTTGACTCTAACCTTACTGATTCTAAATTCCTAGATATGGGTTGCGGTACAGCTGTTCTTGCTATTCTTGCTTCGAAGAAAGGTGCAAAAACAATTACAGCAATAGACATTGATGAGTGGGCTACTGAAAATGCTATCGAAAACTGCCGCCTTAATAATAGAGACAACATAAAGGTTCTACACGGTGATGCCTCTCTACTAAAAGATGAAGAGACTTTCGACACGATATTTGCGAATATTAATCGTAATATCCTTCTTGATGACATGCATAACTACACAGCTAAGCTTTGTAAAGGTGGAGCTCTCTTTATGAGCGGATTCTACAAAGAAGACCTTCCAATTATTGAAGAAAAGGCCAACTCTTTGGGGCTTATTCTTGACAACTTCAAGGAAAAGAACAATTGGGTTGCGGCTAAATTCATCCTAAATTGAGAAAACAAACACTAGTTAACCTTTTTTAATCAACAAAAAAAGTATAACTAGCAGATATTTTAGCAAAATCACACTTGTCACGAAAGTGCAATAATACAGACAACTATACCTAGCATTAGTAGCTAAACAATAGCAAATTGTAACTCTTTCGACTATTTTTAACTAGCTATTCTTGTTAGCTTTGCTTTTAAATTGATAAAGCAAACATCTTTGATAGATAAAAGATATTGTACAACATACTTTTTTATTTGGCGACTTGATTAAAAAGCTTCATATTTGCATTCATAAACCTAAACAATCTTTTTTACCTTAAAAAATAACTAATACCTATTGAGACCATAACAAAGAACCTTTGAGAAAAGGTTCTTTTGT